>UQER01000008.1 GCA_900540205.1 uncultured Porphyromonadaceae bacterium | reverse complement strand
TTTTGCCATTTAGAATATAAAAAGAGACTGCCCAAACTTGTTAGACAGTCTCTTTTTTGCCTATGTGCGGAGTGTGAGCATGTAGCCGAAGCCGCGTTGGTTGATGATTGATACGGATGGGTCGAGCGACAGGGCGCGGCGCAGTTTGTGGATATAACCGTGCAGGGAGTTGCGGTTGCTCGGGTCGTCGCGTTGCCACACGGCCATCATGAGGTCGGAGGAATCAACGGTCTTGCCGATGTTGGTGGCAAGCTGTTCCAGAATGCGTGCCTCGAAATGCGACAGTTCCACTTCGTTGCCGTCGATGGCAAGTGTCTGGGTGGTTACGTTGAATGTATAGCGGCCGATGGCCAGTCTGATAGCAGGCGACGGCCGGTCGCCATTGCGCCGGAGCAGCGCCTTTATGCGTACAATCAGTTCTCGCAGTTCGAACGGTTTGCGGAGATAGTCGTTTGCCCCGACGGCAAATCCTTGCTCCACATCGTCTATGGTGCTTTTGGCGGTGAGAAACAGTATGGGAATATCCGGAGAGTAACGGCGTATCGCCTTGGCCATGGTGAAACCGTCCATGCGCGGCATCATCACATCGGCCACTATCAAGTTGGCGCCCGATGTGCGGAATTTATCTATAGCCTCCACGCCGTCGGAGGCTGTAATCACCTCATAGCCTTGCCCGCGCAGAGTGTCGGCCACAATCAGCGTCAAGTCTTTCTCATCTTCTACAAACAGTATCTTATGGTTCATCTTTGCTGAATTTGATAGTGAATACCGATCCTTCTCCTTCTGTACTTTTCACCGCTATGGTCCATCCCATTTTGTCGAGGATGCTTTTCACATAGTACAGCCCGATGCCGTAGCCGCGTACATCCTGACGGTTGCCGTGCGGCACGCGATAAAACTTGTTGAACAGATACGGGATGGATTTGGCAGGGATGCCTATGCCGTTGTCGGCCACTGTGATGCCATCGTGGTTGCCGTAGATGGATATGGCAACCCTGTTGCCTGAGTATTTTATGGCATTGTCAATCAGATTGCCGAGCACATTGGCCAGGTGCACCTTGTCGGACAGCACGGTGGTGCTGTCTGGTATGCTGACATCGATGGTGATGGCTTTTTCTTGGCGCATACGCTGCGCCGCGGCTATCTCGTCGACAAACTGCCGCAGTGGAATCCTTTCCATTTTCAACTGCATGGACCGCCGGCGCTCCATGCTCATTGCCAGTATGCTTTCAACAAGCTCGCCAAGACGCCTGAGCTGCTTGTTGGCGATGGTGAGATATTCCTCCCTTTTGGCCGGATTGTTGCCGGCGTCGTAGTTGAGCAGCGCGTCGTTGGCCGAATATGCTATCGCAATGGGGGTTTTCAATTCGTGGGTCATGTTGCTCACGAAATCGTCCTTCATCTCCTCGATGGTGCGCAGCCTGGCAACGGTGCGGAAAAGATACACGAATGCTAGTGCGAAAGTGAACATCAGCAGGAACACCGTGACCACCACGCCTGCCATCTCCGAAAAGATGTGGCCTGTCAGCGGTGTCATGTATGCGCGGTAATACAAGCCGGCTTCAGGGTTGAAACACAGTGAGAACACATCGTAACCGGAGGCCGATGCGGGAACGTGGATGCTGGAGCGGACTATGTCGCCGTTTTTGCCGACAATTTCCACCGCAAGGAAATCGGGGCGTATGTTGCGGTCGGCCAGACGCTCCACGAGGATGCTGTCCATGATGGTCAGATTGAAGTCCACATACCGGTCCATGTTGCTGTGCATCTGGTGACTCATGTCATTTACCATCTGGTTGGAGTAGGATCTGTCGCGACGCAGCGGGGTCTTGTTGACCTCAACACTTCCGTCCTTGTTGGTGGATGTCGTGACAAAGTTGCCCTCCTCATCCTTCACTCCGGACACGCTTGCGGGGCGGTCAATCTCCAAGGAATCGCCCGCGGCACCGGCTGCCTCGCGTGCAGCGATGGCGGCACGGTTCACACGGTCGGCCCGTTCCCACATATCGTCGATGTCGGCGTCGGCCATGGCTGTCATCACCTGGCGCTCCACATCGCTGCGGATGGAATGGTAGAGGTTGACAAGATAACAGATGTTGCACCCGAACAGGGCTGCAATCACCACTATGAATGTGATGGATATGGTACGGTAATGTTTCATTATGGCAAATTTATGAATATTCCCGTTACGCAATGCTTTCAGGCTCGTAGTTTTAAGACTAAATAAGGGTGCGGTTAAGGCTAAATAAGGGAAATGATGAGCATCCTCCGGTTGGCGGAGCGTAATTTTGCCTGAAACTAATCAGAGTGCTTGTTTATGAGAAATTTTCTGATTCCTATTGCAATGCTTACATCAGTGGCCGCTGTAGCTCAGACCGAAACCACTGATTCACTCCGTAGCCATGAACTTGGCGAGGTGGTTGTGACTGGCGAGAAGCCGGTGGTGAAAAGTGCCGGCGGTGTGATGGCGGTTGACCTTCCCGCCATTGTCAGGGACAAGCCTGTGACCAACATTCTTGAGGCTCTGGGCTATCTGCCCGGAGTGGTGAACAACAACGGAATGATAGGGCTTGCAGGCACCTCCGGCGTAACCATTATCCTGAATGGCGAACTGACCAACATGCCGCTACAGAATCTGTACCAGCTGCTATACACCACGCCGGTCGACAGGCTGAAGAATGTTGAGATAATGTATGCCGCTCCGGCGAAATATCATGTGGACGGGGCTGTGATAAACGTGGTGCTGAAAACGCCCAAGCCTCTCGACGGGCTGCAGGGACAGGTAAGAGCAGGCTACAATCAGGCTCATTACGGCTCGTACGGCGGGGCGCTTGCAGCCACGTATGCGGTGAAAGACTGGACCTTCGACCTGGATTACGGCGTGTCGAGGACAAAATCGTGGAACCGGGAGGAGACATGGTCAAACCACATGCTCAACGGCGGCCGAAGACTGATAGAGGATGACATGCGCCGTATCGGTCGGAACTGGTGCAATACCATCTTCGCGTCTGCGGCCTGGAAAACGCTGAAACTCACATACAACGGTCAGATAATATCCGGCTCAAAGACCCAAAGCCTGTCGGGCGGCACACTCGGCCATTTCACAAATGATCATGACATGCTTTCGCCGGTAGGTTACCACAACATCGCCGTGCGTTACACCGCGCCGTTCGGCATGACCATCGGTGGTGACTATACGCGATATGCGGAAAACCGGGCGCAATCATTGTTCAGGGACGCCGATTATCTGCTCGGCTCGGAAAACCGTCAGGCCATAAACCGCTATCATGCCTATATTGACCAGCAGCATCAGTTGGGCAAATGGCAGTTGAATTATGGCGCTGAGTATCAGCATTCCGTCGACCACAGCTCGCAGCGCTACGCCGGTTCTGACCATCCTGATTTTGATGACAGGCTAAATGAGGACGTTGTCAGCCTGTATGTGGGGACGCAGAGGGCGTTTGACTGGGGCCTGTCGTTCAGTGCTTCCGCAAAGGGTGAGTATTTTCATGACAGATATCAGCACGAGTGGAATTTCGTCCCTCAGCTTGGAGCCACATATTACAAGACTCCCGCCAGCATCTTCCAGCTAAATCTCAGCACACGGCGCGTTTACCCCTCATACTGGGAACTGCATGGCGGCACAAGCCATATCAACGATTATTCAACCGTAATCGGGAATCCTGCACTGCTGCCATACATCCAGTATGATGCGCAGTTCAACTACATACTGAGGCAGAAATATGTGGCGACGCTGTATTACCAGTATGGCGACAAGGCAACGGTGCAGTTGCCTTATCAGTGGCCCGATGCGCTCGCGCTTGTCTATCAGACCATCAATATGAACTACAAGCGTGTTGTAGGCCTGAATCTGTATGCCCCTTTCGGCGTGGGATATATCTGGAATGCCACAGCCACGGTCAATGTGTTCAATCAGCGGGAGAAAGCCGACCGTTTCCATGACGTAAGCTTTGACCATAGCAAATGGATTTTCTATGGAACATTGACCAACTCGTTCAAATTCAGTCAGGACTGTCCGGTGTCGTTGTCGGTGGATTTCAGCTATATCTCGCCGTCGCAGCAGGGGATGGCCAACCTGTCGGGCATATGGAGGATGGATGCAGGTGTCAACTGGCAGTTCGGAAAGAAGCGTTGTTGTGAACTGGTGCTGAAAGCCGACGACATATTCAACAGATGGTCGCCCACCATGACTATCCGCGATGCCGGCCAGGATTACAGGATGAAAGTCCGTGACATGACCCGCAACCTCAAGCTCACGTTAATATGGCGTTTCAACGGATTCAAGCCCAAGGATAACCCCATCGACACCTCCCGTTTCGGCACCGGCAAGTAAAAATATGCAGTAGAATGTAGTGGCAAAAAGACAAAAGGGGCGGTGGGGATTTGGCAGTTAGCTGGAAATTTGATAATTTTGCACAGCCTTTTGGCGTTGCGGGCCTTTCATTGCGGCCGGACGCCGGTGCCACGGATGCGGCGCAGGGCGCCAATCATTGATTTTATCATACTAAATATACGCATAACAACATTTTATGGCAACAACAGCTGATTTTAAAAACGGCATGTGCCTCGATATCGACGGCAACTATTTCTTTATCGTTGAATTCCTTCACGTTAAGCCCGGCAAGGGCCCGGCTTTCGTCCGCACCAAACTGCGCAATGTGAAGACCGGCCGCATCCTCGACAAGACCTGGAACTCGGGTGTGAAAGTTAACGAGGTGCGCATCGAACGCCGTCCTTATCAGTATCTCTATCAGGATGACATGGGCTACAACTTCATGCACACCGAGACTTTCGAGCAGATTGCTCTTCCCGGCGAAAGCATCGAAGGCGTACAGTTCCTCAAGGAAGGTGACATCGTGGAAGCTATGGTTCACGCCGCTTCCGACACTATCCTCACCTGCGAGCTTCCTGCCAATGTGGTACTTGAAATCACATACACCGAACCCGGCATCAAGGGCGACACCGCCACCAACACCCTCAAGCCCGCCACAGTGGAGACCGGCGCTGAAATCCGTGTTCCCCTGTTCTGCAACATCGGCGACAAGGTGCGCGTAGACACCCGCAACGGCAACTATCTGGAGCGTGTAAAGGCCTGATAACGGCTTTTGGCCCAGACACAGTTTATTTTCTGAAATCATTAACCGGCATCGGACACACTCATTTCTACAAAAGTTGGCCGATGCCGGTTTTCGTTTCCCTTCTCTCCAGTTCTTCTCCAATCATCTCTCTAAATCTACACGTATGAATATTGTTTTGCTTGTTCCGTTGTTTCTCGGGAATCTGAAACCGATGGAGATTGTAGTCATTGCGGTTGTGATACTGCTGGTGTTCGGCGGCCGTAAAATTCCGGAACTTATGCGCGGTCTCGGCAAAGGAATCCGTGGCTTCAAGGAGGGGCTCAACGGTATGTCCGAGGAGATCAACCGCCCTGTGGAGAAGCCGGGCGAGAAGACCGACGCCACTTCTTCGGTCAGCGGCAAGGATGCCGATAAATGACACAGCAATCTGAAAGAAATCGGTGAACACTGAATCTAAAGCTGGAGAAGGCCGAGGTGCGGAGGCTCCCGGAATGTCGTTCTGGGATCACCTCGATGCGCTCCGCAGGGTGCTTTTGCGGGTTGTGATTGTGTGGATGGCAGGCTGTCTATGCCTGTTCGCGTTCATGCCGGAGATTTTCGACAAGGTGATTCTTGCGCCATGCTCCGGGGCGTTCTGCACCTACCGGTTGTTCGACGCCGTGGCGTCGCTGTGGCCCGCGTTGGCCGACACTGCCGATGCCGGTTTTCATATCGACCTGATAAACATAGAACTTGCGTCGCAGTTCTTTATCCACATGTCGGCGGCATGCTGGCTGTCGCTTGTGCTGCTGTTTCCGGTGGTGATTTATCTGCTTTGGGGGTTCGTGCGCCCGGCGCTATATGAGCGCGAACGGCGTGGGGCCGTGAAGGCTTTCCTTTTTGGCAATCTGATGTTTTATCTCGGCGCCTCGGTGGGATATTTTATAGTATTTCCGCTCACTGTGCGTTTTCTTGCCGGCTATCAGCTGTCGGCCTCCGTGCCGAATGTGATATCGCTTGACAGCTACATGAACACCTTCTTCACCCTTGTGCTCCTTATGGGCGTTATTTTCGAGATGCCGCTGCTGGCATGGGTGCTGGGACGTATGCACCTGCTCACGCGTGCGTTTTTCGACAGATACCGCCGGCATGCCATAGTTGGGCTGCTGATTCTGGCGGCCATAGTGACACCCACGGGCGACCCCTTCACGCTGCTTGCTGTGTTCGCACCCGTGTATTGTGTGTGGGAACTCGGACGTTACATGGTGCCGCGCGCCAGTTGTGACAACTGACGGTAGAGAGCATGCAGCGGCAGCCCCATCACATTGTAGTAGTCGCCGCGGATGCCTGAGATTCCGATATAACCGATCCATTCCTGTATGCCATATGCGCCGGCCTTGTCGAAGGGGCGGAATGCGGCTACATAGTGGTCTATCTCCCTGTCGGTGAGCTGTGCGAAGTCCACTTCCGTAATCTCCTTGAATGATGCCATCGTGCTTCCGGAAACCAGGGTCACTCCGGTGACCACATGGTGCGTTCTGCCCGACAGAAGGCGGAGCATGGCAGCTGCTTCCGCAGCGTCGGCAGGTTTGCCGAGCACTTTGTCTCCGCAGATTACCACGGTGTCGGCGGTTACAAGAATCTCGTCGGGATGCAGAAGCGGGCGGTAGGCCTCGGCCTTTTTCCGGGAGATATACACGGCCACTTCGTCGGGTACGAGATTGTCGGGGTAGCTCTCGTCGACATCCGTTACAGGCGCACGGTGCACTTCCACACCAAGTTCGCCCAAGAGTTGCCTGCGGCGGGGCGAGGCACTGGCCAGCAGTAGTTTCTTTCCGTTCAGAAAGTCGAAGCGGTTGATGTGTTCGGGTGTGGGTGTGCTCTTATCTGATTCTGTCATTGTTTGTTTCGTTGTGGGGTGAGAAGACGATGGGTCACCATCCGTTTGCCTTGTCGGTGGATGGCCACTGGCCTTTTGCACGCAGAATCTCTTCAAGGAGATCGCGCGCCACGCCGTATCCACCGTTGGCCGGAGATACATATCCGGCTATCCCGATTATGTCGGGGGCGGCATCGGCAGGGGCAACTCCGAGAGCCGCGATGCGCATGCACTCGCTGTCGGGGATATCGTCGCCTACAAACGCCGTCTCGGCAGGGGAGAGGCCGTTGTGCGCCATCCATCGTTCAAACACCTCACGTTTCATCCCTGCGCCGAGAAACACATCGGTGATGCCGAGATGGGCGAAGCGTTCGGTGAGTCCGTCGGCCACGGCACCGCTTATGATCGCAATTTTCAGGCCGCAACGCACGGCAAGCTGCAATGCGTAGCCGTCCTTGATGTTGGCCATGCGGCGGGGAATGCCGTCGGTTCCGAGTGGAATTACGGATGGCGAGAGCACTCCGTCTACATCGAATGCCACGCCTTTTATTTTTGTGAGGTCGAACGGAATTTTACTCATTTGTCCGGATTGTTGAAGTCTTTTGCATTTTGGGGGCGTCAGTCCACCGGCAGGCCGAAATGCCTCAGGGCATTCAGAACTCCGTGGTTGTCGACGGCGGTTGTCACGAAGTCGGCCTTTGCCTGCACTTCGGGTGCGGCATTGCCCATGGCCACTCCCACACCGGCGGCCTCGATCATGGAGATGTCGTTGTCGCCGTCGCCAAATGCCATTGTCTCGTCCATCGATATACCGAAATATGCGGCCATACGCTCCATTCCCACGGCCTTGTCGCTCCCTTGCGGGCAGATGTCGCAGAAATATGGATTCCAGCTTGTGGGGATGCAGTGGGTGAGCACGTGGCTGAATAGCCCCGATTCGGTGCGTTCCTGCATGGGTGCGAATGCCATGAGCTGCACGGTGTCGTCGGCAGGAGCGGCTGTTATCGGTTTTACGGGAATCGGTTTTATGTGGAGCATGTCGCGCACGGTCAGCACGGAATCGTCGATGGCAGTTATGAAGATTTCCTCCTGAGCCGGCACCACCACAATGGGCATTGTGTGTGACTGGGCGAACGGCACAAGACGACTGATGTCGGAAGGGGCGATGCACTTTTTATAGATGCAGGTAGTCTTGTCGGATAGCAGGCACATGGCACCGTTGACGGTGACATAGCCGTCGAATTCGGTGTCACTGAGGTTGTCCACCCAGTCGATGTGACGCCCGGTGGAGATGAACACTTTCACGCCGGCGTCGCGCATACGCGCTATGGCCTGGGTTACTTCGGCGGGGATGTGTCCGGTTCCGAAAGGAACCAGTGTGCCGTCTATATCGAAAAATATGGCTTTAATCATTCTTCGTGTCGCTTTGTTGCTTACCCGATACCGACGGGTGATACTTTTTCAGGATTGTGTCTGACAGCAGCCGGTAGATTGCCTGCTTCTCAGGGGGGAGCGAGCCGAGATGCGATTCGATTACGTCAGTGTCGCCCCGGCGTGCAGGGCCGGTCATGGCCTCTTCCGGCGATACGGCGTGAAGTTTGCCGAGCGTCACACGGAGCAGGGGCATGAGGAACCGTATGTCGAGTCCGGCATCATGCAGCAGTTCGTCCGCCTCCATCCACATGAGGTTGGCGAAGTTGCAGGCGAACACGGCGGCTACGTGGAGCTGACGGCGCCGGGCGCTGTCGGCAAATTCAACCGAACGGGAGATGAGGCGGGCAATGGAGGCAAGCCTTTCGGCTACCTCAGGCGTGTTTCCCTCGATGAAGAACGGCACTTCGCTGACGTCAACCTCGACATCGCGGGTGAATGTCTGCAACGGGTAGAACACCCCGTAATGTTGTTTGTGGTTGCTGAACACGTCGGCAGGGACGCTTCCCGAGGTGTGCGCCCATATGCCGGGAAAATCGGGCGTGGATGTCACCACTTCGGCCACAGCATCGTCGGCCACAGCTATGAGGTAGAAGTCGGCGTCAGGCACGAGGGCTGCTGTATCGGTGGTGTAGCTGCATCCTATGGCATCGGCAAGCCTTTTGGCCGAGGCCTCGCTGCGGCTGAAAATCTGGCACACCCGGCACGGGCCGTTGAGCGCCCGGGCAAGATGGGTGGCCACATTGCCTGCGCCTATAATGCAAACCGAAAGGGGCTTTTGTTTCATTTCCGCCATGTGCCTATGTGCACTTTCTCCCATTGCAGTTTTGCGGGGTCGATGGGACGGCGTTCTTCATTTTTATGTCCGATCGACAGGATGCACACCACGGCCATCTCTTCAGGAATGCCGAGCGCCTCACGCACATATTCTTCCGAGGGTTCGCCGTCCTCGCGATATCGGTCGCGCACCTCTACCCAGCATGAGCCGAGTCCGAGGTCGGCCGCCTGCAGCATCATGAACGAGGCTGCCACCGAGGCGTCCTCTATCCAGGCTTCCGATTTGGTCATGTCGGAGCAAACCACAATGGCCAGCGGAGCGTTGGCAATAGATGCCGCATACGAGGGTTTCAGGTCGCCGAGACGCTGCAGCATCTCTTTTTCCTCTACCACCACAAAACTCCAGCTGCGGGAGTTTTTCGATGTGGGCGACATCAGGCCGGCCTCAAGGATGAGCCGCACGTAGTCGGCATCAACAGGCTGGTCAGTGTAACGGCGTATGGAACGGCGGTTTAAGATCAGGTCGTGAATATTTTCCATGTCAGAGGGGGATAGGTCAGCGGCGGCACACCCAGGCATCTTGTTGTCCGGTGAGCTGCTTCTGTGTGTTGGCCATATTATATGTGGTGCCGGTGGCACCGTAAACGCGGAATTTCGCGTCCTTTTCAAGTATGCCGAGCTGTTTGCCGCTGTGCGCTGCAACGAACGATTCCGCCTGACTGCGTGTGGGGAACGACGCTACGATGACGCAGAACGGATCGTCGACGTTGAAGCGGGGCTTTGGTTGGGCAGCCGGTTTGTCCGAAGCGTGGACGGCAGCAGCTGCCGGCGCTGGCTTGGCAGACTGTGTTTCCGATACAATGGCATCCTGCGTGGCATCGGCTGCAGGCATTACTGTTGCCGGCATCTCTTTGGGCATCGGTATGCTCACCACGGTCGGTTCGATGGCGGGCGTTTCTGTGGGCACTGGTGCAATTGAGGCCGTCTGGGTGGGTTGGCTTGTGCGGATCGGGGGCACGAGCAGCATCCCTACGGTGAGCAGCACGGCAAGCGAGGCGGCCACACTCATGGCCACGGTGCGCACCGAAATGCGCCGGCGGTGATGCTCCTTGGCGCGTGGGGCAGGGGCCGGTATCGACGGGACGGATAATAAAGCCGTCGGCGTCTCATGAGCCACAGGATGAAGCTGAATGGGTTGCAGTCCGAATAGATAACCGTTGATGCCGGCATACTGTGCCGGTTCGAACGCAATGTGTCCGCTGCCGGTGACGGTCAACGTGCCGAGACGCCCGAAGCGCAGGCTCCCGGCATCCGAGAGGGCACGGCGTATGCGGCCCACTTCATCAGAAATCACACGGCAGGCGGCATCGAAGCTGATGCCGTGGCGGCGCGAGATTGACGAGGCTACAAGCCCGTCGTTATTGTCAATCAGCTCGTTGAAAGCGAGGCGGCGTCCGGGAGGGCAGAGGCGGTTGCCGTTGTCCGCGTCGAAATGCGCCGGCTCATAGTTGCAGATGAACGCGCCAAGTCCGGGAAGAACAACGCAGTTGTGCTCTCGCAGAAGATATTCCATATGTGCGGCTACGCTGTTCATCCGGCAAACTGTTTTCGGTTGGTTGGTTTCGGTTGCAATGTGTAAATAAACATAAAATTGTTTATTCAAACACAAAGTTAGTTTATTTTCCTGTAAAATAAAAACAGAATTTCACCCTCGCCGGTTTAATCTTTTTCAATCGGGGCGGAAAGAGCAGCAGCTGATGGTCGACTATGGGCAGACTGCACCGAGGCTCAGTCCACAAAGACAAAAATTGGCTGAGGCTGGCCCTGACTGTAAAAAACAAGATTTGACCTGTCTGTAAAATTGGCGATGGGATTGTGGAATATCATTCTTATCTTTGCATCCTGAAAGCCGTTGTTTTACGGGCTAAAGTTTTTTGATGATACACAGCAATGAAAGTTAAGGCAGATCTTCATACACATACCATCGTGTCGGGCCACGCCTACAGCTCCATGCAGGAGATGGCCAAGGCCGCTGCGGAAAAGGGGATAGAACTCCTCGGCATCACCGAGCATGGTCCGGCCATTCCGGGCACCTGCAATGAAATCTATTTCACCAACATGCACGTGGTGCCACGGGAGATGTACGGCGTGAGGCTGATGCTCGGATGTGAAATCAATATTCTGGACAACGACGGTACGCTCGACGTGTCCGAACGGACAATGAACAGTCTCGATATCCGCATTGCCGGCATTCACGATGTGTGCTGGCGAGGCGGCACGAAGGATGAAAACACCGCCGGACTTATAAAGGTGATGCGCGACCCGCGTATTCAGATCATAAGTCATCCGGCCGACGGAACTGCGCTGCTGGATATGGAGGCGCTGGTGAAAGTGTCGAAAGAGACGCGCACGGTGCTCGAGGTAAACAACCATTCGCTCTCGCCGGCACGCACCAAGCGGATACTGGCTGAGCCGAACAACACCGAACTTCTGCGCTTGTGCCGGAAGTACGAAGTGCCGGTGCTTCTGGGCAGCGACGCCCACATCTCATTCCAGATTGCCGACTATGCGCGCATCGCCCCCTTGCTTCAGGCCACCGACTTCCCCGACGCCCTCATCCTCAATTATGACATCCCCCGCCTCCTTTCTTATTTAAAATAACCCAACTATATACTTTAAGATACCAAATAATCGCAGGTGGTATTATAACCTTAAATAAGGTTACTTAATAGGGTTAGCGCATCAGATAATCTCTAATGCTCTCTATGATGAATTTTATTAGCCATTTGAGCCACGGTTTTTCGTTGACATATTGGCGAACACTTTTGAATGCGTTGAGAAACGAGTTTAAGGTGGATTTACAAGTCATAATGAAATTCAGTTTTAAGTCACCGACAGTGGTGATGCCGCCGATGTATCAACCGAAATTTCGTTCTCTCAAAATTGGCAAATATTAGCTAATATTAGCTAAGTGGCTTTATTCCAACGCAGAAAACCCCGACATTCGCAAGAGTGCCGGGGTTTCAATTGTTCTAAAGTAAGGAATCAGAGTATAGTTTTCTTCTTTAGCTCAAACTCTTCTTGCGTGATTATCCCTTTTTCTTTGAGTTCGTATAGTTTCACGATTTCATCGCTACTTGCAGACGTAGTGCCGCCAACTGGGCCAGCCATATTGATTGCAACTGTATTTACGTTGTTATTCGGTGTAGTTAAAACCGCAACTTCTTTTGGCGAGTTGTATTTGCGATTGAATTTTTCATCGCTCATGCATAAGAAGCCGATGAAATCTATGAATGCAATCAGGCATGGGATTAGAGTCCACGAAAACAGCAGATAGACTATTCCAAGCCCAGTCTGACCAAGATAGAACCGATGTATGCCGAGTCCTCCCAAGAAGAAAGCGAGGATTACGGTTGTTGTCTTGCTTTTCATTGCTGCATCTCTTGTGAGAATTTCTGAATGATGCGTGACATTCTCATTATTTGAGCTGGTGTCATTTCATTTTCCGCACCATGCAGTTTGTCCGTTAACGAATTGAATTTCTGGAGTGCACTTGCATAATTTGCATAAGCACTTTGGTCGCCATTCTTAATTTTCTTGTAGTATTTCGATAGTTCATTGAAATACGCTTCATATTCGTCAATCCATTTGTCATAATCAACAGAGTTCTTTGCGGTAGACGGTGTAGTTGAGTTCTCATCAGCCAGCGCATTCATTCGATGTTCTTCTGTGATAGCATCGTAATCTTCGCCTTCTTCTGTTTCTTCTTCGACGGATGCCACCTTTTCAGGTTTCTCTCCAGCGGCGAAACCGTCATCAATGAGTTCAAATGTTGTCGCTTCATTGAAAATCCTCACTCCAAGGTCTTCGTCTTGGCCGAGATACTGCCAAGTAAACGAAATGGATTTTGTATCACCAACTTTACCATTGGCGAGCAGTTCCTTGACCTTGTCGAATTCTTTGTTGCTTGCCTCGAAGCCATAGACTCCTGTGTCAAAGATTTCTCCGTCTTCGCCAACCGCGTTGATGCGAATTTTTGGAAAATTCGTTTCGTAGTAAGCTTCGGTTGGCTGTCCTTTGAGTTTGAGCTTTACTGTTACTCGACCCTCTTCGCCGTTGTTCGTGAACTTGTACGACCCATCGACAACCTCGATGTAGTCTTTGATGAACCCTGACACCTCTACGTTAGAGGCGTTGACTTCCCGTTCTTCGGGAATCTTGGAACACGACATCACTAATAGCGATATCATGAACATGAGCAGCACTTTTCTCATTGCATTGCTGTTTTGTCTTTCCACAGCCTCAACGGAAAGGATGTACTTGAAACAGAAGGCGTGAGACTGTTAGACTTATACCAAGCGTAGGTTCTGGACTACCTCTATATTGAATACAAGAATACAGCTCACGCCTCGGATGGTATATAGGCGTAATGCTATACACGAACCAAGGGGAGCGTTTTCGCTTGTCTCTCAATATAGTATGAATTGTCCAGATTCACGCTTGAGAAAAGCACTAAACGCTTCCGATTAAACATATCGTCCCTAAGGACATGCAAATATACTAATTTTCTATGAATTAGGCAGTATCGCCGATGAGAATTTCTCGTTTTATATGTGAAGTGTCCGGTTGCAGAAATTTTATTAATACCATTACCGGATGCAATGTGCGATTGCCATATCTAAATGCGAACTCGTTGCAATAACGCTGTAAATACTTGCGACTAACTGAGTGATATGTACTTTTCAATCCTCGTTTGAATTGAGACCAAAATCCTTCAATGCCGTTAGTATGGAAGCCTTGCTTATTTTTATAACTACCTTTGTTATGTTCTACAACTTCATGCCGATATAACTCTGCTAAACCTGTATAACTTTTAAGACCATCAGTTACAACGATAGAACCAGGGACTACCAATGCGCAGATAATGCCTTGTAATGTGTTCGCACTTACATTCTCTGTAACGAAAGCAGCAACCTTTTCCTCTGTAAGCAATCCAACTACTGGCACTTTCTGTTTGAGACTTCGCCCTTGATTTTGCCAAATCTTACCTTTTGTCTTTCCTCCAACATAGGTTTCATCTACCTGAACAACTCCGTTAAATGAATCTATAAGGTTCAATGGGTCTTCCATAAGGTTGCATCGAATCTTATGCAACATAGACCACGCCGTCTTTTGTGTTATTCCGAGGTCTTTTGATAGCTGCACGCTGCTTATTCCTTTTGTATGCGTTAGGAATTGGATTATTGCATAAAACCAATCGTATAATGGTATGTGAGTTCCCTCGAACATAGTACCAACTGTAACTGTGAATGTCTTGCGACAATGTCGGCACTTATATTTGCCATGAAATTCCCCGTTCCTTGTCAGTCGATAATGAGTGGCGGACTCTGTGTCACAATGTGGACATTTTGGTGTTCCGCTCCACCTTATATCCTCCAAGAATTCGCGGCATGATTTCTCATCATGTAGCGTCCTTAGGATGTCTTTTACCGACTTAAATTTTTGCATAGCCCTTTGATTTGGGCGAGTAATACGTTTTCGATTATCTCATTTTAGTCCTTTATTTGTATTATTAAATATAATCAATTTTATAATAACTTGAAAATCAAGAATATCCAAGGTTTGTCGTTGGAACAATCGCAATAATTAAAAGATATTAAATAAAGCCAATAAAGATAACAATTGGGAAACCAAGTTGATACACAAACAGTTTGGACGAGATAGCAACTTTGTTCACGACCCGTCAGACGCAGATAGTCATTATACTTGGAAATTCTTCGTTAACTTTCCCGACAAACTATATAAAGACATCGCCCGAACAAAGACGGATGAAGAGATTGCAGAACTAACATTGTCGGATAAACTGAATTACATGGATTTGTATCTACCAAGAGAACGATTCTTGCACATTAGTAAACTTGTAGAGGCAGACCAACGATATCCCAACATAGAGTATATGCTGATAAATCCGAAAGTCGGACCAGTGTATCATGGAGATTACGTAGAACGATAAATTAGGACAAAGAGAACCTCGGCACTCGCAAGAATGTCGAGGTTATTTTATGTTTGGTATCTTAAAGTATATAGGTATCTTAAAGTATATAGTTGGGCACATAAAATTTCATTGATCGGTTTCATTCAGATATCCTTTAATGGAACTGGTGTCATGATTGGCAATGTAAAAGTGGAATATAAAAAAACCGGAGCTGTGAGGCAGCTCCGGTTTGGTTGTGTAGCGAATCCGGGAATCGAACCCGGGTCTCCACCGTGAGAGGGTGGCGTGCTAGGCCACTACACTAAATCGCCATTTTATGTCTGGCAGGGGTCTCTTTCCCTTTCGACGATGCAAAGGTAGGTATTAGTTTTGACATGTGCAAGTATTGCGGACGTTTTTTGCACATCAATCTTGAGACCCCAGGCAGTTTCTTACAGAATTTCTTTCCAAATGCTTGGAGAGTACCATTTTGCAGTTGCGCAATCGGATGGCTTGCTACAAGTGGATGAATTTTTTTGTAGGGTGGCGAGTTTATTTCACAATCTGGGCTTGGATTTATTTAGAAGGGGTGGAGTGGAGGCGGTGGTAGGCGAAGCCGACTGGGATGGCGCCCCCGATGATGTTGCCGAGGGTGACGGGGAGGAGGTTGCCGAAAAGTTGTGCCACAGTGACATCGGCGCCTTCAAGCATGCCAGCGGGTATGAAGAACATGTTGGCGATGCTGTGCTCGTAGCCAAGGGCGACGAATGTGCCGACCGGAATCCAGCATGCAAGGAATTTGGCGGGAAGGGTGTCGACCATCAGGCCGATCCACACGGCCATGCACACGCACCAGTTGGCGGCTATCCCTTTGAGAATCATGGTGAGCAGCGGCAGCTGCACTTTCGCCTGCGCTATGCTTATGACGGCCGAGCGGTAGGGCTCCGCGGCGGTAAGGCCGGACCGGTAGACAAACAGATAGGTGAATGCGAGTGCACCGACGAAGTTGAAAATCCACACCAGTGTCCAGTTCCGCACTACGGCTCCGAACCCGAAACGGCGCGAGGCGCAGCCGGGGATGAGGACGGCGTTATTGCCGGTGAACAGTTCGGCTCCGAGCAGGACGATGAGAAACAGTCCCACAGGGAATGCCAGTGCACTGAAAAGTTTCTGTATGGCCGGATTGCAGGCCGATATGGCGGGGAAGCCGTAGCCTGCGGTGACAGAAAGGATGCCGCCGAGCGCTATGAACGCACCGGCCATGACTGACAATATAGCCAGACGGCCAAAACCCATTGAGGTTTTGGCTCGTCCGATGTCCACTATTTTGTTGATCAGTTGGTTATGTGGTGTAATCATTGATCTGCATATGCCTTGGCCTGGGAGCGTGACTCCGGTGGCAGTCAGTTAAGCTGAGGCTCAAGGGTTGGGTGTGTAGTTTTTTTTTGAACGTAGGTGTTTACGGGGATGGTTCCGTTGAGGGCGCCGAGGGCGTTGAGGGCAAGCGCCTCGAGTTCGTCCTCGCCGGGGAATACTTCCACCGGAGCGATGAAATCGATCTGCGGGAGCAGGCGTGAGATGATATAGTCGGAATAGGCTATTCCGCCGGTAATCAGCACTGCGTCCACCTTGCCGCGGAACACGGGGGTGAGGGCGGCGATGTGCTTGGCTATCTGATAGATCATGGCATCGATGACCAGACGGGCGTAGTCGTCGCCGTTTTCAATGCGTGCCACGATGTCGGGGATATGCGTGGAGCCGAGGTGAATGGCCAGACCGGCTTTGCCGCTGATGCGTTTTTTCAGTTCGTCCTTGGTGTAGCGTCCGGAGAAACAGAGGTCGATGAGCGCGCCCGAGGGGAGCGTGCCGGCACGTTCGGGCGAGAAGGGGCCTTCGCCATCGAATGCGTTGTTCACGTCGACAGCACGGCCATGCTTGTGTGCGCCGATCGAGATGCCGCCGCCGAGGTGCACGATGATGAGGTTGAGGTCCTCGTAGCGCACGGGGTGCTCCGGATTCCTGGCTGACAGTTCGGCTGCATATCGGCGGCCGATGGCGCGCTGGTTGAGGGCGTGCCAGGTGGTGATGCGCGGCATGAGGGGCGAACCTGTGATGCGGGCCACCTCGTCAAGTTCATCGACAATGCCGGGGTCGGCGATATATGATTTGCAGCCCACTTCGTCGGCAATGTCGCGGGCGATGAGGCAACCGAGATTGCACGCATGGCTGCGGCGTACCTTCCTGATGTCGGCCACCATGGCGTCGTTCACTTCATACACGCCTCCGGGTATGGGGCGCAGCAGTCCGCCACGGCCTACCACGGCGTCAAATTCTACCGGGATGTTGTTTTCGGCCAGGGTGGAGAGTATGAGATTTTTGCGGAAGTCAAACTGGTCGATGACTTTGGGATAGGGTTCAAGATCGTCGACACTGTGGCGGATGGTTGTTGCAAACACTTTTTCGTCGTCGTGGAACACGGCAATTTTCGTGGATGTTGATCCGGGGTTGACTGCAAGTATTTTTTTCATGAGCTATAGTCGGTGATTTGAAGATGAGGTGAGATGAGAGGAATGTGTCGGGTGTCGCGCTGTGACCACCGCGGCCATAAGGTGGCTTAACCTTTGGCCTTGGCCAGAGCGTCGAGAGTGGCCATCACAATACTGTAGAACTTGGATGTGCCGCTGTCGCTGCGGGATGGGAGGATTACGGGTGCGGCAGCGCCCTGCAGCATGCCGGCCACGATGGCGCCGGCAAAGAGCGTGATTGCCTTATAGAAGGTGTTGCCGGATTCGATGTTGGGGAATATCACAAGGTCGGCATTGCCGCAAACGCCGCTCTTTATCCCCTTCACCTGTGCGCTGTGGGCGTCGCAGGCCGTCTTCACGTCCATTGGGCCGCCCATTTCAACGTTGCCGAAACGTCCGTGCGCGGCCTCGTCGATGAGCTGGGCATAGTCGGTGGAGTTGGGGAATTTTGGGTTGACCTTTTCGGTGAAATGAATGAGTGCCACGTTTGGGGTGTCGATGCCCATGCGGCGCAGGGTGGCAAGGTCGTAGTCCAGAATGGCACGACGCTGCTCTATGGTGGGATAGGGTATTACGGCCACATCCGAGAAGAACAGCAGTTTGTGATAGCCGGGAATCTGTGCGGCCGTGAGGTGGGTAAGCACATTTCCCTGAGGCAGGATGCCATGCTCTTTGTTCAGCACGGCTTTCAGCAGCACGTCGGTGCCGATCAGGCCTTTCATCAACACGTCGACTTCTTTGTTGCGGGCCATCTCCACACATTTGGCCGCAGCTTCCGCATCGCTGTCGGCTTCAACGCATTTCACACGGTCGCTGTCAAGAACCGATTTGGGCAGCGCAGCCAGTTTTGCGCTTTCGCCAACCAGCACGAAGCGGGTGAGATTGAGGTCGATGGCGCGTTGGATGGCTTCTAAAGTACCCTCGTCGTAGGGGCATACAACGGCAACTGTGCCGCATGCCGATTCCTGCTGGAGACGTTTCACCAAAGTTTCAAAGTCTTGTGTAAATTCCATGGCAATTAAATTGAGTTTTTGCAAAAATAAGCATTCTTTTTTGAACGCATGCAATTTTGTGGTGGAAAATTAGCGATATTTTTATGTTTTTGGTGTGAAAATTGTGCAATTTTTCAAGCTTATATTTTTACTGAACTTACAGTTTGTTATATTTTGGGCGGTTTGGGTTATACCTTTTCTGTGGTACGTGGAATAAGGATTGCACATGAAAGCTTTATTTGTGCAATTGCTATGAATTGTCACACGACTTCATATGACTGTTTTCAGCACCCTGACGCAGCTTTGCCCCGAGACGCTGATGTGGGCAGTTGCAGCCAAGCCCGGACTGGCAGATGCGGAAAATGGGGGGAGAGCAGATAAAAATGGAGAAGGAGGCTAACCGATAGTCTCCTTCTCCGGGAATATTAAAATCAGATGAAGAGAATTCATCCACAGGATATTGAATGAATGTTTCTGCCGCCACAGATGGCGGTTGCGTAATTGAATTAAGGAATCGATAATATCATAAATTGTTGCAGTTAAAATCTAAAAAGGTTGTAGTTAAAATCTGTTGTAAAGTTTAATTACGCATTAATCGAATTGCCGCTATGTTGCGGTGATGTGTGGCAAAGATAGGGCGTTTGTTTTTATTTTGCAAACATTTTGTCAAATATTTTCTAAAATTTTTAAATAAATGACACGAAGTGTCCTCCGGTATGCCGGAGGGCACTTTGTTGTGATTGAGATGAACCGGTGTGGTATTTCAGTTTTCGTTGAGGCGGCGGCGCTGGAAGAAGCGGCCTGTGGCAAGGATGAAAAGGAGCGCTCCGGCAGCCTGCATGAAAGCCACGGTGTGGAACGCGGCCGAGAATCCGAGGTTCTCGGCAATCACACCGCCAAGAAGGATGCCTATGCCCATTCCAAGGTCCCATGAAATCAGGATCGACGAATTGGCAGTGCCGCGCTGGTCGTGCCGCGCCACTTTTATAAACATGTTCAGAAACGCCGGATACATCTGGCCGTTGCCAAGCCCGATCAGGAGGGCCGACAGATAGAAGCTCCATTGCGTCGGTACAAATGCGAAAAGGGAATAGCCTATCAGTGAGAGCAGCACGCCCACCGTGGCATTCAAAGTCATCTTACCTTTTCTGAGACTCTTCGAGCCAAAGAGCCGCGAAACGATAAGTCCGGCCGAGAGCAGCATGAAAAATATCCCCGTTCCGTCGGTGATGCCAAGCTGCTGCTTGCCGTAAATGGCCACGTAATTGCTCATCACACCCCAGCACAGCCCGAAGAAGCTGATGTTTATGGCCAGCAGCCATGCCCGTCCCAGAAAAAAGTGGTCCAGACTGAGCACCGGTTTGGCCTGCGCTTTCTCGCGTTTCGGCAGCTTTACCCTTGTGGCGCAATAGAAGCCTCCGAATGCCAGTATCAGCGATATCCAGAAAAGCAGCATGAAATTGCCGGTGACGTTATAGATATAAATGCCGGTGCTCGGGGCGACGGCCATGGCGAGGTTGTTGCTCAGGCCGTAGTACCCGATCCCCTCGTTGCGGCGCGAGGACGGAAGCACATCGATGGCCACGGTGCTGTTGACCACCGTTGTGGCTCCGAACGGAATGCCGTGCAGCGTTCGTACAATGGCGAACATAAGCAATGTGCCGGCTCCCACATATCCCGTGAAACAGATGAAGAAAGCGAAAAAACAGATGGTCAGAACCGTTTTGCGGTCAAAAGAATCGACCATGAAACCACTGAACGGCCTGATAAGCAGTGTGGCTACCACGTAGCCGGAAAGCACCAGGCCGATCATGTCCTTGTCGGCGTCGAACTGCTGGTCGAGATATAGCGGAAGCAGAGGGGTGAGCAGATAAAAGGCGAAAAACAGCAGGAAATTGCATACCATCACCTTGTTGTACTCTCTGTTCCATAATTTTGTGGAACCGGCCGCTACCTTCTTTTCTGATTCCAAAGTCTCCATAAAACACAAATGCGAATTGCAACTGCAAAGTTACACATTTGCATTCTCGGCCACAATACATCTTCCTCCCGTTTATTATCGGAGTGCAGACTCATCAGAGCATCACGGGCGTATTAGAAAAATATATTGCAGATGTTGCGGTATAATTATTCTGATGTATGGAATTTTAGCTATATTTGGCTTACATAATTGGCTTCGCCACCGCGAACCGCCCTGCTGGCGACTTTCGCTATTATGTTTCATATAAACGCAACCACATTCACTCCATCAAACGCCATTAAATATTGCCGTTATGAATCAACGTATCCTTTTGTTCATGTTCTGTGGCATTGCCGTCATGGCTTCAACCGCACAGTCAGAGATGCCGGATAGTGCTGTTGTATGTGCACATGATGGAATGATTGCCGACACGGATTGCCGTAATGTGCCTATGGCGCAGCTTTCAGAATGTGACAGCCTTCCGCACGGTTCGATTTTCGACGACAGTGTTTATCGGCGTGATTATTTGTATCCTTATCCCTCTGCAAATGTATTTTATTCTCCTCCTTCCCAATATCTGACCCGAAATGTTGTGACATTCTCCGCATGCCGGCAGGCGCTCGCATTTCCCGGAATGATTTGTGGGAATGATAACATGCATATATCGGCCGATGTTGACGTTGCTGTTTATCCTGGTATGATGAATAAAGCCACCGGCACTTTGGGGGCTTCGATTCAGAATGGCAATGTGCGGTTTTATGCTGGCGGCATTGTCAACGAATACTCTTTTTATGGCGGTCTTATCCGTCAATTAGGCGTACAGGGAAGTTTAACTTATCAGATTTCAGCTCCCTTATCGTTCACCGCTTTTGCCAGCTACTATGGCCGTAACGCTATGCCTGTGATGCCGTGCGGTTCTCCCATGCCTCCATCCATGCTGGGATATTACGATGTGTCCAGATTTGGCGGTTATGTGAACTACAAGGTCTCAGAGCATTTCGGTATTTTGGTGGGCGGCCAGGCCGTGGAACGTCATGGCCCGCGCAACTATTACGAGGTGGAGCCGATAGCCACCCCGTATGTAAATATCGGCAGTGGAAAAAAGAAGGTCGGGATAGGGCTGCCGGTAGGTCAGATAATCTATGGATTATTCGGTCGTTAAGCAAAAGGCTTACCCCGTTGTTTCCTGGTTGTTTAAAGATTGGGATGAGTATAGGTCTGGCATTGGGAGCCGTGTGGTATGCCTTCATGTACCGCAAACTCAAGCGCATTGACATCGCCGCTCTCATGCATTTGGCCACAATACATCAGGCTGTTCCGCGAGCTTGATTCCATAAAAGACTGACAGCGATATATCACATTATCTTTAAAAGCCGCTTCTTATTCAGGGCGGCTTTCAGTGTTGGATTGTGAAAAATATGTTATATTTGTGGAAAATAAATTGATTTTTGATATGACAAACGACAATCCGGGTTCAAATCGCGAAGCGCGCGAATACCCGTTCAAGGGACTATGCATTTCAGGTTTTGCAATGCTTTTTTTTACATTCATCCTCATTCCTGTGATGATAGGAGTGATAGCCATAAACTGGCTTGAGGACTACACCGCGGTGGCGTCCACGGCCATAGCCTTGCTGTCGCTGCTGTTTGTGCTCGGCTGTGTGGGCTATTTCGTACAGGAGCCGAACGAGGCCCGAGTGATGATTTTCTTCGGCAAATACAAAGGGACGTGCCGCAGTACGGGATATTTCTGGGTGAACCCGTTCATGAGCCGCAAAAAGCTTTCGCTGCGCATCCGCAACATGGACATCGAGCCTATCAAGGTTAACGATAAGGTGGGCAATCCGGTGCTTATCGGCATGGTGCTGGTGTGGAAAATCAAGGATACTTACCGCGCGGTGTTCGACATCGACTCGCAGAGCCTGAGCAACGGTGTGAGCACAGGCGTCAGCAACGCCGCGCTTGAAAAATTTGTGCGCATACAGAGCGATGCCGCCCTGCGCGAGGTGACCGGCCACTATGCCTACGACCAGACCGGTTCCGATGCAAACGAACTCACATTGCGCGACGGGGGAGAGGAAATCAATGAGCTGCTTGAACGTAAAATCAACGAACGTCTGGCCATAGCCGGAATGGAGGTGGTGGAGGCACGGTTGAACTATCTGGCATACGCTCCGGAAATTGCCGCTGTGATGCTGCGCCGCCAGCAGGCCTCGGCCATAATCTCCGCACGTGAGAAGATTGTGGAGGGTGCCGTGAGCATGGTCAAGATGGCCATCGACCGGATTGAGACCGACAAGGTGGCCACATTCGATGAGGCAAGGAAGGCCACGCTGGTGGGCAATCTGCTTGTGGTGCTCTGCAGCGACGAACCTGCTCAGCCGGTGCTGAATACCGATGCCTGAATCTTTTTAGACTTTGTAAAAATCAGGGCGCCGTTTCCTGTCTGGAAACGGCGCCCTGATTTTCGCTTCTTGGGTCAGCGGTGTGCGTGAATCGGCTTTATTTCAGATTGTAGAAATGGGTTAAGGCCTTGATGATGTAGAGATGGTCGGCCACCGCAGCTGTTTCGCGGCACGAATGCATGGCCAGCTGTGGCGCACCCATATCCACACCGCGCAAATCGAGTTGCGAGGTAAGTATGTTGCCCAATGTTGAACCGCCTGCCACGTCACTGTGGTTTACGAAGAACTGCACCGGTACTCCCGCTTCGTGACATATCTCCTGGAACACTGCCGACGATTCGGCATCGGTCATGTACTTGCAGTTGGCGTTGATCTTGATTACAGGGCCTCCTCCGAGCACCGGATGATTGGTGGGATCCTGCTTGCTTTCGTAGTTGGGGTGGGTGGCATGGCCGTTGTCGGCTGAAATCATGAACGATGATGCCACTCCGCGGAAGAATGTCTCGTCGTTGCCGCTGAGCGCAGCGTTGATGCGCTGCAGGATGGTTTTGAGCACAGGCGATGCAGCACCCTGTTTGGTGCCCGAGCCGGTTTCCTCGTTGTCGAATATGGCCATCACGCGTGTGGTGGCTTGCGGCTGTGGATCATTTGTGCAGCTTGCGGTAAGCGCGGTCACGGCGCAATGTGCCATCTCGAGGTCATCGATCCGTCCGGCTGACAGAAATTCGTCCGAGGCTCCGAACACGCACCCTGCCGAGGTGTCGAACAGCGTCAGGTCGTAGTCCAGAATCTCTTCAGGATTTACGTTCAGTTCGGTGGCAACAAGATTGCGGATGAAATTCTTCGCCGCACCCTTGTCCTGCACTATCGCTATCAGCGGGAGCATGTCGCGCTGTTTTGAGAGCGGATTCCCGTCGTTGACGCTGCGGTTGTAGTGTATGGCAAGATGGGGGATGGTGAGCAGAGACCGGTCGATTCTGACCAGGCGCGTGCGTGGCGACAGGGCATTATCTCCCCGGAGAATCACACGTCCTGCAATGGAGAGCGGACGGTCGAACCATGTGTACAGAATCGGACCTCCGTAAACTTCCGTGTTCAGTTTCAGCATCCCTCCGTCCATTGGCATTTCGCAGTCGGGCTTCAGGCGGAAACCGGGCGAATCGCTGTGCGCGCATACTATCCGGTAGCCTGCGTCGGGGTCGGTTCCGGCAGTGAACGCGAAGATTGCCGAACCGTTCTTTTCCACAAAGTAGCGTCCGCCGGGACGCAGTGTCCAGCTTTGGCGCATGTCAAGTTGTTCGAATCCGGCGTCCTCAAGTTTGCGGCGCAGATTCTCCACTGCCCAGAAGTTGCAGGGCGAGGCGTTGAGAAAGTCAAGAAGGTCGGCTGTGAGTGTGTTCATGGCGAAAAAAGTGGGTTTATTCGGTTTCGGAGGCAGATGGGGGTACGGCCTCGTGGTCTGTATTATCTGTATCAGATGTCGCTTTGTCCTCTGCCGGCGTCGCGGCGTCCGGAGTCGGCTCTACGGCCTGACTGGCAGTCGGTACTCCTTCACGTTTAAGGGCGGCGGGAGGCATGGCGCTGTTGCGTGCCGGCGATTTTGAGTTGCCGCTGCCACTGTTGCGTCCGCCAAACGGCGGCTCCTGCATCAGCTGCAGCATTTCGTAGGAAATGTTGAACACATCATCCGGCGATGTGGGGCGCAGCGGCTCGAACCATCGGAACTGCGGCAGATAGAACAGGCTTTTCTTGGCCAGATAGAGCGGCGTCATGGTGCCCGGGGTCTCGGGCCACATCTTCAGACTGTCGACGGTCTGGTTCTTGAACTCGGCCGAGAGAAACGAGCTTTCCACGTTGGCAATCTTGTTGTAGGTGGAGTCGTTCTCCATCGGGAGCATGATGCACTGCACATTGCCGCTCACGTCAAGGTGTTTGATTGTGCGGTTGGCAAAGGTGGCATACATCTCTTTGCCGGTCATCTGGTTGTAGAACTCCTCGTCGATCCATTCGGCCATGAACCCGAAGTCGGGCAGTTTGGCCCAGTCGGCAACAGAGTCGCGCATGTGCACCTGAATCACATTGCCGAAAATCTGCTTCTGTTCGTTCCACACCACAGGGTGGTAGTTCATGTACATCATGGAGTCGCGCTGCACCACTGTCATGGAGTCGCATATTCCCTGCAGGTCGGAACGGTAGAACCGCACGTGCGGCGCAGCGATTATGTGGTGGGTTGTGTCGGCCGGTAGTGTCACGGAGTCGTTGAGTGCCTGTGGTGGCGTCACGAACATAAAGGTGCGGATTGTGTCGCTGTGTAGAAACAGTGTGTCGGGAGCCGACGAATATTCCTTTGCCAGTGCGCGTCCGGTCACCATGGCGCTGTCGGCCACTTCAAAATAGTAACCGTAGTCGCCGCACAGCACCACGCGGTTGGTGGTGTCGGTAAGCTCGATGTTACCGAAAGCTTCGCCGAAGCCGAGATTGCGGTCGTAGTACAGTGTGTCTCCCGTGAGGGTATTTCCGTTTTTGGCCACCACAAGCGAGCGCTTGTACAGGTCGGCCTGCGACGTCTCGGTGTTGTACACGCCGTTGCGGGTGTAGATAGTGCCGTCGCCCGATATGATGGTGGATGTGGTGTCGAGAATGGCGATGTGGGTGAGCGTGTTGTAGAGCATCTCATCTGTGTAGATGTCGAGCGTGTCGTTCTGGCCGAGCGAGTTGAGATGCACGTTTTCACGGAACAGCGCGTCCTTGGTCGACGGGCTGTATTCTCCGTACCACGAATCCAGACGGTTTTCTTTGTCGGTCAGCACTCCGCCCACCTCGTAATAACCCAGCTCAATGCCGAGGTCATAGTTGAATATGTCGGTGGTGAGGGTCACATCCTTGTTGATCAGCCTTACCTTCTTGCCGGGGTCGGCATAAAGGATGGCAAGCTGCGTGGAGTCGGCATAGTTCAGTTCATCGCCGTAGACAAACAGGGTGTCGCCCTGTTCCATGCGCACATTTCCGAATGCCTGCAAGGCACCGGGATTGTCGAAGAAATGAGCCGAATCGCAGTACATGTACATGTCGCCTTTGCGGAATTCCACATCGCCCACCACAATCTGGTAGTCCTTCCCGCGTTCGGCGCGTAGTTCGTTGGCGCGTTCAAGAAACACCTTGTCGCGCTGATAGCGGTTGGCCCGGGGAATGGTGGGGGAGATGGGGGTTGTGTCCGGCTGCAGCAGGGCGCTCCGGTTGGTGGGTTTGGCGGCTTTGCGCACCGCAGGCTGCTGCGCCGCGGCAAACACCGACAGACACACCACCATCAGGGCCGCGCAGAATCCGGAGGTCAGACCGCCGCGGCGATGGTTGCGGTTGTTGTTGTATGAGGTACGGCTTTCCGGGTTGTGTTTCATTTCCTTATTTTCAGCCAGCCGTCGTGTTCGAACTCACAGTCAATCCAGTTGTCTTCGATTTTCACGTAGGTGTCCTTGATTTTTTTAGCTATCCATTCGTCGACCATACGCTGCTTGGCTGCATTTTCATACATCCCCTTGATGGTCTGGTAGTCGTCCGACAGATTGGCTTTGTGGGCAGGGATGCGTGCGGTGAGTTTCACAAGTGCCACGATATCGCAGTTTCGCTTGGGGTCGGTCATTACGAATGCGTCGGAAATTTCGCCAACCTCCATGTCGTTGATTTTCTTTGCCACTTCCTGCGGCAGCTGCGACATCTCGAAGCGTGTGGTGTTGCTCTCGGCGTTGACCATGCGTCCGTGGTTGTTGCGTGTGTCCTTATCCTGCGACACCACGGTTGCCTCTTCGAATGTGAACTTGCCTGCATTGATTTCGGCTTTGAGCGAGTCAAGCCGGGCCACGGCGTCATTGAGGTCGGTGGCAGCCACTTTCGGACGCAACAGTATGTGACGCGTGTTGACGCGGTCACCGCGTTTCTCTATGAGTTGGATGATGTGGAATCCGTATTGGGTCTCCACAATTTTCGAAGCCTTTTTGGGGTCGTTGAGGTTGAAAGCCACAGCCGCATATTCCGGTTCGAGATGGCCTTTGCCGAGGAATCCGATTTCACCTCCGCGCACGCTGCTGCCGTCTTCGGAGTAGAGGATGGCGAGAGTGGAGAATTCCGATTCGCCGCGGTTCACACGGTCGGCATAATCGCGCAGACGTGCCTTAATGTCGTCGATCTCCTGCTGCGGGATGCGCGGGTTGATGGTTATAATTTCCGCTTCAACCTGCAACGGTATGAACGGGATGGAGTCGTCGGGCAGGGTGGAGAAATATTTGCGTACGTCCGACGGGGTGACCTTGAGGTCTTTCGAAATGTTGCTCTGCACCTGCTGGATGCGGTACTGGTTGCGCATCGATTCCGACATCTGTTCGCGGAATTCGGCGTAGGGCTTGCGGAAATATTCCTCAACCTTTTCTTTCGAACCGAGATTGGTTACAAGATAATTAAGGCGCTGGTCTACAGCCTGTGCCACCATGGATTCCTGAACTTCCACGGTGTCGATGTCGGCCTGATGCAGAAACAGCTTTTCCAGGGCCAGACGTTCCGGAATCACACAATAGGGGTCGCCTTTCAACGGAGTCTTTTCATAAAGCATCTGCTGATAGGCTTCCTCGATTTCACTTTTATAGATAGGCTGGTCGCCAACCATCCAGGCCACTTCTTCGACAATATTGTTGTTGGCTGCCAGGGCAGCAAGCGCCATGACGGCGGCCAGGGATGCAACGGTTGTTTTCTTGAGTTTCACTTTGGTCAGTTAGGGTGATGAATAACTTCCGGAAGCCGTTTGCGGCCGACCGGACACCGCTTGGCGCGGCAATGGTACAGGCAGTAGTGCCGGTTTTAATCCACAAAGTTAGCGCAAACTTTGCAATTCACAAGTTGAAGCGCCTGAAAGTTTGGTGAATTGGTGTTAACGGTGCTAAAAATCTTCCATGCGGGCTATGCGGACGCCAAATAATTCATAAATTTGTAGGTTAAAAGCAACGAGTTTTTGAATAAACGCTATCACATAAGATGCCAGATTTGAATAATCCCATGTCGGGCGGAGATTTCGATCCCGACAGAACAGACAGATACAGCACCCCTTTTGACAGTGATCCGGATCTGATTGACCGTGGCGCCATCAACCGACGCCGGAATGCAGCTCCGGCAACCACACCGGAACGTCCGGTGCGCCGTCAGCGTCAGGTAGTTGCTGACGATGTGCCTCCGCGGGCCCAGCGACGCGCTCCCGAACCGGAGGCAGCTCCGCGTCAGCCACGTCGTCCAAAGGAACCGGCCAAACCGCGTCGCCCATTCAGGGAATGGGGGATAGTGCGCTTTTTGACCGACCGCCGTTTTCTTGCCGTGGTGGGTGTGGCTCTGGTGTTCCTTGCCGTATATATCGCCATCGCGGCCATTTCGTTCGTGCGCAACGGCGCCGACGATCAGAGCCTGGTAAATACGATGCACGTAAGCCAGATTGTGAATTCAGGTGAAAAGACTGGAAATGCAGCCGGCCCGGTTGGGGCCAGGCTTGCTCAGTCGATGTTTGTCGAAGGCCTCGGGATTGGATCTCTCGCCCTGATTGTCTATCTCGGTCTCGTGGGACTGGGGCTGATGGGTTTCAGGAAAACGAACTTCTGGTCGCTGACCTTCAAGACCCTGCTTGTGGCCATTGCCGTCTCGATTGTTTTCGGACTTGTGAGCCTGTGGCTCAATCTTGATGTGAACCTCGGAGGCTACCACGGCAAATATATCAATGTGGCGCTTATCGGCTATCTCGATTGGGTGGGGGCCGCACTTGTGAGCCTGTTGCTCATAGTGGCCGTATTTTATGTGTATATCAATGACCTGATGAGGCTTTATAACCGTTACCGAAGCATACGCAAGGCACAGCGTGACAAGGCCGAACAGCGGCGTCTTGAAATTGAGGCTGACCGCCGCCGGGTGCGTGAGGCCATGGCGCAGGCCGATTCGGAAGAGAATTCTGCCGTAAATCAGGATGAGCAGGATGTGACGAACGAGGCTGAGGCCGGTCCGGCGGAGGTGGCTGTGGAGCCTGTATCGCTCGGATTTGAGGATGCGCCTGCGCAGGAGCATGATATTTACGCCATTGACGGGACATATGCCGAAACGGCCGATGCTGTTCCGGCTGAACTTGAACCCGCTGAGGTAGACACAGAAAGGGCAGAAGCGCCGGTTGTGCAGGAGATGCCTGCCGCCGAACATGTGGTAACCCTTGCCGACCGTATGGCCGGCAAAGTTCCGGAGGCGTCTGTTGAAAAAGTTCCTGAAGAGGCCCCTGCTGAAGCCCCTCAACCCGCCGAAGGCCCGAGCCTTGAGGTGGTGACAAACAAGATTGAGAAGGCCGACAAAGTCAACGACAGTGGCACATTCGACCCCACCGCCGAGCTGTCACGCTACGTGATGCCCGGGCTTGACCTGTTGCGCGATATCAAGGTTAAGACAAACAGTGTCGACCTGGAGGAGCAGGAGGAGAACAAGGACCGCATCACCAAGACACTCAACGATTACGGCATTGCCATAAGTCATATCCATGCAACCGTAGGTCCGACCGTCACTTTGTATGAGATTATTCCGGCAGAAGGTGTGCGCATCGCCAAGATTAAACGTCTGGAGGATGATATAGCCATGAGTCTCGCGGCATTGGGTATCCGCATCATCGCGCCTATTCCCGGCAAAGGCACCATAGGTATCGAAGTGCCGAACAAGGATCCTCAGACGGTGTCCATCCGTTCGATTCTCGGGTCGAAGAAGTTTCAGGAATGCAAATATGAGTTGCCCATGGCCATGGGTGCCACCATCGCCAACGACGTGTATATCGCCGATCTGTGCAAGATGCCACACCTGCTTGTGGCCGGTGCTACAGGTATGGGTAAGTCGGTGGGCCTCAATACCATAATCGCATCGCTTCTTTATAAGAAGCATCCCGCAGAACTGAAGTTCGTGCTGATAGACCCGAAAATGGTGGAATTTAGCCTCTACAGTGTGTTGGAGCGGCATTATCTGGCCAAACTTCCCGACGAAGAGGAGGCTGTGGTGACATCGATGGACAAGGTGCTTGCCACACTCAACTCGCTGTGTGTGGAGATGGACCAGCGTTATCTCCTGCTGCGTGATGCCAACGAACGCACCATCCTTGATTATAACAAGCGTTTCATGGAGAAACGCCTGAATCCTGAGAAAGGCCACCGCTACCTCCCTTACATAGTAATGATTGTCGACGAGTTCGCCGACCTTATAATGACCGCGGGCAAGGAGGTGGAGAAGCCTATCGCACGTATCGCCCAGAAAGCGCGAGCCGTGGGTATGCACATGATCATAGCCACCCAGCGTCCGTCCACCAACGTCATCACAGGTCTGATCAAGGCTAACTTTCCGGGCCGTATTGCATTCCGTGTGAGCCAGATGGTGGACTCCAAGACCATTCTCGACCGCACAGGCGCCAATCAGCTCATCGGGCGCGGCGATATGCTCTTCTCCCACAACGGTTCGCTTGAGCGAGTGCAGTGTGCGTTCATCGACACCCCCGAGGTGCAGGCCATCTGCAGTCATATCGACCGTCAGGCCGGTTTTGAGCACGCCTATTATCTGCCCGAGCCTCAGATGGAACCGGAGACGGCAGGTGGCGTGGGTGCGCTTACCGATCGTGACCCGCTGTTTGAGGAAGCAGCGGAAATTGTGGTGAGCACAGGTCTGGCTTCGACCTCTTCGCTGCAGCGCCGCTATTCCATAGGCTATAACCGTGCCGGAAAGATTATGGATCAGCTTGAGGCCGCCGGCATCGTGGGGCCGTCGCAAGGAGGGAAGCCGCGTAATGTGCTGGTGGATTCCATTCAGCTCGGGTCCATCCTCCACACGTTCGAATGACCACCCTCCCTTAAACTCCATATTCCCGCTGTTTGTTGATAAGACAGGAGGGTGGAAAAGATTGATAAAGATAAGATATGCGTTTTACGACCGTAATAATAAAAAAGACAGCCCTATTGCTTGCCGCCGTAGTCATTGCGGCTGCCGGCTGTCATGCTGCCACTCCGACTGCCGCGCAACTGTTAGCCCAGGCTGTGGAACAGATAAAGAAATCTCCTTCGCTGCAGGCCACATTCCGGGCTTCCACGCCCGACGGCAGCGCGCAAGGCTCAATACTGCTTAGCGGCAACCGGTTCAAGCTGGACACTGATGAGTTTACAACCTGGTTTGACGGCCGCACACAGTGGGCCTATTCGCGGCGCACAGGTGAGGTGAACATTTCCGAACCGACCTTCGAGGAGCTTGCGCAGATTAACCCCTTTGCAGTAATCGGCTCGCTCAAGGAGGGCTACAACGCCCGACGTGTTAACGCGCCCAAAGGCTCCGACCGGCTCGAGCTGACGCCCAAACGCAAGGGTGGCGATTATGCGAAGGTCACATTGACGCTGAATGCCGCCACGCATTTCCCCTCGGCCATAGAGATTGTGACAACCGACGGTACGAAAATCAATATCGCTGTCACATCGGTTAAAGCCGGCAAAATGCCTGATGCATCGGCGTTCCGCTTCAACAAATCGCTTTATCCCCGTGCCGAGATAGTTGATCTGCGATAATGCCTTAGAGGTTACCTCGGTATATCACTGAAAAAGTATAATTGAAAACAAAATAAAGAAAAACGATATGGCAGAAATAGTTACACGATGCGCCATCATTGGTGGCGGTCCTGCGGGATACACTGCAGCAATCTACGCTTCGCGCGCCAACCTTGCACCTGTCCTTATAGAAGGGATGCAGCCCGGGGGGCAGCTCACCACCACCACCGATGTGGAGAATTTCCCGGGTTTTCCGGAAGGTATAAACGGCACCGAGATGGTGATGCTCATGCGTAAGCAGGCCGAACGTTTCGGCGCTGACATGCGTACCGGGCAGGTTACGGACCTTGATGTGTCGGAGCGTCCGTTCACCCTGACGCTCGACAATGGCGACGTTGTCAAGGCCCAGACCGTGATTGTGGCCACAGGCGCGTCCGCACGCTATCTCGGGTTGCCCGACGAACAGAAATTCATGGGACTCGGAGTCTCGGCATGCGCCACATGCGACGGGTTCTTCTACCGCAAACGTACGGTAGCCGTGGTTGGCGGGGGCGACACGGCATGTGAAGAGGCCGTATATCTCGCGTCGCTTGCCAAGCAGGTGTATCTGATTGTGCGCAAGCCGTTCCTGCGCGCCACGAAAGTGATGCAGCAGCGTGTCATGGATACCCCCAATATAAAAGTGCTGTTCAACTGCAACACACTGAGTCTTTACGGCGGAGAAGTGCTTGAAGGCGCACAGATTGTGGAATTCCAGGGCACTGACAAGGAACGCGTGTTCGATTTGTCGCTCGACGGTTTCTTCCTTGCCATCGGACATAATCCCAATACCGATCTGCTCAAAGGGAAAGTGGAACTTGACGCCGCCGGTTTCGTGAAAGTACAGTGGCCTACCACACAGACCAATGTGTCGGGAGTGTTTGCCGCCGGCGACGTGGCCGATCCGCACTATCAGCAGGCTGTCAATGCTGCAGCTTCAGGCTGTCGTGCGGCCATGGATGCCGACCGCTTCCTGCTTGAGCATTGACCTGATAAAACAAATAATCCAAAGAAAAGGAGTTCACATCATGACGAAGATTATCCCCAATCTGGATGACTCGTTGTTCCGCATAGATTTACCCACCCGTTCGCCCAGTGCCGGTGTGCTGCTTGTGGCCGAACCGTTCCTGCGTGAGGAGTATTTCAATCACGCTGTAATCACACTGGTGGAGCATGGTGCCGGGGAGTCATCCATGGGGCTTGTGCTTAACAAGCCCTCCGGCTACACTCTGGGTGAAGCGGTTGAAGGGATAGATGATGATGTGGATGCGCCGATTTATTGCGGCGGCCCGGTGTCAACCGACCGTCTGTTCTACATACATTCGCTACCGGAGGAGTTCCCCGGTTCTCATGAACTTGCCGACGATCTCTATATCGGCGGTGATTTCGAGCGGGTGAAGGCTTACGTGAACATGGGATTGCCCACAGAGGGACGCATCCGTTTCTTTGTGGGTTACAGCGGTTGGGATCCCGGACAGCTGGAAGAAGAGATCGCGGCACATACATGGGCTGTTGCGCCGCGCCCGGCAAACAGTGAAATCCTTCGGGAGGATGGCGATTCGTTCTGGTACCGGGTGGTGCGCACAATGGGCTCCTCACATCGCAACTGGCTTGTGCATCCCAAAAATCCGCAGCTCAACTGAATTGTTATACCTTCCTGAGAGAAGCTTCATGTCGAGATAATCCGGAGAAAAAGGCCTCCGCCACAACATCCCTATGCCGATAATGAGAGGATTTATATATGTATTGGTTGCAGTCGTTGTATTGTGCGTTGCTTCCTGTTCGAAGTCAATGTCACATGATACATCATTGGACAAGGCAGAGCAGCTGATGCGGAGCAATCCCGACAGCGCATTGGCTATCCTGGAGTCTATTGACCATGCCGATATAAAAGCTGACCCCTTAAAAGCAAAATTATATTACCTCAAGGCTTACGGGCACGTGAGGCGCAATCGTTCCATGATTGAGGATTCGTTGATTTCCTTCGCTCACAATTATTATCTAGGTAAAGACATTGTGAAAGATATGCGCAGCGGCTTGGCACTTGCATGGTACAAATTCTGGATCGGGGATACCTCAGGCTCCATCGCCATGCTTGACTCTCTTGCAGAGTTGCATGATGTGCCTGACTCGTTAATGGCACAGACACTTCGAATCCGTGTCTTACTCGGAGCGTCTGAGTATCAGGGACAACAGATTATACCGCTTGCAAAAAGGCTTTATCAGTTGGAGACTGACAGCCTCCGCCGGATTGAAGCGAAGTATATGCTTATGGGTGGATACCTATATGCCGGCATGGTAGACTCTGCTTTAAATATAGAGACAGAACTTATCGACTATGCCCGCAGACACAAGTTGGGCGACTGGGAGTTTCAGTTTGCAGTCGAACGCGCTCAACTTCTCAGTGAAGCGGGGCGTGAGGATGAAAGCGACAGTCTTATCGGCGAAATATTCAGAAAGGCCGGACCTGAGAACGGGGGCGCCGACTTGCTTCATTTCCAATACGCTTTGAATGCTTTGAACCGTGGAGATGTGAGCAGTGCGGTCAGCCATATTGCAATCGCCGACAGTCTTGCCGACAAAATGAGAGGCGATGACGACCCCTACTTCCGCAGCTACAGCAATATGCTCCATGCAATGGTAGACTTAAAGCGAACCGGACGCGTAAAGTTGATACAGATTACGGGCCTCAACAACCGACAGACCGAGCGTTTCAACCGTATGAAAGCCTCGCAATGGGAATCGGAGAGAGGTGCCCTGAATCAGCAGAACAGAGCATTGGCCCTCAAGGCTGAAAGCCGACAGAAGACAGTAATCATCCTTGTTGTAAGTATTTTCGCACTTATAATACTCGGCTGCAGTGCATGGATTATCAGAGTCCGGCGTCAGCGCGAGCGCGATAACGAGGAGCGTATTGAAGCTCTGCAGAAAATGGTGGACGAATACAGAGCCACACCTATGCAGGACCCCGGCACTACAGATTCATCTGCACTCCGCGGCGCGATGCTCAAGCAGCTTGGCATTATCAAGATGGTGGCAGAGACTCCGACTGAGCAGAATCGTGAGATGCTGCGTAAAATCTCTGCCATTGACGGCGAAACCAACGGCGAACTCGTTGATTGGGGAAAGGTATTCGAGATGATCGACAGCCTTTATTCCGGATTTTATAGTAAACTTCACCGTCAATATGGAGAACAACTCACCCCGAAAGAGGAGCAGATTATCGTTCTGATGGTAGCCGGATTCTCGACAAAAGAGATTAGCGTGATAACAGGTCAGACTACCTCCACAATCTATGTCCGCAAATCGTCGATACGAAAGAAGCTCGGAGTGCCCGAAAAGGAAGATATTGTGGAGTTCCTTAAAAACCGGGACAAGGATTAAGAGCACATTAAGACGGTACAAGGCCTCATTAAGACTTTTAAAAGATTCAGCCCCTGATTTTCAGTGGGTTGCATCTTGCATGTTAAGACTTTTATATTTGGAGTTAAAATCTCTTTGGAAATAATTTTGCATCAGTCAAACATAAAAACTGATGCTAAATGAAAACAAGAATTTTTTCATGCATAATGGTATTCATGGCCGTGGTAGCGGTCTATGGCCGTGAGATTACCGGTACAGTGGTCGGAGAGAACGATGCTCCCCTCGACTATGTCAACGTTGTGTTGTACCAAGACTCAACCTATATAACTGGTACTGTCACCGACCAATCCGGTATGTTCTCTATCCCTACCGATGTCGCCGGAAGTCTCACCGCAAAATGTTCTTTTGTCGGATATGAAACCTCGGAAGTCTTAGTCCCGGCTTCGGGCATGATGGGGACAATCAAACTGATGCCCGCTACGGTTGAACTCGGCGAAGTGACTGTCAGCGCCACTCGCCCCTCAACCACGATGAAAGGGAATGCCCTCGTCACCAATGTCGAGGGAAGTTCGCTCGCGATCGCAGGTACGGCCAACGACGTTCTGACACGCGTGCCGATGGTTGTGGAAAACGACGGCAAACTGGAAGTATTCGGCAAAGGAGCACCTGCAATCTACATCAACGGTCGCAAGGTCAACGACATTCAGGAACTCACTCAGCTCAATTCCAATGACATAAAGAATGTCTCGGTAATAACTAATCCCGGCGCGTCTTATGCTGCCAACGTGAAATCTGTAATCATCATCCGGACGAAACCGCCGAAAGGCGATGGATTCAGCGGCACTCTCCGTACAGACAACGGCTTTCAAAACTATTTCCGTACCGGAAACTCAATCGATCTGAAATACCGTACAGGAGGCCTCGAACTCTTCGCCAACTATGGATGGTGGTATGGCAATAACCGCAACGATCGTACGAACGACATGACTACCATCACTTCAGCAGGCAGATACAACCAGTCAATCCATACGATATGGAAGCAATCTTACAACGATATGACGGGGAAAATAGGGTTTTCATATCTGTTCAATGACAGGCACTGCATAGGAGCATATTATCAGAACAGTTGGAACCGCCACCATACAACCGGAACTATTCCGAGCGAAGTATGGCAAAACGGAGTCTTATCTGACCGCTATAATTCTGACGTAAACAATAGATCAACGGCAGTCCCGCGCCATAATGTCAACCTATACTATAACGGCATTGTCGGCAAATTCACTTTCGATTTTAACGCGGATTTTCTTTGGTATAAAAACCGTGAGCTTTCATTGAGTGATGAACTCAGCGAAACAGGGGATAACCGCAATGTAAACACTGAATCGACCAACCGCAACCGTATGTTTGCCGAAAAATTAGTTGTCAGTCATCCTCTCTGGCAGGGACAGATTAGGTTTGGCGAGGAATACACTAATACACGGACCACGAATCTTTTTACTGCAAACATACCGGAAGTTTCCGATGCCGACAGCCGTGTGGATGAAAGCAACATCGCCGCTTTTGTGGAGTTCGCAAGGCGATTCGGTCGATTCAACGTCGGTGTCGAACTCCGCTTTGAGCATGTGAAATTCGATTATTACGAGATGGGTGAACATCGTGACGGTCAAAGCAAGACCTATAACAATCTGTTCCCCTCGCTGAATGTATCCACTCAGATAGGTAATGTCCGTATGGGGCTGAACTACTCAGGCAAAACCGTCCGACCCGGTTACGGGCAGCTCGACGGAGCGGTCAGCTATATCAACCGCCTCACATTTGAGACCGGCAACCCCTATCTGCAACCCACAAAAATGCAGACCGTGGAATATATGGCGCAGTGGCGTCAGTTCTTCGCTCAGTTGTCTTATATATACCTCAAGGACGGTGTATATCACATCACAGAGCCTTACGGAGCGGACGGAGAGGCAACTATCATCCGTACCGCAAATCTTGACCGCCGCCATTATCTTCAGGCGTTTGTAGGCGGTCAATTTCAGGTCGGTATATGGCAGCCTCGAGTGAATATCGGCATGATGAAGCAGTGGCTCGCTCTGCCGGTCGACGGCAAGCCGATGAAAATGAATACTCCAGGCTTTTTGTTCCAATGGCAGAACGCCATTAGCCTTCCTTTCGACATCTGGCTCAACGTAGATGCTCAACTGATGACACATACGTGGGACAATAATATGAAAGTCTCGAACACTCCATGGTATGTCAATGCCAAGATTTACAAAGGATTCTTCAACAATGCTTTCAGCGTCACCCTCGAAGCAAAAGACTTGTTCAATACTTCTCAGAATGATGCAATGATGTATAGCGATGCCGTGCAGATTGTCCAGAAGAATTTCTCGCCCGGTAGATCTGTAATGCTTACTCTCCAGTATCGCTTCAACACCACCCGTGACCGTTACCGTGGCACCGGTGCCGGCAACTCCGAGAAATCACGCTTTTAATCATTCCTTATTGCATATCAATTGCATATCGGTAAAAGATTATCGATTCCAATGGCTTGCCGTAAAATGATGGAAAGCAGACCTTCCAGTGCTATGACATAATACCGATGCATAATGTACTTGTTGCCATGCCGCGATTCTATTGCGGCATGTTTTTTTATTTGTTAACATGTTAGTGCCAAAATGTTGCCCGTGTGAGGGTGTATATTTGCAGCGTGGGGATTACTCTTTCCCTTTTTGATATCAACCCCTTAATTTAACGGAATCATGGAAACTGCTTTTGTTATCACACCTCATGTAATCAACACGTTGAACGCATTGCCCGAACAGGAGCGTCTGGCTGTTGCATCGGCTCTGGCAGTGGAATTGCTGCTGGGAGCACGGTGTAACGGGGAGTTGACGCCCATGCAGGAGGTTATTTATGCCATGATCAGCCAGTATGTGCATCGCGACACCCAACGTTACAATGACTTTTGCCATAATGTGTCAAATCGGGACACACGTTTTTCGGCTGCGGTGTGAGATGGCCGGCACGTTCTTTCAACTCAGCCGCTTGGCCATCTCGGCGCAGTCGAGCGTGAAGAATACGGGCTGTCCCGTTGGTGTGTAGGCCGGGTCGGGCAGAGAGAACAGGGCGCTCAGCAGGCCTTCCGCTTCAGCCTCGCTCAACTGCTGTCCCGGTTGCACCGCGGCAGAGCGTGCCATGGCCAATGCCACTCGGCGATGCAGGTCGGGGATATTGTCGGCTGTGCCGTCGGTAACTTCCGCAATCATATTAAGCAGAGTGTCGGTGGGATTCAGATTCCTGATTGTTGCAGGCACAGCATTAATGGCCCACACATTGTCCCCCAAATACGACAAATCGAAGCCGAGATGTCTTACATCATCGAGCATTTCATTGAACAGGGCGTTCTGTGCTGCGGTGAGCTGTAGTGATTCGGGAAAAAGTACCTGCTGGGATTCGCATGTCCCTACAGTTTTGCAGAACTGCTCATAGAGCACTTTGACATGTGCCCTGTGGCGGTCGACAATCATGAGGCCGTTTTTGGATGGCACAACAAAATAGCGGTTGCGCAGCTGGAGCATCGAGGGTCCGGCGGCCAGATTGCTGTCGTCAATGTCGAGAGTGGCTTCGGTGAGTGCCGACGGAACATAGGGATCAACGGGGAACGATGCATTCAGTGCGCTGGCCTCTTCGGTGGGGAAAGCATCGGACATGTCGGCTGCTCCTGTGGCCGGCGTCTGAAAATCGGCATAGAGTTTTTCCCAGTCGTCAAGCGGCTTTCGCTGAGCGGGCGTGGACTGATGCTGTGGTGAGGATGTGCTGCGTGGCGCCGTAGTTTCCGTGGCTTCCGGAGCGAACGGATTGTAGTCGGCGGACGGAGTGATGTCGAATGCCGGCGCCGTGCTCGGCATGAATACCGGGATGTCAAGGGTGTTGTCCGCACTGAAATCAATCGAGGGCACCGCGTTGAACTTGCCGAGAGCTTCCTTTATGGCGGCCACGAGTATCTGCCATATCGGCGCTTCGTTTTCAAATTTTATCTCACTTTTGGTGGGATGTATGTTAACGTCGATGGTGGATGCGTCGACTTCGAAATTCAGGAAATAGTTGGGCTGACATTCCGCGGAGATCAGTTCCTCATAACAATGCAGCACTGCCTTGTGGAAATAGGGGTGACGCATGTTGCGCCCGTTCACAAAGAAGTATTGCAGCGGATTGCGTTTGCGTGCGTTCTCCGGGTGCGACACGAAGCCTGTGATTTTCACCAGCGAAGTCTCGGTGGACACCGGAATGAGCTGTTTGTCGAGATTTTTTCCGAAAAGGTCGGTGATCCGTTGCTTCAGCGAGCCCGGAATGAGCTGATGCAGGGTGACGTCGTTGTGTACGAGCAGGAAATCCTTGTCGGGATTCACCAAGGCCAGCCGTTCAAACTCATGCAGGATGTGGTTCAGCTCCACTGAATCCTTTTTCAGGAACTTGCGGCGGGCCGGAAAGTTGAAAAACAGATTTTTTACAGCCAGGTTGGTGCCCTGCGGACAGGCATCCGCCTCCTGATTTTCAAACCTCGAGGCGGCAATCTGCAGGTGAGTGCCTATCTTGGCGTCGCGCCGCATGGTGCGCAGGTCAATCTGTGCAACCGCGGCAATCGACGGCAACGCCTCTCCTCGGAAGCCCATGGTGTGCAGTTCGAAGAGGTCGGCCGCCTGCCTGATTTTCGATGTGGCGTGGCGCTCGAAGGCCAAACGGGCATCGGTGTCGCTCATGCCGCATCCGTCGTCAATCACCTGGATGAGATTCTTGCCACCGTCGCGCAGAATTATCCTGATGTTATGGGCGCCGGCATCCACTGCGTTTTCCACAAGTTCCTTTATCACAGACGCAGGGCGCTGGATAACCTCGCCTGCTGCAATCTGGTTGGCTACTGAATCGGGTAACAGCTGAATTACGTCGCTCATTGTCGGTGGTGGTTCAAATTTTGATAAGTTCAGATAATTCTTATAAGCTCAGATAATTCTTATAAGTTTAAATGGTTAGGTTGGAAAGAGGGAGGGGAGAATGAGGTGTGGGTTGTAGGCCAAAATTATCCGCAATGGAAATATTCGGCCACGAGCTGCGACATCAGCGTAGGGTCGAGGTGAGCCTGTGCGGCCAGGTCGGCGTCGTTGTGCGCTTTCAGACGTGCGATAACGCCGTCGATCATTGCCTTGGGGAACACATTGGCGGCTTCATAAAGCTCCCTGTCGCTCTGGAGGCAGTCGGCGCTCTGAGCACAGCTTGCAGGAAGCTGTGCCAGTGAACCGAGACGGTCGGCGTTGGCATCATCGTGAATGTTCACATTAACGTAGGTGCGTTGCGCCACATCGAGGGCATCAGGCATTTCGAATCCCCGACGCGCCGCCACGGCGAGCGAGGCCAGCAGCATGTATATGTCGGCCGAACCGTCGGCCGAACGGATTTCGATTGTCTGTTTCTGCGAAGCATCGGCATCCGACGGCTGTTCGAGCGGATTGGCAAGAGAACTCATATCCCGGTCGGCTGTCCATCCAAGCGGCACACGTACCAGCACCGAGCGGTTGCGGTCGCCCCAGCATACGTTGGTGGGGGCTTCCTGATGGGGCACCAGACGGAAATAGCTTGTAGGATTGGTGTTGCCGAATGCCGTTATGGATGGGGCCAGTGTCATGAGTCCGGCGATGAGGCGGCGTGCATCGTCGCTCAGCCGTTTGTCGGCATCAAGCATCATGTTGCGTCCGTTGCGGGTGAGGCGCATGTGGATGTGCAGTCCCGAACCGGCTTTCCCGGTGGTGATTTTCGGGGCGAAGGTCACATTGAAATCCATTTTCTGCGCCAGGTTGCGTATCACCCATTTCGCAAGCATAAGCTGGTCGGCGGCATCTTCGGCGTTGACTGGCAGGAACTCTATCTCGTTCTGTTCATAGACCATGCCGTTGATGGTGAAATTGCCCACTTCGGAATGTCCATACTTTATGCGGCCTCCGGTCTGGGCTATGTAATGCATGCACCGGGTGCGGAAATCGTTGAATTTCGCGAACGGAGCAGATTCATGATACCCCCTCTGATCGGTTGCAGGGAACGTCCCGTTGTCGGGCGAGATCACATAATATTCAAGTTCGCCCATCGCCTCGAATTCCAGGCCGGTGGCCTTTCTGAACTCGGCGCATGCCTTGCGCAGGGTCTGTTCCGGCGATGCCGACATGGGGTTCCCGTCCTTGTCGAAAAAGCTGCACAGCATGGTTACTGTAGGAATTTCGGCAAACGGGTCGAGGAATGCGGTGGAATAGCGTGGCACCACATAGAGATCGCTGTTGCCTGCCTCGATGAAAGCCGGGAAGAGGCTTGAACCGTCAACTCGCTCGCCTGATGTCAAGATGGTCTTGAGATAGTCGAGGTCGTTGATTATGAAGTTGAGTGTTTTCAGGCGTCCGTCGGCTGCGGGATACATGAAATTGATCATTTCAATGTCGTTCTTCACCACATAGTCGATGATGTCGGCGCGGGTGAACATCTTGGGGTCTTTCCCAAGGAATTTCACCACTTTGTTTTTGGTCAATTCGATTGTATTCATGTTTTAAATATAGGTATTAGACTGGATTGTGTCCTTATTGTGGTTGACGGGTCCAAAATTCTGATTGTCAGGCATCGAGAATAATATCACCGAAGAATTGAGGCTGGTGAAAGTCAGGTTTTTCAGTGCTTATAGGCGCCCAGCTCAGATAGTGAGGCTGCGATGTGGCCGACGCGCATTTGTTGAAATTGCCTTTGATTGACATCGGCTTGCCTTCGTAACTGATACCGAGAATATCGAGCGGAATTGCGGCTACAATGCTCCATATGAACGAGCCCTCCACTTCCTCAAAAGGCCGTGTGCCCACCGAAGCGTACCGGCGGATTGTGGCGAGAGTTTCCGCATCCAGCGGTGTGCATTGTCCGGCCGATGTGCAGCGGGCGGAATTGAGGGTTCCCACGCAATTGAATTCAAACGTGAAATATAGATCTGAATCCGGATGTGGCTGTACGTAGAACTCCACGCACGAATCCTCACTTACGGGTGAATTGTCGGTATAATTAACCGCCCTCAGATAATTGCACCGCACCAGAAAGTCAAGGTACAGGCAGCGGCCGGTATGGGCGGCAGTAACCACCGTAAGGGGGCGGTAGGGGAATTCCGACGGCCAGTTGAGCGACTCGACTGAGAATCGGGCTCCACCGTCCTCCAGGGCATTGGCCACCTCCTGCAGCGACAGATTGTCGAGCTGAGGCATGAGCGGTATGTTGAGTTGATGTTTCATAAGACTGGTATGTGTTTTTATTGGCGCGGCTACGCATCCGTTACGGATTGCCGCAGTTATGAGCTATAGAGATATGTAGCCTGCCACCCCCTTGTATAGCCCCACAAGTGCCATGATGAACAGGATTCCGGCCACAATGCGGTTGAAAATCCACAACGACCTCACATTGAAGTGCGAACGCGCCTTGTTTACGAAGTAAGTTATGACCCACCACCACAGAAGCGCGCCGCCGACGATGGCGCCGTAGCCTGCGATGTAATGGTAGTATTGAAATTCAGGGAGCAGGAAATTGAAGCGGGCGAACAGGCCGATGATAAAGAAAACTATCAGGGGGTTGGCGAAAGTGAACAGGAACCCCGTACCGAAATCTTTCCAGAACGATTCCGCACCGACGTCAGGTTTTTTTAGCGATGCCGTGGGATTCTTCTTGAACAGATAGAACGCGAATCCTATGAGCACGATGCTGCCCACAATCTGCAGCAACATCTGGCGCGATGTGACGAAATCAGTCACGAAACTCATCCCCAGCCCGGTGAGCAGACTGTAGGTGAGGTCGGACAGTGCTGCGCCGACACCTGTGAAAAACGCTTGCCGCCGCCCCTTGTTGAGTGTCCGCTGAATCACGAGCATGCCGATGGGCCCCATAGGCGCCGACATAAGCACGCCTATGAGCAGTCCGGAACTCATGATGTTCAGAAAATGCTCCATTCAACGGATTGGATAAAAAGGTTGCCGCGCTGAGCGGGCGAATTGCAAATTTAATGTTTTTCCATCGTTCCACAAGCCTCCGGGCCATGTTTTTGTTGCCGCGCGGCGGATAAAATGTGGCGTAAACGTCGGGTGCGTCCGCCCGCAGGTAGTGACAGTAATAAAACTATCATACATGTAATAAAGGCGATGCGCCGTCGCGGTCGCATCGCCTTTACCTGGTATCATGAGAAGTCAGCCGTAGAAAACCGGAGTCCTATGGATGGCTCAATTTCAGTTGTATAGTTGGTTGGATCAGGGTTCGGAAGCTTCAACTTCAGCCTCTGTATTGGCCGAGGATTCCTCAACGTCGGCAATCACATCGGCAGGAGCAACGGCGGCTGTGGCGTCAGTGCTGGTTTCGCCTTTCAGCCAGCGGTCGAGCCAGCGGAAGAACACGCGCTGCCACAGGATGGCGTTCTGGGGCTTGAGAATCCAGTGGTTTTCGTCGGGGAAAATAACCATTTCGGCAGGTACACCGCGCAGGCGTGCTGCATTGAATGCCATTTCGCCCTGCGAGGAGAGGATGCGGTAGTCGAACTCGCCGTGTGTCACGAGGATAGGGGTGTTCCAGCGGTCAACGAATTTGTGGGGGGAGTTGGCAAATGTGCGCTGGGCCACTGCGTTATCTTTTTCCCAGAATGCACCGCCCATATCCCAGTTGGCGAACCACATCTCTTCGGTTTCAAGATACTGGGCCTCGATGTTGAAAATACCTGCATGGGCTATGAGGGCAGCGAAGCGGTTTTCGTGGATGCCGGCAAGCATGTAGACAGAGAAGCCTCCGTAGCTTGCACCCACTGCGCCGATATGGTCGCCGTCGATGTATGGACGCTGCTTCATGTAGTCAACAGCCGACAGATAGTCGCGCATGTTCTGGCCGGGATAGTCGCCTGAAATCTGTGCGTTCCATTCCGTGCCGAAACCGGGGAGGCCGCGGCGGTTGGGCGCAATGACGATATATCCGTTCGATGCCATGAGACGCAGGTTCCAGCGGTAGCTCCAGAACTGGCTTACAGCCTGCTGCGGGCCGCCCTGGCAGTAGAGGATGGCGGGATATTTCTTGTTGGGGTCGAAATTCGGGGGAAGCACCACCCATGTGGTCATCAGTTTGCCGTCGGTGGTGGGCACCATCACCTTCTCGATTGAAGGGGCGGTGAGCTGCGACAGCAGTTCGGTGTTGACATTGCTCAGACGCTCGGCTTTGCCGTCGGTGACGGAGAAAATCTCGTTGGGGTAGAGCATGGAGTGACGCATGGTGACAATGGTCTTGTTGTCGACCGGTGCGAGCGCCGCATAGTCGGCAACATCCGCACCCGAGGTCACCATCCGCACCTCCTTGGTGGCGGCGTCGACTGAGAAAATGGGAGTCACGCCAAGATAGGGGGCAAGGAAATAGAGCGATTTCCCGTCGGGATTCCATGCAATGGCATCGGCGGTATAATCCCAGTTTTCGGTAAGGTCGGTTTTCGTGCCGGAGGCCATGTCCATCACGAAGATGCGGTTCTTGTCGCTTTCGTAGCCGTCATGTTCCATCGATAGCCATGCCAGCTGGCTGCCGTCGGGCGAGAAACGGGGATATGTGTCATAGCCCATCATCCCTTCGGTGAGATTGCGTGTTGTGGCCGATGCAAGGTCGTAGAGATAGAGGTCGCTGTTGGTGGATACGGCATATTCCATGCCGGTTTTCTTGCGCGACACATACACCAGCGAACGGCTGTCGGGGCTCCATGCGAACGATTCGATGCCGCCCAATGGTTTCATTGGCGATTCGTACGGCTCGCCGTCCATGATGTCGACAACGTTTTTGATGCCGTAGCCGGTGAAATCGGCGATGAAGGGGTGGGGAACTTCGGTGACCCATTCATCCCAATGTTTGTACATGAGGTCGTCGATGATGCGGGCATTGGCCTTGGGGAGGTCGGGATATACATCCTGCGCGGTGCGGCCATATTTTACGGTGGAGATAAGGAGCACTTTGGTGCCGTCGGGCGACACGGCGAAGCCTGCCACACCGTTTTCCATGCGTGTGACCACATGGCGGTTGGTTCCGTCGGCATTCATCACCCACATCTGCGGCTTGCCGTCCTTGGGTGCAATGAAGGCTATGCGGCGTCCGCCGTCAATCCATACGGCCTGGTTTTCCGAGTCGGCCGAGCGGGTGAGCCGCTGCACGTCGGTGCCGTCGGTGTTCATTACAAAGAGCTCGTTGTTGCTCTTGTTCTGCTCAACGCTCTCATAGCTGACGCCATAAAGAATTTTAGTGCCGTCGGGCGATACCTGAGGGTCCGACACACGGCCGAGGGCCTCGAGAGCCTCGACGGTGAATTTGCCGTCGGTGGGCTTGAAGTCGGGCTTGTCGATCAGGCTGCAGTTGCCGCCGCAGCATCCGCTCAGACCTGAAACGAGGGTGGCGCTCATTGCTAACGGGATAATGAATCTGTTCATAAAGTGTTTTGGTATAGTTTTTGGTACTTGCCGCATCCGCGACAATCAATAGTCACTATTAATAGTGGCAAAATTAGTGAAAAATCCCTGAAAAATCAGTAATTTTGTGCCGCAAAATCGAATACAGACACTTAACAACATAATCAAACCGACAATTATGCTTGCACCTAAATATAACCCGGCTGAGGTTGAGGACAAATGGTACGGCTACTGGATGGAGCACAACCTGTTTCATTCCGAGCCTGATAAACGCGAACCCTACACGATTGTCATTCCGCCGCCAAACGTGACAGGAGTGCTCCACATGGGGCATATGCTGAACAATACTATCCAGGACATCCTTATCCGCCGTGCCCGAATGATGGGCAAGAACGCCCTGTGGGTGCCCGGCACTGACCATGCCGCAATTTCCACCGAGGCGAAGGTTGTGGCCAAGCTTGCTGCAGAAGGCATCAAAAAGACCGACCTCACCCGTGAGGAATTTCTGGAGCATGCATGGGACTGGACCCATAAGTACGGCGGCATAATCCTGCAGCAGTTGCGCAAACTCGGTGCTTCGTGCGACTGGGAACGCACCGCTTTCACTATGGACGACATCCGCTCAAAAAGTGTGATCCGCGTGTTCTGCCATCTCTACGACAAGGGGTTGATTTATCGTGGTGTCCGTATGGTCAACTGGGATCCCAAGGCTCTCACTGCGCTTTCCGACGAGGAGGTTATCTACAAGGAGGAGCAGAGCCACCTTTACCATCTCCGCTATAAGGTGGAAGGTGAGGATGACAAATATATAGTTGTGGCCACCACACGTCCCGAGACCATCCTCGGCGACACTGCCGTATGCGTCAATCCCAACGATGAGCGCTACACATGGCTGAAAGGGAAGAAAGTGATTGTGCCTCTGGTAGGGCGTGCCGTCCCCATCATCATGGACGAATATGTGGAGATGGATTTCGGTACCGGCTGCCTCAAGGTTACTCCGGCCCACGATGTAAACGACTACATGCTCGGCGACAAATACGGTCTGCCTTCAATCGACATATTCAACGACAACGGCACTATCTCCGAACAGGGTGGCATGTATGTGGGCATGGACCGCTTTGATGTGCGTAAGCAGATCATGGTTGACCTTGAAGCCGCAGGGCTCGTGGAGAAGGTGGAGGATTATGTCAACAAGGTGGGACATTCCGAACGTACCGACGCGGTTATCGAGCCGAAACTGTCGATGCAGTGGTTTGTAAGGATGGAAGACCTTGCCAAACCCGCTCTTGAAGCCGTAGAGACAGATTATATCAAATATGTACCCGCCAAATTCAAGAACCTTTACCGTCACTGGATGACCAACATCAAGGACTGGTGCATCTCGCGTCAGCTCTGGTGGGGTCACCGCATCCCCGCATATTTCCTTCCCGGCGGCGGCTTCGTTGTGGCCGAAACTAAGGAGGAGGCGCTTGTGAAGGCCATAGAGAAGAGCGGCAACGCCTCGCTGACCCTCGACGACCTGCGGCAGGATTCCGACTGCCTCGACACATGGTTCTCGTCGTGGCTGTGGCCTATCTCGCTGTTCAACGGGATTCTTGAACCCGACAACAAGGAATTCAAATATTATTATCCCACATCCGATCTGGTTACCGCGCCAGACATCATTTTCTTCTGGGTGTCGCGCATGATTATAGCCGGATATGAGTTCTGCGGCGACAAACCGTTCAGCAACGTTTATTTCACCGGTATCGTACGCGACAAACTCGGCCGAAAGATGTCGAAGTCGCTCGGCAATTCGCCCGACCCGCTGGAACTCATAGCAAAATTCGGCGCCGACGGTGTCCGCATGGGGATAATGCTGGCCGCACCCGCCGGTCATGACATCATGTATGACGACTCGCTCTGCGAGCAGGGCCGCAATTTCTGCAACAAGATCTGGAATGCATTCCGCCTGGTGAAAGGCTGGGATGTGGCCGACACTGAGCAGCCTCAGTCGTCGCAGGCAGCTGTAGCATGGTTCAAGGCCCGTCTGGCAGCATCGGTGGCTGAAATCAACGACCTCTTCGGCAAGTTCCGCATCTCCGAAGCCCTGATGGTGGTTTACCGCCTGTTCTGGGATGAGTTCTCGTCCTGGTATCTCGAAATGGTGAAACCGGCCTACGGCACCCCGATGGACCGCGCCACATACGATGCAACCCTGATGTTCTTTGATGACCTGCTGCGTCTGCTGCATCCGTTCATGCCGTTCATCACCGAAGAACTTTGGCAGAACATCAAGGAGCGCAACGACGGCGAATCCATCATGTACGCCCCGATGCCCGGTGCCGATGGTGCCGACGAAGTGATACTTGCTTCGATGGAATGCGCCAAGGAGATTATCACCGGTGTGCGTGCGGTGCGTGCGCAGAAAAACCTTTCGCCCAAGGAGGCACTGGTGCTCAATGTCGTGGGTGGCGCCGCTCCTGCCGGGGCGCTTGCCTCGCTTGTGGTGAAGATGGCCAATCTGAGTGAGATCGTGGCCGACGCACCCAAGGATGCCACAGCCGCTTCGTTCATGGTAGGCACGCAGGAATACGATGTGCCCCTGAGCAACTGTGTGGACCTGGAGGCCGAACGTGCCCGCATTGAAAAGGATATCAAATATTATGAAGGCTTCCTGCAGTCAGTGATGAAGAAACTGTCGAACGAAAAATTCGTCAGCAAGGCTCCGGCAGCAGTGATTGAAGGCGAGCGCCGCAAGCAGGCTGATGCCGAATCGAAGCTTGCCACACTCCGCACCACCCTCGCCGCCCTCTCCAAGTAACATCACATTACAAGACAAAACATATGAACCCTGATAGCTTTCCCGCTGTCAGGGTTCATATTTTAGGTCACAGATGCAGTTTTAGCCGAGGGCATCGGCCACAATCACGGCATTGTTATGCTCTTGGTCGTGCGAGGAATACAGCAGCGTTACTTTAGGCTTGTCGGCAATCTCCTCCTTGAGCGCATTGAAAGCCGGGTTGGCCAGCAGTTCGGCTTTATATCTGCGCTTGAATTCCTCCCATCTGCTGTCGGGATTTTGATGGAACCATTCCCGGAGTTCGGCCGAAGGGGCTATGGATTTGTCCCATGAGTCGTAATGGAATGTCTCGTGTGATAGACCTCGCGGCCAAAGACGGTCGATGTACACCCTGTAGCCGTCGCCGGGAGTAGCTGGATCGTAGGCGCGTTTGAGTTGGATAATCTGTTTCATATCGGGGATATATTTGTTGTTTACAGTGAATCAACGGCTTGTGAGATGGCCGTTATGAAGCTCGATGAGCAGTCATTTATTCCAACAAACGGCATTGATGGATTGTTGATATGACATGATATACACCGTTCTGCATATGTCACAGTATCAGTCTGCAATGTCGCCCGGCCAGGTGGAAAAGGCCATGCGTCAGAATGAATTTCTGCATAAATACATAATGGCACTCGACCACGCGTTGCTGTGGGTCGCAGCGCTGAGTTTTGCCGCGTTTTTTCATGTCTCGTCCGATTTTACAAAAGTCGAGGCGTTGCTGTTTTCCACACTGGTTGCTTATGGAGCATATCTGTGCGAGAGCGGTCTGGAGACATTGAAAACCATGGCATCCTTATCATTGTGCTATCTTAATCTGAAAAAGGCCGGATTGTGGCACTGGATAGCCTTGAACATCGTGATAAACCTTGTGCTGTCACTTCTGTTCCTGAGCAATCCTTCGTGGATATATCTGGTAATGATTATACTTACTGCGGGGTGGCAGAAATATATGGACGGGCGCATCCCGCCACGTATTCAGGCCACGAGCCGTCCCGTAAATCCCTTAAACCAACATTCAGATCAACAGCCATGAACATCTCTCCCACATTATTGCTTGTGCTCGGCATCTGTGCGGCCGTACTTTTCATTTCGGTCTTTGTGATATCGCTGATAATAACCGTGCGTAACCGGCGTATAATACAGAAATATGCGTCTTTGTCGGATGAAAAATCTATGTCTGACAGCACTTGGAATGCTTGAACCATTGGCACGGAATTAGCGTTTTACTTTCGATGGAAGCCTGTGACTGCCATCTCAACCTGTTTACTAAAACTATTATCGATATGCTGGAAACAAACTACAGATTTGGCGAGGTATATAAACTTGCCCCCCAGATAGAAAACTCATCTGAAGGGGTTGCATTTAAGAATATGTTTATAAATGACAACGGCCGTGTGGCACTTGTGGCCTTCAAGGCGGGTCAGAAACTCGACACGCACACCACTCCGGAAGAAGTGATGGTTAATGTGCTGGAAGGGGAAATCGAGTTCACAATGCTCGACATGACCCACACATTGAAGGCCGGCGAGTTTTTGTTCATGGGCGGCGGTGTGCCTCACAGCGTTGTGGCCAAAGCCGATTCGAAAATGATGCTCGTTAAAATCAAAGCTTAATCATCATATAATCATACAGAAGGACATGGAAACAACCCCTCAGATGTTCTGTTATCAGTGTCAGGAAACAGCCAAAGGTACCGGTTGCACTGTGCGTGGAGTATGCGGTAAACTGCCCGAGACTTCTGCCAGAATGGATTTGCTGCTTTATGTCACAAGAGGCGTAGCCATTCTCAACGATGCTCTGCGTGGCGCAGGCGCTCCTCAGCGAAATGCCGACCATCAGGTGATCGATGCCTTGTTCACAACAATCACCAATGCCAACTTCGACAACGATTCGCTCGACGGGTTCATCCGGCGTGCGTTCCAGGTGAAACGCGAGCTTAAGGCCAAGTGCCATGAGCTTGGTGTGAAGATTCCCGACGTACCCGAAGTGACTATGGAAGGCGCCCCGGAAGACTATGAACGGATGGAAGCTGTGACAGGCGTGCTTGCCGAGCCGGATCCTGATAAACGTGGCCTGAGACAGCTTGCCATTTATGGCGCCAAAGGAGCCGCAGCCTATACACGTCATGCCGCAAATCTGAAATATGAGGACGACGATGTGTATGCCTATATAGAGAAGGTTCTTAAGGAAGTGAGCCGTCCCGATATCACGGTTGACGAACTGGTGAAGCTCGTGCTTTACATGGGTGAAGGCGGTGTGAAGGCGATGGCGTTGCTTGATTCGGCCAATACCGGTACATATGGCAATCCTGAAATCACCAAGGTGGATATAGGCGTGCGCAACAATCCCGGTATCCTTATCTCCGGTCACGACCTCCGCGACCTTGAGGAACTTCTGGAGCAGACAGCCGGTACAGGCGTGGATGTCTACACCCACTCCGAAATGCTCCCTGGACAGTATTACCCCTATTTCAGGAAGTATCCGCATTTCGCCGGCAACTACGGCAACGCGTGGTGGAAGCAGGTGGATGAGTTCGAGACGTTCAACGGCTGTTTTGTGTTCACGTCCAACTGCATCGTTCCTCCGAGAAAAAACACCACTTATCTTGACAGGGTATACACTCTCGGAGTGGTGGATATGCCGGGAACACATCATATCAATGCCGATGCCGACGGGAAACACGATTTCTCTGAAGTCATAGCGCGGGCAAAGACCTGTGCTCCACCCACAGAAATTGAGCACGGCGAGATTATAGGCGGATTCGCACATCATCAGGTAATCAGTCTTGCACCCAAAATCATTAATCTTATCAATCGTGGCAAGATTCGCAAGTTCGTTGTCATGGCGGGTTGCGACGGTCGTTTCCCCTCGCGCGCCTATTACACCGAATTTGCCCAGGCGCTGCCCAATGATTGTGTGATTCTGACGGCGGGATGCGCCAAGTACCGTTACAACAAACTTCCGCTCGGCGACATCGAAGGTGTTCCGCGTGTTCTCGATGCTGGGCAGTGCAACGATTCCTATTCGCTTGTGCGCATAGCCATGGCTCTGAAGGATGCCCTGAAGCTGGAGAGCATCAACGACCTTCCCATTGTCTACAACATAGCATGGTATGAGCAGAAGGCGGTGATAGTGTTGCTTGCACTCCTGTCGCTCGGCGTGCAGAACATCCATACCGGACCCACTTTGCCGGCGTTCTTTACTCCCGACATACTGAAAGTGCTTCAGGAAAAGTTCAATATAGGAACGATTTCAACCGTTGAGAATGATATTGCTACACTTATTAATAACAACTAAATCACAATGAATTATGGACAAGAAATATGTTTGTGAAGTATGCGACTGGGTATATGACCCCGCTATAGGAGACCCCGATAACGGAATCGCACCAGGCACTGCGTTTGAAGATCTTCCCGACGATTGGGTATGCCCCATCTGCGGTGTTGGAAAAGACCAGTTTGCCGAAGTGGAATAACCACACGGGATTTTAGCTGTATAATAAGCAAAATGCGCTGTGTCAGAATATCATAATTTCTGACACAGCGTATGTTTTTTTGCCGGTGAGTAAAAATCATCGCGCGATGCCTGCGCTGACATTTCTGCCGCAAGTGGTCAGGGCTTGCATTTTCCCACCGGCGGTTCGGTCAGCGTGATACGCACGATGGAGGTGCGCCACAGGCTGCGTTCGATGGCTTCATTAAAATGGTCCATATGTTTTGGCAGGAACCTTTCGCAGAGCAACCGCAATGCTTCTGTTTTCTCGGCATCGTCCTCTACTGTCTCCGCCCGGCCAATGGCCACAGCGGAATGGAAGTATTCGGTAAAATTGTTCTTCTCCTCCTCATATTTCGGAGTGCAGCGGCTCACCGCCGACAGGCTGACCATCGGATTGCATTTCAGGCAATCAAGTTTCTCACCGTCGGGTGCGCAATGGAAGTAGAATGTGCGGTCGTCTTTTCTGCATAGGGAGAGCGGCAGCCCGTAGGGAGTGCCGTCGGGGCGTGTCATACTGACGGTTACATAGGGCGCTTTATCGAACACCTCCAGTGCCCATGCGGCATCTTTCTGGCGGGAGGCTTTTCTCATCGGTTTCATAACGGGGTCAGGATTTGGTTGATGTCTTGCAGATATTATTCCTCATTCCCGTGCTGTCAGGCTGCCGAACGTTTCCGGCGCGCGGCATCAAGTCGCAGCAGGATGAAGAGCAAAAGCGTGAAGCCCCACAGCGAGGAGCCGCCATAGCTGAAGAAGGGGAGCGGAATGCCGATCACGGGGCACAGTCCGATCACCATACCGATGTTGATGCAGAAGTGGAAGCTGAGATATGAGGCCACACAATATGCATACACTCGGGCAAAAGCCGATTGCTGGCGTTCGGCCAGCGTAATCACTCTGAGAATAAGCATGAGAAACAGCAGCACCACGGATGCGGTGCCGAGAAAACCCTCCTCTTCGCCTATTGTGCAGAAAATAAAGTCGGTGTGCTGCTCGGGCACATATTTTAGCTTCGTCTGCGTGCCTTTCAGGAAACCTTTGCCCGTGATGCCGCCCGATCCGATGGCTATCTTGCTTTGGTTAACGTTGTAGCCCGCGTCGCGCGGATCGTTTACAATGCCGAGTGCCACCTTGATGCGCTTCTGCTGGTGAGGCATCATATGGTTGAAAACCATATTCACCGAGAACAGGAAGCCGATGGAGAGCACTGCGGTGGCTATGGTCACCAGCAATCCCCGCTTTTTCAGGCGCAGGAATTCAAAGAGCAGATAGACCATGGAAATGCCTATCACCGAGAAAAAGAAAATGTAGCCTGACAAAGCAATGCCGCCAAGCGACAGGCCGAACTCCACCAGCGATGCGCCGACATACCACAGCAGAACGTTGCGCACAATCTCCAGGCGGCGCACATTCACCGCAAGCATTCCCACTACCAGCACCATCACCAGACACATCACGGCAAATTCGCCGGCCGGAATGCCGAGAACCACCGTTTCCGCGAATTTGATGGCCACAACAAAAATCACCACGGCGATGAGCGCGGCAAAAAGCACCAGACCGCTCATACCTTCACGGTAAAGCACAAAAAACAGCGACATGTAGATCAGCGCCGACCCCGTCTCTTTCTGAGCCAGAATGAGCACAATCGGAGTAAAAATAATCAGGAATGCCTTCAGATAGTTGCGTGGTGAGGAGTTGAGACTGAAATTGTAGCCGCTGAACAGTTTGGCCAGCGCAAGCGCCGTGGCGAACTTGGCAAACTCGGCCGGTTGCAGGCTCATAGGCCCAAGTACGAGCCATGACCGAGAGCCCTTGATGTCAGGGGCGATGAATATGGTGACAACCAGCAGAATCAGGATGGCCAGATAGATTGGGTAGGCGTACGTCTCGTACATCCGTGCATCGATGTTGAGGAGCACGAAACCAAGGATGAACGACAGCCCGATCCATCGCACCTGCTTGCCCGAGAATTCATCGAACGACAGGATGCTGGCATGGTCGAAATCGTAGCTTGCCGCATAGATTGAAAATACTCCGGCGGTGACAAGTAGGAGATAGAGCACCACTGTGAACCAGTCGATGTGCCGGAACACCGATTCGCCATATTCTTTTTTCTCGCCTCTGCGGGCGGTTCTGTTGAGTGTCATGTCTGTTGCAGTAATCGGAGATTGAAAAGGTACGGCGTCTGCTTAATGTTTCTTCACTCCGCTGTAGATGATGGTGTTTGAATTCAGCATCCGCTCCTCGATGTATTTGCGTTGCGGAGAAATTTCCCCCTTTAGATATTTCTCCATCACGAGCGAACCGATAGGCACACCGAAGGCGGCACCGAAGCCGGCGTTTTCCACATAGACGCAAACGGCAATCCTGGGGTCATGATACGGGGCGAAACCGATGAATGCCGAGTGGTCGCGGCCATGCGGGTTCTGGGCCGTTCCGGTCTTGCCGCACACCTCTATGTCGGGAAGGTTGGCCAGACGGCATGTGCCGCCTGTCACCGCCATGCGCATACCTTCGGCCACTTCGTCGAAGTATTTGGCGTCAATGGTGGGGATGCGTCGGGTGCGGTATTGTTCGTCAATCAGAGTGTCCTGAATCTCTTTCACCACATGAGGCGTGATGAACCATCCGCGGTTGGCAATGGAAGCACATAGGTTGGCAATCTGCAGCGGAGTGGCGAGGATTTCGCCCTGACCGATTGATACGGATATTATGGTGTTGGCACTCCAGTGCCCTTCGCCGTAGATTTTATTGTAGAATTTGGCGTTGGGGATAAACCCGCGTCCCTCCGAAGGGAGATCGACGCCGAGCTTATATCCGTAGCCCAGCGATACGAGGTGGTTTTTCCACACTTCGAATGCATTGGCCGAAGAGCCGTACTTTGAGCGCTTGTCGACAAGCGCCTTGAATCCCCAGCAGAAATAGGCGTTGCATGAGGTCTGCAACGCAGGCTTGAGCGGAATGGGCGAATAGTGCGGGTGACACCCCACACGAAGTCCGCCGCTGATGAAACCGCGGTAGCAGGGGTAGGCTGTCTGCAGATTCACAATCTCCTCCTGCAGCAGTATCAGACCCTGGGAGGGTTTGAAGGTTGAGCCCGGGGGATAGGCACCCATGAGTGCGCGGTCGAAGAGCGGTTTCTGCGGGTCGTTGTTCAGCGCGCGGTAATTCTTGCCGCGTTCGCGGCCTACCAGAGTGGAAGGCCGGTAAGTTGGGCTCGACACCATGGCCAGAATCTCGCCTGTGGCCGGCTCGATGGCCACTACTGCACCGATTTTGTTGACCATCAGGCTTTCGGCATATTCCTGCAGTTTTATGTCGATGCTCAGGCGCAGGTTGCGGCCTGACACCGGAGCAACATCGCGTGCGCCGTCCTCAAATCGTCCGCGGATACGCCCGCGGGCATCGCGGATAAGTATTTCCGTACCCTTGATGCCACGCAGCATTGTGTCGTAACTTTTTTCGATGCCGAGGTCGCCGCAGTAGTCGCCGGGTTGGAAATAGGGGTCGCGTTCGATGTCGGCTTCCGACACCTCGCGGATGTTGCCGAGGATATTGGCGGCTATGTCGTAATTGTATTCACGCAGGATGCGTTTCTGGATGAAAAATCCCGGATAGCGGTAAAGTTTTTCCTGCAGTTTCCCGTAGTCCTTGGCCGACAGGTGGGTCAGCAGTGTCTGGGGGGTATATGAGGAATAGCTGCGTGATGCCTTCATGGCTGCGAGGCGTTCGCGGAACTCTTCAGGTGTGAGGCTCAGTGTGCGGCAGAAGTCGAGGGTGTCGAAATCATGCACGTCACGGGGAATCATCATCACATCGTAGGCAGGCTGGTTGAACACCACAAGCGAATCGTTGCGGTCGTAAATCAGGCCGCGCGACGGATAGACCGTCTTACGCAGAAAAGCGTTGTTGTCAGCATAATCCTTATACTTGTCGTCCTGAATCTGCAGGCCGAACAGTCGCCATAGGTATATGATGGCGATGATGACCAGAAAGCCCCCTATTACATATTTACGTTTTTCGAGCTGATAATCTTTTCTCATCAGGAGAGATGGACGGAATGGAGTTGGTGGAATGAAACTGGAAGGACGGCCGGCACATATGTCACCCCTTTGAGGAGGAGAAGCCGTCGAAAGCAAGCACAATCACAAATGTCAGCAGGGTAGAGCCGGCAATCCGAAGCAGCATCTCCACAAGATTGAAGAATGCGAATGCCTCGATGATGAAATAGAGAGTGCAGTAGATGGCGCAGAGTGTGAGGGCATATTTCACGAAAACCCACAGCCCGAGAGTCTTGGTGGAAGGCTCGGGATTCGGCATGTCGTCCTGCCGCGGTTCATACAGCCTGATCACCGGCTTCCGGCATACGGCAAGAATTGTACACGCCAGTGCGTTCATCCCCTGTGTGTTGGAAAATATGTCGATGGTCAGTCCCATCAGAAAACTTACCGTCATGACCCAGTTGACACTGAGATTGAACGGCAGCTTTATGATGAAATAGATGAACACCAGCGGAATAGCCACCCCGAACAGGCAGATGTGGTTGAACACCACGACCTGACACAGAACCAGCACCAGAAAGATGCATGCGAATTTCAGGATTTCCTTTGTCATTTGCTGAGTTTTGGCTTGTGGGTGGTTGGCGGTTGTCGCACTGTTAAGGTTATTGCGCCGGTTGCAGATCGGTTTCGGCCTGCCGTATGTCGGCGATATCGCGGTTGGAAATCACCTTGACAGTGGACAGGGTGGAGAAATCTGTGAGCAGCTTGATACGCAGGGTGTTGAAGTTGTCATCCTCGCCGCGTGTCGACCCTATGATGGTACCGACAGGAATCCCCTCGGGGAATACCGCCGAATAACCGGAGGTTATGATGGTGTCGCCCTTGTGGAACCGCACCTGTTTGGGCAGCTCCTCGAGAATGGCCTCGTAAGGCGATTTGCCGTCCCACACAAGCGATCCGAAGGCATCGTTGCCACGCAGTTTGCACGAGAGGCGGAAATTCGGGTTCAGCAGCGATATGATGCGGGCGTGATGGTCGGAAACCGTGTTCACCACACCCACCACTCCGTTCTGGTCCATCACACCCATTTCCGGCTGGATGCTGTCAAGACGCCCCTTGTTCACCGTGATATAGTTGTACGGATTTACCACGCTGTTATTGACAACCGTGGCAAGTATGAACCGGAACCGTCCGAGCGAATCGGTGGTCCGCAGGGAATCCTGAAGCAACTGCTGGCGGAGGGCAAGGTTATGTTCCCTCAGGGCAATAACCTCGCTCTCCAGGTCGGCTGTGCGTCGCTGGAGGTCGGCATTGATGTCCCGCAGATTTATGTAGCCTGTGACATTGGCCGCCACATCATACACCCCCGATACTACGGCGTTGGCCGAGGTGAGGTAGACATGGTGCTGGAACGGGTTGCGCTGGAACAGCAGGAAGCAACTGATGGCGGCATAGAACACGAACAGGAACCATGCGCCGTAGCGTATGAAGAAGTTGAGTAGATTTCGCATGGCCTACAATCTCCGTTGCCTTGACGCAATCAGCGAATGAGGAATGAGAAATTCTCAATGTTCTTCAGTGCTACGCCAGTGCCTTTGGCAACACACAGCAGCGGATCTTCCGCCACGTGGAACTGTATACCGATTTTGTCGGTGAGACGTTTGTCGAGTCCGCGCAGACGTGCGCCGCCGCCGGCAAGCCAGATGCCGTTGCGAACGATGTCGGCATAAAGCTCCGGTGGAGTCTGCTCGAGCGCGCTGAGAACGGCCGTCTCGATTTTTGTGACGGATTTTTCGATGCAGTGCGAAATTTCCTGATACGATACCGGTATCTCCATGGGGAGGGCCGTCATCTGGTTGGGGCCGTGAACGATATAGTCCTCCGGCGGATTCTCCAGTTCGGTCAGGGCCGATCCGACGTTCATCTTGATGAGTTCGGCGGTGCGTTCACCCACTTTCACGTTGTGGGCGCGCTTCATGTGACCCTGGATATCCTCGGTAAGGTCGTCGCCTGCAATCTGGATACTGCGGTTGCTTACGATACCGCCGAGCGAGATAACGGCGATTTCGGTTGTGCCGCCGCCTATATCCACAATCATGTTGCCTTCAGGTGCCTCAACGTCCAGGCCGATACCGAGGGCAGCGGCCATAGGCTCGAACAGCATGTAGACGTCGCGGCCGCCGGCGTGCTCGCTTGAGTCGCGTACGGCGCGGATCTCCACTTCGGTTGAACCTGAAGGGATGCCAACAACCATGCGTAGCGAAGGGGAGAACCAGTTGCTCTTCGACGAGGCTTTCTTTATAAGGCCACGGATCATGAGCTCGGCTGCATTGAAGTCTGCGATCACACCCTTGCGGAGCGGACGGACGGTGCGGATGCCTTCCGGTTCACGGCCCTGCATGAGCTGGGCTTCCTTGCCGACTGCAATGAGCTTGTCATTACGGTCGAGTGCCACGATCGACGGTTCGTCAATCACAATCTTGTCGTTGTGAATGATTACGGTGTTGGCCGTGCCGAGGTCGATGGCTATTTCTTTGGTCAAAGAGAAAAATCTCATTGTGAAGTCGTTTAATATTGTGTTCAATGTTTGAAGTGACGGAACCCGGTCATGACCATGGCAATGCCGTTTTCGTCACAATATTTGATGGAGTCGTTGTCGCGGATGGAACCGCCGGGCTGAATCACGGCGTCAACACCGGCGTTGTGTGCTATCTCCACGCAATCGGCGAAGGGGAAGAATGCATCGGATGCCATCACGGCGCCGTTGAGGTCGAATCCGAAAGTATGGGCCTTCTCGATGGCCTGACGCAGAGCGTCAACACGTGAGGTCTGGCCCACACCTGCAGCACAGAGCTGGCGGTTCTTGGCCAGGACGATGGCGTTGCTCTTGCAGTGCTTCACCAGTTTGTTGGCGAACAGCAGGTCGTCGACACGCGAGGGGTCAACAGCCTTTGTGGTCACCAGACGAAGATCCTCCGGGGTTTCGGCCTTCAGGTCGCGTTCCTGTACGAGTGCGCCGTTAAGCACCGAGCGGAACTGACGGGTTGTGGAGAGGGGAGCCTTCTGCAGAAGGATTATGCGGTTCTTTTTCTGTTCGAGAATGCCGAGCGCCTCGGGATCGTAGGCGGGAGCTATCACCACCTCGAAGAAAATTTTGTTGATTTCTTCAGCTACGGCTGCGTCGATGCGTCCGTTTGTCACGAGCACGCCGCCGAATGCCGAGACAGGATCGCCGGCAAGAGCGTCCTTCCATGCTTCGAGCACAGTGGGGCGTGAGGCCACGCCACAGGCGTTGTTGTGTTTCAGAATGGCGAATGTCGTGTCGGAGAATTCTGCAATCAGAGATACTGCCGCATCGATGTCGAGCAGATTGTTGTAGGAAATCTCCTTGCCGTGAAGCTGGTCGAACATCTGGTCGAGACGTCCGAAGAAATATCCTTTCTGGTGGGGGTTCTCGCCGTAGCGCATGATTTTTTCGCCGTCGATGGCTATGCGGAGTGCCGAAGGTTGCTCGGCTGTGCTGTCGAAATAGTTGAAAATCGCGCTGTCGTAGGAGGATGATACCGCGAAGGCCTCTTTGGCAAACCAGCGGCGCTGCTCCAGAGTGGTACGGGTGCCGTTCTCGGCAAGGATGCGACGGAGCGGCTCGTACTGGTGCTTCGAGGCCACGATGGTGACATCGTTGAAGTTCTTTGCGGCTGCGCGGATAAGAGAGATGCCGCCTATATCGATTTTCTCGATTATGTCGGCTTCAGGAGCTCCGGATGCCACGGTGTCCTCGAAGGGGTAGAGGTCTACCACAACCAGATCGATGGCAGGAATGTCGTATTGACAGATCTGTTCGCGGTCGCCTACGTTGTCGCGGCGGTTAAGGATGCCGCCGAACACTTTGGGATGAAGTGTCTTCACGCGTCCGCCAAGTATGGAGGGATAGCCTGTGAGGTCCTCCACGGCATCGCAGGAGTATCCGAGAGACTCGATGAATTTACGGGTGCCTCCTGTTGAAAGGAATTTTACGCCACCTTCGTTGAGCAGGCGCAGAATCTCGTCGAGGCCATCTTTGTTGAACACCGAAATTAAAGCGGTCTTGATTTCTTTTATGTCAGCCATTCTTCAGAACTGGATTTTTACTTTTTTACCGATTAAATTGCGTTTGTTGTATTGCGTTCGCCGGAGCCGGCGAATTTTCAGATTGCAAAGTTACGAAAAAAGACGATACCTTATTTATAATGCGTTTGAAAAACCGCATTAAAATCAGTTGATAAGCAATTTTAACATTTATTATCCAATGTGCGCTCAAACGCACCTGTATTTGTGTGAAATTAACTATTCGCATCTTTTAGGGCTGAATATTTACAATGTTTTTGCTTATTTTATATTAAAATGTTTTTGGAATCCCAAAATATGCTCCTACATTTGCGTCTCAGGTAGGTACAACACACTTATTCTTTAACTAAACTTTTAATAGACAAATGCAAAACACAACAGTGAAGCCGGCAGAAGGTAAGCTCGGCGTGATGGTCGTCGGCCTCGGCGCCGTGACCACGACCTTTATCACAGGAGTACTGATGACACGCAAAGGGCTGGCAAAACCTGTCGGTTCGATGACCCAGTACGACATCATGCGTGTGGGCGAGGGTGCAGAGAAGCGCTACCTTAAATACGGTGACATTGTGCCCCTTGCACAACTTGACGACATGGAATTCGCAGCATGGGATGTCTATCCTGCCAATGCCTATGAGTCGGCATTGAATGCCGAGGTCCTGACGGAAAAAGACATCAACCCTGTGCGCGATGAGCTGGAGGCCATCAAGCCCCTTACGGCAGCTTTCGACCATAATTATGCCAAACGTCTCGACGGCGACAATGTGAAGACCGGCACACGCCGTGAACTCATTGACCAGCTGCGTCAGGATATCCGCACATTCAAGGTTGAAAAGAATCTTGACCGTGTAGTGGTGCTGTGGGCAGCATCCACAGAGGTTTACGTCCCTGTCGACGAGAAGGTGCACTGCACGCTTGCCGACCTCGACGCAGCCATTGATGCCGACGACAAGGAACACATCGCCCCGTCCATGTGCTATGCCTATGCGGCACTGATGGAGGGCGCGCCATTCATTATGGGAGCCCCGAACACCACAGTCGACATCCCCGCCATGTGGGAGCTTGCCGAGAAAACCAAAATGCCGATTGCCGGAAAGGACTTCAAGACCGGTCAGACTCTGGTGAAATCAGGCTTCGCGCCTATTATCGGTACACGCTGCCTCGGACTGTCGGGCTGGTTCTCGACAAATATCCTCGGCAACCGCGACGGACTGGTGCTCGACGAGCCGGCCAATTTCCGTACCAAAGAGGTGTCCAAGCTGTCCACGCTCGAGAGTATCCTCGAAGCCGACAAGCAGCCTGATCTCTACACCGATTATTATCACAAGGTGCGTATCAACTACTATCCTCCGCGCAACGACAACAAGGAGGGATGGGACAATATAGATATCTTCGGGTGGATGGGCTACCCCATGCAGATAAAGATTAATTTCCTCTGCCGCGATTCCATCCTGGCCGCTCCGCTGTGTCTCGACCTGGTGTTGCTTAGCGACCTCGCCGCACGTGCGGGCCGTTACGGCATCCAGCGGTTCCTCAGTTTCTTCCTGAAGAGCCCCATGCACGATTACACGTGCGACGAGGTGCCCGTAAACCACCTGTTCCAGCAGTATGTAATGCTTAAAAACGCCATCCGCGAAATGGGCGGATACAAGGCGGACGAGCCTATCGACTGATCTGTTTAATAACACCGACAACAACTATAATTTATTTAAATTGTACCTACATAACCTGTTGCAAGGATAAATATTGCAACGCACACTCAACAACCAAAATGAGCGGTGTGCCTGACTTCGGAGTCATGGCGCACCGCCTGTTTTTTGTAATGGGTCATTTCCGTTTGCCTGCCGGACGCAGGCACCGAACCAATAGCCGGCTTTCAATGTTATTAAATTGAAAAAATAACTCATGAAACTCAAAGAATCCATATGAAAAAAATAGGGATATTCTACGGTTCTACGACCGGGACGACAGGCGAGGTGGCACGCCGGATTGCAAAAGTGCTGAATGTGGCCGAAGAGGATGTTCACGATGTAGCCGCCACGGCTCCATCGGCAGTAGGCGACTACCGTATGCTTGTGCTCGGAACGGGCACGTGGGGCGACGGGGAGATGGAGCCGTCGTGGTACGACTTCATTGCCGGGCTGGAGGAACTTGACCTCCGGAATTATGACGTGGCACTGTTCGGCTGCGGCGATGAAAGTATGGCGGAGACATTCTGCTCCGGTGTGGGCGAACTGCACGACAGACTGGTGAAGACAGGCGCGAGATTCGTGGCCCCCTACGACACCATCGGCTATCAGTTCGAGGCCTCCAAGGCTAAGCCCGAAGGCGCGCTCGAAGCTTACGGGCTTCTGCTCGACGAGGTGAATCATCCCGAGCTCACCGCTCCCCGCATTGCAGGCTGGGCCACCCTGGTGCAGCAGGCTGCAGCCGAATAAAACGTGAAAAAACTTAAAACCGTTTCCCGATTTTTGCAGAGGGGTACGGGGAATTTGAGGGAGTTGTTGTATCTTTGCGCTTTAAAAGATACAAGCGAATGCACAGCAATATAATATCTGCAAGCGCCATCGACCGGTTGGGCTCCATGCTTGACCGGGCGATGAATATTGTCATAACATGCCATCTCTCGCCCGACGGCGATGCAATGGGGTCGTCGCTGGGGTTGTGCAACGCATTGCGCAATGCCGGATTCAAGGCGCGCGTGTGCGTGCCCGACACCCCGCCGAAATATCTCATGTTTCTCCCAGGAGCATCTGATATAGTGATTTACTCACGCAGTCAGGCATATGTTTCACGTCTGATGAAAGGTGCCGACATTGTGTTCTGCCTCGATTATAACGAACCCAAACGTATTGACCTCATGGAACCGGTCATGATGGATTCGCCGGCGCCGAAAGTGATGATCGACCACCATCTGAATCCTGCCGATTTCCCTGAAGTCACCATATCGCATCCGGAGGAGTCGTCCACATCGGTTCTGATTTACCATGTACTGTCGGCGCTCGGGATGCAGGACCGGATCAATACCGATGTGGCCATGTGCCTGTACACCGGCATGATGACGGATACCGGAAATTTTTCGTACAATTCGAACAATCCGGCCATCTACCGCGTAATTGCCGACCTGGTGGAGCGCGGCATCGACAAGGACTGGATCTACAGGAAAGTGTATTTTTCAAACACCCTCAGCCGTCTTCAACTCAACGGTTACGCCCTTGAAAACAAGCTTGAGGTGTTTGAAGAGCACAAGGCGGCGCTCATCACGCTGACGCGCGAGGAGCTGAACCGCTTCCATTATCAGAAAGGCGACACAGAGGACCTGGTGAACAAGCCGCTTACGATAGCTGATGTGACCTATTCCGTTTTCCTGCGTGAGGAGGCTGATTACATCAAGGTGTCAACCAGAAGCAAAGGGGAGTTCCCGGTCAATCTCATGTGCAGGGAGCATTTCAACGGTGGCGGCCACCTTAATGCAGCCGGCGGCGAATTCTACGGGACGCTGCAGGAGGCGGTGGAGGTGTTCCACCGGATCATGCCGCTGTTCGACCGCTATCTTTGACCATATGAATGAAAATATAATAATCTTGTAAACAGGATGAAAAAATACAATACGCTCTTGCTTGCAGCTGCGGCCGCGGCCGGACTTATCTGCTCCACAACGGCTTGCAACGATAGTAAAAGTTATGCTGAACTGCTCACCGAAGAGGGGCAGGCCATAAACAATTATCTTGTGAATCACAGGGTGGAGACCTCCCTGCCTGAGGGGAATAATTTCCTTGTGGGCGAGGATGCTCCGTTCTATCAGCTCGACGAAGAGGGGAATGTGTACATGCAGGTGCTTGACCCGGGCAACCCGGACTGCATGGCCCAGACAGATGAGCAGGTGTATTTCCGCTTCACCCGCTGGTCGTTGCTGAACTATGATCCTTTTACCGGATATCTTCCCGAAGGCTGGGGTAATTCCGACGATCTTACACTCGGTTCGGCCTCGTTCCGTTTCGGCAACTACACCCTGAGCAGTTCCTCATCGTGGGGATCGGGCATACAGATGCCGCTCAACTACATCGGACTGGAGAGCCGCGTCAAACTGATTATCCGTTCGCAGTACGGACTGTCCTCCGAAATCTCCAACGTCACACCGTTTCTTTACGAGGTGCGCTACCTCCGCCGCGGCGCCACCGGCAGCGAGGAATAATCCACGGGCCACGTTTGGTCAGAATAGAAGTACATTAAATAATTTCGACCGGTTACATATTCTCACATTTTATGTCATTGATAAAATCAATCTCCGGAATCCGGGGAACCATTGGCGGCCGTCCCGGCGAGGGACTGAGTCCGCTTGACATCGTAAAGTTCACGGCGGCATATGCCACTTTCATAAGAAACACAGCTGAAACATCGTCCAATCTCATAGTAGTGGGACGCGATGCCCGACTGTCGGGTCCGATGGTGAATGATCTCGTGTCGGCCACCCTCCGAGGCATGGGTTTCGATGTGGTGAACATCGGTATGGCGTCCACACCTACAACCGAAGTTGCGGTGGCCGGACTCGGCGCCTGCGGCGGCATCATCATAACTGCGTCGCATAATCCGTTGCAATGGAATGCCCTCAAACTGCTGAACGCAAAAGGGGAGTTCCTGAACGACAAAGAGGGGAAAGAAGTGCTCCGCATCGCTGCCGACGAGGCGTTCTCGTTCGCTCCTGTAGAAGCACTCGGCAAGGAGATGACCGACCAGACATGGAACATGCGCCATATTGAAAAGGTACTATCGCTCCGTCTGGTTGACCGGGAGGCGATTGCCAAGGCCGGTTTTACGGTCGCCGTGGATGCCGTGAATTCGGTGGGCGGCGTTGTGATTCCACAGTTGCTCCGTGCCCTGGGTGTGAAGAATATCATAGAGCTGAACTGTGAACCTAACGGACGGTTTGCTCATACGCCCGAACCGATTCCGCAGAATCTCACCGGAATTTCCGACCTGCTCAAGACCGGTGTGGCCGATGTGGGTTTCGTTGTCGATCCGGATGTCGACCGTCTGGCCATAGTGATGGAGAACGGCGAGATGTTCGTGGAGGAATATACACTTGTGGCTGTGGCTGACTATGTGCTGCAACATACACCCGGCAGTACCGTATCGAACCTCAGCAGTTCGCGTGCACTCGGGGATGTGACCCGTGCTCATGGCTGTGAGTATCATGCTTCGGCCGTGGGTGAAGTGAACGTGGTGACGAAAATGAAGGAGACAGGCGCCGTTATCGGCGGAGAAGGGAACGGAGGGGTGATTTATCCCGAAGCTCATTATGGCCGCGATGCCCTGGTGGGTGTGGCGCTGTTCCTGACGTTGCTGGCGCATTCAGGTAAGAAGGTTTCGGAACTGAAAGCCGGTTATCCCCCCTATGAAATTGCCAAGAACAAGGTGGAGCTCACTCCTGATATAGATGTCGACGCCATCCTCGAAAAGATGAAAGAGAGATACGCCGGCGAAAAGATTACGGATATCGACGGTGTAAAGATCGATTTCGCCGATTCATGGGTTCACCTGCGTAAATCGAACACAGAACCTATTATCCGCATTTATGCCGAGGCAGCCACAATGGAGAAGGCCGAGGCGCTTGCCGAATCGGTGAAGAATGTGATGGCAAGCATGGCATGATGAATGCGACTTAAGTTTACAAGAATCAAATATGCCGGAATTTCGCCATTATCTGAAAAAGGGATAGTTGCGTAGGCTGGTAAAATTTATATTGTACGTTGAAAAAGATATTCATTAAATATTATATGGCAGGGATGGCTTTTATGGCCATCCCTGTTGCTGTCGGGCAGACGATGGCGCTGCCGGGTGTTTCCGTGGCATGTGTACGCGAGGCTCCGGGGCATGCGGCCGAACTGGGTACGCAGGTTCTGATGGGCATGCCGCTCAGGATTCTGGGCGCGGCTGACGGATGGGTGAAGGTGGAGACCCCCGAAGGTTACACCGGATATGTCATAGCGAATTCGCTGGAGACTCCCACCGACAAGGCTTTCGAGGCATGGCGCAGTTCGGAGCGGGTAGTGGTGACAGCGGCCGATCAGACTTATGTATATGCTTCGCCGGAGGTGTCGGCGGCCAACCGCGTGACGGATGTTGTCAATGGCTCCGTACTGCAGGTGGCCGATGCCGGCGCAGTGGAAGCGGAATTCATTAAAGTCAAAGTGCCTTTCGGCCGGGAAGGATACATACTGCGGAGCGAAGTCATGCCGATCGGTGAATTCGGGTCGGCAGGGTGCGACAAGCAGCGTGTGATAGAGTTCGCGTTCCGTATGATGGGGCAGCCTTATCTATGGGGCGGAACCTCCCAGAAAGGGGTAGACTGCTCCGGCTTGACCAAGGCGGCGTATCTTTCGGAAGGGGCTATTTTGCCCCGTAACGCTTCGCAGCAGGCCCGGATAGGGGTCGGTGTTGATAAGAGCGATATCGGCGGTTTTGAGCCTGGAGACCTGCTGTTTTTCGGTAATCCGAAAACGGGGCGCGTGAACCATGTGGGATTGTATATAGGCGACGGCAGGTTCATACACAGTTCCGGCAGGGTGAAGGTGAATTCTCTGCGTCGCGGCGATGCCGGTTATACGCCGTTGTCGCTGCTGTGCGTGCGCCGGCTTGACGATGCCACGCTCTCCGCGCTGCGTATGAACAGGCATGAATGGTATGTTGCTGTCGATTGAAAATTTGCATATTTCAGAGAAAATGGTTAATTTTGCACTCTGAATTGTGATAATAAACAAAATAACATCATAGCGCAATGAAAAGAACGTTCCAACCTTCTAACAGAAAGAGAGTTAACAAACACGGATTCCGTGAAAGAATGTCAACAGCCGATGGCCGTAAGGTTCTCGCACGCCGTCGTGCAAAAGGCCGTCTGCGCCTCACTGTCTCCTCGTCGATTGCCAGCAAATAATCTACCGAAGAGCTCTCTTTTTCTGTGAGTCTTTTAAGGCTTGCATTACAAAACCACAGCACCGACAATAGCATGCAATGTCGGTGCTGTGGTTTTTTTGTGTTCGGGTGAGTTCCGCTGGTGGACTGGTAGCAAAAAAGTCAAACCGAAAGTCCGGTGCATTTGATTCTTGTAAACTGGCTGTGCATCCTACCGTTTAGCGCCAGTCCGAGGATGGTAAGGGGGCACTCGCATAGCCTCATTTCCGGTTGGTATCCCCGAGGCGATAGCCTGAGAATCCTATTGAATGATATGGGCGTGGACCGGTCTTATTTTAAGCGCACATTGCGGCAGTCTCAGAACATGGTGGGATAGAAGGACTGGAAAGAGTTGTCGGAATAGAACACCACAATATTGGTGATGCGTTTGTCGGCGGCTGTGTGGAGGGATATGTTGTTGGTCTGCTTTTTTTCCGACGTGTCGTCACCGGCCGTCCTTGCAGACTTTGGATCTGCAGGGTTGCTGTTAGAAACGGGAGGATTGTAGGCGTGAGCGCTTGAGGGGTTGGTATCTGTCGGTGCCGACCCCAAGGGCGTACCTTGGTCGCTCGTGCCTGATTCGAATTCTATGACTTCATGTGTGGTTACGTAGAACTGTTGCGCATCGGCGGCTGTAGACCCGAAAAGATTGTCGTGCGATTCGCCGCCATTTTCATACGGGAAGAGTGTTGGGGTGTCGCTGAATTTTTCTGAGTCTGTTTTTGTGAATTCAGAATCGAGAGTATTTGTTGATGTATTTCCCTGTAAATCTTGTGTTTGTTGGTTCGGAATGGCTGATGAATGGGTGTTTTGAGGCTCTGAGATTTGCGTATTTGCATTTGTCAGCATATCTCCCTCGCCAAACATCAACCACAGCACGGAAAGTTCCGGATAAGCGGCATGGATTTTTGAAATCAGCTCGTCCGACACTTTTTTGTTGCGTCCGTTGAGAATCTGCGACATGGTAGGGCGGGGTATGCGGCAAGTGTCGGCAAATTGGGAAATGGTGATATTCCCCTTTTCCATGAAAAATTTCAATCTGTTTACAAAATCCATGGTGTTGAGTTTTGAAAATAGCTGATTGTTTTTGAGAATTTTTACAGTGCAAATGTAATCAATTAATTTGTAAACTGCAAATTTTAAAAATGTAATTAAGTTTGTGAGTCTGAATTTGTGTTTTGAAACTATCACGAGATGCAATAATATACGGATGTGAATTGTGGCATTGAGTGATAGCGTTGTAATTTGTTGCCCGATCGCTTATATTAAAGTTGCGGTTTAGAAATAATGTGAAAATAATTGAAAGTAAATTGAGTGTATGTGGAGATGTGAGCAAAGGGCTGGAAAAGTGTTTAAACTTGGCTGAAAAGTTTAAGTGTAAGTGTAGTAAATATGCATAAGTGGCATGATTATTAGGGATTAAAAGCTAATGTGATAAAATGTGAAAGAGATTTTATTTCTAATGGTAAATAGAAATTTGTGATTTGGAATATGAATGCAACGGTGAATTTGCGATTGTTGTAGCGTTAATTTGCGTGTGATTTAATTCGCTGAAGCAAATTTGCAGTCTTTAAAAAGCGTTGTTGTAAAATGCAAATTGAGGCGATTGTGAATTTACAGTTGTCTCAAAATGTTAAACTACGTAAATGCAAACTGCTATTATAATCTGTAAATCCGATTTGATTACCGATTTCAATTCAATTCAAATGGTGGTTTACAATTGCAACAAGAGCTTTTGATAGAGCTTACTCGTTAGAAGGTCTGAGCTGCTCTATAGGTCTTCTTTATGCCTGAACTATTTGATGTTGGGCTCAATTTCAAGGTGCTTTGTTTATAGATATAACATCTTTGAGTGTAAAACTTATTAACAAATTAGCATAAATTAACTATGATGAACGTTGATTTATGAAAATATTTTCTATTGCCGTTCTATTGCTAAAGAATGTATCTTTCCCCTATTTTGTGCAATCTGTACTATTTTTGATGCTCAGAAGCCCGAATGATGGTGAGATTTGTAGATCGTGTGTGTTTCTTAAGAAGAATAAGCGTAGGTAATGTATTACTATTTAATCTGTTATATTCGATTTGCAGTTGATTTGAGGCTTTTAGAATACGTTTTTTAAACGAGACTCGTGATGTGGATGGAATTATTGTAATGAAAAACAGCGTAGCGTCAAAAAACTAAATTTTGACGCTACGCTGAATGCGGTTATGTCTTGCAGGGAGGCTTCTGAGGGTTATACTCTTTATCGAGATTCCTGCCCTCTCCTGCGAGTTATTTTATAAGATACTGTGAAGAGATGGATTCATTGTTGTGGACACGACGTATGGTGTCTGCAATGAGTCCTGCCACCGAGATGATATGAGCCTTTTTGCAATCTTTGTTGAACGGTATGGAATTGGTGAAAATCATTTCGGTCATGCCGCTGTTGGATACTTTTTCCGATGCCGGATCGCTCATGATGGCGTGTGATGCCAGTGCGCGAACCGATTTTGCACCTTCCGAGAGCATCAGGTCGGCGGCTTTGGTGATTGTACCGGCCGTGTCGACCATGTCGTCGATCAGAATCACGTTCTTCCCCTTAACGTCGCCGATAACGGTCATAGTGGCCACCACATTGGCCTTGGCACGCTGTTTATGGCAGAGAACGAGGGGAACGTTGAAATATTTGGCATAGCTGTTGGCACGCTTGGCTCCGCCCACGTCGGGTGTGGCGATAACCATGTCGGGCAGATTCAGGCTCTTGATGTAGGGGATGAACACCGAGGATGCATACAGGTGATCGACGGGGATGTTGAAAAATCCCTGAATCTGGTCTGCATGAAGATCCATGGTTATGATTCGGTCGGCTCCGGCTGTTACAAGCAGATCGCTGACAAGTTTGGCGGCGATCGACACGCGCGGCTTGTCCTTGCGGTCCTGTCGGGCCCAGCCGAAATATGGGATGACCGCTATGACAGAGTGTGCCGATGCGCGTTTGGCCGCGTCGATCATAAGCAGCAGTTCCATCAGGTTGTCGCTGTTGGGGAAGGTGGACTGCACGAGATACACTTCGCAGCCGCGGATGGACTCTTCGAACGACACTTCAAATTCTCCGTCGGCGAAATGCTGGATGTTCATTTTGCCGAGTTCAATACCGAGGTGCTTGCATATCTCTTCGCCCATATACTGCGATTTGGTGCCTGCAAACACTTTGATAGGTGGTAGATTGGGATTCATAGATGGCTTTGGTGAAAATGAATGGTTGTACAAAATTAATGATAATTTTGCAGTTGGGCGCTATCGAAGCAATCTTTTTCTCAACGTATGTGAAAAAATGTGCTCTTGCCTGAGGTCATTTGAGTTTCCATACCACCGCACCCCAGGGGGCGAGCTGGGTCTCAAACGGGGTGTCGGCCGACAGGGTCTTGGCCTGACGGCGTCCGGAAATCAGTTCTGTGGCCATCCGTTTGCCCGGTTCGATGTGCATCATGTCGAATGCCAGTTGCGGGATGTTTATCTGCAGCTGCACGGGCTTGTCGGAGAAGTTTACCGCCACCACGAGGGTCGTGTCGCCGTGGTGCCTCAGGAATGCATAGTTGTGATGCGGCGAAAAACGGGGATTGTTGAAATTTACATACATCACATCGAAAAATTCCCCCTCATAGAGCGCAGGTTCGCTGTTGAGCAGTCGGAGCACCTTCTTGTACATGTCGCGCAGCGACCGTTCTGCCGGTGTTGACTCTCCGCCGTCGGCTTTGCCGTTGTTGAGCCATCTGCGCACCGTGGGGATGCTCCAGTAGTCGAATATGGTGGTGCGTCCGTCGGCGCCGCTGAAACCTTCGGCATCGGCTGCCGGTTCGCCGAGCTCCTGACCGGCGTAGATCATGAACGGTGCGTTCGACATCATCGAACTTACCACGAGCGAGGGGAGCACACGTGTTGCATCGCCTGCGTAGAATGAGGAGGCGAAACGCTGCTCGTCGTGATTCTCGAGGAAGTTGAGCATCCGTTGCCCCATCCCGTCAATCCTTTGCCAGCAGTCGGTGATGCGTGCGGCCGAGTGGTGGTGTGTCTGGATGTCGCGCAGGGTGTCGTACAGGTTCACCTTGTCATAGAGGTAGTCGAAATGACCGCGGTTGAGGAATTCGCCATACAGGTTCACATCATATATCTCGGCGATGAACTCCACATCCGGATACCGTTCCTTTACCTGCGGGATGGCCCATTCCCAGAAATCGAGCGGCACCATGAACACCATGTCGCAACGGAATGCGTCGACACCTTTCGATGCCCAGAATCGGAGGATGCGCAGCATCTTCATCCAGGTGGAGGGAATGGGGGAGAAATGGCAGCTGCCGTCGCCATAGTCCACACCATAGTTCAGTTTCACGGTCTCATACCAGTCGTTGCGCGATGGGAAGGCGTTGAAGCAGTCGTTGCCCGAAGCCTTGGCCGGAAACTCGGTGTAGTCGCCGATCTCGAACTGGGGCTGGAACAGTTGCCGCGGAATATAGTAGAAATTGTTGCCGTGTGCGAAGAATTTTGTCGGATCGTCGTTGTGGCCGAAATCCTCGATTCCGGCCGGAGCGGCGTCGGAATGGTACTGGCGTGCCACGTGGTTGGGAACGAAATCCATCACCACCCTCAGTCCGGCGCGGTGCGTGCGGTCAATCAGAGCCTCGAACTCCTTCATCCTGTCGGGGACATTCACTGCCACATCGGGATCGATGTCGTAGTAGTCCTTGATGGCGTAAGGCGAACCGGCTTTCCCCTTCACCACGTGTGGGTCGTCGGGGAGGATGCCGAATGCCGAATAGTCGGTGGCATGGGCGTGCTCGATTACTCCGGTGTACCACACATGGGTGGCGCCGAGGTCGCGTATCTGCTTGAGCACATTGGATGTGATATCATTGAGTTTGCCGCATCCGTTGCGTGTTATGTCCCCGTCGGGCACACAGTCTTTGCATGTGTTTGCAAACAGGCGCGGAATCATCTGGTAGATTACGGCTTTCCCGATTTCGGGCAGCCGCGATGTTTTTGTATGTGTCATGTGATAATATGATCGGTATGCACCCCGGCAAAGGTCGGGGATGGTCGTTGCTTACAGGAATTCCGGTTCGGTGAGCCATTGCTTTATGGCCCGGTGGGCGGCGGCATATCCGCTGAGATATGCCTGGTTGATGTCTTTCAGGTTGAACACCTGATAGCCCGATAGATCGGGTGTTATAATCACCCTGTCGCACAGATCCATGTCCTGCTGTTGGTTCGCTTTGGCCATGAGATTATATGTACGCAGTCCAATTTCGAAAAAAGATTTCTTATAGCGGAATTTTGTCAGGGGTGACACGTTGATTCCTATGAGTTTCCGGCACTTGTCCCTTATGATCCATGCCGGCAGGTTGCGCAGCACTCCGCCGTCCACGTAATGCGTGCCGTCGATTTTGACAGGCGCGAACACGATGGGAATTGAGCAGGATGCCATCACCCGTTCGCCGAGAGGTCCTTCATGGAACTCGGCAGGAATTCCGCGGTCGAGGTCGGTGGCTCCGATGTAGGTGGGGATGCCGAGATCCTCCAGCCGTTCCACACCGGTGGCATTTTCGATGAAGCGTTTGAATTTCGTCAGAGAAAACACGCCACCTCCACTTTTTATGTTGAATTTACAGAAATCCGAGAATTTCGTTGAGGAAAACAGTTTCATCATGTCATCCAGGGGGACGCCGGCGCTGTAGAGCACAGCCGTGACTGAACCCGCCGAAACCCCTGCTATGACATCAGGCTTGAGGCCTACTTCCTCAAGAGCCTTTAATGCCCCTACATGTGCGAAACCGCGTGCGCCGCCTCCGCTAAGCGCCACGCCAAGGCGATAGGGTGGCGGCGGGGTCGGCGTGTCGGTGGAGAGAATCTGCACCAGTTTCTGACGTATTTCCTGAATCATCCGGTTTGGGGGTTTAAGTTGTCTGAACGTGTGTATATGTGGAATCCGCTTTGACTCCCACAAGATATTGCAGTCGTGAGGATTTGGCTTCGGTTTCCTGCAGTTCGGCAAGGGCATCCGAGTCGGCCACAATGCCGCCTCCGGCATAGATGCAGAACCGGTTGTCGATAATCTGCATGCAGCGGAGGTTGACGAATGCGCGGTACCGGCGCCCGTCGTCGATGGCGACAAAGCCTCCGTAACAGTTGCGCGCATGCCGCTCCACCGCCGTTATATCCCTCACGGCATCCTCTTTGGGATAGCCGCAGAGTGCAGGAGTGGGGTTTATGGCATCAATCATTTCCGCCAGTTTGCCGGGGGAGGTCTGTCCTGTTATGTGGCAGCACAGATGCTCTATGTCGCCGAATGCCACTGATGTAAGGGGTGACATCTCCACGTCTATCCCTTGGGCATGTAGTTGTTCTGCTATATAATCAATAACAAATCTGTTCTCCCCTATGTTTTTCTCATCCCACGCAGTCTCGGCGCCACGTCGGCGTGTGCCGGCAAACGCCATCGTGGCGAATCGGCCGGAGGTTTTGTCGAAGTCGAGGAGCACTTCAGGGGTGGCGCCTATCCAGCAGCCGGCATAGGGAGTGAAATAGATGTGGCGGAATGTCTGCGGATAGCCTGCAAAAAAACGGCATGCTATCGAGCCGATGCTTCCATCCTGCGGCAATGTGCCGCATATGGCTCGTGAAAGCACGGTCTTGCCGTTCCTCTCCCTGCATCGGCGGCTGACGGTGTCAACACTGCGGAGATAAATATCCCGTGGGGTAGAGCTGTCCGGTATCTGCATCTTCGGGAGATGTGTATGTACTGCGGAGTCGAACCCGTCGATGCGGATGCGGTTGCCGAACAGCCCAAGCCACGGCGACACGTCGAACGAACATCCGTCGGAGGGTTGCCCGCTGCCGAACTGCATAATGTCCGTCTCCCCCGGAAACATGGCGAAGGCGAACGGCCTGCCCGTTTTCAGAGCGTCGTCAATCTCTTGTGCAAGATGTGTCTGCAGCGGTTTCATCCCTTTGGTGACAGTGTTGGTTCGTTTGTCACATGTCCGATAAGCTCGTAGGGGAGAGCCTTATCTATGGTCACCTGGTAGAATTCCCCCCGTTGCAGAGGTCGGGTCTTCTCTATCAGTACCTCGGGGTCTACTTCCGGCGAATCCCACTGGGTGCGGCCTATGTAGTAGTCCGGTTCCTCGCGGTCGACTATCACTTCGAGCGTGGAGCCGGTTTTCTGCTGCTGAATGTCGAGCGATATCTCCTCCTGGAGTGCCATCAGTCGGTCAAGACGTTCCTGTTTCACCTGTGGCGGCACGTCGTCGGTGTAATGCAGGGCGGCGTAGGTGTCCTCCTCCTCGCAATATGCGAATGCACCCATCCGTTCGAAACGCTGTTCGCGCACGAATTGCATCAGTTCCTCGAAATCCTCCTCGGTCTCTCCGGGGAAGCCTACCATCAGGGTGGTGCGGATGTGGATTCCGGGCACCTTGCGGCGGATTTCGTCAAGCAGCTCGCGGGTCTGAGCACCGGTGATGTGTCGTCGCATCCGGCTGAGCATGTTGTCGGAAATGTGCTGCAATGCGATGTCGATATACGAGCACACGTTGTCATGCGCGGCCATCACGTCCAGCAGCCGCATGGGGAAACTGGTGGGATAGGCGTAGTGCAGTCTGATCCATCGCACGCCTTCAATTGTTGCCAGGCGTTCTACAAGCTCCGGCAGAAGCGGCTCGTGGCCCGGCAGGTCGGTGCCATAGCCCGAGAGGTCCTGCGCGATGATGTTGAATTCCTTCACGCCGCGCGCCACGAGGCTTTTCACCTCCTGCTCAATCTCTTCGATAGGGCGCGATTTCAGTCGTCCGGTGATCAGCGGTATGGCACAGAAAGCGCAGAAGCGGTTGCACCCTTCGGCAATCTTCACGTAGGCATGATGGCTTGGGGTGGTGATCACGCGTTCGTAGGGCGTGGCTCCGGGATGTTGTCTGGCGAGGTCGGATGCGAGACTTACCCAGTCGAATTTGCCGTAAAAACGGTCGACTTCCGGAATCTCCGTCTGTAGTTCCTTGCGGTAGCGTTCCGACAGGCAGCCCATCACGATGAGTTGCTTGATACGGCCGTCCTGTTTGGCCGCAACCTGCGACATGATTTCATTGACCGATTCCTCCTTGGCATCGCCGATGAAACCGCAGGTGTTCACCACCACGGTCTCGGCATCGGTCGCGTATGTCTCGTCGGCATCGTCCGACTGATGTTCCGCCTCGAAGCCGGCATCTGCCAGCATGGCGAGCAGCCGTTCGCTGTCGACAAGGTTTTTTGAGCAACCCAAAGTTATCACTTTCACTTTGGGGGATTTCTTTACGCCCATCGTCAGTATGCGTTTTTTTAATTGTTGGATGATTCGGCAAACAGCGATTCAACGAACGTCTGCTTGTTGAACATCTGCAGGTCGTTGATACCTTCGCCAAGACCGATGTATTTCACCGGAATCTTGAACTGGTCGGAAATGCCGATCACGACGCCACCTTTGGCGGTGCCGTCGAGTTTGGTAACGGCCAGTGAGTTCACAGCCGTTGCGGCCACAAACTGTTTGGCCTGCTCGAAGGCGTTCTGACCTGTGGAGCCGTCGAGCACCAGCAGTACCTCATGGGGTGCTCCGGGCACAACTTTCTGCATCACGTTACGGATTTTGTGAAGCTCGTCCATCAGTCCCTTCTTGTTGTGGAGACGTCCCGCGGTATCAATCAGCACCACGTCAGCTCCGTTGGCTTTGGCGCTCTGGAGGGTGTCGAATGCCACGGCGGCGGGGTCACTGCCCAATTTCTGTTTCACAATGGGAACATCGGCACGTTTGGCCCACGCGTCGAGTTGCTCGATGGCGGCTGCGCGGAATGTGTCGGCCGCGCCGAGCATCACCTTGTTGCCGGCGCCCTTGAACTGCGCTGCCAGTTTGCCTATGGTGGTGGTTTTGCCCACGCCGTTCACACCGACAACCATAATCACGTACGGGCGTTCGGTGCCTGCGGGCAGGGTGAAATCGGGCTGGTCGTCATTGCCGTTACCGCTTTCGGTGAGCAGGGCGCAGATCTCCTCGCGGAGCAACCGGTTGAGTTCGGCCGTGCCCACATATTTGTCGCGGGCCACACGCTGCTGCAACCTGTCGATGATTTTCAGGGTGGTGTCAACGCCGACGTCGCTGGTGACGAACACCTCCTCAAGATTGTCGAGCACATCGTCGTCGACCTTGCTTTTGCCGGCCACGGCATGTGCTATTTTCGACAGAATGCCCTCTTTGGTGCGTTCCAGCCCGTTGTCGAGCGTCTCTTTCTTCTCCTTGGAGAAAAGTTTGTTGAAAAATCCCATTGGAATTCAAGTCAAGTTATTAATATGCAAATTTAGCTATTTTTTTTGAAATAGACTAATGCACCCCGGCCGGCAGTAATATTGCGCTTTATTGAGGTTTAATAGTATTTTCTATGAATTTAAATACAGATGCGACAAATCAAAGATGTGTTATATTAAGATGTAGAGAATTAATCAGTAATCATTTGATTGTTGTTATTTAAACTCATCCTTAATTAGAATCAATCCGAAGAAACTTGTTAAGTTGTTGAAGACAACGTTTCTTTTGATCAAGGTTGGGATGAACGTAAAGATTGAGGGTCGTGGCAACATTCGAGTGTCCGAGTATTACACTTACGGTTTTATAGTCGCATCCGCTTTCAATGCATCGGGTGGCAAATGTATGGCGCAATCCATGGAACACTATTGACGGGATTTCAAGTCGTTTGAGAATCCGGCTGAAAGTCTCTCGGTATGTGCGAGGCTCTTTTGCTTTGGACCCTTCGCCGACCACATACTTTTCTACTCTCTGCTGTTTTTTCACCACATTCAAGGCTTTGAACAGAAGCGGAGATATGGGTATTTCACGATTTGAATTCCGAGTTTTGGGCGAGGAGACATATTGTTCTGTTGCCATCAGGTCGCAATTGTAGATTCGTCCTGCTGTGCCCGATACTGTAATAATACGGCGTACCATATCCACATCCTTCCATTGAAGGGCACAAACTTCGCCTATGCGCAAGCCGCAGCAGAGAGCAATCATTATCCCTATATTCTGTAGTGTCGGGGCGGATGCAATCGCATTAAGCAGTTTTTTGTGGTCGGGTAATGACAGCACGGGCAAAACGCGTGCGGATGTATCCGAGGGATATTCGATGTCCCACGAAGGCATCTCAAACATTCCTCTCTTTGCCCCGAAACGTCCGACGGACTTAAGCACGGCGATAATGTCATGGACAGTTTTCTTGCTCAGCCCTACCTCAAGTTTGCCAAGTGCAAATTGCTGTACTTCTGCCTCTGATATGGATACGGAATCGGCGAAAACGGGCATGAGGTGAGTCTTTAGAATAAGAGCATAGGCGCAGTATGTCGAGTGTTTGACTACGCTGCGCCTGTTTTCTTTCCATAGTTCCGCTATTTCGCGGAAAGTCGATGTGGTGTGCATACTTTGTGATTTTTATGATTCACAAGATATGCGCTGTCTTATTTCAACGGTTACCTTTAGCACGGTTGTGGTGCTTACAGAGCATCTGACAGTTTGAGATATCGGTCGCGCCCCCTTTGCTCCATGCCGTTACATGGTCAGCATCCATTTCGTTCAACTTCCATATCTTGTTTGCGTTGGTGTCATGGCCTATGGCACAGAAAGGACAGTTGGACTTGCCGGCGGCTTTCGCCTGTTCGGTCTGGCAGGCATATACAGTCCGCTTTGTCGCTTCGTCAAAGATGCGGATATCAAGAAGCTTCGTATCGTTTTCTCCACCTAAAAGAAATTCAAACACGCCGCGCCGATTCTTTACATACGGGTCGGCATACAGCTCCGCCACCCGTTGTATCATATGAGCCGGGTTATATGGCTGTGTATGATATTTCTCATAGAGTTCGCCCCATGGAAGTCCTCGCATCTCATTTTCAACGAGAGGAAACACAATCCGTCCCCAATCTATGACAGAATTGAAATAATTGACAAGTTCCGTGATGTCGGAGCTGAAGCGGTGGTCGCGCATATATTCTTCGGATTTTCCACGGCTGACCCAGGCAAGAGCCGTGGCAAGAAAGTCTTGTCGGTTTGCAGCCCCTGAGACATATGCCTGCCACATCTGCATCTTGGAGTTCTGAGTATTGCTGAAAACTCCTTTTGCCGCAGTGACGAAGGGTCCGGAATAAACGGCATTAAGCAGTTCCTGGGTGTTAAGCGGTACACCGGCAATATTAATCGTGCGGAACCATTCCTTAATCTCGGCCTCAGTCCCTTCACATTCGTATATAAGAAGTTCTGTAGCAAGGAACTTTTCCCTTTTATCTTTGGCAATGGAACCAATGCTTTGGGGTAGTCCGTTCTCGTCTTTGATGCCGAGTTTCCCATTATAGAACCGTCCTAAAGATGTGATGCGCTGCTGACCGTCAAGTACTTCAAAGCGACCGTCGGCTGTCTTGACGAAATAAATCACCCCGAGCGGATAACCTTTAAGCACAGAGTCAATCACCGCCACATCGCGCTTGCCATCGGCATAGATATAGTTGCGTTGATACTCCGGCTGAATTGTAAGGCGTCCGCCCATGCCGAAAAGTCCTTTGGCTTCATACTCGTTATAGACAAATCCATCGCATATATCTGCAACTGTCCATTCTGTATGTAGATTTGTTTTCATATTCTTTTTAGTAGTTTAGTTGAAATATTAGGGCAGACACAAGGAGATTCCGGGAAAGAGTTGGGCCTTCGACCGTATCCTCGCGAATTGAAAGAACTAAATCCAAGTCTTCGCGATGGACAGCTCTATTATCTTGAAAATGGGATACCGCAGAAACCATATGCTCGAGTTTTGATAAAACGGATAAAGTAAGATGATTGAAATATTAGGGAGCTTCAATAATAGCAGAATCGAGGAAAAACTGATTGAGAATTATGTCTTGAGTTCAGATACTCCCACCATTATCAACGGAGTAGAGAAAGTCTGGAATGGCCCTGTTATAGACAAACAGCCCCTTTATAAACGTATCGTGATCAAACGATTTACAAATGTTTAATAAGGACTCGAGCATAAACCTGAGTATAAAACTTTTTGTCAACGATATAATAGGTCTCGCCAATTGGTGGCACATCGTTACGCAGAACGGCCCCATCATTAAGTTTGGTGACTCGACTCTCTTTCCCGCTACTGCTAACTTGTATTTGCTCTGGGTAAACCTTGTTTGCTCCTCCAAACCAAGTTTTTGTTATCCCTAATATTTCAAATTGCTCCGGGCAATATTTATCTAAGAAAGTGATTGGAACGCCCATTGCCCCGTCATAATCGGCAGGGATTGCATCGGTGTATGGGACTTCAATTGCATCATAATTGTCATATTTTGCATACCCCTTTCCTCTAATATCCTTATGTTTTGAATACATGATATTTTCTTCCATTGTCATAAGAGATAGAGGCTGGTGACGACGACCATGTTCCAGATTGGAGAACCAACAGGAATTACCTAAACGTGTATAGTTGCCTATATAGCCCATTTTTTCAGCTTTTTTCTTGTACGCTTCAGGAACCACTGTTCCTTCAGGAACACCAAATACCATATCGGTTGAAAAACCTGTTGCTCCAAGCCAAAGTTTATTATCCTTGATTAACGGGAAGACTTCTTTATAGGTAATGGCATTTGTATTTCCTATCATCAGACATTTTTTGTCGGTTTCGAATATCCAAGCGAGGAATTCGCGGAATAAGGAAAATGGTGGATTGGTGACTATGATGTCGGCTTCATCACGCAGATGCGTGACTTCATCGCTGCGAAAATCTCCGTCACCGTCAAGATAACGCCATTCAAGGTCATGGAAATCTATGCGCCCGTCGCCGTCAATGTCATGATCGAGCACAAATATCTTTCCACGCACAGAAGTTTTGTTCGGGTCAAACTGTGGCGCATCCTGCTCAAAAAGGGATGGCTGATAAGGAGTCTTATATTTCTTGCTTTCCGGCGCATAGGATGTGGATATGAGCTTTTTCAGACCCAATGTCTGAAAGTGTTGTGCGAAATAGAGGGTGAAATTACTCCATTCCGGGTCATCACAGGGCAACAGGACAGTTTTCCCACGGAAAACATCTGGGTCAAATTCGAGATATGCGTTTATCTCACGCTCAATATCGTAATATTGAGTGTAGAACTCATCATTCTTGGCGGCTTTGGCCGCCGATAGGGATTCATTGGCCATGATTACACGGTTATTATTGATTTTCCGAAAAAGGTGGAAAGCATAGCAATGGTAGCGATGGTAAAGTTATGCTCACCGCTGAGCCATCGGGTGACTTCGTTGGGGCGTTTACCCATGGCCTCTGCCAATTGTTTTCGGTTTAGTCCGCGCTCTTTCATAAGGGCATCAAGTTTGTTGGATATGGCAAACGAAAGGCGTGTCTCCTCTCGCTTTTCTTTCGGGATTTCGTTGAATATCTCTTCCAATGGTATGTTTGTGGTTCTCATGTCGCCAAAGTATACTATTTGAGAATATGTCACGCTAAGATACAAAAAAAGTTTTTACACAGATGTAAAAATGCGGAATTTAAATGAAAAATAGTTCCTTACGATTGGCTCTTCAATAAAAACACTCCGGAGCATCGGGAGGACGCGCCGGAGTGGATGGGGTGAGTATAGGGGAGGGGAATCAGTCGACCTGGATTACCAGATAGTTGCTGACGCTCCAGAAGCGGGCGGGATTCTGAATTTTCAGCACCTTGTTGCCGTTGGGGGCGTCGGTGATGGTGTAGGAATCGGCCGGCTGGTTGGTCAGGACTTTGGCCTTGCGTGAGTGGAGGTCGATGGAGTTGAGTGTACGTTTGTCGCCGGTGGTGAAGTAGTTCATCTCGAAATCTTCAGGCATGATCTTGGTCTTGCGGAGGAAACCGGTCTGAATCAGTTTGTGGTCCTTGAGTTCCTGTTTGCTGCCGATGGCGTAGTAGCAGGTGTTGAGTTCGTTGGTGAGGGTAGTGGCGGTCTGCTCTGCCTGATCCTTGGCGGCGGTCACGGATGCCACTTCGGTGTTGAGCGAATCCACATTGGCTGTGAGCTGCTCAATATGGATGTGTGCCTTTTCGAGTTCGCCGCGGAGCTGTCCGATGGTGCTTTCCTGATCGGCAATCTGCTGTTTCAGGGTTGCGATTGACTTCTGCAGGGTGGCGTTGTTCGACGAACTGTTCTGAATCTTCTTCTCAAGTTCGGCAAGACGGTCGCGGCGCATCTGCAGTGTCTGCTGAATCACCTGCATGTCGTTGCGGATCTGCTGGCGGCGGTCAGAGCTTTCAGCAGTAAGGTCGTTGGAGGAAGATAGGATGTTCTCCATCTGTTTGATCTGAGCCATCCCGTCGGCAACTTCGTTCATGAGCGACAGCAGGCTGTCCTGATCGGCGAGTGCCACGCGGAGTGAATCGGCTGTGGTAGGTGTCAGAACCTGCGACTCGGTGTTTTCCGATTTGTTGTGGCAGGCAGAAAGAATGCAAAGCGATGCCACTGCGATGGATGCTAACTTTTTCATAAATAAAAATAGTTGTGATGGTTTCTAATGATGAATTCAGTCGTCGGATATGTCGCCTGAATCGGGTTTATATTTATTTTTATGCACTTTAGGCGCATCCGGGCTATCTTTATGGCCCGATACCACAATAACAATCTCACCGCGCGGATTGTTTTGCGAAAAAAACTGATGAAGTTCACCCAGTGTGCCGTTGCATGTGGTGTTGTGAAGTTTGGAGATTTCGCGCGACACCGATGCCGGACGGTCAGCTCCGAAGGCGGCGGCGAGTTCTGCGAGGGTCTTGACCAGACGCACGGGCGATTCGTAGATAATCATGGTGCGGGGTTCGCGCGACAGTTCCGCCAGGCGGGTGGCCCTCCCTTTTTTCTGAGGAAGGAACCCTTCGAATGTGAAGCGTTCGCATGGCAGACCGGAGTTTACCAGAGCGGGTACGAATGCCGTGGGACCCGGAATGGTTTCAACCTCTATCCCTTTTTCCCTGCATGCACGTGTGAGCATGAATCCCGGATCGGAGATGGCAGGGGTGCCGGCATCGGAAATAAGGGCGATGGTCTCGCCGGCCAGCAGTCGCTCTATGATCGGTCCCACCGTCTGATGCTCGTTGAATTTGTGGTGCGACATCATGGGGGTGGTGATGCCGAAATGGCGCGTCACCACGCTACTTGTGCGCGTGTCCTCGGCCAGGATGAGATTGCATGTTTTCAGAATCTCCACACTGCGCGGGGCCATGTCGGCAAGGTTGCCCACCGGGGTAGGAACCACATAAAGTTTTCCGGACATATTTATGGGTGTTAGGATGGTTGTCAGAATTCGCTGAAAAACGGTGCCATGATATTGATGAAATCCTTGGCTTCCGTGGTTTTCATATTTATATGTAATGTGTCGCGCATGAAGTTGCGTACTTCAGAAATGTGGCTGAAAGTGGCAATTTGGGTCAGTGCGTCATTGAATGCCGCGGCCGAACCTCCGAAAAGCGTACGTCGGTAGAGAAACAGGTCGTTGAGGCTCATGGCTTCGCGGAGGGTGGCAGGGGAGAGCGATGTCACTGATGCCTGTTCTTCCTGTTCCGGCTCTTCCGGTTCTTCAGGAGTTTCAAGAGTTTCAGGAATTTTGGGAACTTCAGGAATTTCCGGAGCTTCCGGAGCTTCAGGGATTGCTTGTACCGATTCCTCCTGTTCCGTTATTTCTAAGGTCTCCTCCTGTTCCGGCGGTGCCTGTCGGGTGGTCTCGGCAATCGGTTCGCATTGGATTTCTTCCTTTGGAGAAAGCTCCCCGGGAAGTGCCGGTTCTTCAACATCAGCTACCGTTTCAACCGGCAACTGAGCCAGTGTGTGCAGTTGTTCTATCTTGCCTATCAGCTCGGGGGTGATGCCGCTGTCGGTGTCCTTGATGGTCAGGAGAGCTTCAGCAATGTCGGCTGTGAGTGTGAGCATCTGGCCGATGGTTCCGTTCATGGGTGGGATTTTTATGTGGTTGTGTAATTTGTTATTCTGGTCTGGATGGACAGGATGTGTGCGCGTGGCGATTGCGTCATTCCGGAAATTGCCGGAGGAGGAAGGATGAGATGGCACTGGTCACGGCGGCCCGTTTGCAAGTGAAGTCGTTCACTATAATCACCACCGCGTGTGTGGGGCGGTTGGAGCTGTCGAGCCGGTAGCCGGCATAGGACTGCACCCCGTTCATCGATCCGCTTTTCAGAACGAGGCGGCCTTCAAGTGGAGTGTTACACAGCAACCGGCGTACGGTCCCTTGCTGTCCAACGCAGGGGAACAGGCTTACAAAACGTTCGCGAAACTCACTTTTGGCCATTGTTTCGAGCAGGTCGGCCATGAAATCGGGCGTCACACGGTTGGCGCGTGTCAGGCCGCTGCCGTCGAAAAGTTGCGTAGCCTCGGTGTCGATACCTAAATTCTGCAACAGCTGCAATTGGCGTGCGAGGGCAGAATCACGGTTTTCGCCCGGAGCCAGTAGCCTGAGCATACTTTCGGCGTACAGGTTCACGCTCTGTTCCATCATTTCGCGCATTATCTGCCATGCGTCGGGTGAAACGGCGGTGAGCAGAGGGCGTGGCAGCATTCCGGCAGTATCCACTTCGTTCCATTCCACGTTGATGCTGTCGGCATCCAGACGTTCCTCGAGCGTGATGAGCAGTTCTTCGGCGGGGTCGGCAAGCGTCTTGTCGCCGTAGATGGTGTTGTCGTGATAGTTGACAGGATGCAGTCCCGCGCCGTAGGCATATTTCAGGTCGTCGAACTCCCAACGGTCCACTGGTCCCTGCTGAACGAAGCCTGCTGAATCTATCTCCAGACTGCCGCGGATGCCGCGGATGCCGAGACGGCGTATGCAGTCGGTAGTGGAATTTATCAGTCCGGGGCGATTCGAAAAACGGGGGCTTTCGGTTGTAGGGTCGCCCGAGGCCTTGATTACGATACTGCCGTTGAGCATGCCGTCGGCGTCTATGTCGCCTAAGGCGTAGACTGTTGTGTAGAATGCCGTGTCGGCTTTCCCGGCAAGGAGGACCGATGCAGCGGTGATGCTTTTGACTATGCTTGCAGGGGTCAGGAATTTGTCGGGATTCTGTTCCACGATGTTCTCTCCTGTGGAAAGGTTGCGGACAATCACTCCGATATTGGCCCTGTGGGAGCGCGGGAACGTTATGCCGGATGCCGGAACGGCTGCCGTGGCTGACGTATAGCCGGTTGCCATGACAGCAATTGTGATAAGTCTCGTGATTATATGGTGGATGGAATGTCGGTGCATTTCTGGAAATCGGTGATGTGCGGTCTTTAGCCGCAAAGACAAGTTTAATTATATGCGAAGTTAGCCAATCCCCCCTAATCGTGCCAATAAAAAAACTTAAATTTCATCTCCCTACACATACGGTTTGGGGAGGTGCGATGTGAACGGGGGGCAATAATTGGCGGGGGGATGGCTGATTTGCAGAAAATTTCGTAACTTCGCATGTTGAAACATTGTCAAGATGCAAGCAGCATGGTAAGCAAGACCCGTGAACGTCTCATAGAAGTGGCCCGTCAGCTCTTCGCCCGGAAAGGGGTGGAGAACACCACCATGCTCGACATCGCCAATGCATCCGACAAAGGGCGGCGCACCATCTACACCTATTTTAAAAATAAAAGGGAGATTCATCAGGCCGTCATTGAGCGTGAGAGCGACCAGGCGGTGGCGCGTGAACGGGAAATCCTGAACGGCGCCCACACTGCGCGCGAGAAACTGGAGATGATTCTGCGCACCCGGTTCGAGACATTGCTATGTCCTGCCTCGCAGAAACACACCGACTCGTTGCCGTTGCTGAATCTGCTCGAAGGGAGCCGCGTGGGAAAAATCAGACGGCTTACGGCACTGAAAGAGATTCAGATATTGACGGATATCGTCGAGGAGGGTGTCAGAAACGGAGAGTTTATCCCCGAGCGTGCCGCTCATGTTGTGCCACTTGTGGTAATGATGATGATGGGGGTGGACAACACTGCCGCCACAACCGAGATCGGTGTACTCGGCGTGTCGCGTGAAGAGACTTTCGAGCATGCGGTAAAGTTCATTCTCGATGGCCTGACAGGGCGGTGCGGGGACATGGACAACAAAACATGCAAACAGGATTACAACCAATAACTATATATTTTATAGAAAATGAAATTACTTGAAGGAAAAACAGCTATTGTGACCGGCGCCGCACGCGGCATCGGCAAAGAGATTGCTCTGCGTTTTGCCCGTGAAGGTGCGAACATCGCATTCACCGATCTCGTAATAGATGAAAACGGAAAGAAAACAGAAGAAGAGATAGCCGCCCTTGGCGTGAAGGTGAAAGGTTACGCCTCGAATGCAGCCGATTTTGCCCAGACCGAAGAGGTGGTGAAGCAGATCCATGCCGACTTCGGCTCGATTGATATTCTGGTAAACAATGCCGGTATCACCAAGGACGGTCTGATGATGCGTATGACAGAGGCACAGTGGGACGCTGTAATCGCTGTAAACCTCAAGAGCGCATTCAACTTCATCCATGCCGTTCTTCCCGTGATGTTGCGTCAGCGCAGCGGTTCGATCATCAACATGGCTTCGGTTGTAGGCGTTCACGGCAATGCCGGCCAGTCGAACTATGCCGCCTCGAAGGCCGGTCTGATTGCACTGGCAAAGAGTGTGGCCCAGGAAGTGGGTTCACGCGGCATCCGCGCCAACGCCATCGCCCCCGGTTTCATCGAGACAGCCATGACAGCCGCTCTTCCCGAGGACGTGCGTGCCGAATGGTGCAAGAAAATTCCCCTGCGCCGCGGCGGCAAAGTGGAGGACATCGCCAATGTGGCCACCTTCCTCGCTTCCGATATGTCGGGCTACGTGACCGGTCAGGTCATCCAGGTAGACGGCGGTATGAACATGTAATACATTGCGTGCAACCTATTGCGGTTGCCGGTTGTATATAATAAAAGGCAGATGCATCCGGGAGGCGCAAGTGCCTCCCGGCACGTCTGTTTTTCTGCCTTTAACACATTGCTTTATTATCAGCTATACATAACACATCCATTACGATGTTGAACTATAACACACATCTGAGCCAGTTGATTCTTCCGGAGTACGGACGTAACATCCAGCGCATGGTTGACCATTGCCTGACCATTGTCGACCGTGATGAGCGCACGGCCTGTGCGCAGTCTATCGTGAAGACCATGGGCAACCTGTTCCCCGAATTGCGCCAGCCGGAGAACGAGCACAAACTGTGGGACCACCTGATGATCATGTCTGGTTTTCGGCTTGATGTAGATTTTCCGTGTGAGGTGATACGCGAGGCCGACCTTGCAACGGCTCCGCAACCGGTGGGCTATCCGCAGGAGCGCTTCAATTATCGTCATTATGGCAAAATCACCCAGCATATGGTGCAGAAAGCGGCCGGAATGGAACCCGGCGCAGAGCGCGATCAGGTGGTGCTTCTGCTTGCCAACCATATGAAGAAACAGATGCTGGCCGTAAACCCCGACGGTGTGGACGATGTGAAGATTTTCAAGGATCTGCTTGAAATGTCGCACGGAGCCATCCGTCTGGATGCCGCCACAACTCATCTTCACGAATTTCAGGAGATGCCCGTGGCCTCAGGCAAAAAGAAAAAGAAAAAATGACTATGAATTGTGTGTGCAGGTGACAATCCGGTACACTCATTTCTGTTGTCCAACTAATAACAGTCTGATTCCGATATTTTCTTATGATCACCGAATCCCAGTTGCTCCCGGTGGGCCGGCTGCTTAAACCGCACGGCATAAACGGAGAGATAACAGTGTTGCTCACGGCCGATGTCGATTTAGCTTCGCTAAGCTGCATTGTGTTGAGAATCGACGGGATTTTTGTGCCTTTCTTTTTAAATTCCGTTAGGCCCAAGAGTTCGGAGACCGATCTTGTCACTATCGACGGGGTGGCTTCAGATGCGGATGCGGCTCGCCTGTGTCCGGCTGAGGTCTATGCGCTGCAAAAGGATTTGCCCGCTGCGGATGCGGATGCCGACGGCATGTATGCTTCCGACCTCCTGGGATATGATGTGGTGGAAAACGGGAAAATGTTAGGAAAAATCGAATCTGTCGACGACACAACCGCCAATTATTTGTTTATAATACGTACCCCCGACGGCAAGGAAGTGATGGTGCCTGTGGCCGATGAATTTATAGCCGGGATAGACACAGACACCCGGACCATCAGCCTTGATTTGCCGGAAGGGCTGCTTGATATATAACGAAACAAACACTACAACCATGGAATTTGACGAACAGAAAGCCATTGAATTCATTAACGGCCGCCTCGTTGAGGCCGGACGTGCGGCATATCCCGACGACGAAGTGTTCAATGTCATTGATATGATATGGGATTTCTATGAAGAGAACGGCATGCTTGAAGTGGAATCCGATCCCGACGAGGAGCTGGACGATGTGGAGCAGGATGTCGTGGATTATGTAACGCGGATGCTTAAAAAGGACAAGCATGCACGTGTGGCGCCGGAGGATGTCCCCGTCATGGTCAAGGCCGAGATGGATTATGAGGATTCGATTGAATGAATCCCCTTGCGGTTCGGCTACTTATAGTCGGTTTAGTTTAAGATATTATTTCAGATAGATTGAAATTGAAGATATTAGATTCGGTCAGGTCAAGGCTTTTCAAATGTATGCCTGCTGTGCTGGTGTTGATGGCCGGCACATTGGCCTGTATGCCTGCGGCCGCTCAAAAGACCGATAATTCCACCCAACAGCTCTACGACCTGTCGGAACTTACGCTCGACGAGACGCTGATGATTCCTGAAGTACCACAGAAACAGAGGGATTACATTAAGGCTTACATGAAACGTGAGGCGCAGGCGTTGCAGAAAATGGGGTATAAGGTTGAAACAATGCGGAAAGGGGAGGTGGTCATCGCCTCTGTGCCTGCAGCAGAGCTTTTTGCCCCGAACGACACTGTCCTGCTGCCATCGGCTTACGATAAACTGAAACCGTTCCTGCCGTATTTCCGTACGCATGGAAAATTCAAGGTAATCCTGGCAATGCATTCCGACGACACCGGTTCGGACAAATATCTCTATGCACTTACGGAGAAACGAATCGTAGCGTTGTATAACTATTTCGATACGTACGCCTCGCAGACCGACATGTTGCAGGGCTATCCTATGGCCGACAGCGAACCGCTGCCCGACACACCCAACAACACAATGGCCAACCGCAGCAAGAATCGCCGTCTTGAAATTTTCATAGTTCCCGGTCCGATTCTAATCTCGGAGGCCAAAACCAAGAAAATCTGACAGAACCGCCCCCTTGCGGCTGAAAAAGATTCAGAAGCTGAAACGCCTTATAGCAATAACCTCATAACGGTGCGCCAACAACACGAAATCTTTGTGTGTTGGCGCTCCGCCTTTTATTGTTCTCCAGGAATTGCCTGGCATTTTGTGCCTGATGACGATGATTTTTTGCGTTTAACAGTCAGGCTATTGTGTTATTTGTTATAATGTTACTATATTTGTGCATAAAACAGAATCTGATATGGCAATGACAATAACAATAAACTCCTCACCTGTGCTTACCGGAGAATCTGCGCGCGCGTTCATAGAGGGAGCCTATTTCAGGTTGGCCACTGCAGCTATTCAGCCTCAACCCTTGGAAACGCGGTTTATGTTCTTCAATCTGAAATGCGAGTGATTTATGCGTTGTTTGTTATATGTTGTGCTTTTGGTTTTCATAACCGCGTGTAGTACAAGTGCACCTGTGCGTGCACTCGATGAGGCGGAAGAAATGATGCAAAGCAACCCTTCGGCAGCTCTTTCAAAACTCAATGAAGTTGACGTTTCGGAATTTCAGGATTCTGCCACGATGGCTCGTTGGGCGCTATTATATACCGAAGCGTTGGCGGTTAACAGGCTTTCGGCTCCTACCGACACGATTGTGAACATAGCAATCGACTATTACGGGAGGCACAATCTTGCTGATGAGTTTAAAAAGGCGTCACGCCTTAAAACACAGATTAAGGCTTCTTATGAAAGTGATGCACTCGCAACGGCTTTGTATCTCCAGAAAGAAAAAGAATTTCTACTGTATAAGGAACGTAGCCAACGTGGATTATATACGTTTGGCTCCATGGTTGTTCTGCTTGTTGCTGCAGGGGTCATAATATGGATGCGTCAACGCATGAAAATTCAACGCTTGCAAAATGAAACGCTTATGGCGGAAGCTTCCGGCTTAGAAGGTCAGATTGAAGCAAGCCGGGGCGATGTCAGCCGACTGCAAACGAAATTACATGGCTTGCTTGATAAACGCTTTTCCCTAATAGATTCGCTTTGTCAGACTTATTACGAATTTCAGGACACGAAATCTGAACGAAAAGCAATCATCGACAAAGTGAAAAACGAAATAGAATCGGTGGGAACCGACTCTTTTCCTGAAATGGAACAGGCCGTAAATGATTGCCGCGATAACATTCTTGTAAAAATCAAAGAAATTAATCACGACATCAAGAGGGAGGATTATATGCTTTTGGTATATCTTGCAAGCGGTCTTTCGACGAGAACCATCAGCCTGCTTCTCGGTGAATCTGTCGAGGTGATTTATAAACGGAAATCAAGGTTGAAATCCCGTCTTAGAGAATCTGTCGGGGGCGAAAATCCCGATGTAATGGCTATTTTCTGATTCATTTTTATTCAGGGTCAGACTTTTTTAGAATGTATTAGTGCATGATGTTGATTATTAATAGATTGTAAATCTGAGTGTCAGGTTATTATTTTGGTGTTTGAGAGTGTCTGTGAGTAATTTTACATCAAAAAATTTACTCACATGAACGCTAAAGTATCATTATCACTGCTGGCTGCTTTTCTTATAATGGAAAGCGGTTATGCACGGAACCGGGAGGAGACAGACAGCCTCACGCGCGAACTCCAGGAGGTAATTGTTACCGCCAAACAGCCGGCTACTAAATTAGTCGGTTCTACTCTCGTTTCAATTATTCCAGGCACAAATCTTGCTGACCTCGGCACTGCTCTCGATGTTCTTGCGCAGTTGCCTATGATTAAGGTTGAGGACAACACCGTCAGTGTCATAGGTAAGAACAATATCGAAATATATATCGATGGGCGTCCAATGCGCGATGAAAATGAGTTGCAGCAACTCCTTTCGTCAAATCTCAAGAAAGTTGAATTACTCATGGCTCCGGGAGCTGCTTACGAAAGTACCACGGGTGCGGTGCTTAAAATCACGACACGGCGAAATTTCGTACAGGGGCTGTCGCTTACAGACCAGTTTATACTTGAACGCCGCCACAAATGGTCGGTTTTGGATTATCTCGCCCTAAGCTATCAAGTGGGTAACTGGGAGTTCTTTGCCAACGGTACGATAAATCACAATAACTCATTAGCAAAGGGATTAACTACCAATACACTTGTTTACGAAGGGAAAGAAACGGTAGTAGGGAGTAGCCAACATAATACATACCCTACGACAACAGGCGTTGTCAAGGCAGGATTCCACTATGCCAATGGACCACAATCGTTTGGAGCATACTACCGTTACAATCCTGAACACGGTGATTTCAAAAACACAGGTAGCGAATGGCTTAACGACAATCCGGCAATCAGCAGTAATATAGACAAACATACAAGAGCGCACAGCCACCTCGCTTCTCTCTACTATGAAAACACTTTTGCCAAAAAATTTCTTCTTCACTTTGACGGCGATTTCCGTCGGTCAAATGAGAGCAATACTGTAGCAACTACTTATCCTGCTTCGTCTTTTCCTGCCGTAAACTCGACTGATGAACGGACATCAACCCTTTGGGCGGGAAAATTGTATCTGAATTTTCCTCTCTGGAATGGTGATTTTACAGTGGGGACTCATGATAGCTATACGCATACTTCTCTTGATTACCGTATGCTTAATACCTCAGTCAGCGAGTATATACCGTCTTCACAGACTGATGCGCGGCAGACTTCCGCTGCTTTGTTCGCTTCATGGTCCCGTATGTTCGGCAAGTTCTCCCTTTCGGTGGGGGCAAGATATGAATATGTCGATTATGACTTTAAGGTTAACGGTATACGCGACAAAGATGTCAGTCGCCGCAACCATCTGTTAACGCCGGACGTATCGGTCGGTTACTCTTTTAACGAAGAATCACAGATAAGCCTCAGTTATAAAATGGCGACGGTTAAGCCTCCATATTCACAACTCACCGGTTCTCTGAATTATGTTGGCTTGCACCAAATTGAAGGAGGCAATCCGGCATTGCATGACGAGCGAATGCACGACATTCAACTTTTCGGCATGTGGAAAGGTTTCATGCTACAGGCTGATTACACCCGCGCACTTGACACCTATGCTTACGTCAAACAACTATATCCCGCCGACAATCTCCAGCTAATCATGCATCCGGTCAATATTGACGTTTCGGCTCTGAGTCTCTATCTTGTATGGAGTAAGCCTGTGCGCCGATGGACTCCGAATGTAACGGTCGGTATGTATCGGCAGTGGTTACAGCTTGACAATCACAGCTACGACAAGCCGATATTCTCTTACTATTTTGACAATACTTTCTCCTTCCCGCATGGGTGGACGATTACAGCCAATATCAGCGGCAGCTCGCAAGGCGATATGCACACCAACCGCTTTGGCGCATCATGGTTCACGATGGACGCATCGGTCGGAAAAACATTCCTGAACAAATCCCTGACCGTCAAACTGTCTGCTACCGACATATTCAATACGGCAAACAATGACTGGACTATGAACACCTACGGCGTGTTCGTTGACAAACGCCAAAGCTATGACCGGCGGGGAGTGTCACTCAATATCATTTACAACTTCCAACCCCACAAGAGCAAATACAAAGGCTCATCGGCGGCCGAAGATGAGATTAAGCGACTTAAATAACGGCAATCAGACCGCTGCGCTGTATCTTTCGGAAAGGCTTTGTCCTGTTTTATTTTGCTGTTGCATGAAGTATTCTCTTTTTCCGGAGTGATTGTCTGTGGCTTTTTGGGAATAAATGTGTAAATTTGCACGTTATAAATAAATCAGGCGCCTTTGGCTGTGCCTGATGTATTTTCTGAAAAATTATAAACACGACATAAATACGGTTACATCTTGCGATGGCAAAAGAACTAAAAGACCTCACTAAACGGAGCGAGAATTACTCGCAGTGGTATAATGACCTTGTTGTCAAGGCCGACCTGGCCGAGCAGTCGGCAGTACGCGGCTGTATGGTGATCAAGCCCTATGGCTATGCCATTTGGGAAAAAATGCAGCAGACACTCGACCGCATGTTCAAGGAAACAGGTGTGCAGAACGCATATTTCCCCCTGCTTATCCCGAAATCGTTTCTTTGCAGGGAAGCTGAGCACGTGGAAGGCTTTGCAAAAGAGTGTGCGGTGGTTACACATTACCGCCTGAAAAACGATCCCAACGGCAACGGCGTGATTGTTGACCCGGAGGCCCGCCTGGAGGAGGAGCTGATTGTGCGCCCCACATCGGAGACCATCATCTGGGGTACATACAAGAACTGGATTCACAGCTACCGCGATCTTCCTCTGCTCTGCAACCAGTGGGCCAATGTGATGCGTTGGGAAATGCGTACCCGCATGTTCCTTCGCACCGCCGAATTCCTCTGGCAGGAGGGTCACTGCGCTCATGCCACAGCCGAGGAATCGGAGGCCCGCACAGTGCAGATGATCAATCTGTATGCCGATTTTGCCGAGAAGTACATGGCCATGCCGGTAATCAAGGGCGTGAAGAGTGCCAACGAGCGTTTTGCCGGTGCACTCAACACCTACACCATCGAGGCCATGATGCAGGATGGCAAGGCGCTCCAGTCGGGCACCTCGCATAACCTCGGACAGAATTTCGCAAAGGCGTTCGATGTGACGTTCGTCAACAAGGAGAACAAGCCTGAATATGTATGGGCCAACTCGTGGGGCGTGTCAACCCGTCTGCTCGGTGCTCTGATTATGAGCCATTCGGACGATAACGGTCTGGTGCTTCCCCCGCATCTTGCTCCCATCCAGTGCGTTATTGTTCCCATCTACAAGAACAGCGAGCAGCTTGCCGAAATCACAAAGGCAGTGGAGCCTATCGTAAAGGAACTGCGCGATTATGGCGTCAGCGTCAAATACGACGATGCCGAAAACAAGCGTCCCGGATTCAAGTTTGCCGATTATGAGCTCAAGGGTGTGCCTGTACGTCTGGCAATCGGAGCCCGCGACATTGAGAACGGCACAGTTGAACTTATGCGTCGCGACACTCTGGAAAAACAGGTGGAACCGCTTGAAGGTATTGCAAAATACGTGAAGGATCTGCTGGAGGACATCCAGAACAACATCTACAACAAGGCTCTCAAACGCCGCGAGGAGATGACCCGCGAAGTGAACTCTTACGAGGAATTCAAGGAAGAGATTGAGAAGGGTGGATTCCTGCTTTGCCACTGGGACGGTACTCCCGAGACAGAGGAGAAAATCAAGAACGAGACCAAGGCCACAATCCGCTGCATCCCTCTGGATGGCGACAAGACTCCGGGCAAATGTATGGTCACCGGGAAGCCTTCGGCCCAGCGCGTGATCTTCGCCCGCAACTATTGATATATCCCTTGTGATATATCCCTTGCAATCTTAACCACAAAGGCCGCGTCGCATTTTTGTTGCCGCGGCCTTTGTTGCGTATATCCCCCTCTACTGCGAATCCCCACCCATGGTCGGCACAGGCCATAAGAACATATTCATGGCGATATATTGCCGCATGGCATAAATTTTAGTAATTTTACATCGAAATAGAGCCGAAGAGTCGGCTTAATTATCTGAAAAGGTGTTATTTGGATTATCTTGCTTAGTAAATTCTCGCAAAATCTACTGAAAGTTAGAGAGGTAATGACAAATAGCACCTGCATTGGATGCTTTATGATTTCCCGAAAGGGAATTTATATAGCAATCAGTGTGGGTGTACTGTCATATGATCTGACTAAGGCGATGCGAGAAGCCTGCTAAGCTGATATGAACAGTACAATCCCACACTTTTTAGTTCACAGTAATCACCAGTTTCATTGGGGTTGTGAAACATACAAACATTGTTCATTACAATGAAGTACAAATTGTTACGCCTGCAGTCGGTTGTGGCTGTGGCTCTGTGTGTCCTCATGGCAATCTCTTTGGTGAGTTGCGGTGATGATGACGATGAACCAGATAGTGGTTCAATTGTGGGTACGTGGCTTCTGACGCTTCCCGAATCGAATGGAGAATATTGGTATTGCCAATATGAATTCAGACCGGATGGCACGTTCTGGTGCAAGGACTGGAACTCTTCATCGCCAGAACCTTCCTATAATTCTATTGGTACATGGTCCGTTGCAAATGACAGAATTACACTGAGATTTACAGATGCCGGTTACGAACCTTATGATGAGACCTATCGGTTCAGTCTGGATGGCAACAATCTTATTCTCTATGATTATGAGAATCCCGGTCCCAATGTGTTTGTACGAAGATAAATCATTATCATAATAACATCCCTCGGCTACAAAACAGGCGCTGTGACAGAAAAATTGCACAGTGCCTTGTTTTATATCAGGATTTGAAGTGGCAATAAGTGAGGTAAATCGAGGACATGCTTGTGTATGCCAGCATTTTGTGTTAATTTTGGATAACGGGAGGATTCATTGGGTTTTATCCTGTCTGATTCCTCTCTGCCCCTGAGATAAACAACGAAAATCACAATACAGAATATCAGCGCATTTTGACGAGTGACACCCAAAGATATGGCGCAGCTTAACGATTTTATGACGAGGATTGACCTGTCGGTGCTGAATGATTATGTCGCGGCTAATGGCAAGAGCGTTGTCTATGCCAAGGGCGAGAGGATTGTTCAGCAGGGGCGATTGTGCCGCTATGTGGGTGTGGTAAAATCGGGATATTTCAAATATGTGGCTCTTAATTCAAAGGGGCAGGAAGTAGTAACGGGCTTCTCTTTCGAGGGCGAAGTGGTTACTGACTATGTGCAGGGATTCCTGTATGACCAGCCTTCGCTAACCTCTATTGTCGCGGGATGCGATGCCGAGGTTCAGCGTGTGTCGGTCGAAGATGCACGACGGTTTATCATAGAGCGCAATCCCGGCTTCGTGGCCGAGGTTTCCTCCAATCTGTTGCAGGAGGCCTATTGCCGTTATCTGAATATGCTTGTAAAGACCCCGACAGAACGCTTCCATGAACTTGTCTTCCGCTATCCCGGCGTGATGCACAATCTGCCCATTCAGGAGATTGCCTCCTATTTAGGCATCTCACGCCGTCAGTTGCACCGCATCCGTGAGGCTGAAAGTGCCGCCGACGCTTCCGAATGTGAGGATATTTAAGGAAGATCTTAGCTCCGCGCTGGTTTTCACGCTCTAATGGGACATTTGTCACATCGAATGTCGATTATTCATTGTAGCTTTGCTTGACTGGAATGGGGCGGTCTCGTTCCAATAACCCTGTTTAGTTGTTTTGCAATCGAATAATCATGAAGAGAATAATCATCTGGCCATTATTTATGCTGGCTATGACAATCGGCATGGCCATGCATGGCGAGACACCCTCGGCACCGGAAACCACCGCTTCACCGGATTCCATAATAAATGTAATTGCGTGGTTCAACAAGCACGACACTGTGACTTATCGGGTCAACGAATCCTCATGGAAACTAACCGGCACGGATACAGTTCTCACTGCGTCCTACTCGATGATAGCGCGTATAAACGTAGTGGATTCCACCGCCAACGGGTATAAGATGGACTATACTTTTTTGGATTTTCCTACTGATGCGCTTCCCGACTCCGCTTCCGCAATCGATAGATTTCAAAATCAGATAACAGACAAGCTTGCCCGAAAGATTGTGGGTACAACCGTTCATTTTGAGACGGATGAATATGGCCGGATAACCAGATACAAAAATCTCGGGCAAATTAAGAAACAAGCCAGATCACTTTTCAAAGAGGCTTTGAACGAATTTTCAAAGATTCCTGAAATACAAGGATTAAAGGAGATGGGATTCGATGTAAAAGACTATGCTAAGAATGTGGATACTGACAAGTTGGTGGACGGCTATCTTGAAGAGCTTAATATGCTGTTCATGTATCACGGGCTGTCAATGCAGCCCGGTGAAAACACCGAGCATGAAGATGCCACTGAAACACAATATGAAAACACCACTTATACTTCCGCGACCGTTGATGCCGATGACGGTTCCTATAGTATTGTGCAGGATGTAACCAGCATCTTGCCTCGGAACGAACTGAAGGAAATTGTTGGCGGCATTGTTGAATCATTCTCCAATGACAGCATTACAGACAGTTTTAATGAAAACTTCGATGCGCAGGTGAATGTGGACTGCACTTATGAAGATTATCTGAAAATTGACTATCTGGGCAACGGCTGGCCGTATTCCATTGTGAGGCAGAAGTCTACAATGATCGGAAACCGTGGCAAGGTCAAGCAAACCGTCATATCAATCGATTCCTATTATTTCGCACAATAAATGATGTTTCTACCATGAAAAGAATCTTATTTTGCATCTTAATCGTATGTGCGGTATGTTGTGTCTCGTTCGCAAAAGATCCTCTTGGAAAAGTGTCCGTGACCATGACCGATGGCAGCGTTATCAATGGATATTGCGAAAATCTGTTCAAACACGAACGACCGGTAATCAAGGTCTCGCCCGGACCGGATGGTAAAAAATCCGTGAAATACAAGGCAACAGATATCCGGGAGTTGAAATATGAAATTCCTAACGATACCGTGGTTGAATATTGGTATCCTGTGATGTATTTTCATAATCGCACACTGCTGATGACAAAAGTGCGTGAGTGCAACACTGTAACCCTGTGGACAGCATGTATCGGCGGTCAGGAATTACTGGGCCCGCAGGGAATGAGATGGACTGAGAGAATAAAGAACTGCATTTCGTTTGGTCCAGATATGGCCGACGGAATGGCATGGGACTTTCCTCATATCATTCATGGCCGGTGCAAACAGCTTCCCGGTTATGGTGATTTCGTAAGCCGGTACAAGAAATCACATAAGGAGATCAAAGACTGGACCGAATTTGAGCCACTGATGCAAATGTGTGCCGCATACGTGCATTCTATAAAGTAATGCCAACGCTTTGAAATTGACCCCTTGACGCATTCATAAGGAAGTTGTAACGTTGCGTATGGCGGCACTCTATAAGATATTGATTTTGTGTGTTGGCTTTGCTCTCTCCTGTAATCTGCGGGCGCAAAGCCTGTGATCTTTGTGCCATCGGAAAGGAGGCAAGCGATGAAGTAGATCGATAAAAGAAACAATGCTAAAAAACTAAACCCCGAGGTTTGTCCGAAGACAGGGACACTCGGGGGATTTCGTTGCAAAGTTAGAAATAATTTCGTAATTTTGCAAATTTCAATACGTTAAAAATTACGAAGTGAAATATTCTGAGTATGAGAAGGCGTTTTCTCCGGCACGCCTAAACAAATATTTAGTTGCCTGCGGCGGTAATACAGCCAAAGCACTTACCCTTTATAGACATAACGTGAAGTTGTGCCAAAAGTTTTATGGTATCCTGAATATCTTTGAGGTCGTGCTTCGTAATGCAATAAACGCTCATTATCAGAGCGTATTCAATGATACAGAATGGGTAGAGACTCAGATGCAGCCCGGAGGCATGATTGAAAACGCGCCGCAGAAAAATGAGGTACTTCGGATAATCGCTACGCTTAGGCAAAACGGGCGATATACAAACGACCGTGTTGTTTCCTCGGTCTCTTTCGGCTTTTGGACACATTTGTTTACACGACAGCCATTTAGACTTGGTGGTCAGAACTTATTGCGTATATTCCCAAATCGAACCGCCGGATTAGGGCAAAGAGCGGTGTTCAACGAGCTTCAGGAGATTAAGACATTCCGTAACCGCATAGCCCACCATGAGGCTATCTGTTTTGATGATAACGGCAACATTGACATGGGAAGAACACAAAGCAAATATGCGCTTATCCTAAAATACATAGACTTTCTCGGCTATCAGAGCAGCCATTTATTCTACGGCATAGACATATTGCCTGATTCGATCATTGCAAAAATTGAGGCGTTGAAATGATCCGTGAGGCTGCAAGTGCCGCCGACGCCTCCGAATGTGAGGATATTTAAGAAAATTCTTCGTTCCACGCTGATTTTTATACTCCGATGGGACATTTGTCACATCGAATGTCGATTATTCGTTGTAACTTTGCTTAATTACAGATAATAGACTATTAGAGTGAACTATGTCAGAATCTCTCCGATATAAGATAGTGCTTTGGGTGGTATGGGTGCAGATTGCTCTCCTCCCAATATGGCTATGTATGGGATGTTTGATAGCACATAATCAGTCATGGCGGTGGGGTTTGGATACGTGGGTTTTCATTGTCGGTTTTTTACTTGGACTGGTGGCTTTACCTCTCGGCAGCGGACTTGACAAACCGCAATTTTTTAAGTGGTGGCTGCGTATAGATTTTTGTTTTACTTTGATTCTTGCGTTGCCAGTACTTTTTGTATGTTCGGAATCATTGCCTACAACAGTTGCCGAGGATGATGAATATATAGTTTATAGTGACAATGGATTTTTTGCAAACAGGAGTGCATATCTCGCCCGCAAATCAGGTTTATTGGCAGAAACTATATTCGATCTATGGCCTTATGAAGGAGGACAACTGAAAAGCGGCTACTACCGTTTTGATAAGGAAAGAGGTGTATTTTATGGTTCTAAAATTTATAGAATACGCCAAAACGGCTCACGCATGTGGGTCATTCCCCTCAATAGAGAGAATTACGCCCGAAATGAAGATTATGTGTATCATTTAATTGACAGTCTATATTATGCACATGGCGAATGGATTGACAATGATGATGCCACATTTATTCTTCCCGAAAGTTTTACCCGGATAGATTACACTCATGGTAATATTAAGATAACCGATTCTATATCATGTGATATAGACAATGCCTTTACAGATAGTAATTTCTATTATCCGTCAAGTAACAAAATCCGTCTTTCTAAAGATTCAGTTTCAAACCTGTCGCCGACAGGAGTTCATAATCTCATCAAACAACTGAAAGGAGGCAAGCGATGAAACGAACTGATGAATACCTTAATAAGTCATTACGTGAACTTGGTGCGTGGAGCTGGCTCCGTGAGCTGTCGGAGATGGACCGCCTTACGATTGAACTGGATAGAATCAGCAAAAAGAAACTATGCCAATATACTCCATCAGATATATACCTCGCAGTCAGTCAAGAAAAGGGTTTACAATACACTCTGCCAATGGCCGTCGCCATATTAAGCGATGATTTGCTTATTGATTGCGAATTTTATCCGGGAGATTTGCTAAAAGCTGTTCTTTCGGTGCCGACAACATATTATCAACATCACACAGAGGACTTTATTAGAATCGCATCTTTAGTTTCTTTGAAAACCAGTCAACAGGTCATGTATGACTATGGCGGCAACAGAGAACTCAGACAGTTGTTTGACTTATGGACTGATTATCGAAAATCATATTGGGTGAGAATAATCACTAAAGATTATCAACAACCGATTGATGATATTAAGGACTTTATATATCGTGTTATTGAAGATGATATGTCTGCTGATGTGGAATTTTCAGACTATGTGCAGTATTGGAAATCTGACAATCAAGGAGAAATTACAGCTTTGATTTCCACTGTCATTCCCTTTGACATTCTGCGTAAACGCATTGCCTGTAAATAGACTCCGGCAGATAAAATCGGCAATTCCTTTGTTGCTGACTCTCAAAATAGCACGATTAACTGTAATTACGTTTATTGGATTAGCATAGATTACGATAATTCATGATTATGGAATTTATAGCCGAAATATTCATACGGTCATGGTTCGGTTCGGCGATTTTTCATATCGGAGCCGGGCTTCGGTACGGTTGTCTGCGGTTGCTCCGTCGCGGGCGGAAAGTGTCATACAGGCAAATCCGCTATGGTTCGGAGGATTTCAATAACATAGACCATGCCGACAACAACCTTGCCAACGGATTTCTCGGCTTTCTCGTTCTCGCAGTGATTCTGATTCTAATAGCCAAATAAATCTTGACATGAAACTGACCGATAAACGATTTTGGATGTTGGTGATTGTGATAGCAAGTGCTGCTGTTGCATCTGCCCAAGCTGTTTTCTCAGTAGAGGAAATAAGCTACGTTGAATATGCCGATGCAGAAAAAGAGTATTCTCGCTTTAATGTTATTCCGGCAGACACCATTCCCGATAACGAAATCGTGAATATGGTGTTGAAAGAATCGCAAACGAAGTTTGAACGGCTTGATTCTTTTACCCGTCGGGATATATATGACTTTGTAGAAGGTTTTGGGATTAACAAACAATGCTTATTATATCTTCCAAAATTTAAGTTGTATGCTTTTGTTATACCCAACACTCCTTTTGAGGATTCTGTATGGTGGTTTGATGCTGAGAGTGGCAGATACCTATGTGAGGCGGCATTCCCAACGGCAATAAATATAAACGGGATGTATGTATCGCAGACAGGATACGATTGCGATGGGCCGTTAGACTTGAAGTTCTTTCGTCGCGAAGAGAATTATATTTATAACTTCCAGTCATATAAAAATACTCAATACAATGAATTCGTTTTCCAAGAAGATTTCAAAATCCAACCTATCTTTTGGCATGACAACAATATGTTGTTCTTGAAGACTTATGACCATAAAAGACAAAAAGAAGTATATCTGAAAATAAAAGTACAACAATCAGTCGGATATAGCGGCAAGCGATGAAAACATGGACTAATATATTCATAAAATTTTGGTGGTTTATTCAAGGCATCACATTATTAGTGTTTGGATTTCTCGCTTGGATTCCACTCTCGGTTATAGGAATTTTTGTAATTATTTGTGACTACTTTTATGACCATCGCAATCATAAGATTCAGGGGACATCTCGAACCATATTGTTTATTTATGCTTTGGTATATATGATTTATGGAGGTATGTTGATTGCCGTCGCTTCACCGGATATTTGGTTCGCAATAAGCTTGATAATTGTCGGATTCATCAATATTATACTAAGCATTAAATTATTCATCAATGCATTCTTAAATTAAAAATAGTATGAAAAAGTGGCAGAAAATAGTAGGCATTATAGCCTTTGGAGCGATTGGCTTGTGTTTCGGATGCTCTCGTTCCATAGATTACACTGATGGCGAAGATATATTTTATTCTGATCTGCCAAAAGAAGTTCAGGACACTCTTGTCTGGTGGGGAGAGCATACAATAATTTCAATAGACGATACTGTAACCGTTGAATTGCCGGATGTAATCTGCTATAACTCCGATTATTCTTTTGTCTACACCAAATTTGGTCCTTGGATTACATCGCGCAAACTAAAGCGCAGGACTGATGGAAAGGAGTGGAAATTTTCCGGGAATCTGAATGTCCCGAGACCGATTGTAGCGATTGGAGACACAATATATATACCGTCTGATTATAATGTAGTCAGTATGGGCGTTGACAGTAATTCCGTTTTTAAAAGACAGCTTCTCAAATAATCTCAAAATGATATGTTTATACGTTCATGGTTCATGGTTCATATCGGCGATTCAACATATTGGAGCCGGGCTTAGGTACGGTTGTCTGCAGCTGTTCCGTCGCGGGCAGAAAGTGTCATACAGGCAAATCCGCTATGGCTCGGAAGATTTCAATGAAATAGACCATGCCGACAACAACCTCGCCAACGGATTTCTCGGCTTTCTCGTCCTCACATTGATTCTGGTTTTAATAGCCACATAAAACTTATGATAATGATACTGATCGACATTATAATTCAACTGGCTATCTTCACTTTATTGGCAATAGCTATTGCACTGCCATTGGCGGGTATTGTATGTTGGTGTAGCAGGAGGTACAGGAAACGTAACACCATACTGGCAATGTTATCGTCATTCCTGTTTATATACTCTTTCTATTTCACCTGTCTAATCGGCGGATTTTCCTGTTCATCCATCTTTGACACCGGTTGTGGAATGGATGGATATTATAAGGCCGATTTGCCCAACGGCTATCAGATAGAATCCCTTGCAAGTGGCTCCATTCGCGAATACTTTACAGGGGATATTAGTAAAGACGGAAACCGCGCCGTTGAATGGGTAACTAAGATCAAAGTTTCAGGCGACTCCATTTATGGAGAGAGATATTTCGTCAACGAAGCTCCTGGAAGTGAATATTATTTTACCATAGACACTAAAACCGACAACATAAAGCAATATGAATCAATCAGAGTTGCAGAGGAAACAAATCCGGTCATAGTAACAGGGTTGACACATCTTGAGGCATTTTATTACAACAGTTGGCAGTGGGTAATTCCCTTGACTATTCTCGCGTTTGCCGTATCGTCAGGATTGGTATTCATTTTATGGTTTATTGTCAACAAGATAGCTGCAAAATGGAAAAGTTAACGACAAAACAAAGGTTATTATTGATCGGATTACTCTTTATAGGGACAATAATTATGTTTTGGATTGTTCCAAAGGCCAATGCCGATGAATTTGAGATGCCAATAATTTTGGTAATTGGCATATTATTAGCTCTAATGATAAGTTTGGCCGTCTTGATAAAGTGGGACCAAGGTAATCGCCATACTGTTATTCCAATCATTATTGTATGCGTTGCAACATATCTTCAGATATTATATTGTTCAGTGTTCTATGCATGGGGAGCCTACGTTTGTTGGACTTTGCCAATATTTCAACTGATATTGGGGTATGCGATATTTAGATATTCCAACGACATAGTTTCTTTATTTATTGGCTGCTCTAATCTGATGTTTTCGGCTATATGGGCTAATCAATATCAAGGCTTCCTATGGTTTCATAATAAGTCCTGTGATTTAGAAACAATGGCAGTGGCGAGCCTTGGTGCCCTTGTCGGTTCAGTGATAGTGTTCACGCTCTCGGCTATTATGATAATGAAATTCAACTCAAAAACTCCACAACAACAATGAAACTGGCTGATAAACGATTTTTGGGGTATGGAAAGTGAGATATACCATCAAATAAATGTAATTGATTGCGAATGTTCAATCAATTCAATAGATTATGACGCTACTGACCTTAAGATTATGATTGATCGTTTTGACAACAGAGGAACGATTATCATTCGATTTAGGAATGTATTTGCTTATCGTGTAACTTTGGAACACTTTAGAATGACTGAGGTTATGGTGGAATTGACTTCCAGCCCATTATACGAAGTGGAAAATTCCTCTTATCTGGGAGAAATCATGGCAACTGGGATGAGTGCGTTGTATGGATCTTCTCTAAACGTAAAGCACTATGCCATAAAGACAACAGAGCATATCGTTGATGTATTAACTTCTGAAGCCTATATCATAGAATGAAACAGACCGATAAACGATTTTGGAATTGGCGCACACTTATCGTAGTGTTGATTATCTTACTACTGATTGCGATTGTCGTGTTTTTCAAAAGGTGTATGACAACTGATACTGCTGATATAGAGCGTGTGGGAAATGAAATTATCGTAATGATTGATGGTTTTCAGTGTGTGAATAACCGTCTGCCAGTTGATCTTAATGAGTTAGGGAGTCCTTTCACGGATAGGAACGAGACATACGAATATCGGGGTTATCTATTTTATTATGAACCAACTAAAGACGGACAATATTGGCTTACCGTTACGTTAGGACCTGATGAGAATTATAGTTATTATTCACGGCGTAAATACTGGATATGGGATTATGACAATAACCTGACAGCAGAAAAGCAAGAAGAACTATTCATGGAGGTGTTCCAGTCATATAAGTCCGTTTGGAAATATGATAGTCTTCGTGCAAACACGGACAGCATTAATACAATCTATCCGTTTGCTCCGGATTCGCTGATTTATTGCCGTCAATACTATGAAGACGGGGAACTTGCAGCAGAAGGATGGATGCTCCATGATTGGAATAGAGAAGGCGACTACACAGATAATATCGGGACATGGAAATATTACACACGCGATGGCATAATGATAGAGAAGCAATGGCCGTTAGAATAATATCGAGCAATGAAACTGACCGATAAGCGATTATAAATATCCGATAGGTGCTATATCATTCATAGCCATACCAAACAGACAGACAACCCCGGCAGGAATATCAGGGTTGCCTGTCTTTAGGTAATGTGAGCTATTACTCAGGGGATGTTATTCGTAGCCTTCGGGTAGTTCCGGTCTGGCGTCTTTAGGGATGTTGGGGTTTGCCCGCATATTCTTTATTGCCTGTATTTCTCCCAGAGTCAATCTGCTTTCACGCTGATGCGGTAGCGGAAACTTGTCAATCTCTGTTTCTTTGGCTGGCTTTGGTTCATCCGGTTGCGGTTTGGGAGGCTTCGGTTGCCAGTCGTCATGCGGTTGGAAATTGCGGAACGGTATTCCGGTGGCCTCATGGTTTACGATAGTTGTCTGCCAACTCTCCCGTTGCTCCTTTGTGCCTGATAGAATTGATAGCTCCATTCCATATAGAGAAGTTGTGTCTTTCGGATTTATCGGTAGAGCCATAAGACGATTGAAGAACCCGGATTCTTTATCCTGTATGATTTCTTCATTATAAGAAACCATCAACTCCCAACTGTTGCCGAAGTATAGCCATGCAAGCATTGCCGGAGCAATGGTATCCGGATTTTCTGACTGAAAATCTCTAAGTATCGTTCTGCCTATGTCTGCGTCCTCCAATAACTTCTCAAGATCGTCAAATCCTTCATCCCTATTATCTGCCATACGAGATTTGACGGCATTGGCATAAGCGGGAGCGATAGATTGGGCATACAGAAAAATCTGTTGAAAACCTGAACGGTCGCGCTTGCTCACTTCCTCGGCAAAAGCGCAGTATTCCTCGCGGTGGGTGTCAAGCCATTCCTTTATAAGCGACTTGAATTGTTCGTGCGTTATTGTACGGGGTTCTATTTTCATTAATTATGTGATGTAAACGGCGGGACTTAATTACCCCGCAATTTACAAAACCCTCAATTCAATTGAATGGTTCACTCGCCGATGTTTATTAAAAAATGTGAAAAGATTTATTTTTCGTTCATTCAGTTGCGTCAACCTCGTTTCAACACCGTTCAAACGGGTGTGCCATAGGTAACTTTATAGGGAACTTGGCAAAATTTGAGTGAAAGAAAAATCGCTAAGTAGTTGAAGTTTAACTACTTGGCGATTTTGCGGGTGGTGCCACCAGAACCTGAGTTTCTGAATGAATACGAATGGATTTGAATGTGTTATTTAGACAAAACGCTGAATAATAGTACAATATGACTTATGGTGAATTTTGCCGATTTTCAGATTTATTCAAAAAACGTGGTGACCTACGTGGTGACCCGACTTGACAAAATACGGTTTGGGTTGTTATATTTGCAGAACCAAAGTGGCTGACTGTAAATAACTGTGAACGCCATCATTCAAACTTTTTACTCCGAAAAAAATATGGCAACAACACCCTCTCCAAAGAAACTGACCCCATTTCACATCCGAAATAAGGACATGGGAAAAGAGACCGCGACACTCTTTATCCGCATACATACCCGTAAGATTGATGTGCTGGTTTCGACTATGCTTCAAGTCGAAGTAGCAGATTGGCAGAAGGCTACGGCATCGCCCCGTGCATGGCTGGCGCATCAAAAGAAGAATTATCAACTGCACGCCAAGCTGACGCAGATAG
>UQER01000007.1 GCA_900540205.1 uncultured Porphyromonadaceae bacterium | reverse complement strand
CTCTATGGTTCAAGTGAACCGAATTTATTTAATTTTTAACCCCGTCCATTTTTTAGTGGACAGTAGTGTCCTACAGACGTAAAAAATCGGCGGCATATTCCCTCCCGCTGGATGCCGCACCTCCTGATTCACATATGTCGTGCCACGAGCATGATTCCACAGAAGCACAGATCGACGTAAAAGTCATTCTGGACGCCCTGCCGGAAAAAGAAAGAATCGTAGCATTGCTGTTTTATCTGGAGGACATGCCGATAAAACAGATAAGCAAAGTGACGTCAATGCCCGAGGGTACAGTGAAATCGCATTTAAACCGCGCGAGAACCCACATGTCAAACATCCGCTAATATGAAACACGACCATATGAAACATAATAACATATCACAGAAAAAAGCCGACGACGCATTGCGGCAGGCATTCAAGACTCAGCTTCCGGAATCCCCGGAATCCCCCTGGTTCTCACGCAAGGTGATGAACCGGCTCCCCGAGCCCACACAGCAATCAGGCACAAGCATAATGGAAATTGTCTGTTATGTAATAGCCGCCATCGGTCTGATTGCAACATGGGGCTATGCTGTACATGCAACCGTTCACCATGGTCTGACCCCACAGATCATAGCGCTTGCCGGCATCGTGCCGTTGGTGTCGTTGTTCTGCATCGGCCTGTTCGCCATACCGGCACTCAAACGCAGTCTATAACAATCAACACTCTATAACAATCAACACTGATATTATCTAATGTTTATTGTGCCTCTCAGGCACAAAATTCTTAACTTTGCATCGCTGATGCACAGGCGCCGCATCCATCACTGCGGCGCCTGTAGTTTTCTTATATCATACACGTATAGATATCCTGCGGTGATATCTATGCATCAATCCATCTGTTTCTCTATGTTCAAAAGATGTCTGACTCTTTTGCGACTGGCGTTTCCTGTTCTTATTGCTCAGGTAAGTGCCATCATTGTCGGTTTTGCCGACAACATCATGGTGGGGCACTACTCCACACAGGCGCTGGCGGCATCATCCTTTGTGGTCAACATATTCAATGTGGTGCTGCTTTGCAGCATGGGGTTCTCATACGGCCTTACTCCGCTCATCGGGATGCTCTTTTCACGGAAAGAACACGCTAATATCGGGCTTACCCTTAGAGCCGGAGTGATTGCCAACGTAGCTGTGGGGATTGTGCTCACGCTCGTCATGGGTACTCTGTATTTCTTCCTTGACCACATGGGGCAGGAGGAGGAGCTCCTGCCTCTCATCAAGCCCTTCTACCTGATTGTGCTCTCATCGCTGATTCCATTGTCTCTTTTCAACGCGTTCGCGCAATGGAGCTACGGCATACGCAACACTGCTCTGCCGATGTGGATTCTCATCGGTTGCAACATCATCAACATCTTCGGCAATTACATGCTCATCTTCGGCAATTTCGGCGCTCCGGAACTTGGATTGAACGGAGCCGGATTGTCCACTCTGTTTGTGCGCGTCCTCGCCCCGCTGGCAATCATAGCCGTGTTTTTCACACTGAAGTCCTACAAGGCATATAAAACAGGATTTACTGACAAGACATTGAAAATAGGGCGTAGCCTGATGAAAAAGGTGGTGTCCACCTCCTGGCCCGTGGCATTGCAGATGGCTTGCGAGACAGCAGCATTTTCCACCTGTGCCGTGTTCGCAGGGTGGATAGGCACTATTTCACTCGCCGCATTTCAGATTATAATCGTTATCGGCTCCCTTGGTTTCTGCATATACTACAGCATAGGGACGGCCATTGCCATCTCAGTCTCGAACGTGGCAGGAAGCAATTCGCTGCACTGCTGTAGGCGCGTGGCCTACGACGGATATCTTGTCATGCTGTTTTTTGCTGGATTGTCCACCTGCGCGTTCATCTTTGCCGGACGCCCGCTGATGGGTCTTTTTTCCTCAGACCTCCAGGTGGTGACTGCCGCACAGGCCCTGATATTCCCGCTGATTCTCTATCAGTTGGGCGATGCCACGCAGGTCACATTCGCCAACGCCCTGCGCGGCACGTCGCACGTGCGCCCGATGCTGTGGATTGCATTTGTAAGTTACGTGGTTGTGGGGCTGCCTGCGACACTTCTGCTTGCATTTCCGGCCGGACTTGGCAACTATGGCATCGTCCTCAGTTTCTCGGTGTCGCTGTTCACGGCCGCCGTGCTTTTCTTCAGCCGGTTCATGAAGGTTACACGACCGGAACCAAGAGCGTCAAGTTAATTTGTCCAAATGCCAAAAAAGGCATAACTTTGTTGGATGTTAAGCCAAGCACTGACGGCTTATATCAAATGGATGCAGCCACACTCTCCGCATCCCAGTCAAACAACAGCAGCATATTTTGGAAAATAATATAGAAATCAGCGGCCAACGTGTCCATTTTGAGGAATCGGGAGAGGGTAGACCTCTTATCCTGATGCATGGATGGGGGTGTAATCTGACAACGGTCCGGTCCATCGCCGCCACAGCATCCGGAACCCACCGTGTCCTCAACCTTGACATGCCGGGATTCGGACAGTCGCCGGAACCGGATTCTGTATGGGACATCGACCAGTACACCGAACTTGTGAACCGGTTCATTGACCATCTCAAGCTGGAGCGTCCCATATTGGCAGGGCATAGCTTCGGTGGAAGAGTGGCCATTCAGCTCGCCTCACAGCGGAAAGACATCGATGCCATCGTACTGATCGATGCCGCCGGAATAAAACCGCGGCGTTCGCTTAAATATTATTACAAGGTCTACACTTTCAAGGCCGCCAAACGGCTTTCATACCTGTTGCTCGGACGGGAAAAGGCAGAGAAACGGATTGAACGCATACGTGCAAGCCGCGGCTCGTCCGACTATGCCAACGCGTCCCCACGTATGCGCGCCATAATGAGTAAAGTGGTGAACCATGATCTCACGGCATGCCTCCCGAAAATTACGGCGCCAGCGCTCCTCATCTGGGGAGAAAATGACACAGCCACCCCTCTGGCGGACGCAAAAAAGATGGAACGGCTCATCCCCGATGCCGGTCTGGTATCTTTCCCGGGATGCGGTCATTACAGCTTCCTTGACAACCCCGCGCAATTCGCGGCCGTGCTGCACTCATTCCTGCAGTCGCGCATCTCAAACAAATAACCAGTAAGTACAGCAACAAGCACTGACATGATAGAAACTACGCTTGACACCCCGTTTTGCATAGCCCTTGCAGCTACCGCCTCACTCGACATTCTGGCAGTCTATGCCCGCGACCTAATGATGCTGCAGCAAAACTCCTACCGCAACGAGCGTTACAACAGATGGTTCTCACAATCGGGCGAGAGCACCAACATCGGACGCATTTTTTGCTGTATAGCCCTGCTGATGCTGCTTGTAAAGGCCCTTCCACTGCTGGTATCGGCAAGTGCAGGCATCATAATCACACTGTGGCAGGCCATCCGTCTTTTCAAGGCGAAATATAAGAAACCTCTGGTATGGACACCACGTGCTAAACGCATCTATGGTGTGATGCTTGCGCTCTCAATTGTGATTGCCGGACTCTGCGGCATCTTTGCCGGCGTGAAAGGCGCATGCATAGCCCTCACCGCCATGCTCACTGCCTCTCCCGTCATCCTCCTTACGGCCAATGTGTTGCTCCGGCCGGTTGAAAAAGCCATCAACCGACGCTATTACAACGAGGCGGCCGAAATACTGGCATCAATGCCCGACCTTAAAATAATAGGTATAACCGGAAGTTACGGCAAGACATCAACCAAACATTACCTCTACCGGATATTGCAGGAGCACTTCTCCACAGTCATGACACCGGGCAGCTTCAACACAACACTCGGCGTAATCCGTACCGTCAGGGAACATCTGCAACCTTACAACGAGGTGTTCATTGTGGAGATGGGGGCCAAACAATCAGGCGACATCAAGGAGATATGCGATCTTGTGCATCCCCATGCCGGCATAATCACAGCCGTTGGCGAACAGCATCTTGAATCGTTCAAGACCATCCAGAACGTCCAGGCCACCAAATTCGAACTGGCCGATGCAATCCCCGCCGACGGTGTCGTTGTGGTAAACAACGATTTTCCGTATGTGGCCAACCGCGAGGTGAAAAACACTCATTGCCTGCGTTATGCCGTGAGCAATCCCCGCAACGCCGACTTCAAGGCCACAGAAATAGAATACTCTCCAACTGGAACCACCTTCACCATCGAAGGCGCATCGCTTGAACAGCCACTGAAATTGCAGACGCATCTGGTAGGGGAGTGCAACGTGTCAAACCTGCTGGCAGCCGTGATCATCGCCCTTAAACTCGGCGTCCCGGCGGACAAAATCAGATATGCCGTATCGCAGATCGAACAGGTGGAACACCGCCTGAACATGAAGCGTACACCAGGTGGTATCACTATTATCGACGATGCGTTCAACTCCAATCCCCAAGGCTCCAGAATGGCCATGGAGGTGCTCGCCATGATGAAACCCGGCAAACGCATTGTCATCACCCCCGGAATGATTGAGCTGGGTCCGATACAGGACGAGGCCAACGAGGAGTTCGGACGGACCATAGCGCGTTGCGCCGATGTGGCGATTATCGTAGGCCGATACAACCGCGACGCCATAATGGCCGGTATTGCCGAGGGACCGATTAAACCGGAGAATGTGCACGCCGTGGACGATTTCAGCCACGCACAGGCTCTTCTCGGCACTATCGCCACAGCCGGCGATACGGTTCTTTATGAAAACGACCTGCCAGATACTTTCAAATAAGACTTCAACATCCAAGATTATACAACGACAAGATAATGAAAACAAAAATAGCAGTGTTTTTCGGCGGACGTTCCACCGAACACGAAATATCGGTAATCTCCGCCAACCAGGCTATCAATGCCATCAACCGCGACAAATACGATGTCGTTCCCGTATACATCTCCAAAGACGGGAAATGGTACACCGGTGACGAGCTGCTTGACCTGACCAAATACCGCAACATCCCCGAGCTGCTGAAAAAATGTGAGAACGTGTACATGCGCCCGGAATTCGGCGAGTACAATCTCTATTATGCAGAACCTAAGGGTCTGTTCAAGAACAAGAACATTGCGGCAAAAATCGACGTTGTCATACCGGTGCTTCACGGCGCCAACGGTGAAGACGGCACATTCGAAGGTATTCTCGACTCTATCGGCATCCCCTATGCAGGCTGCGACACACTTTCATCGGCCAACGGCATGGACAAGATAACGATGAAAATGATTCTGCGTGAAAGCGGCATTCCGGTCGTTGACTATGAATGGTTCACCGACCGTCAGTGGTTCGCCCGGCGCGACGCTATCACCGCAAGAATAGAGGAGCGCCTCGGCTATCCCGTCATTGTCAAGCCTGCCAATCTCGGTTCGTCAATCGGCATCGGCTGTGCACACAACCGTGAACAGCTTTTTGAAAAGGTGGAAGATGCCTCACGCTATGCCTCACGCATCATCGTTGAGGACATGATCGAGGACATGCAGGAGATAAACTGCTCAGTGCTGGGCGACTGCGACGAGTACACTACCTCAGTGCTTGAAGAGCCGATAAAATCGTCCGAAATCCTGTCGTACGACGCAAAATATGCCGGCGGCGACAAAGGCGCGAAAGGTATGCAGGCATCGGCAAAGAAATTTCCCGCCGACCTCCCCGCCGATGTCACCGCAGAGATTCAGCGGCTGGCCGGGGAGACGTTCCGCGTGCTTTCGTGCCATGGAGTGAGCCGTGTCGATGTCATGATTGACCGTAAGACAAAGGCCATCTACGTGAATGAAATCAACACCATCCCGGGGTCGCTCTCCTTCTACCTGTGGGAGGGATCGGGCATTCCGTTCGACCAGCTGATGGACCGCCTTGTGGCACTTGCAATCAAGCGCAACACCCGCCGCGGACAGAAAACGTTCTCCTTCTCCAACAACATCTTCGCCATGGGCGGAGCCGCCGGAGCCAAAGGCGTGAAGGGCGGCGTAAAAAGGGGTTGCAAAGCCTGACTCGGATTCATAGAAACGCAGTTTGTGGCGCTCTGAGGCGCCACAGGCCGCATGTTTGCATTATCAACTGAAAATTAGTATCTTTGCGCCCGTCAATCGCAAAAATAAATAACCAACCGATATAACCATCCCACCTTGCAACGATGAAATTTGCTGAATACAATCGATTCAACTTGTCGGAAATAAACAAGGAAGTCCTCAGGCAATGGAATGCCGGGAATCTGTTTGAACAAAGCATGGCCACCCGTGAAGGATGCCCGTCGTTCGTCTTCTACGAAGGACCGCCATCGGCCAACGGCATGCCTGGTATTCACCACGTCATGGCACGCACCATCAAGGACATTTTCTGCCGCTATAAAACCATGAAAGGCTTCCATGTGAAACGCAAGGCCGGGTGGGACACCCATGGTCTGCCCGTGGAACTTGGCGTTGAAAAAGCCCTCGGCATCACAAAGGAGGACATCGGCAAGAAAATCTCTGTTGACGAATACAACGCCGCATGTCGCCGCGAAGTGATGAAATATACCAAGGAATGGTCCACCCTGACCAATTCGATGGGCTACTGGGTTGACCTTGACAATCCCTACATCACCTACGACAACCGCTATATCGAATCCGTATGGTGGCTGCTGGGACAGCTCTACAACAAGGGCTATCTTTACAAAGGCTACACCATACAGCCGTATTCGCCTGCAGCCGGCACCGGCCTGAGCACACATGAGCTCAACCAGCCCGGATGCTACCGAGATGTGAAGGACACCACCTGCGTGGCCCAGTTCCTCTGCACCGATCCTGCCGACTATATGCAAGGATGCGGAAAAGTGTATTTCCTGGCTTGGACCACAACGCCGTGGACCCTTCCCTCGAACACCGCGCTGGCTGTCGGACCCGAAATCACATATAACGTAGTCCGTACATACAATCCCTACAGCGGAGAAAAAGAGACCGTTGTGCTCGCCGATGCCCTGATGGGACACTTCTTCAATCCCAAGGCCAACGAAATTGCATTCGACGACTATAAGAAGGGCGACAAGCTGATACCGTTTGAAGTTGTCAAGACCGTAAAAGGGAAGGATCTGGTCGGACTGCATTACGAGCAGCTTATCCCCTGGATGAACCCCGGAGAAGGCGCATTCGTGGTGATACCCGGCGATTATGTGACAACCGAGGACGGTACCGGCATCGTGCACATAGCAGGTACCTTCGGTGCCGACGACCTTCGAGTGTCGCGCCAGAACAATGTGCCGCCGCTCACACTCATCGACCGTGACGGCAACATCAGGCCTATGGTCGACCTGCGCGGCCGTTTCTTCCCTATAGAGGATATCGACCCGAAATTCGTTGAAGAACGGGTGGATGTGGAAGCCTACAAACCTTGGGCAGGCAAATATGTCAAGAACGCATACGACCAATCCAAAACAGACGCAGACGAAACACTTGACGTGGAACTCGCCATGTGGCTGAAACAGGAGGGGAAAGTATTCAAAATCGAGAAACATGTCCACAGCTATCCCCATTGCTGGCGAACCGACAAGCCTGTGCTTTATTATCCGCTCGACAGCTGGTTCATCCGCACCACGGCCGCACGCGAGCGCCTCATGGAGCTGAACAACTCGATCAAATGGAAACCGGCATCCACCGGTGCCGGACGTTTCGGCAAATGGCTCGAGAACCTTCAGGACTGGAATCTTTCGCGCAGCCGTTATTGGGGAACTCCGCTGCCAATATGGCGTACAGACGACGGCAAAGAGGAGATATGCATAAGTTCCGTAGAGCAGCTTTACAACGAAATTGAGAAAGCTGTGGAAGCCGGAATCATGAAAGAGAATCCTTACAAGGCAAAAGGATTCGTGCCCGGCGACTATGCGAAAGAGAACTATGAGAAGATTGATCTGCACCGTCCGTATGTAGACGACATCGTTCTCGTTTCGGCATCCGGACGCCCGATGCACCGCGAAACAGACCTCATCGACGTATGGTTTGACTCAGGCGCGATGCCGTACGCACAGATTCATTATCCTTTCGAGAATAAGGAAGGACTTGATTCCGGCGAACTTTATCCGGCCGACTTCATTGCAGAAGGTGTGGACCAGACTCGCGGATGGTTCTTCACCCTGCATGCAATAGCAGGCATGGTGTTCGACTCCATAGCCTACAAAGCAGTTATTTCCAACGGTCTTGTGCTTGACAAGGATGGCAACAAGATGTCAAAACGCCTTGGCAACGCCGTTAACCCATTCTCGACCATCGAGGAATTCGGCAGCGACCCCGTGCGCTGGTACATGATTGTCAATTCATCGCCGTGGGACAACCTGAAGTTCGACACAGAAGGTGTGCGCGAAGTGGCACGCAAACTTTTCGCCACACTCTACAACACATACTCTTTCCTGGCGCTCTACGCCAATGTCGATGGCTTCACGGGAGCAGAGCCTCAGGTACCGGTGGCAAACCGCCCGGAAATCGACCGCTGGATTCTCTCGCTTCTGAACACACTTGTAAAGGATGTGGAAGATGCTCTCGATGATTATGAGCCCACCAAGGCAGCCCGTGCCATCAACACTTTCGTGAACGACAACCTCAGCAACTGGTACGTACGTCTGAACCGCAAACGTTTCTGGGGTGGTGAGATGACCGAGGACAAGCTCGCCGCATATCAGACACTTCACACCTGCCTGACCACCGTGGCACAGCTCATGGCCCCGTTTGCACCGTTCTTTGCCGATAAGCTCTATCAGGACCTCACAGCCCCAGCGCTTGAGGCCGCTGGAAAAGAGCCTGTATCAGTACATCTGTCAATATTCCCAAAAGCCGATGCCGCTCTCATCGACAAGGACCTCGAAACCCGCATGAACCTTGCGCAGATAATCACCTCAATGGTGCTTTCTCTGCGCCGCAAGGTAAACATCAAGGTGCGTCAGCCGCTGCAGACACTCATGATACCAGTTCTGTCGGCCAAGCAGCAGCAACAGATTGAAGCAGTTGCACCGCTGATTCTGTCCGAGCTTAACGTGAAAGAGATAAAATTTGTAAGCAATGAAGAGGGTGTGCTGGTAAAGCGCATCAAGGCAGATTTCAAGAAACTCGGTCCGAAGCACGGAAAAATGATGAAAGCCGTGGCCGCAGCCATTGCCGAAATGCCGCAGCCCACAATCATTGAACTTGAAAAGAACGGATCTGTTACCATTGATGTCAATGGTCAGCCTGTCACTGTCGATGTGGCTGATGTCGAAATCAGGAATGAGGACATCCCCGGATGGCTCGTAGCCAACGAAGGCCCGGTGACTGTGGCGCTTGACGTGACAGTTTCCGAAACCCTGCGTCGCGAAGGCATAGCACGCGAGCTCGTGAACCGCATACAGAACATCCGCAAAGGACGCGATTTCGACATCACGGCGCGCATCAATGTGGTTATAGAACCCTGCGACCTTACTGACGAAGCCGTCAAGGAATATGGCGAATACATCTGCCGTCAGGTGCTTGCCGAGGCGATTGTCGTAGACGCGGTGCAGGACCCGCTCCCCGACGAGATTCTTGATATTGACGGCACCACCGTAAAGATCAAGGTGCTACCTGCCTGACAGTTATGATACACAGAACGGGCTGTAGACATTTCAGCCCGTTCTTTCATTAATATTTTTCACCTTCTTGTTTGTTATCATGTAAAAGCATGAACATTGCCGGATCATGACACATACATGTTGTCCAGTGTCCGAGACATGCAACTACTGATAATTCACACATTAATGATTCTATTCCCATGAACGAAAAGAACCGCTACTCAGACGAGGAACTGGAGGAATTCAAAATCCTGATTCTTCAGAAACTCGAAAAAGCACGCAACGAATACGAAAAGCTCCGCGCCGAAGTGATGAACACCGATGGTAACGGAACAGCCGATACCTCGCCCACCTTCAAAGTTCTCGAAGAGGGTGCCTCAACTCTCTCAAAAGAAGAGGCTGTAAGACTGGCCCAGCGTCAGGCCCAGTTTATCAAGCACCTTCAGGCTGCTCTGGTGCGAATCGAGAACAAGACATACGGCATTGACCGCATCACGGGCAAACTGATTCCGAAGGAACGTCTGCGTGTTGTGCCTCATGCCACTCTGAACGTCGACTCCAAACAGAAATGATTATAGTCGCGCCGGTCAACCAAAACCGGCGCAGACCCACATATGCGTACATTTTGCCCCTGAAATTACCGACATTATCCCACAATACTCCCGACATGCTGAAATCATCACGGATTCTCAGGCACCGCGGCCTGCTGACACTTTTGATAATAGCCGTCATTCTCATTGCCGACCAGTGCCTGAAAATCTGGGTCAAGACCCATTTTTATCTCGGTGAAAGCTATCCTATATTTTCATGGTTCGAGCTTGTATTCGTACAGAACAACGGTATGGCATTCGGGTGGGAAATAGGGAGCAAACTGTTGCTCACGCTCTTCCGCATCGCCGCTGTGGCATTCATCAGTTTTTATATATGGCGCATCTATGCCCGGCACGAAGCCAAAACGGGCTATCTGGTGTGTCTGGCTCTCGTGGTGGCCGGCGCGGCAGGCAATATCATCGACTGCCTGTGTTACGGTCTGATATTCAACAACCCGCTGCCTCCTGAAGTGGCCACTTTGTTCCCTGAAAGCGGAGGCTACGGCACACTGATGCACGGCCTGGTGGTCGACATGCTTTATTTCCCGTTGTGCGAATGGACATGGCCCACATGGATGCCATGGGTAGGGGGAGAACACTTTGTGTTTTTCCGCCCCGTATTCAACATTGCCGATTCCGCAATCTCCGTGGGCATGATCGCCCTCATCCTTTTCTATTCCCAGCAGATTGCCGATGTGCCGTGGCGCAAGTCCACACAAACCAAGGCCGACGCTACCGACGAAGCCTGATGCCGAACCGAGACATGAACCACACCTTGCGCTGATTTCACGATATGACACCGTTCCAGAAGCCGACATCCGTCCAAAAGGCATGTGCCCGTAATATCCTGACCGCAATGCTGCTGGTCCTCACAATCACTGCTTGCAAAAAAACGCCGGAGTACGTTCTTGGACAGGAAGAAATGGCGAGCCTTATGGCCGACATACACACCGGCGAGGCCGTGATTGATTTCAATTATTCGAAATTTCCGAATGACTCCACACGCAAAATGCTGAAACAAAGCATTTACGAAGCGCATGGCGTGACGGCGGAAACAGTGGACACATCATTTGTATGGTACGGTAATCATATCGAGGAATACATTAAAGTTTACGACCGTACAATCGAGATTCTGAAAGAGCGTCAGCAGGATTTCGCATCAGCCACAAGTGCACAGATTGCCATCTCGGGCGACTCTGTGGCAGTATGGAACGGCCCTCAACGTGTAATCGTGCATGAGGAGATGCCCTCACGTGTGATCACCTTCTCGCTGGTTCCCGACAGCACCTGGCAGAACGGTGACATCTACACACTTCGCTACAAGCCGGTGAATGGCCTTGGGGATATCGAAAGCCGCCTGCTGGTAGACTATGCCGACGGTGTGACACGATACATTGACCAACCGATATCTACCCGTCAGCCAAATATCATGCAGATACAGGTTGATTCTACAATGACACCATTGCGCCTGTATGGTTATCTGGCATTCTCCCCCTCGAAAAATGTAGCATTCGAAGTCGACAGTATATCACTTACCCGCCAGCGCAAGAATCTTGTCAGCAATTATTATGGCAGGCCCAAAACATTCCGGACATCTGCCGCACCTGCAGAAGAGCCCGACACCACATCCGTACCTACAGTTGATACAAATGCACCTGTCACACCACGGCGTCCGATGTCGACCGATCGCCGCCGCCCTGCAGCTCAGGATGTGCAGCTGCCCGGCGTAACCTGGGACGGAAAGAAAAGCGAGCACCGTATGGATGCATCCCAGCATAAACCCACAGCCAAGCAACGACAGGAGGCCCGCGAACGCCAACGCAAAAACCAGCCTGCGAAACAACGCAGTGCCAAACCAGCCCCGGCAAAGGTTCAGCCTGCTAAAAAATAAGCCGTCAAGTGCAAACAGGTAAAATGTCATCACAAATCCTGACACATCTGCCGGACTATTCCCCGGGCACACGTTATCTCATACGCAAAATAGTATGTGATGGCATCATCCTGAACATGCAGATTGTGGAGTTTCATCCGGACAACCTCATCACAATCTCATCATTTGAAAGAGAAACCGCAGCAACCATTTTTATGGATGCTGCGGTGAATATGGATATTATTTCAAAGGAATTAAAATGCCTTGTAATCAGGCGTTCCTGACGGTCTGAATCATTCAAACCAACGCAGACGATTCACATCAAACACCGGACCCTCCTTGCACACACACACGTTGCCCGCGTCCACCGTATCTTCCACACAGCACAAGCAGGCTCCAAGTCCGCATGCCATTACGTTCTCCAAAGACACCTCACATGGAATGCCTCTCTTGTGAGCGATAGCTGCCACGCCTTTCATCATAGGCATGGGTCCGCAGCAGTATATCATGTCGAACTCGCCATCGGAAAGGGCCGGATTCACTGTCACAAGGCCCGGGTGCCCCGCTGACCCGTCGTCAGTCGACAGCAGCACATTGCCAAATTGCGCGAACCGGTCAACCATCAGCAAATCCTCCTTTGTCTTTGCCGCGAGCAGGAATGTAGGCTTAATGCCTGCATCAACAAGCTTTTTGCCAAGGTAGAGCAAGGGTGCCACACCTACGCCGCCACCCACCAGCAACGGACGCTCGCATTCACAATCCACCGAAAAGCCATGCCCCAGTGAGAGCATGATGTTCAGGACGCCGCCGGCCTCCATATCGCATAAACGACGGGTGCCGTCGCCGGCCACACGTACAAGCAGCTGCAATTCACGGGCGGCGACATCCACATAATGCACCGAGATAGGGCGGCGCAAAAAAGTGGTAGGGGAGTCGGATACCTGAACCTCCACAAACTGGCCGGGCATTATCGACTTGAAATCAAACTGACCGGAATCGGCAACCGGGGTTAACCTCAACAATGAATAACTGGCGGTAAGCTTCCGGTTTTCTAATACCTTGAAATCGATAATAGCCTTTGGGGACTGCATAGTGTCGGGACTGGCGGTTTTCATTTCCGTATAATAGTTTATTCAATTAAGGCTATGAGAAGCCACTGGGAGAACAACGGAATACCATCCCGATGTTTCACACCACGAATTTAGCTATTATTTCCCGATTTGTCAAACCATAACAGGCATCCCGGCTCAGACAAGGCTTCTGACAAGCACTTTATGCTGTCAGAATCAGTCAGAATTTCTTGGATTGTTATTCAGCATCCGGGTTTCCTGATCAACGAGTTTGCTCGTTACCTTATCCTTATCGGCGCGGTCGATATTCACCCCTTCATACTTGTCGGTTTTCGTGCAAGTTGACTTTTTCGCTTTTGAGGCGCATGTTTTTTTATCGTTCATAATTGTAAGTTTTAGAATAGCATCCATGCATCAGAAAGTCCGACACAGCAATGCTTCGGTTTGCAATTAGAACGATTTGTCAGCTTGATAGGTTCACTCGCACCCCTCAAGAGGAAGCTTGCACAACTGCTCGATGTAGTCAAGCAATTCCTGACGTCCGCGGCGGTCGACGCTCGAGGTGCGGAACACCGGAGGCAATTCTTCCCATGTATCCAGCAGCTGCGCACAATATGCCGCAGTAGCCGCTTTGGCGGCAGAGGACGACAATTTATCCAGCTTTGTGAACACTATGCAGAACGGCACGCAATTCTCACCAAGCCACTGCATGAATTCCAGATCGTTGCGCTGCGGTTTGTGTCTGCCGTCGATAAGCAGAAACAGACACGTCATCTGGGGACGATTAAGTATGTAACTCTGAATGATACGCTTGATTTCGGCACGTCCCTCCTTGCTTCGCTGTGCGAATCCATAGCCAGGCAAATCCACCAGATACCATTCATCATTTATCAGAAAATGATTGATAAGCAAAGTCTTGCCCGGAGTAGAAGATGTCTGGGCCAAACTTTTGTTGCCGGTCAGCATATTTATGAGTGAAGATTTCCCCACATTAGACCTTCCGATAAAAGCGAATTCATGGCGCTTTTCATCCGGACATTTTTTATAATCAGTATTACTTATGACAAAACGTGCGCTGTTTACAATCATTTTTCAGAGTGTTTTGCATCCTTCCGACCGGACGCTGATTTTGATAATTAAATGTAAAATTAACATATCTCTTTCAGAAAAACAAATCGTAGGGGCAACGGGTTTGCCCCGGACAGCATCCATTACATCAAAGCCGATTTGACATGTGCCTAAAGTTTATTAATTTTGCATCAATATTATAAACTGACTAATGCGCAATCCCGACCGCCAGACACGTTTCAGCTTCAAGCAGTTCGAAATGTCGAACTGCCGCAGTGCCATGAAAATAGGAACCGACGGCGTTCTGCTCGGCGCATGGGCCATCGGAACACCGATTTCCCGCCAGCCGGACGAGGAGTTGCGCATAATGGATGTAGGTTCAGGCACCGGGTTGATTGCCCTCATGCTGGCACAGCGGTTCCCGAAAGCTACGATTGTAGGTGTAGAATGCGATAGGGATGCGGCAGAAGAGGGCGCGGATAATTTCGCCGGTTCGCCTTGGCATGAGAATCTGCAAATGGTGCATGCCGATTTCAATAGTATTGCCATGCAATCCTCTCCCGAAAGGTTCGATGCAGTGGTATCCAACCCGCCGTTTTTCACAAACGGCGCACACGCACCTGACATGCAGAGGCTCGCCGCCCGCCATGAAGGTACGTTGAATCTCGAATCGCTCACCTCAGGAGCCGCACGTCTGCTCCGCCCGGGTGGAATCCTGTCCATAGTGATTCCTGCGGAACAACGCCAACGTGCGGAATTCGCTGCCTCAATACACCATTTGCATGCCGTCCGCATCTGCGAGGTGCACACCGTTGCATCCAAACCGGCGCGCAGGGTGCTAATAGATTTCATAAAGGCACAACACCCTGCCCCGGTTGAAAGATCCACATTATGCATCTCGGATGCTGACGGAAACAAGACGTCCGATTATGTCCGGCTTGTATCTCCATTTTACATCAGACTTTGACAGGGATACGTATCGCATCATTTTTCGCTTGTCGCATCATTTTACATGATAACAATTTTCAGAACATATAAATGAAACAACAATTCAAGCTATCCAGTCCAGCCATCGCAATGGTGCTGCTCTTTTCACTGTTTGCATTTTTCCTGATTCTTACGCCCATAATGTCAGGACTGCTCGCACGGACCTCCATAAAACCGGAAGCAGCAATCAAAATCACCATGGTTATCCAGGATGTTCTGGTGTTCATCCTCCCGGCCATAATTGTAGCACTTGCCGCCACCCGTCTGCCGGCACGGTTTCTCGGCCTGGACACCCTCGCGCGTCCGGCCACATTTGCCTTGGCCCTGGTAACCTTGATTTGTGCAGTACCAGCACTTAACGCCGTGGTGGAATGGAATCAGAACCTGCATCTGCCCGAAAGCATGCGCGGCATAGAGGACACCATGCGGCAACTGGAAGAGAATGCGCGCACCGTAACCGAAAGCCTGATGAAAGGAAGTTCTGTTGCATCACTGATTGTGTCGGTGCTTATTGTGGGAGTGCTTGCCGGATTCAGCGAGGAGCTGTTCTTCAGAGGCGCATTCCAGCGGACATTGCTTTACACCAATATAAACCAACATGTCGGCGTATGGATAGTGGCTGTGGTGTTCAGCCTGTTTCATTTCCAGATGTTCGGGTTCGTGCCACGCATGCTGCTGGGGGCCTATTTCGGCTATCTTATGCTATGGAGCGGATCAATATGGGTGCCTATGCTTGTACACGTAGCCAACAATTCTATTGTGGTAATCGATTCATGGAGGATGGCCAACAATCCAGACAGCTTTAATCTTGATGCCGTCGGCACAGATTTCAGCACCCCCTCTGCCTGGATAATGATTGTGATAAGCTTAATTCTCACAGCATTGTGTCTGCGTCTCACATACCGCAGCTGCAAGCAATAGGGCTTTCCCCATTTGAGCTATAACGGTGCGGCCCGGATGGAATGTCCATCCGGCCCGCGCCGTTATAACTCAAAGTCGGGGTGTTATTTGAACTCCTTGCGGTGGAATATGAAGTTACGGCCGAGATATTTCTCCCGAACAACCGGATTAGAGGCCAACTCTTCGGAAGTACCTTGAAAGAGGATTTTTCCTTCGAACAACAGATAGGCACGGTCGGTGATACGCAATGTCTCCTGCGCGTTATGGTCGGTGATCAGGATGCCGATATTTTTTGATTTGAGTTTATACACCACCTCCTGAATATCCTCTACCGCAATAGGGTCGACACCGGCAAACGGCTCGTCAAGCATTATGAATTTCGGATTGATGGCAAGACAACGGGCAATCTCCGTGCGTCGGCGTTCGCCGCCTGAAAGCTGGTCACCGAGGTTCTTGCGCACCTTCTGCAGTCGGAACTCGGCGATAAGGCTTTCAAGCTTGTCGCGCTGTTCCTCTTTGCTCATAGGGGTCATCTCGAGAATGGAGCGGATATTGTTCTCCACAGTCATTTTCCTGAACACTGAAGCCTCCTGTGCCAGATAACCGATACCATGCTGGGCACGCCGGTAGACAGGAAACTTTGTTATGTTCATGTCATTCAGATATATCTGACCTTCGTTGGGTACAATCAGGCCTGTGGTCATGTAGAACGTTGTGGTCTTGCCGGCTCCGTTAGGGCCAAGCAATCCCACAATCTCACCCTGTGTCACATCGATAGACACATGATTGACCACGGTGCGCTGGCGATATTTTTTCACAAGATTTTCCGTACGAAGCACCATCTTTTCAGGTGTACCGGTGGGAACGGCATCGGTCACAACCGACTCTTCGCCAGGTTTCAGTTCAAGTTCGTCCATCCTGCTACAGAAAATTCAATCATTTAAGACAAGTGTTATTACGGAGACGCCCGTAAATGAAGTCGGTCAGCAGCCCGATAGCCACCGCATTCGTGCCACCCTGCGGAATAATCAGGTCGGCAAAACGTTTTGACGGCTCTATATACATGCTATGCATCGGCTTCAGCACATCCTGATAACGGTCTATCACCATTTGTGGAGTACGTCCGCGCTCAATGCAATCGCGTGCGATAACGCGGATCAAACGGTCGTCGGAATCGGCATCCACAAAGCATTTCACATCCATCATATTGCGAAGCACCGGATCTGTCAGGACAAGGATGCCCTCGACTATCACCACATCACACGGTTCGACATGCACGGTCTCCTCCTGACGCGTACAGGTCAGATAGGAATAGGTGGGCATCTCCACAGACTCACCGGCCTGCAGTTTCTTCAGGTGATCCACCAGCAGCGGCCATTCTATGGCATCGGGTTCATCAAAGTTGATTTTGTTTCTTTCCTGCTGAGGGATATGCGACAAATCTTTATAATACGAATCCTGTGGGATTACCGTAACTTCGCCCTGCGGGAGCGAAGCCAAGATTTTTTTCACTACTGTGGTCTTCCCGGAGCCGGTGCCACCTGCGATACCTATTATAAGCATATGAATTTGGCGCTTTTGGATGTTTAGTTGCACGAAATTACGAAAAATCCCCCAACCCATTGCCATGGGAAAGTGTTTTTTCTAAAAAAATCGGTAACTTTGTATGTGGCAATGAACCGTCAGAACTGTCTGACGCAAAAAGAATGCTTAGGTTTCCTGCATTTCTTACTTCCTAATTTACAGCCATTCCATAACTAATGCATCATTATGGTACTACTGAAATCGCTTGAACAGCTCGGACAATATACCCTTTTCATGAAACGGGCATTTTCGCTGCCCGACAAATGGTCGATTTTCGGCCGACGCACAGTGCAGGAAATTATCAAGCTGGGCGTAGACTCGATACCTCTGGTCATCGTAATCTCCCTTTTTATCGGCGCAGTAATCACCATCCAGATGCAGCTCAACGTATCGTCGCCGCTGATTCCGGCCTATTCGGTTGGTTTAGCCACCCGCGACATCGTGCTGCTTGAATTCTCCAACTCCATTCTCTGTCTGATTCTTGCCGGCAAAGTGGGATCAAACATCGCATCTGAAATAGGCACCATGAGAGTGACCGAACAGATTGACGCACTTGAAATCATGGGCGTCAATTCCACAAATTATCTGGTGCTTCCCAAAATCGTAGCTTTCGTGGCATTCATGCCTATCCTGGTGATTTTCTGCATAGCAACGTCATTTATCGGCGGCTGGTTCGTTGGAGTGTTTACAGACCTCATCAGCGTCTCAAAATACGTTTACGGCCTCCAGGCGCTTTTCCAGGAATGGTACGTGTGGTACGGCCTGATCAAGAGCCTGTTCTTTGCTTTCATCATCGCCTCGGTTGCTTCATATTTCGGTTACTACGTGAAAGGTGGGGCTCTTGAAGTAGGCAAAGCCAGTACGAATGCTGTGGTGTCAAGCAGCATCCTCATCCTGTTGTTCGACGTTGTGTTAACTAAATTACTGTTGCAATGATTGAAGTCAAGAATCTCACCAAATCGTTCGACGACAAAACGATTCTGCACGACGTAAGCGCCAAGTTCTATACCGGCAAGACCAATCTGATCATAGGTCAGAGCGGTTCGGGAAAAACCGTGCTCATGAAATCCATAGTGGGACTTGTGCGCCCTGAAGAGGGGGAAATCCTTTATGACGGACGCGACTTCCTTAAAATGACGGACACTCAGGTGAAGCAGCTGCGCCAGGAGATAGGTATGCTGTTTCAAGGTTCAGCGCTTTTCGACTCCGAGACTGTGCTCGGCAATGTGATGTTCCCTCTGGTAATGTTCTCAAAAATGTCGCGTGGCGAAATGCTCGACCGCGCCAGGTTCTGCCTCGAACGAGTGAACCTGAAAGGTGCCGAGAACAAATATCCCGCAGAAATTTCCGGCGGAATGCAGAAGCGTGTGGCCATAGCGCGTGCCATCGCCCTCAATCCGCGCTATCTGTTCTGCGACGAGCCTAACTCAGGACTGGATCCCAAGACTTCAATCCTGATCGACGAACTCCTCCACGACATCACCCACGAGTATAACATAACAACAATCATCAACACCCACGACATGAACTCCGTGCTGGGTATCGGCGAAAATATCATATTCATTAACAAGGGATACCGGGAATGGGTAGGCGACAAGGAACGCATCTTCACCACCTCGAACGAGGCGCTCAATGATTTCGTATTCGCCACCCGTCTGTTCCAGGAGGTAAAAGACTACATAATCGCCAACGGCGAAAAGGCGTCGAAAGGATAGTTCCGATTCTTTGAGAAGGGCACATTTGGCGCGCCTCCTGCCTTGCACATAATCATTATTGAATTTCAAGGCATTGACATGAGAGATGAAATGAACAAATTACAAACAGAACCGCAAGCCCCCACGCAGGTGCCCGGCAATGAATGTGCTGCGGCAAGACAAGGGCATCCGTCCGACGAACGCATAAAAATAAAGGAAACATTCCGGCTGTTGCTGAGAAATACAAAAGAGATTGCCGAAAAAAATGACCTGAAACATCTGCGCCCGATTATAGCCAAGGGCGTTGAGACAGGAGCCTACGGCACGGACCGCTTCGGCAACTCCAACTATTACCGGAGCCTGCTGACGGCCAATGCACTGTGTGAACGTATAAGCCCCGACCGCAACATGGTTGTGGCCGTCCTGTTATATCCGCTTTGCAAATCAGAATTCATCACGCCTTCAGATGTGGAGGCAAAATGGGGCGCGGATATTGCCAAAATGGTGCGAGGGCTGCTTAAGGTGTCCACACTTTACCAGCGTGGGGTGGCTGTGGAGAGCGAAAATTTCCGCCGCCTGCTTATGGCGTTCGCCGAAGACATCCGCGTCATCATAATAATGATTGTGGACCGGTTGATGCTTATGAAAGTCATCAACCACCATCCCAACGAGAAACTCGTGCGCGACGTGGCATACGAGGCCAACTATCTCTATGCAGCACTTGCTCACCGTCTCGGACTGTATGCCATAAAAAGCGAGCTGGAGGATATGTCGCTTAAATATACCGACAGAGAGACCTACACCTCCATTGCGCGCCAGCTGAACGAGCGTAAGAACTCACGCGACGCATATATAGCAGCCTTCATAGGTCCGATCAAGGAAAAACTCGAGGCTCTCGGATTGAAATTCGATATAAAGGGTCGTACCAAATCTATTTTCTCCATCTGGAACAAGATGAAGAAACAGAAAAACGATATCGACCACATCTACGACCTCTTCGCAATCCGCATCATTATCGACACCCCGCTGGAAAAAGAGAAAACCGACTGCTGGATGGCCTATTCGGTGATTACCGACATGTACCGGCCTAACCCTTCGCGCATGAAGGACTGGATTTCCATCCCCAAATCCAACGGATACGAATCCCTGCACATCACCGTGTCTGGTCCTGAAGGAAAATGGGTGGAAGTGCAGATACGCACCCGGCGCATGGATCTTGTGGCCGAAAAAGGCCTGGCGGCGCACTGGCGCTACAAAGGCATCAAAAGTGAAGGCGACCTTGATGCATGGATGAACAATGTGCGCGACATTCTGGAAAGTGCCGAGCAGGGCCCGATGGAACTGATGCGTAATTTCAGGATGGATGTCTACGACAAAGAGGTGTTCGTGTTCACCCCCAAAGGTGACCTGTACCGGTTGCCGGCGGGTGCCACGCTTCTTGACTTCGCATTCAACATCCACTCCAAGCTCGGTTGTATCTGTGTGGGCGGACGTGTCAACGGGAAAAACGAGAAGCTCACCTACAAACTGCATAGCGGCGACACGGTGGAAATTCTCACCTCCTCGGCGCAGTCGCCAAAACAGGACTGGCTCAACATCGTTGTCACATCAAAGGCAAGGAGCAAAATCCGTCAGGCACTGAAAGAGCGGGAGAACCGTGCGGCCGAACTCGGACGCGAGATGCTGGAACGCCGATTCAAGAACAGGAAAATCGATCTTGATGAAGCCGTTCTCAGCAAACTCATAAAGAAGCTCGGTTACAAGACCTCAACCGACTTTTTCAACGACATAGCCAACGAACGGCTGGATGTGAATGTGGTGTCGGAGCGCTACGCAGCTTTCGACATGCAGCTGCATGAGGCCACAGACCATCCCAAGCGCGTATCTGCCGAGGAGTTCAGCCTGCATCAGCAACCGGACGATACGGAACCCAAAGCAGGCTCCGCATCGGAGGATGTTCTCGTAATCGGCAATGACATCAAGGGGATGAACTACAGGTTTGCCAAATGCTGCAACCCCATATACGGCGATGATGTGTTCGGATTCATTTCGGCCGAAGGTGTCATAAAGATTCACCGCACCGACTGTCCGAACGCGCGCAACATTCGCGAGCGCTATCCATACCGAATGATTCACACCAGATGGTCAGGCAAGATCGGCAGCCAGTTCGCCGTCACACTGCGTGTACTCGGACGGGATGACATCGGAATCGTGACCAACATCACGTCGATAATCTCAAAAGAGAAGAACGCCACGCTGCGCAACATAGCCATTGATTCGCACGACGGGCTGTTCCAAGGCCATCTCACCATAGGCATCAACGACAACCGCGCACTTTCGTCTCTTATAAAGAAGATTGCAACCGTAAAAGGTGTGAAGGACGTGCAACGTACAAACTGACCCAATGACATTCAGCAAACAAAACTGACAACAATATGAATAAACGGTTATTACCCGTAGGCTCATGCCTCGTAGCCCTTATGTGTGCCTGCGGAGGCAAACAGGAGAACCCACAGGCCCGCGAACTGCTCGACAACGCCAATGCTGCGTTCGAGCAACAGGATTACGCTTTGGCCACGACACTGCTCGACTCGCTGCAGAGAACATTTCCTTCGGAGTTGGGAATCCAGCGAGAGTCAATGGCCCTACGCCCGAAAGTGATAGAACAGACAGCAGTATTGCAGCTGCAACAGCTCGATTCACTGGACGCCGCCGACACCTCCACTCTCACAGCGCTTAAACCGGCTCTCAAATGGGTAAAGACACCGGGCATGATAGAGGGATATTGGATTGATGCCAAGGCATATAATCCCAATTTTATGAATACCACCGGCATTGAGGCCCGTGTGAACGAGATCGGGCAGTTCTATATCGTTTCGTCTGTAAATCCGGCAGGCAACCTAAAACATACTTCTGTAACACTTAAAACCGGATCTGAATCTGTCACAACCCAGACGGTGCCATACGACGGAGAGAGTAATTATCGTCTCGGCGGGGGAGAGGTAATAACCTTCTCACCCGAACAGTCCGACACTATCGGGTTCACAGCCATGCAGGCAATGAATGCCAACCCATCTGCCACAGGCACACTCATATTCAACGGAGCCAAGAATACAAAATCTATCCGGCTGAATGCTGCGCAGACAGCAGCTATCGCCAATGCCTACCGCTACAGTTCTGCCGTGATTCGTGCGCGCGACAATCAGGTGCAGCGTCAAAAACTCAACCGTACCATAGAGATTGCCCGTCAGCAGGCGGCCAAGACATCGGCATCCGCAACTGAATAAGATATCATATTCTTTTTTTATAGTGTAAAACACCGGTGGCATGTGAGATAGGACTCACATGCCACCGGTGTTAATGTCGTAAACCTTAATTCCACATCGCAAAGCGATGTCCCTACACGTAGTGATTAAAGTGATTTATAGGAGAAGGGGAGGGTCAGCCCTGATGCTGAGGACGAAGAAGATCGTTCACCGTCTTTACGGGATTGAAAGTCTCAATCGGCACCTCGACGAACGCTGTGAGCCAATCACTCATGGCACCGTTCCACAGACCGGGCAATTCAAGCGCCTGCAGATTCTTTCCGTGAAGCGATTTCGAGGAGATGAATCCGGTAGCGGGATCTACATGTTCGGGAAGATTGAAATGATGGCCCTGAAGGTCGGTGATATAGCAGACCAGATCAACCGGATTGAAATGTGTGGCTTTTGACACCATTGCCACACTTGCCTCGTCCTTAATGTCAATCTGTGTACTCTCCAGAATCTGCAACGACTGCGACCCGTCAGCATTATATGCGATGAACGGACCGCCACCGGGCTCACCCTCGTTCTTTACCATTCCGCACACACGCATGGGCCGGTTGAGTTTCACACGCAGGTAGGTTGCAAGATCCTCGCCCGACAGATTGTGAAGCTCAGGAGCATCGAACGAGAATGCATTGCGCAGGAATGTGCAAATTTCCCGGAGAACGTCTTCATCGTATGTACGGTTATCAATGAGGCGGATATACTCGGCCACCTTGTCGTGCAGCTCAATCAGATAACCGGCGATAACCTGCTTGTAATGAACAGTCGGCTCGCGCAAGGAATCCGGGACCACATTGTCGATGTTCTTGATGAACACCACCTGAGCATCTATATCGTTCAGATTGCGAATCAACGCACCGTGACCGCCCGGACGGAAGAGGAGCTGGCCGTTCTCGTCGCGGAACGGAGTGCCGTCAGGATTGGCAGCTATCGTATCGGTGGAGGGAAGCTGCTCACTCAGCGATACATTGATTTTAACGCCGAGATTCTTCTCGACTTCAGGCACTACGGAGGCAACCTTCTTCTCAAAAGCAGCCCTATGTGCAGGCGATACTGTAAGGTGCAAGTTTACTTTTCCATTGGCCTGACATGCTGACTGCGCGCCTTCCACAATCTGCTCTTCAAGCGGAGTGCGTGTTGTGTCACCGGCGGCGCGATGGAATGTCAGCAACCCCTTTGGCAGATTGCCGTAGTTCAGGCCTTCCGGCAATATAATGGAACCAATCACATCCTTTTCACGTCCCTGGGCCAGCAGGGTGTCAACATCGGCACCGAAGCGCTGCATCACAACCGCGTTCAGCTCAGGATAGAACGCCATCTTGTGTATGTTTTCAACGACTTCCGCCACGGGCGAACCTGCGGCAGGATGCATCTCTTCACCATCTACGAAGGAGAACAGCGCCTTGAACATACGTGAGGCCGCGCCTGAGGCAGGGACGAACTTGCATACATCACCGCCATCCGCCAGATATTGTTTCCAACGGTCAACGGTTGCTGACTGTTCTTCCGTGGTCAGAACGGTTATACCGTTGGCTGGACGTGCGGAGTCAACCAATTTGAGATAAGGGAAACCTGTGGAAAAACATTTCAGTTGTCTTTCCAGTTCGGCCGTCGTAATGCCGCGGGCTTCCAGTGTTTTCATGTCAGATGCATTGAGTTCCATATAATTTTTGTTTATTTGTTAGGTCAATTCATTCGTTTAAGCAGATTATAGGACGGCACAACACCAAGTTCGCCGGCTTTGGAGAGATTCTCCACACCGCGGTCATGATCTCCGAGATGGAAATAGACATACCCCCGGTTATAATAGGCTTCGCCCAGATCGGGTTTCAGTTCTATGGCCTTGTTGTAGGCAAGCAGGGCAGAGGTCAGGTCGCCCGTTTCTGCCAGAAGATTGCCTTTGTTGAAATAAGCAAACGCCATGCGTGGTGACAGACTTATAGCCTTGTCGAGGTCGGCCATGATGGCCCTCAGTTCAGCCACACGTGCCGGCCCGTCAAGGGCATTCCCCGCCTGCAATGCCTTGTAGCGTGCCACTGCCCGCTCAAAATACCCCAATGCAAAATCGGGCGTAAGCTCTATGGCCTTGTTAAGATCCGTCACAGCTGCAGCATAATTGCGCAGCACGGCAAAATCCATTGCCCTCGCAAAGAAATCGATGGCACGTGGCTCATGAGTGGCAAGATAGGAATTGTAATAATCAATGGACTGGAAGTGACGTTGTATCAAATCCTCGTCATTCAGGGTAGGGTTATTGTTTGAAAGCTGCACCATGTAGCGCAATGCCCGAGTGGCATTCACATCATCAATCTCCTTGATATAATAGGCAGACGGCTGCAACTCGGTGGGTGCGGTATAATAGGTCAGCTCAAACATCGGCTCAAGCTCTATGCGAACCGACCGGTTCTGTACCTTTCCGCGTATATTCTTGTTGTTATAGTCGCCGTCCAGGCTGAGATCCGGCTCAACTGTGCGCAACGCCGAGAACCGTTTGGCCACTGCTTCCGGTGTTAGTTCAGTTTCCTTTTCGGAGCTGCTGTCCGCTCCTCCGTCGGTCTTTCCATCCGCCGCACTTCCTGCGCCCGAAATCTGTTGTGACCTGATATCCGGACCTTGGAGATTTTTCGACATGGCCAGCGCCTTGTTGTAATCGCGTTCGGCCGAACGCATGTCGCCGTTCATGCGATGCAGGTTGCTGCGCATATACAGAGCTTCTGGCAAATCCGGGAAACGCTCTATCAGGCGGTTCACATCAGCCATGGCATGCGGGATATCCCGCTTTTCGGAATAGAGGTATGCCCTGTTATAGAGCGAGCGGTAATCATCAGCATCCAGGTCAAGAGCCGCCGTAAAGTCCTTGATGGCATTATCATTGTCACGCACCTCCATACGGAGCAAACCGCGGTTATATATCGCAGCCGCATTTATAGGGTCGAGCTGCACGGCATAGTCATAATCCGCCATCGCACCGAAATAATCATCGAGATTATAGCGCAGGAACGCACGGTTGACATAGAGTCCGGCCTCGCGCGGAAGCAATTTTATGGCTTCATCCAGATCGGTAAGTGCATCTGCATAATTACGCGGCCCGTGAATGGCCATGTCGGCACGCAGCAGATAGGCGTTCGCCAGATTCCGGTTCAGCGAAAGCGCATGGTCTATATCTTTTTTAGCGGCAACGCTGTCGCCCTGCTGCAGAAACAGACGTGCACGCCCCACATAACCGTTATCGAAATTGGGAAATGCAGTAAGCAGGGCGTCAAATGTCACGACAGCACTGTCGCGTTGTCCCAGGTCCTGTTGGGCAAGAGCCTTGTTGAACAGCAACTGGCGGTTGCGTGGCAGCAGTTTCAAAGCGCTGTTATAATCCTCCACAGCCTCTGCCAGCCGCCCGCGGTTCTGACGGGCCACACCACGCACCTCATAGGCATCCACGATGAAGGGATTCCTCTCAATCGCAGCCGAGGCATCCTCTTCCGCTCCCAGATAATCCTCCAGATTCAATTTGGCAATGGCACGCATGAAATATGGCTGTGCCAGATATGGCTTTGCCATGATTGCCTGATTGAAATACTGGATGGACACCATGTAATCATCGAAATACAATGCATTCTGACCCACGCGCAGCATCTGCTCGGCATTAATCTGCGCATGGCCTTTCCATCCGCCGGAAAAGGCGGATACAAACAGGACTGCCAATATTGTGACCCAACGACAGTTCTGCTTTATCGCGGCTTTATATGAAACCTTAACCACCGGAAGCATCAATCAAGCTTTAATACTGCGAGGAACGCTTTCTGAGGCACCTGAACAGAACCGATCTGTTTCATTCGTTTCTTACCAGCCTTCTGCTTTTCAAGCAGCTTGCGCTTACGGCTCACGTCGCCGCCATAACACTTGGCGGTGACATCCTTACGGACAGCCTTGATGGTTTCGCGGGCAATGATTTTTGCCCCGATAGCTGCCTGTATGGCTATATCGAACTGGTGTCGGGGAATAAGTTCCTTGAGTTTCTCGCACATTTTTCGTCCGAACGCCACAGCGTTGTCGGCATGCGTCAGTGTCGACAAGGCGTCCACACTCTCGCCATTCAGCAGAACGTCGAGTTTCACCAGCCGCGAAGGGCGGTAATCATGCAGGTGGTAATCGAACGACGCGTATCCCTTGGAGATTGACTTGAGCTTATCGTAGAAATCAATCACGATTTCACCCAGCGGAATGTCGAACGTAAGCTCCACACGGTTGCCTGAAATGAATTCCTGTTTCTGCAGCTCTCCGCGTTTTCCAAGACACAATGTCATAATCGGGCCTATAAACTCGGTGGTGGTGATAATCTGCGAACGTATGTACGGCTCATCGATATGGTCGATGAGGGTTATGTCAGGCAGCCCCGACGGGTTGTGGACTTCGGTCCCATTCCCCTTTTTGTCATGAACGAGATAGGACACGTTGGGCACGGTGGTGATAACCTCCATGCCGAACTCACGGCTGAGCCGTTCCTGAATGATCTCCATGTGGAGCAATCCGAGGAATCCGCAACGGAAGCCGAAGCCGAGAGCCATCGATGATTCAGGCTGGAAGGTGAGCGAGGCATCGTTGAGCTGCAGTTTTTCCAATGAACTGCGGAGATTCTCAAAATCCTCGGCCTCGATAGGGTAGACGCCTGCGAACACCATAGGCTTCACCTCCTCAAAACCGGAGATGGCAGGCGCCGGACGGCTGACATGAGTGATGGTGTCGCCCACTTTCACCTCTTTCGAGGTCTTGATACCGGAAATGATATATCCCACGTTGCCGGCCGACAGCTCCTCACGCGGCGACAGGTCGAGTTTAAGCACCCCGATTTCATCGGCATGATATTCCTTGCCGGTGGCAACGAATTTAACGAAGTCATCCTTGCGGATGGTACCGTTTACAATCTTGAAATATGCTATGATGCCTCTGAAAGGATTAAAAACGGAATCGAAAATCAATGCCTGAAGGGGAGCATCCGGGTCGCCCTTGGGGGCAGGAACGCGCTCTACGATGGCGCGCAGAATTTCAGGAATACCGATACCGGTCTTTCCGCTGGCACGTATGATTTCATCCCGGCGGCAGCCGAGAAGGTCTACAATCTGGTCTTCCACCTCATCGGGATTGGCACTCTCCAGATCCACCTTGTTGATTACCGGAATGATTTCAAGATCCGAATCGATTGCCATGTAAAGATTGGAAATAGTCTGAGCCTGAATACCCTGAGTTGCATCCACAATAAGAAGAGCCCCCTCGCATGCCGCGATGGAGCGGGAAACTTCATATGAAAAATCGACGTGTCCCGGAGTGTCAATCAGATTGAGCACATAATCTGTACCGTCAAGAGCATAATTCATCTGTATGGCATGACTTTTGATGGTTATGCCGCGCTCACGCTCCAGATCCATATCATCGAGCACCTGAGCCTGCAGGTCCTTGCCTTCAACGGTATTGGTATACTCCAGCAGACGGTCGGCCAGAGTGCTTTTCCCATGATCGATATGTGCTATTATACAGAAATTTCGGATATTCTTCATCTATGAATTTAAAATGACAAATCGTTTCTAATTCAGCCTCAACGACATCGTTTGGAATCAAAATCCACACAAAGCCGGCTATTAATCAACAAATTTACAAAACTTTGAGCAAATCGGCAACAACGAATGTGCTTCCGCCCACAAAAACAGAACCTGTGGCCGGAGTATGCGCCACGGCTGCTTCATAAGCCTCTTTTACACCACTGATTATCTGGCCATCCAATCCGACCGATTTCGCTTTGGCCGCCAGTGCAGAGGCAGGGAGTGCGCGTGGAATAGAGGCATTTGTAAAAACATAATCAGCGTCGGCCGGAAGCAGATGCAGAATGGTATCGATGTCCTTGTCATTAACGAATCCTAATACAACTGTCAGCGGCCGGGGGAGAGCGGCAAGTTGTTCCGACAATAACCGCCAGCCCCCCTCATTGTGGCCGGTGTCGCACACGGTCAGCGGCGAACGGCCAAGCACCATCCAACGGCCGTTCAGCCCGGTGGAATCTGCCACGCAGGCCATACCGGCCTTTACAGCTTCGTCAGGAATAGACCAGCCCATGGCTTTCAGCTGTTTTACGGCAGAGAGGATGGTCAGTGCATTCTGATGCTGACAGATACCGGTGAGCTGAAAGTCCAGGTCGCCGAACGGTGTACCGGTGATGCGCATCGGGGTCAGGCCGTTTTCACTGTCGATGAATCCGACACCGGGATTGTCATTCTGCGCCATAATTAAATTTGCGCCATGCTCCAATGCCTCTGTCTCAAAATAGCCCTGCACCTCAGCGTCGGTCTCACCGCATATCAGCGGCACGCCGGAGCGCATTATGCCGCTTTTCTCATACGCAATCTGCCGCAGCGTATGGCCAAGCTGCGCACAATGGTCGAACGACACATTTGTAATAACCCCTATTTCAGCATTGACTATATTGGTGGAATCAAGCCGCCCTCCGAGGCCAACCTCAATGACAGCCACATCAACCCCGCATCTTGCGAACCAATCGAAAGCCATCACGGTGGTCAGCTCAAAGAAGGATGGATCTACGATGACATCCAGATTCAGATTCCTATACCGCCCGACAAACGATGCCACTTCCTCGCGTGGAATCATTTCCCCATCAACGCGTATACGCTCGCGGAAATCGACCAGATGCGGCGATGTGTAAAGCCCCACATTCAGTCCGGCGGCATGCAGGATAGCGGCCAATGTATGGCAGGTGGAACCTTTGCCATTTGTACCGGCCACATGAATGATCTTGTAGGAATCCTGCGGATTGCCGAAAGCTCCGGCAAGAATCCTGACGGTATCGAGACCGGGCTTATAGGCGGCCGCACCTATCTGCTGAAACTGCGGCGTCTGGCTATAAAGCCACTCGACCGCTTCATTATAATTCATATCTTCTCAATAATATAGAACAGCACCAGCCACTCCGGCCAGCACTATAATCAAAATAGGATGTATCTTGGTGAAGAGAACCACTGCGAGGGAAACCAATGCAATCAGCACGGATATCAGAATCTCGGACTGTTCATACCCGAAATTCTCATTGTTCATGAGCAGTAATGCCGCCGATGCTATCAGTCCCACCAATACAGGCCGCAGTCCACGGAAAATTCCGCGCACTGCCACACTCTCCTTATGTCTGGATATAAAATGGCTCATATACAACACCAGCAGGAAGGACGGCACCACGACCACGACCGTACACATCACTGATCCGAGAATGCCCCAACCGATTCCGGAAAAACCGGCCTGACCGGGAGCGGCATAGCCGATGTACGTGGCGGAGTTTATGCCGATAGGTCCCGGCGTCATCTGGGAAATGGCCACAATGTCGGTAAACATCTTGGGGGTAATCCATCCGGGTCCGACAATTTCCCGTTCTATGAGCGACAGCATCGCATATCCGCCACCAAAGCCGAACAATCCGATTTTCAGGTAGCTCCATAACAGACGAAGGTAGATCATACGCCGTCCTCCTTTTCTTCCTTATCAATCTGACGTACAGAGAGTTTTTTCTCCTGACGCACCAGCCATATATAACCTGCCACTCCTCCGATAATGATATACAGAATAGGATTGGACACCCAAGGAATCCTCGACCATATCAGTAACGCCACAACAACAGGAATCCACACGGTTTTCCATCCGATGCGCGCGCTTTTCGCCGTTGTGAGTACCGGCGCTACAATCAAGGCCACAACTGCCGGCCGGATACCCTTGAACACCGACGCCACAACATGATTGTTCTCTATTATGTCGGGAGTAAGGAATATTGCAATACCAAGGATTATACAGAAGCTCGGCATGATGGCACCCAAAGCTGCGGCCACAGCCCCTCGCCTGCCACCGAGACGGTCGCCGAGCGAAGCGGCTATATTCACAGCCAAAATTCCCGGCAAAGCCTGGGCCACGGCCAGAAGATCAAGAAATTCCTCACGGTTAAGCCAACCGCGGTTGGTGACAATCTCCCTTTCTATTATGGAAATCATAGCCCATCCGCCGCCGAACGTGAATGCCCCTATACGCGCAAACACCGTAAAGAGCTGCCACATAAGATGTTTTTTTCGACCCATTCGCAACTTGACTATTCTATGTTTAAACCGAACCGCAAAGTTACAAATAAATCCGAAGATTGATTCAAATCATTTTAGGGTATCAGCCTCCACGAGGATGGCGTTGAGGGCAGCTGTGACAGAGGCATACTCGCTCTGCAGGTCGAGAAGCTGCATGCGTGCGTCGAGGAAATACGCGCATTCCCTGAGATAATCCAGCAGAGACATCTGACCGCCTTTATACGCCTTTTCAAGCAGCAGCATATTGTTGGTGCCATCCACTGCCGGTGCGAGGGCGGCGATCTGTTCGCATAGCAAGACTGACCGGACCAGCTTGCGTCCCAGTTCGGCACGCAGAGAGGTCTCGGTTGAAATCTTGCTGAATGATGCTGCAAGCGTGTTGGCTTTCGACGCCTCAACCGAATGCCGACGACTCCATACGGGCAATTCCAGTCCGACGGACAGGCCGTTAAAATGTTTCCCATCCTCAAACGCATGCCTGTAGCCCAATGAAAATCCCGGCAATCTCGTTTTCGATGATAATTGTTCCTCCAGCCGCGCGGTTCTTATCTCCGCCTCCGCTTTCAAAATCGCCGGATGCCGCTCAAGCGCACTGTAGAAATCCTCATCAGGTCGCGTTTCCGACACCGGGAATTCAAGCGTTTCCAGCCGGCTCATCAGTGCAGAGTCCGAAGCATCAAGGCCGAGCGCGCGCAGACTCGCCAAAGCATCGGCCTGTCTGTTTTCTGCCTCAAGCAGTCTTGCTGTTGTATTTGCAGATTCTATCACAGCCTTGTTGACATCGAGGATGGTGGATTCTCCATGCTCGAAAGCCTGCCGGACCGAGGTCTCAAGCTTCTGCAAAAGTACGGACACCTCACGTAGCATCTCCACACGCTTTGTGGCTGCTATATAATTAATAAGCGCCGCATCTACCTCCTCTCTTGTCGAGAGTTCCAATGCCTGCCTGTTCAATGCCGCGAGCGCCTCACGGTCGGCAGCCAGCGCACGGCGCGCGCCATACAGCGCGGGCCAATCAAAGCTTTGGCTAACTCCTACGCTCCAGCGGTTATCGCCTTCGTCGGCGTTCCACATATGCTCGAATTCCACCTCCGGCTGAGCGAGGGCATTCTCTGCCTTGGCGGCCCCCACATCAGCTCTGCCACGCTGCACCTCAGCCTTTATTTCCGCATTATTTTGCAGAATGGCCTGGGAAAGCTGCGAGAAATTATCTGCCAAGGCAACCGGCGCCGAAATCACAGCAAGGAGTCCCGACAGGATTTTTATGGTATATTTCATCTTTCGTTCAGTTAAATCAAACTTCTGTCAATGTTTTTTCCTGCGTGTGCAGATGTAGCGATACAGCACCGGCACCACGAATATGTTGAGCGATGTTGACGACACAAGACCGCCCAGTATGACCACTACCAGCGGGCTCTGTATTTCGTTGCCCGGCACACCGCTGCGCAATGCGAGAGGAATCAGGGCAAGAGCCGAAGTCAAGGCCGTCATTATGATAGGGGTGAGGCGATCCACAGAGCCGGTGGCTATCCGCTCGGCAAGTGGCATCCCTTCATCGCGCAACTGATTGTAGCGCGACATAAGCAACATACCGTTGCGGGTGGCGATGCCCAACAGTGAAATAAAACCTATGATGGCCGGAATGTTGAGTTCATCACCTGCAAGCACCAAAATCCACACACCACCGATGGCCGCCAGGGGCATGTTTATCAGTATCACCAGACTTTGTGCCAGATTCCTGAAATCGGCATAAAGCAGCATGAAAATCACCAGCAGGGCAAGCAGCGATGTCAGGGCAAGCGTTCTGGATGCACTCGCTTCGCTTTCAAACTGGCCGCCGTAACTTATGTAATACCCCTCGGGGAGGGTTACATTATCATTGATTCGGTCCTGAATCTCCTCGACCACACTGCGCAGGTCGCGGCCGTCTACATTGGCCGAAATCACCAGCCGGCGTGCCACATTTTCCCTGTTGATGGTGTTTGGCCCAGTCGTGGACACCACATCCGCAACCTGACTCAAGGGAATCATCCCTTCGGAGGAGTCAATCATAAGCATGGAGATGTCGGAAATCGAAGAGCGGGTATCCTCATCGAATTTTACAGTAATATCGTATGGCAGATTGGAATCGTAGACTTGCGACACAGCCCTTCCGGCAAGCGCCACATCAACCGCCTCGGCAAATTTGCCAGGTGTGATGCCATAACGGGCAAGCATCTCGCGACGCGGAACTATGTTGAGTTGCGGGCGCTCCATCTGCTGCTCAATATTGGCATCTGTAACACCAGGGACTTCCGCTATCTGTTCCTTTATCTGTTTGCCGGTGGCGAACAGCCGGTTGAGGTCGGAACCGAACAATTTTATTGCTATCTGGGCCTCGGTTCCCGAGAGCATGGCGTCAATGCGATGGGAGATAGGTTGCCCGATCTCGATATTGACGCCAGGCAGTTCCATAAGCCGGGCGCGTAAATCGCGCACCATCTCATTGCGGCTGCGGCCCGACAGCTCATACGGAGCCTCGATCTCCGACACATTCACACCCAGTGAATGCTCATCAAGTTCGGCTCGCCCGGTTTTGCGTGCAACGGTCTTGACTTCGGGTGTTTCAAGAATAATTTCCTCAGCCATGCGTCCGATACGGTCGCTCTCTTCAAGGGATATTCCGGGCAGAGTGGACACGTTGATGGTCATCGAACCTTCGTTGAACGGAGGGAGGAAGCTGCGTCCAAGCGTGAAGAATGCTACCACAGCCGAGATGAACAGAACACCAGTGATGCCAAGGACCACACGTCCGTGCGACATGCACCACGTCAGTGCCCGCGAATATCCGGCCTTGAGCTTCTCAGTCAGCCAGGGCTGCTTGTCAAGAGCACCCAAAGCTTTCTTGCTTCCAAGCATATATGAACACAGCACAGGCGTAAGTGTCAATGCCACTATGGTAGATGCAGCCAGAGCCACAATGAACGCGATGCCAAGCGGAATAAGCATGCGGCCCTCCATACCAGAGAGGAAAAACAGTGGAATAAAGCTGGCAACTATTATAAGCGAGGAATTGAAAATAGGCGTACGGACTTCCTTCGACGCATCATAAACCACATCAATGACACTGCGGCGCTCGCCGTCCGGAAGCCGTCCGTTCTCTTTCAGTCGTTTATATACATTTTCCACATCTACAATGGCATCGTCCACAAGCGACCCTATGGCTATGGCTATACCGCCCAAAGTCATGGTGTTGATTGTCACATCCATTGCCCGCAGAATCAGCACTGTAATGATTATGGACATCGGCAGCGCCACCAACGACACCAGAGTGGTCCGCAGGTTCATCAGGAAAAAGAACAGGACGATAACAACCATCAAAGCACCTTCAAACAGCGATTCCTGCAGATTGCCCACCGAATTGCCGATAAACTCACTCTGACGGAAAATGTCTGCGGCTATCTCTACGCCGGGAGGCAAGGACCGGCCGATTTTTTCAAGTTCTTTATCAATCTTATCGGTCAGGGCATTCGTACCCACATGCGGCTGCTTGGTTATGGTAAGCAATACGGCAGGCCGCGCCTCAACCGAAGCCACACCAAGGCGCGGCTCCTTGAAACCCATCTCCACACTGCTGATATCGGCGAGTGTCACAACGCCTCCCGCCGGGTTGGATTTTACAACAGTTGACGCCAGTTTCCCGCAATCACGGGTGTTTATCACACCTTTGATGATGTACTCATTACCGTAATTGTACAACGTGCCACCCGCAGCATTTTCATTAATGGCCTCAGCCGCATCGAGCACCTCGGTAAGCGACACACCGAAATGCTTCATTTTGGAAGGAGAGAGGAGTATCTGATACTCGCTGACTTCACCACCGATTACCGACACCTGCGACACACCTCCGATGGAAAGTAGTCTTGGTCTTATTTCCCTGTCGGCTATCGACCGCAATTCGGCCATACGTGCCGCCGAAGGGGCCTTAATTGAATCGGCATGTGTTTTTGCCGCAGGATCCGTATAGGTCAGGCCCACAATCATTATTTCCCCGAGAATCGAGGATTGCGGACCAAGTGTGGGTGCCTTCACGCCCTTCGGGAAACTCTCGGCCAGGGGAGCGATTTTCTCAGACACTATCTGACGTGCAACATACACATCGGTGTCCCAGTCGAATTCCACCCACACCACCGAGAATCCGGTAGCCGACGAAGACCGCACCCTGCGCACTCCCGTAGCGCCGTTCACAGCTGTTTCGATAGGAAATGTCACGAGTTTCTCCACCTCTTCTGGAGCCAGCCCGGGCGATTCCGTCATGACCACCACAGTAGGTGCATTCAGGTCAGGGAAAATGTCGATATCTGTTTTCAGAAGCGCAAAGCATCCGCCAATCAATATTAACCCCGCCAAAATCAGGGTCACGACACGATTATATAAAGAAAAATGTATTATGCGGTTAAGCATCGGTAAATTTATGTGGCAGTTTGTGGATTATCAACTATTCAGCTGCTGATTTTGAAACACTGACCGGATTAATGGTTGTGCGAGTGTCCTTCAGGCACAACGCCTGACGTTTCGGCAAGGCGGATAAACGTAACACCGCCAGTCACGACTTTATCACCGGGGGAAAGTCCGGATACAACCTCCACCCGGTCGCCGGAATTCCGGCCCAGCGTCACAGGCCTTTTTTCATAACATTCGTCATCTGTCTGTACATAACAGAACATCTCACCCTGCTGTTCGCTCAAAGCACTCACCGGCAACGAGAGCACACCGTTGTTTTTGGCTGTGTGCAGATAAACATCGCAATATGTTCCTGCCGTTAATGTTCCGTTGTTGCTCAATGAAAAATATACAGGAATGAACCCATCCACAGCGACCGGGGCACTTGTGGCACTGACCCTTGACCCGTTGAGATCGGTGATATCAAGTACATCCGATGCAGATGCCGGACGAAACGACGCGCCACTCAACGCGGATGCTTCTGCCGCATATCTTTGCGGCAGATATGCGGTAAGTACCAATGAGTTGCCACTGCTTATCTCTACTATCGGCATTCCGGCCTCCACACCTTGGCCCTCGTTGGCAAGCACTGCTGTAATAACGCCACCGATTGGAGCCGACACTGCACTTCCGGAAGCCGAAACATTGGTTCCTACAGCAGCTTTGGCTGTTTCGTAGGCCTGGAGAGCGGCATTATAGTCGCGGGTGGACACAATTCCGTCGGCATGCAACGGAGTGAGGCGGTCAAGTTCCCGCTTGGCAGCATTCATGGCTGCCCGGGCGCTTTCGTTTACATCGCCCCCGGCCATGCCTCGTCCTGACACATTACCTAATATCTGGCCGGCTTTGACCGCAACGCCGGGCTTGATGCCGCTGGCCAACGCAAGGATTCCGTTAGAGCGGGCCGAAGCAGTAGCCTGCGACGACGGTGATACATCCAGCCGACCGTCAACAGCTATAGTCTCATAGAAATCTCCCGGCTGTATCTCTGATATTTTCACACCGAACCGTTCAGCCTTATGTTTGTCAAAGACTATCTCCCCCTCATTGTGCTCCTCGCCGGATTGTTGGCGGGCTTCTTCGGCTTCATCGTGATGGTGGGCCAATTCATTGGTCTCATGACGGCAGCCGGGCAAGAGGGTCAACAGGCTCACGGCACAGATAGAGAGCAGTCCGCGCATGGGCAGACCATGAAACATTGTGTGATGTATCATATTTTAATTCAAAAACACGGTAGTGAATAATGGGTTACGTATAAGTTGATTACAAATTTACGCTTTTAATGCTGCATTTTGCTTATATTTGTACCTGTAAAAATTGCACAATTTTGCGCCCGTGCAACCATACAAATGACATATCTATATAATACGCAATTCGTTACAATTGTTTACGCTCGGGCTTGCAGTTGCACATTTCTCAACAATTTATTCCTTGATAATATGATAATCGTAATCTGCATACTTGCCCTCATCATCGCGGCACTCGTATATATCCTCCTTCGTCAACAAAAACAATCTGCATCAGCCGCCACTGCCGAAGCGGAATTAAAGACCAAGGAAGCCCTGATTGAGGGGCGAGACAGCCTGATTGAGCAAAAGAACCAGATGCTCGCCCACATGCAGGCAAGAGTATCCTCGCTTGAATCCGAACTGGCCGAACGCAGCCATGCGGCCAATGATGCCAGAAAAGAGAATGAGAACCTGCGCACCCAGATTGACTCGCTCAAGGGCAGGATCGCCGATGCACAGGCTGAATCGGCAGCTTTGACTGAACGGCTTGACTCAGCCCGTAAGGAACTACAGGTCAGACAAGAGGCTGCCGACGAACAACGCAAAAATGCATCGGAGCATTTCAGGAACGTGGCAAACGAGATTTTTCAGATGCATACGGCCAGTTTCCGCGAGAACTCCGAACGCCGCCTATCCGAGCTGCTTGAACCACTGAAAACCAATCTTGAAGGATTCAAAAAAGAGGTGACCGAAGCATACAACCGTGAGGCGCGTGAGCGGTTCTCGCTCCAGACCGAAATCAAGAACCTCATGGATCTGAACCGGACAATAGGGGAGGAGGCACAGCATCTTACCCGCGCATTGAAAGGCGATTCGAAAGTGCAGGGCGACTGGGGTGAAATGATTCTGGAGCGCATGCTTGAAATGTCGGGCTTAAAAAAGGGGATACATTTTGACACACAGGTGACTGTCAATCCCGACGGCAGTAAAATCACCGACACAAACGGGCGACAGCTCAGGCCTGACGTAGTGGTGTATTATCCCGACGGGCGTTGTGTGGTAATTGATTCTAAGGTATCGCTGAGCGCCTATATCGATTACATCAATTCAGATTCCCAGCCGGAAGAAAGTATGGAGGCGTCCAAAAGACATCTTGCCTCTGTGCGTCGCCACATCGCCGAGCTTTCCGAAAAAAAATATCAGGACCTTGTGGGCGACAAAAAACTCGATTTCGTGATGATGTTCATCCCAAACGAAGGCGCATACATGGCTTTGATGCAGATTCAGCCCGACATTTGGGAAGAGGCATATGCCAAACGGGTTCTGCTGACATCGCCGACGCATCTGATTGCGGCACTGAAAATGCTTGAGCAGCTATGGAAACAGGATGCTGCAACACGTAATGTTCAGGAGATTGCCCGTCTGAGTGGGACGATGCTTGACAAATTCACCAATTTCATGTCAGATCTCGACAACATCAGTAAACATCTCGATGCCGCCACCAGCGCATACAATCAGGCGCGCAAACGCATGGCCGACGGCAACGGCAACATCATGATAACCGCTCGAAAAATCGTAGCATTAGGTGCCAAGACAAGTAAGGCTACGGAAATAGCACGCATCACAAACGATGCGGCCATATCGGAAGGGGAGAACTGAGTTTCTTTTATTGCACCGGAGGCGTGGTCACAGCATCCGCTGCATCGTCATCATGCTTGAACAGCTTGTCCTCCTCATCAAGATGAAAATCCTTAGACAGCAATGCAATGAACCGGCTAATCTGGGCAATGGCGTTCCGCGTTGCTTCTGAGGTTTCCTTCTGTTGCAGGCGCATCATAAGCATCCCGTACAACGCAGTGAAGCAGGTCTCGATTTCTCCCACCTGATTCTCACCGGCCTTTCCGCGCAACTCCACGATATAGGGTAGGGCGCGGTAAAATTCGGCCGTATACTCCGGAAACGCAGGATCTTTCAGCAACGCCTGATGCAGCTGCACAAGCTGATTGAGGATATTCTTGTTCATCTGCAGGTGGCCATGCTCAGTCACACCTTCCCGGCGCATCATATCGATCAGGGACTCATACCATTCGGTCATTTCCCGGCGCTGCGTCTCATCAAGGTTAAATTTGTCTATTATGTTGGTCCTGATTTTATCTATGTCAAGACCGTTAGCCCTGATAAGGTCCTCTATCTGCCACATATAAAGCAGATATTCAGCTATATTCTCTTTTCTCTTCTTCGATGCTACAATCATGATGGATAGGGGTTTGTCTACTTAACAGTCTGTCCTCGGCTCTTGTATGAATCCTGATAATTACGCTCAAAGTTACAAAATTAAAACCAATCACCGGCAACTATTGTTTATCCGCAACCTCTTGCGATTCTTATTCCGGGATAGGATTGTTTTACTATATTGCACCGTAACATCCTCATATTAACTTATTTTCTTAACATATGCAAAAAATCAGATATTTTGAATTTTTTTGACAAAAAATCTATCAAATAAAAAAAACTTGTTATATTTGCATTTGAAAGCGATATTAATTGTAACCACGTCAATCTTACATCCTTATTTCATAAGCTTGGAATGATTTGCCAATTCATTAATAATCAATATCAACCAATTTAAACTCACACCAAAATGAAAGAATTAGTAGAAAAAATCTGCGAACTTTGCGCTACTTTTGAGAAAGAAGCCAAACTGAATGTCGAGAATGGCAACAAGGCTGCCGGTACACGTGCACGCAAAGCATCTCTGGAACTGGAGAAGCTTATGAAACAGTATCGTAAAGATTCCATTGAAGCTTCCAAATAATTGCACTTTATTATTCTGCTTTAATCATAGTAAATTATAGAAAGCTTTAGACGCTGCGTCGGAAAATCTGTCCGGCGCAGCGTTTGTTTTGTGGCAATACAGAATTTTCAGGGGTCAAACCGAAAACACGGTGCATTTACTTCTTCCATTTTCAGGGCATCTGTTATAACTCGCCAGAAGAGCGTCATCTTATAGCGCGTGGTCAGTACACATGAATGAGAATCACGGCGCGGAGCGTCGATTCCGTGATTGAATATCCATCAAGAGGGCATATCTCTCCATAATTCTATTTTACATAACCGCGATTATAGAACAAATACTACAATCTTTCCAACGGCTAACCCCAGCATATTTTGCGTCCCGATTCCAGACACAAATATAATATCAACCAGCGGAAACTCTACACCTTTGAAATCAAAATAATCATTGCCACTTTTTTACAAGCAATCACAGACCTTAAAGAAACTAATTCCCGGTTACTGGCGTTTCGCAAAATACAACGTCAACAACCGGGAATTGAATTTTATAACATAATATTCAATCAGAAATCTTCATTCATAATTTCAGATTGACTTAGCCAACGAAACATCAGCGGCAAATTTTATAAGTTCCGGCCGGCGTCACAGCCACATAAAATCCGGCACTAAGTCCGTTCAAGTCAGCAACGCCGTCAGTTATTGTTATGTCAGCAATATGATTGCCTGACACATTATAGATAGAAATAACTTGACTTTCATACTTTGTATTGAATTTCAAACATTTGTCGGCGTACTCCACTCCATTTTTGTCGCTTTCTATTAGGTCTCTGATAGACGTCGGTGTGCTGTCTACTGTCTTGAGCGCATATGCAGCTATACCCGCGCCGGGAGAACAAACATATAAGTTCGTCACTGTTTCTCCAGACGTCCGCTTTACAGGCGTAGCGTCTTTTGCAACTGCCAACTGGGTAATACTATGGTAAATATCTTTATCCTCATTTACCGCAAAGGCCACGGCCGGAAAGGATGCAACCCTCATTTCATCGGTTATAGTCCTTTCTTCTTCCCATTTTACCATACTAAACTTGCATCCATCAGGTTTTGCATTTGTTGAAGCATAGACACCGTACACTTTACCATTATGAATGAATGGGCAAAATCCGCGACAGTATTTCCCGGTGGTAGCAAGCCATATCTCTTTTTCCCCTTTAACATCATTTCTTATTTCAGGTGTCATCCAGGTATAAGATGAACCGATATACCAAACTCCGGAAAACGCATAAACATCTGACTCAATCGGATGGTATGCTATGCTGGGCAGAATGTTCCTGTCTTTATTATGTTGAGCATGATAATCCAACTGACATAGTGTAATTGTCAATTTTCCATTATGGCAATCCAACAGATAGTTAGCGTAGTTATTGATACCCCCCGACGTCTGAGGCGGAATCCCGGCAAAAACAGCTTTGAACTCAAATGATGTTGATTTAAGATCGCCCTTGACATCTGAAATCCGTTCCATCCAAACCTTTTGAATTGACATCTCTTTGGAAATGTTATAAATCACGTCTGTTTTCAAAGTCATGGTTGCCTGATCAATCTCAACATAATTGATATGAAACTTGCCATCATATTCACTTGCTTGTGCTACATACAAAGACCCGCTGTCGTCACTTACAACAAATGGAAAACTATGAGGATATTTTGCTCCAAAATAATCTAAATCCTGAAAGTCAATCAAAAACTCTGTTTCCTGACCGGAATCACAGGCATAACGTCTTATGAATAACTTCCCTTTTTTCTCTCCAGAATAATAATCAACGCACATATATATATAACCGTTAGCAACTGCCATCGAGGACTGATTCTGATTAGCATCCTCATTAGATAACTGCAACTCCCATATCGGCGAAAGAGAAGTTGTCAATACACCTTCTTTTGATATTTCAATTTCGGGTGTAAGCGTTCTGATTTCTGTGGTATTTCCATCGTCGGCAAATGCTTGATAGCTTAAAAAGCCAGACAATGTCCAAACTGTTAAAAACAATAAATTTCTTTTGTTCATGGTATAAAAATTTAAGTTAGTTGAAACATTAAGGAATGACACAGGCTACACACCAGGAGGGTCGGCTTCAGGAGAGGGTTTTCTCACTACACCCATCCCCTTTTTGCCGTCGATGCCTATAAGCAGCGGAGATTCAAATCTGACAACTCTAACATGTGTGCTTTCATAGTCGGCATCACATTTTTCAAGCCATTCAAAATCGATATAATCATCGTGCCCGAAAGGATTCACGGTAAAATATCCCACTCCGGCCGAGGTGAGGTTCTGGAAAAAGTGTGTACCCTGGCTCGGTTCTATACGATAGTTCGACAATGCCGTCTCAACAATCAGACGGGCATTAGATATATCAGCCCAACGCACCGGAATGCCCAAAGCATTGTCGCTCGACCCCCAGCGTCCGGGACCGATGAGGATATACCCCTCCCCTGTCTCCACAAACTGGCGGTTAAGTTCCGCAATCTCTGCGCCGATTGCCACATTGTGCAATGAGGAGAAATTGTCGGGACGGACATACAGGATCTTGCTGACATTGTCGGTGGTGCCATGCCCAAGCGCAGTGGTACTGCGCAGAATCAGATGCTCGTTGCCCAATTGCAGCAGCTGTGGGTCAACATCGGCCTTGCGGTCGATAATGGGCCGTATCTGCAGCCAGTAGATGTGCCCTTTATGCGCTCCGGAGCCAGAAGCCGCTGCGTCAACGTTACCGGCAAATTCAATCTCCACCGGCCGCTGCATCTCGTTCTGCCCTTCCGTGAGCATGAAATTTACAGCCTCGGCCAACGGGAACGCCTTGTCGCGCAACATATTGGCGAATGTCACGACCTTCCGGCCCATCCCTTCGGCCGAATCGCGCAGCATCTGGTCGTTAACGTTGAACGTCGACACCATCAGCCGCAAAGCATCGGTATCTTTGAAATCCTGCACGGATTTACGGGTAAGATTAAACGAATCGTCGACCTTGAACTGGTTGTTTACCTCGTTCAGATCCAGGCAATAGAGATTACGCTGGGTGTCGCGCAATGCCAGATCGAGTGTCGATGTCTGAAGCACTTTTCCCGGATGTACCGGCGAAAAGCGAAGCGCTCTGCCACCGTCAACGATATATTTTCCCAATCCTATGGCAACTTCGGCCACGCCGTCCTGCGGTGTCTCGTCGTTGATGGGATAATAATTCAGCGAACGTCCCACTCCGGAGAACGATGGGAAATAAAAACCGTCCACATCCTTGCCTACTACTTCCTGAATGATGACCGCCATCTTCTCCTGGTCAATCACATTCGATGTAGCCGTCATATATGCCTTGCTTTCTGCGTAGAAAACGGATGCATACACACCTTTGATTGCGCTGGTGAGCAGTTCCGACATAACCGTCTGGTTCTCTACGTGCGGAATCATGTAGGTGGAATATACCCCGGCAAATGGCTGGTAATGGGAGTCCTCGAGAATACTCGACGACCGTATGGCCAACGGCCTGTCGACCACTTCGGTCAGGGCCGCCAGATCGTCGCGCACCCGTTCAGGCAGCCTCGCCTTGAGAAATGCCTGCAGGATAACATCGTCGGGAGCGTCGCTCAATGCAAGCGGATACAGGTCGTTATCGGCCATGAACTCATCGAAAATATCGGTGCAGAGCACCACCGTGCGCGGAATACTGATGGCAACGCCATTGAAACTGTCGCACTCAGGATGCTTTTTTATTATAGAGTCGATAAAAGCGAGACCACGGCCTTTTCCGCCGAGCGATCCCTGCCCGATGCGGGCGAAGTTCGAGTAGTAGTCGAAACGGTCCTTGCGGAATTCCGCCACCACTCCCCTGTTTTTCATCTTGCGATACTTCACAATCAGATCGAAAAACAGGCGTTTCACGGCAGGAGCCTCCTCCAGCGAATTGAATCTATGGTTCTTGACCACATCAGCCAACGGGAACATGGCACGGGAATACAGCCAGCGGGAAATGTCGTTGCGCCGGGCATGATACAGCAACGACTCCGAGGGGATGTCGTACATGCGCTTCTGCAGCTCGTTGACCGACGACACACGCATGATTTCATGCCCCGTATGAGGATCCTTAAACGAAAAATCTCCGAATCCGAAACACTCCTTCACTGTCTTTTCCAGATCGACCGGCAATTTTTTCGATGTCTTGTCAAGAAACAGCCCATCGAAAGCACCGACCTTTCCCCGGTTTTCGCTCTCGGTTGACTCCACTATGATAGGAAGATACGGATCGCAATGCCGCACATGTGCGGCAAACTGAAGTCCGGCATGTGCGTCCTTCTTCCCCTCACGCATGAACGACACATCCGTAATCACCCCCAGCATCTTGTCGGAAAACTTGGAGTACAGCTCCATGGCCTCCTCATAGGTTCGCGCCAGCATCACTTTGGGACGCCCGCGCATGCGCAGCATCTGCTCATGCTCGTTCAGAGCCTCTGTTGAGAACGCCTTGCTCTGCTTCAGCAGGAATTTATACAGATGCGGCAATATGGATGAATAGAATCTTACGGAATCCTCCACCATCAGAATCATCTGCACACCAACATTGAGCACATCATGCTCGGCATTCATCTTGTCCTCAAGCAATTTTATGATCGCGAGCAAAAGGTCCACGTTCCCGAGCCATGAGAACACATAATCGATGCCGGAGAGATCCTCCTTGGCCAACGTGCGCGACACCTCTTTGGAAAACGGAGTCAGCACCACGATGGGCACATCGGGAAATTCGGTCTTGATGGTCTTGGCCGTAGTGAAAGTATCGCTGATGTCCATGCCGGGCATGGCAATCACAAGATCGAAGTGCTTGGCGTTCATCATCTCAAGTGCACCGTTGATGTTGGCCACACGAGTGATGCGCGGCGGCGACGACAGGTTCAGGGCAACATACTCGTTGTACAGTTGTTCCTCCACTCGCCCGTCTTCCTCCATCATGAAAGCATCGTAAGGCGATGCCACAAGCAGCACATTGAAAATGCGCCGCTGCATAAGCTCTCCGAAAGCCGTATCCTTGAGATAGAGCTGGCTCAACGACTCCTCATTCATATCATTGCAAGATTGATTCTCACAAAGATACTATAATTCATCGGAAATACAGGTATTATCCTGTAAAATATGATATGTGTATAAAAAATAATATCCCGTCACCGGGTCACGCCCTGTGTCGGGATATTTGAGAATACAAACTAAATTTGCCGGCGCTGCAACAATCAGGCACCGGATTTTCAAAGCGACTTTAGCGAATGGATGGCCGCATGCGGATCGGCCGCATTGAAAACATAGCTGCCGGCCACAAGCACATCGGCTCCTGCCTCGGAAAGTTTAGGCGCGGTATTGGCGTTTACGCCACCATCGATTTCAATAAGCGCATTTGATTGCGAAACTTCAATCATGGCACGCAGACGTCTGATTTTTTTCAACGTGTTCTCAATGAATTTCTGTCCTCCGAAACCGGGATTGACCGACATAAGCAGAACCATGTCGAGTTCGTCTATCACATCCTCCAGCATTTCCACCGGGGTCGACGGGTTCAGTGTCACCGCAGCCTTCATGCCTGCATCCTTTATGGCGCAGATGGTTCTGTGCAGATGCACACAGGCTTCCTGATGTACATTCATCAATGCAGCGCCGGCATCACGCACCGCCCCGATATAGTTCTGTGGATTTACAATCATCAGATGCACATCGAGAGGTTTTGTCGCTATCGACGCAACTTGTTTGATTACAGGAAAGCCGAATGAGATGTTCGGAACGAAAACACCGTCCATCACATCGCAGTGAATCATATCGGCGTCACTGCTGTTAAGCATCTCTATGTCGCGCCCGAGATTCAGGAAGTCAGCGGCTAAAATTGAGGGGGATACAAGCATTGAGAGAAGTTTATTTAATTCATTATGGCCGGTTGGCAATCACTGGTTCTTAGCACGCGCATCGGATGTATCACGACGCTTGAGCGCATTCCACAGAATATAAAGCAGACACAGCAACAGAAGTATCAGACCGCCTACAGTGAAATAATGGTTATATTTTTCCACACTCTCGTAAAGCATTGCGAGAGGCACGGTTTTGCCAAGCCAGTAGCCGAGGGCCGCCAATATGCAGTTCCAGACCATTGCACCAAGCGCAGTGAAAATCACAAATGCACCGATATTCATACGGGCCAGTCCGGCCGGGATGGAAATCAACTGACGCACAGCAGGAATCAGACGCCCGATAAAGGTTGATATGGCCCCGTGCTTGTCGAAATATTTTTCTGCCTTCTCCACCTTCGCCTGATCAATCAGGCAGGCATGGCCAAGACGGCTGTTGGCGAACGCATACACGATGGGGCGCCCGAGCCATACCGACAGGAAATAATTGATCAATGCGCCCACCACCGCACCGGCGGTTGCAACAAGAACAATCAGGAACACGTTCATATCTCCTTTGGTCACTGCAAGATAAGCGGCCGGAGGAACCACCACTTCCGAGGGGAAGGGTAAAAACGAGCTTTCGATCACCATGAACAGGAACACCAGCCAATAGCCGGCGTTATCTATAAAGAACTGGAGCAGATATTGAGCGCTTGCGTAGTCGGAGATAGCTGTCAGTATCATTATCAAATACAAGAGTTTGTTTTAAATAGCTATTTCAGCGCATGGACAAATCAGCACGGTAGTTATCCCCTTTTCGTAGGGACGTGCCTTTGGCACGTGACACACCCTGGCTCGTGATCACCATGCACCCGGATTTCAGTTTGAAGGCAAATGTAGCCAATTTTTACGATACTCAGGTAAATCAACAACATTAAGTTGAAATATTTTGTTGACTGACCTGAAAATGAAGATGGCGATGTGCCATGCAAACAAAGCACACCGCCATCTGAACATTTCGGGGTTACACCGCTGCTTATTCAGCAGCTTCTGCTGCGGGAGCTTCCTCAGCAGCTGCCTCTTCGGCAGGTGCGTTTGCAGCTTCCTCGGCAGCTTTGGCAGCAGCGATTTCGGCCTTCTTCTTAGCCACAGCTTCTGCCTTTGCTGCGTTCTGGGCTTTTTCAGCTTCCAGACGCTCTTTAACAGCCAGTTCTTTCTTCGAAGCCATCGAAGTCTTCATTGCGTCGACAGCCTGCTGCTTTTTAGCTTTCCAGGCATCGAAACGCTTCTGAGCCTCAGCTTCGTCGAAAGCGCCTTTTTTAACACCACCCTGAAGGTGTTTCATCAGCAACACACCTTCGTTCGAAAGGATGCTGCGTACAGTGTCGGTGGGCTGAGCACCAACGTTAACCCAATACAAAGCGCGCTCGAAGTTAAGAGTAATTGTAGCAGGATTAGTGTTCGGATTATAGGAACCTATCCTTTCAATAAATCTACCATCTCGTGGTGCCCTGCTATCGGCGATAACAATAGGATAGAACGCATAGTTCTTACGACCATGACGTTGCAGTCTAATTTTTGTTGCCATCTAAAAAGATTAATAAGTGGTTTGTAATGGTTTTGCCTTGACTGGAGAATACATTCCCCGCTCTTAGCGGCTGCAAAGTTAACAATTAAATCTGACACCGGCAAACTTTCCGCGCCCTAATCCGCAGAATCTTACTGAAATCCGATAGAATTTCAATAAAAATTCTATCAAAATCCTATCGGGTCTAATTACTGACCAGCCTCCGGGGATATAGCCCCCAAAAGTACCATAACAGGCAAGCCGAAATTCCGGCACATGGAAATCGACATTTCTCCATGACAATGATTTCATCAATTTGCAGGTATATGCCGCGTAAATAAACCATGCGGTGCGTCTCTTGTGCCTGCGCACAAAAATCGCACCGCATTTATCAGTGGTTATGGCGTTGTGTCAAAATTCAGAATATCGGCACAACGTCTGCATTTACTTTCAGTTAGCGAGGGTCATAATTAAAATTATTCCTCACCCTTGTAGATTTCAAGCATACGGATAGCTGCCAACGGAATCCGTGTACCGGGACCGAAGATGGCAGCCACGCCGGCCTTATAAAGGAAGTCGTAATCCTGAGCGGGGATGACACCGCCTGCTACAACAATGATATCCTCGCGGCCGAGCTTCTTCAGTTCCTCGATCACCTGCGGCACAAGGGTCTTGTGACCGGCTGCCAGCGACGACACGCCAAGGAAATGCACGTCGTTCTCAACGGCCTGACGGGCGGCCTCGGCCGGAGTCTGGAACAGCGGGCCCATGTCGACGTCGAAACCGCAGTCGGCATAACCTGTGGCCACAACCTTTGCACCACGGTCGTGACCGTCCTGGCCCATTTTAGCTATCATTATACGCGGCTGACGGCCTTCTCGTTTTGCGAATTCCTCTGTCAACTGCTGAGCCTTGAGGAAATCGGGATCATTCTTTGTTTCTGCTGAATACACTCCTGAAATTGTTCTGATTACAGCTTTATAACGACCGACAACCTCTTCGCAGGCATCGGAAATCTCTCCCAGCGACGCACGCAGGCCGGCTGCTTTCACAGCGAGGTCGAGCAGATTGCCCTTCTTGGTGCGCACGCATTCGGTGATGTCGGCAAGTGCCTTCTTCACGGCAGCCTCGTCGCGATCCTTGCGCAATGTCTCCAGGCGAGCGCACTGTTCGTTGCGCACCTCGGTATTGTCGATTTCAAGGATATCGATGGGATCTTCGTGGTCGAGACGGTATTTGTTGATACCGACGATAGTCTGACGGCCGGAGTCGATACGGGCCTGAGTACGGGCTGCAGCCTCCTCGATGCGGAGCTTGGGCAGACCGGTCTCGATGGCCTTGGCCATACCGCCGAGTTTTTCAATCTCCTGGATGTGCTCCCATGCGCGGTGAGCTATCTCGTTGGTCAGCGACTCAACGTAGTAAGAACCGGCCCACGGGTCAATCTCCTTGCAGACGTATGTCTCTTCCTGAATGTAGATCTGGGTGTTACGGGCGATACGGGCAGAGAAGTCGGTGGGAAGCGCGATTGCCTCGTCAAGTGCGTTGGTATGCAGACTCTGTGTATGACCCAGGGCAGCACCCATAGCCTCGATACATGTACGGCCCACGTTGTTGAAGGGATCCTGCTCAGTAAGCGACCATCCCGACGTCTGGGAGTGTGTACGCAGAGCCAGCGACTTCGGATTCTTCGGGTTGAACTGGCTTACGATCTTTGCCCACAACATACGTGCGGCACGCATCTTGGCCACCTCCATGAAGAAGTTCATACCGATAGCCCAGAAGAAGCTCAGACGGGGTGCGAACGAGTCGATATCCATACCTGCATTAACACCCGCACGCAGATACTCCAGACCGTCGGCCAAAGTGTAGGCGAGCTCGATGTCGCATGTAGCACCGGCCTCCTGCATGTGATAGCCCGAAATCGAGATAGAGTTGAATTTCGGCATGTTCTGCGATGTGTATTCAAAGATATCGGCGATAATACGCATCGAGAATTCGGGGGGATATATATAGGTGTTACGCACCATGAACTCCTTGAGGATGTCGTTCTGGATTGTTCCGGCCATCTCCTCGAGTTTGGCACCCTGCTCCAGACCGGCGTTGATATAGAAAGCCAACACGGGAAGAACGGCACCGTTCATGGTCATGGACACGGACATCTTGTTCAGGGGGATACCGTCGAAAAGCACCTTCATATCCTCTACCGAGCAGATACTTACACCGGCTTTACCTACGTCGCCTACCACACGGGGATGGTCGGCGTCGTAGCCACGGTGTGTGGCAAGGTCGAATGCCACCGAAAGTCCTTTCTGACCGGAAGCAAGGTTACGGCGATAGAAAGCGTTGGATTCTGCCGCAGTGGAGAAACCGGCATACTGACGGATTGTCCAGGGGCGGATGGCATACATGCCGCTGTACGGGCCACGGAGGAACGGAGGCAGACCGGCCACATAGTCCAGATGCTCCATACCTTCCAGATCTGATTTGGTATATACGGGTTTGACCGAGATGAGTTCAGGGGTGAGCCAGTCCTCTCCGGTTGCCACAGGGGCTGCTGCCGGCGCTGCAAATGCGTCGGCTATGATGTTGATATTTTTGAAATCGGGTTTCATGGCTTTTGCATTTACTTTTTAAGAAGTCTTTGATTGAACTGACGGAGAGTTTCAAGCACATTGCTGCGGACATGAATGAAATTCTGGATGCCGAGTGCCTGAAGTTCCTCGGTGCAAGCGGGAGCACCGGCCACTACAAACTCTGCACGGCCGTCGAGCATCTTAAATGCCTCGGGAGCGAAGGTGGCATACTCGTCGTCCGACGAACACAGCACAACCACATCCGCGCCTTTTTCCATCGACGCGTTGATACCTTCCTCCACGGTGTTGAAACCGATGTTGTCAATGATTTCATAACCGGCACAACCGAAGAAGTTGCTGGAGAACTGGGCACGTGCCAGACGCATGGCCAGATTACCGATGGTGAGCATGAACACTTTCGGACGGTTCGATGCATGTTCGGTTGCAAGACGGAGAGCCTCGAAATCGCTTGCCTGGCGGTCGGTGCGCAGAGCGCGGGTAGCTTCACCCTCGGCGGCGCATCCGCATGAGTGCGATTCCTCTTTGGCGCAGCAGCAACCGTCGTTCTGTATTTTCTCTGCAGCAAATTCGTTGAAGTTGGGGAACTGGTTGGTTCCGAGCAGAATCTCTTTGCGGCGGGCCATGTCCTGATGACGCTTTTCGCAGGAAGCGTTTACCGTAGCCTGAACGTCACCTGAGTTAACACAGGCGGTGAAACCACCTTTCTCCTCAACGTCAAGGAAGAGTTTCCAAGCCTCGTTGGCGATGGACACTGTAAGGGTCTCCACATAATATGAACCGCCTGCGGGGTCAACCACCTTGTCAAGATGGCTCTCCTCCTTCAGCAGAAGCTGCTGGTTGCGTGCTATGCGTTCCGAGAATTCATCCGGAGTCTTGTATGGAGCGTCAAACGGAGTGACTGTGATGGAGTCGACACCGGCAAGGGCTGCCGACATTGTCTCGGTCTGGCTGCGCAGCAGGTTGACATGGGCGTCATAGATGGTCTGGTTGAAGCGCGATGTCTCGGCATGAGCCATCATCTTGGCCGATTCAAGATCGGCGGGCTTATATTGGGCCACAATCTGAGCCCACAGCATGCGTGCGGCACGGAATTTGGCCAGCTCCATGAAATAGTTGCTGGAGATACCCATATTGAATTTCACGCGGCGTGCCACTTCCGAAGCCTCTACTCCGGCTTCTGTAAGGAGTGTGAGCCATTCGGCACCCCAGGCCAAAGCATAACCGAGTTCCTGGAAAATATATGCACCGGAGTTGTTGAACACAACGGAATCAACAGCAAGGCAACGGAGACCGGGCACGCTGGCCACAGTGTCGAGCATCGCCTTGGCATCGGCTACAATAGCATTATTGTCAACTTCCGCACCATGACGGAATGCGCGTTTGTACGGATTGAAGTCAATCGAACCGTGGAATTTATCCTCGAGCTTATTCTCCTTCAGATATTCCACCAGAGCCTTTGCAAGGTCAATGGCCTTACGCGGACATGAAGCGAAGTTGATTTCCACAGCTTCAAGGTCGATGCCTTTCAACAATGTTGCGACAGCTTCTACCGAAGGCTCCTTCAGCTTGAAGCCAAGAGAATTCACACCTCTGCCAAGCACTTCGAGAGCCTGCTTGTTGGCCTCGGCCGGATCAGCTGCCAGAATCTCCTGACGTGTAAGCCAGTTATTGTCCGTGCGTGTACCCCTGACATACGGAAATTCACCGGGGAGAGAATCGGTGGTTTTCAGATCGGCGATATCGCCACGCTGATACATAGGCTGAACGTTGAAACCTTCGTTCGTACGCCACACCAGCTTTTTCTCAAACGGAACACCTTTCAGGTCCGCATCCACTTTGGCGCGCCATGTGTCATAGCTCACCGGTGGAAACTGCGTGAACAATTTTTCTTTATTATCTGCCATAATTAGATAAAATCTAAAAATTTATTTGGATTGTTTATGTTTCTATGGTATAGAGTTATACAATATGGTATATCTAAGGTTATATATCTACAGAGATTAGCCTGTGCGTGGCTCAAAAAGGCTCCACGCCACAGCTAACTCCGCCAAATTTACAAATTAATACTGAAATTTTTATGTAATTCCCCAACTTTTTTAAGATTGTCTGACCGGTTTGGGGAGCAATAAGGGAAAAGTGCAAACAGGCATCTCTTTTTGAACGCGTTTTTAACGCAACGGTTCGTATACCCGTTCACCGATACTTGTGGCAAGCCTTGCACAAAATTCCTGCCATTTCTTCTGCTGTTCCATAAGTTTAAGCACTTCCTGCAGATCGTAGCCGCCCGGCGACTTCTGCAAATCATTTATACGGGTGCGCACATCCTCGGCATAACAACGCGCCATGTCATATTTCAACGCTATCAGCGCTCTCGGCACAAGATCGCCGAGGCGGTCCACATCAGTTTCAATTTTGGTGGTCTTGTAATATATCTTGCTCAACTGATGTTTCTCCGCCACGAGGTCGGTCACTACCTTGCGCATCTCGTCGTCAGGATGCGAAATCAGATTCCGCACAAGAAAATTAAGGGCGAATTCCTGCAGATCGGCTGCAAACTGGGCATCACACTTCTCTTTCAGTTTTATCTCGCCGGTGTTTATCTCCTCAGTTGTTTTTGCTGTTTTCTGCAACAGTGCTCTCCCCTCTTGCTCGGTTTGTGTACGGCGCATGAGAGCCTGCTCATAATGCACGGCATACGCGCTGCTCCACTCCTCATCGTACAAAGCCTGTGCCGCAGCATATATGCGGGCAAAAACCGGATTCGAGAACGACATGTTGTCCACCTCCAGATCCTCCCGTACATATTCAAGCACATTGATCGGAGCGCCCTCCTCTCCATCCTGTGCGTCACAGAACGGGAGCATGCCGTATTTCACCACCAGACGCAACAATGCCCTTTCCTGAGGCTCAAGCACGCTGGCATGCGTGGATGCCTCATGCGCGTCACCGGAAACTGAGTCCGGCTGCTGTTCTTTCCCGTTTTCCGCCGACACTGTGGTGTCGCCATCTGCGTGTGCGTCGGCATTGCCATCTGCAGCATCGCCTATCGAGGCTATGGCTTCCCGGCGTTGTTCATTTTTTGCCGCATTCTCCCGCACTTTGGCAATATCGGCTTTCAGCTGCCGCAAAAGAACAGCCTCCTGAATGCCGAATCTCAACGCACATTCTTTTACATAGAACGAACGTGTAAGTTCCACCGGGATATTCGCAATCGACTGCAATATGCTGCCAAGCACCTTTGAACGCTTCACAGGGTCGTTATCACAGTCCTTCAACAGAATATCCATCTTGAACTTGATGAAATCCACCTCATTCTGCTGCAGATATTCCTCTACCTGTTCGGAAGTGTGTGTCTGGGCAAATGAATCGGGATCATCTCCATCGGGCAAAAGGAGCACCTTGATATTCAGCCCCTCAGCCAGTAACAGGTCGATTCCTCGCAGCGAAGCCTTTATCCCGGCAGGGTCGCTGTCGTAGATTACAGTGACATTTTCAGTGAACCGGTGTATCAACCGTATCTGCCCCTGGGTAAGCGAAGTTCCCGAAGAGGCCACTACATTCTCCACCCCCTGCTGATGCATGGAGATCACATCCATGTAGCCCTCGACAAGGATACACTTGTCTTTTTTCACAATAGCCTGCTTGGCCTGATACAGGCCATAAAGTTCACGGCTTTTGCTGTAGATAAGGGATTCGGGCGAGTTTACGTATTTGGCCACCTCCTTATCCTTACGCAAAGTACGGCCACCGAAGGCCACCACCTTGCCGGAGATGGTGAATACGGGATACATCACCCTAGCCTTGAAACGGTCATACAGGTCACCGCGGTCCGTACGGATACAAAGCCCCGTATCAACCAAATATTTTTCATTCAGGCCCGCTTCCTTTGCTGCGTTCAGCAGGTCGTTGCGTTTGTCAAGTGAATATCCGAGATGAAAACGTTTTATGGCCCAGTCGTTGATGCCTCGTTCCCTGAAATATGCCAATCCTATCTCCCGACCGTCAGCAGTGTCCTGCATATTGTGCTCGAAATGAGCCATAGCGAAATCATTGGCCGCCATCATCCCCTGGCGGTCGTTCATCTCGCGCCGCTCATCGTCGGTGATGTCGTGCTCCTGAATCTCGATGTGATATTTGTTGGCCAGCCACCTCAGAGCCTCCCAGTAGGTGAGCTGCTCATGCTCCATGATGAAGTTGACCGGACTGCCCCCCTTGCCGCAACTGAAACACTTGCAGATTCCACGGGAGGGAGACACGGAGAACGAAGGGGTGCGTTCGCTATGGAACGGACACAACCCGATATAGTTCGCACCACGCCTGCGCAGATGCACGAAATCACTCACGACCTCCACAATGTTGGCCGTGTCGAGAATGCGTTGCACTGTTTCTCTGTCGATTGTCTTCATCTCTGCAGCAGGTTATGTAAACCGGTGACTATATATGGGTTATTAAAGATATTATAGGGTTATCAGAATGGAGGCGCTCCATCATCGGAAGTAATGTCGGCGGTTCCGCCCGAAAAAGGTGCTGGCGCTCCGGCAAACGGGTCGGGGGCTTCACCCTGCTCGTCACCGGCGCCATTAAGACGCGAACCCACTATATGACGTGTGGTCAGGGTATTCTCATCCCAATTCTGGAAACGGGCAAAACGGCTCACGAAACGCATCTTCACATCATCCACCTTACCGCTACGGTGCTTGGCCACAATGAATTCGGCCAGACCGCGGATGTCGTTGCCTTCGGCATCCTCGCCGCTGTGCAGATAATATTCCGGACGGTGAATGAAGCATACGATATCGGCGTCCTGCTCGATGGCACCCGACTCACGGAGGTCGCTCAGCTGCGGACGCTTGCTCTGGTTGTCGGCCCCACGGGTCTCGACAGAACGGTTGAGCTGACTAAGTGCTATGATAGGTATGTTAAGCTCCTTGGCCAACTGTTTCAGCGAACGTGAAATCATGCTGACCTCCTGCTCGCGCGAACCGAACTTCATACCCGAGGCGTTCATGAGCTGAAGGTAGTCAATTATTATAATCTTGACTTGATGCTCCCGGACCAGACGACGGGCTTTGGTCCGCAGTTCGAAAATCGACAGCGAAGGGGTATCATCTATATAAAGAGGCGCGGAATACAGTCCCTTGACACCACTCATCAGCTTGTCCCAGTCGGCATCGGTAAGGCGTCCGCTCTTTATTTTCTCACCCTCGATTTCACACACATTGCTTATAAGACGGTTCACCAGCTGCAGGTTGCTCATTTCAAGCGAGAAAATGGCAACCGGAGTGTTCACATTCACCGCCATATTCTTTGCCATGGACAGCACAAAGGCCGTTTTACCCATGGCCGGACGGGCGGCAATGATGATGAGGTCGGAGTTCTGCCAGCCGGATGTCAGCTTGTCAAGCTCGTGGAACTGGGTCTCAAGACCAGATAGACCACTCTCCCTGTTTGCCGCGGCTTCAATCTGCTCGATAGCCTGGGCCACAACGGGATCAATCTGCGTTACATCCTTTTTGACGTTGCGCTGCGAAATCTCAAACAGTTTCCCTTCAGCCTCCTGCAACAAATCGTCCACGTCATTGCTCTCATCGAAGGCTTTCCCTTCTATGTCGGATGCGAAATTTATCAGTTCGCGGGCCAGATATTTCTGAGCCACAATCCGCGCATGAAACTCCACATGGGCACCAGAAGCCACCTTGGCGGTAAGCTGGGATATGACAATGGGGCCGCCGACCTTCTCAAGATCACCGTTGGCACGCAGGCGCTCGGTGACGGTTAGCATGTCGATAGGCTGCTGACTTGCACCAAGCTGCTGTATGGCTGTATAAATCAACTGATGCCGCGGATCGTAGAAGCTTTCCGGCTTCAGCAGGTCGCAGACAGTTGTATAGGCATCCTTTTCAAGCATGAGCGCACCCAGCACAGCCTCTTCCACCTCAGTATCACGAGGTGCAAGGCGTCCGCCGGTGTCGTACATTGAGTCTTTTTTCGGTTGTCTGGGCGTAAAGTTGCGCTGTGGGCTATCAGTCTGGGATGGGAAAGGCATTGTTGTCGGGAAGTGGTTATATGATTGTAATTGCAGCCTCCATGCGGGCAGCGTTACATATTCTCATGCAAATATAGCGAAAATATTTGTCACTGCATCTGCCCGACCGGCCCAGTTACCGACATGACATTTCGATTATCAACATTATCAACCGTTATGCGTTATGCCACTTGACTCTACTTCAGCCGGGGGTGTTCAAAACTATTTTTTCAGGGCGGAACGGAATGCAGAAGCACCCTGACGCCACTGCGCCGGCACGCTGTCGATAGGATAAACCACGAAATTCCGTTGGCGGCCGGATGGAGGCACAGTGTAGACCAACTCATAGCGCACTGTATCTACCACCGCCGTCCCGATACTGTCGCGACGGAGTTTCACGCAGGCCAAGGCTCCTCCGCGTGTGTCACGTGTCTTCATATTGGAGATGAAATTACCTAACGAGTACACCACCGCCCCCTTCCGTCCGCTCACCGTATCGGTAAACATCCGGTAAGGCTGCACCACGTGCGGATGCCCCCCGATAATCAGTTCAACACCTTGTGATTTCAGGAATTCAGCCAGCGATTTTTGTGAAGATGCCGGGAGCAACTCGTATTCGTTGCCCCAATGCATGCAGCACACAATCAGTTCCGCTCCGGCCTCACGCGCTGCTTTGACATCAGCGGCAATCTTATCCCGGTCTATATAATCCACCACAGCCTCCTTCTGAACAGGGATGCCGTTGGTTCCGTAAGTGTAATTCAGGAAACAGATTTTGAAGCCTTTGACTGTTGTTACAAACGGCACATTCTTTTGACGGCTGGATGCATCGTGATACGTTCCGATATGCGGCACGCCAAGACTGTCGAGCGCCGTGATTGTGTGATGAAGTCCGGCGTCGCGGCGGTCAAGAGTATGATTGTTGGCCGTAAGAAAAAGGTCGAACCCCGCCTCCTTCAGGGCTTCGGCATAACTTACCGGAGCATTGAAGCAGGGATAGCCTGTAAACCGATTCTTCCCCAACGGTGTCTCGAGATTCACCACAGCATAATCAGCATCCTCCACTATATGGCGTACAGGAAGAAAACACCCTGAATAATCATACCCTCCTGTCGAGGTTCTGGCGGCATCTATCTGCGCCTGATGCATCATGGCATCCCCGGCAAAAATCAGTGTAGCCTCCGCATCGGCGGTAAGCGCCAAAGTCAGTTTCAGCACTATAGCCAGAATAGCCTCGTTCATTGCCGGAAAGATGATTCAAACGGAGAGAAAGGATTCATATGCAGTGCCTCAGGCATACACCTCATGTTTGGCGGCCAGCAGAGTATTGAGCATCAGCGAAACGATGGTCATAGGCCCTACCCCACCGGGAACCGGGGTGATGTACGAGCATTTAGGTGCCACAGCCTCGAAATCGACATCGCCGCAAAGACGGAAACCGCTTTTGCGCGATGCGTCGGGCACACGCGTAGTGCCCACATCCACTATCACGGCACCATCCTTCACCATATCTGCGGTAACTGAATTCGGGCGCCCCATTGCAGCGATCAGGATGTCGGCATTGCGGCATATCTCCTTGAGGTTCTTTGTGTCGCGGTGACATACGGTCACCGTGGCATTGCCGGGATTCGCCTTCTGCATCAAAAGCGATGCCACAGGCTTGCCAACGATGTTACTACGGCCGAGAACAACACAGTTGGCACCCGAAGTAACGATGCCGTAGCGTTCAAGCAGCGTCATTATGCCGGCAGGTGTGGCACTGCGGAAACATGGCAACCCGATTGACTGACGACCGACATTAATCGGATGGAAACCATCGACATCCTTGTGGTAATCGATGGCCTCGATAAGCCGCTGCTCGGAGATATGTTTCGGCAGCGGAAGCTGCACTATGAAACCGTCGACCTCAGGATTATTGTTGAGCTTCTCAATCTCGGCAAGGAGGGTCTCTTCGGTCACATCATCCTCAAACCGAATCAGTGTCGATGTGAAACCGCATTCCTCGCAGGCTTTCACCTTGTTTGCCACATATGTCTCGCTTCCGCCGTCGTGTCCCACAAGAATGGCGGCAAGATGCGGGCGGCGTTTGCCCTCGGCAATCATCCGGTTCACCTCAGCAGCAATCTCCTGCTTGATTTCAGCTGCGACTTTTTTTCCGTCGATCAGTTCCATATTGTTGCTATATTAGAAATAAATTAAGTCTGTAGAAATGTAAATTGAAGAAAAGCGTTGGCGGCTTCAGCGACGGCGCATATTGCGCATCATCTGCATGGGATTCTTCATCGATGTGGCTGCCTTCATCACCTTGCGGGTCTGTTCGAACTGGGTGAGCAGACGGTTTACCTCCTGCAGCGAAGTGCCCGAACCTGCGGCGATGCGACGGCGGCGGGAGCCATTGATTATCGAGGGGTTCACACGCTCTTTTTCGGTCATCGAACTGATTATTGCCTCGATGCCCTTGAAAGCATTGTCGTCAATCTCCACATCCTTGAGCGCTTTGCCCACGCCGGGAATCATGGCGGCCAGATCTTTCAGGTTACCCATCTTCTTAATCTGCTGGATCTGCCCCAGGAAGTCGTTGAAGTTGAACTCATTCTTGGCAATCTTACGCTGAAGCTCTCGGGCCTTCTTCTCATCGAACTGCTGCTGTGCCTTTTCAACGAGCGATACAATGTCGCCCATGCCGAGAATACGGTCGGCCATACGCGAGGGATGGAACAGGTCGATGGCGTCAAGCTTCTCGCCGGTACCCACAAATTTGATTGGCTTGGTGACAACCGTACGGATTGAAAGGGCCGCACCTCCTCGTGTATCACCGTCAAGCTTTGTGAGCACAACTCCGTCGAAATCCAGACGGTCATTAAACTCCTTGGCAGTGTTGACCGCATCCTGACCGGTCATCGAATCGACGACGAAGAGGGTTTCCTGCGGTTTGATGGCTTTCTTTATGGCCTCGATCTCATCCATCATCTGTTCGTCGACAGCCAGACGTCCGGCAGTATCGACAATCACCAGATCCAGATGGTGCTCTTTGGCATATGATATGGCGTTTTTCGCAATCTCCACCGGGTTCTTATTCCCGTCCTCGGTATAGACCGGGACATCAATCTGACCGGCCAGCACCTTAAGCTGGTCGATAGCGGCAGGACGATACACGTCGCATGCCACCAACAGAGGCCGCTTCCCCTTTTCACTTTTGAGCTTTTTGGCAAGCTTTCCGGAGAACGTGGTCTTACCGGAACCCTGCAGACCCGACATAAGAATCACCGTAGGATTACCCGACAGGTTCACCTGAGCCGTGTCACCGCCCATCAGGGTAGCGAGCTCATCATGGACAATCTTCACCATCAGTTCCTGCGGCTTGATGGCATTGATTACATTCTGTCCTAAAGCTTTCTGTTTTACTGTATCGGTGAATGTTTTCGCCACCTTGTAGTTGACGTCGGCGTCAAGCAGCGCGCGGCGCACATCTTTCAGCGTCTCCGCAACATTGATTTCTGTAATCTTGCCTTGACCCTTGAGAATTTTAAAACTGCGCTCAAGTTTCTCGCTCAGGTTCTCAAACATGTGATTATTCTGTTAGATTTTGGGGATGATTAATTAGATAAGAAAACGCTGGCCACCATCTCACACCAGACGGTTGGTGGCTGTGTCTGGGAATATAACCTTCGGACAGAATGTCTTTGCCTCCTCAAACGGCATAAGGCCGTAGGACATGATAATGACAATATCACCCGGAAGCACCTTGCGTGCTGCCGCGCCGTTCAGACAGATTACGCCGGAACCGCGCTCACCGGGGATGACGTAGGTCTCAAGACGCTCGCCGTTGTTGTTGTCAACGATATAGACATGCTCGCCGGCAATGATATTGGCGGCATCCATCAGATCCTCGTCAATGGTTATACTACCTATATAATCAAGTCGTGCCTCAGTTACCGTGACACGATGGATTTTCGATTTCAATACTTCAACCTGCATCATAACGCCGGTGGAATTGTGTTTAAAAGTTACAGCCGTTGTGGCCGCTTATATGTATTAAATTCAGTATCTGATATTATCAATCAGACGCACTTTACCGCAGTACGCCGTCACACAACCGACAGGACGCCCGTTGCACGGGGAATCCCAGGATTCAAGGGGCTGCATGGTCAGAGGATCGACAATCTCATAATATTCCACCTCCATGTGGGGGTAGGAATTGATTTCTTCTGTCACATATCGTTTGGTCTCGGCAAGCGTATGGTCTTTGGCCCAGTCAACGCTGCTGCTCAGCACACGGTGGATAACCGGCGCTACCTCACGCTGCTCAGGAGTGAGACGGGTGTTGCGGCTGCTCATGGCAAGACCGTCGGATTCCCTGCATATCGGGCAATCCACAATCTCGATATCAAAGCCCTCGAGCTGAACCATCTTCCGTATGACGGCAATCTGCTGGAAATCCTTTTCACCGAAATAGGCTCGTGTAGGCTCAACCATGGCAAACAGCTTGCTCACCACCTGGGCCACGCCGTTGAAATGCCCCGGACGCATGGCGCCTTCCATTGTCTCGGCCACGGCGCCAAGTGCAAACTGCCTCGTATCCGGCTCCGGATACACCTCTTCAACCGAAGGGATGAAGGCGATATCCACTCCTGCTGCCTCAAGCTTCTCACAGTCAGCCGCCTCGGTACGGGGATATGTGGCAAGGTCTTCCTTGTTGTTGAATTGTGTGGGATTTACAAAAACGCTGGCCACAACAACGTCATTCTCACCGCGTGCACGGCGCATCAACGACATGTGACCTTCATGCAACGCGCCCATAGTGGGCACAAGTCCTATGGTTTTACCTTCTGCACGGGCTTCCGCCACTGCTTTACGAAGCCGGTCGACGGTTCTGATTATTTCCATTTTTCTTTCATTGAATTTTCCACATGCCTCTACATCAGCGCGGTTTATCCGCCCGGACAGAGACCGGAATTTCGGCTGCAAATTTAGCTAAATTATGCTGAAAATGCAATGCATGATGCGCCATAAACCTAATATGAAAACCATTATTGGGATGCAACGGGATGGAAACTTTGGTTAAAACACGGTTAAACCCATCCCAAATAGACGGAAAATCCGTAATTTTGATGCAGATTTCATATTTGACTCTATGATTCAGGAATTCGACTCGATACTGCTTGAAAACGCCGTCAACGAAATATCACACCTGCCGGGAATCGGCCGGAAAACAGCCCTCCGACTTGCCTTGCATCTGTTGCGCGAAGATGTGTCAACATCCGTAAATCTGGGCGAGGCCATAATCAACATGCGGAAAGGGATAAAATACTGTTCCGTGTGTCACAACATATCCGAGACCGAGACATGTGCCATCTGCTCAGACCCGCGCCGTGACGAGACAACAGTCTGCGTAGTCGAGAATGTAAAGGATGTGATTATATTCGAACGCACAGGGTCATACCGCGGGCTGTACCATGTGCTCGGAGGGGTCATCTCCCCCATCGACGGCATCGGTCCGGACAAGCTGCAGATCGATTCACTTGTTGTCCGCGCCGCATCCGGGAAATTAAAGGAGGTGATTCTCGCGCTCGGAGCCACCATGGAAGGCGACACCACCGATTATTACATCTATAAGCGTCTCGAACCGTATGGCATAAAAATAACGCAACTCGCACGCGGTGTAGCGGTGGGCAATGAAATTGAATACACCGATGAGATTACCCTTGGCCGCTCGTTGCGTAACCGCACGCTGTTCTCAGATTCAATCAATCTATAGCACCCCGGACAGAATTATCCGGCGGCGAAAATCGGGGGCGCCGTTCACCGGAGTCCTACAAATGAAGCTGCATTTCAGTCGACAGGCAGACTGATTACGAATCGGGCGCCCCCCGTGTAGCCGGTGTCAAGCGTGACATCTCCACCGAGCATCCTTGCGATATGCCGCGCTATTGGCAATCCGATGCCGACGCCCTGCGATGAACGGTCGAGCTTTACAAATCTCTCGAATATGACATCCGCTTTGTCGGGCGAAATGCCAATGCCCGTATCGGTTACATATATATTGACTATCTCCGCCTCCTCGTCTACATCATAACCGACAGTGATGCTTCCTTGTGAGGTAAACTTGGATGCATTCGACAGCAACTGCACCAATATCTGCATCAGTCGCCGCGAATCCGTACGCAGCGACAGCTCGGGCAACCCGTCGGCGAGTTGCAGGTGGACGTTTTTATTCACCTTATGGCGCACGCTTTCAACCGCAACCTTGCACAGAGGCTGCAAAACTTCGCGTTTAAAGCTGACACTCATCGTATTGGAATCTATTTCCGATAGATTCAGCACATCGTTGACAATCGTATTCAACAGCTCCGCGTTCAGTGTTACCAGATTGGCAAAACGTTTGAGGTACGGTTTCATGCCGGCATCCGAACAATCGACAATCAGATTGGTATACTCCACAATGGTGTGCAACGGCACTGCCACTTCGCCGCTCATATTCTTTATGAAGTCTGATTTTACACGGTTTGCCATCTGAGCCTCGTCGCGGGCCTCCACAAGATCAGCCTGAGAATTACGCAGGTTCGCACTCTCATCGCGAAGGGCATCATTGGTGCCGGCAAGATTGCGGGCAAGCTTTTTGGAATGTACCCACAACGTCAGCGACACCACCAGCAGAATCAGAAGTATGGCGGCTGCCGACCATGCCACCACAGTCATTTTGTGCTGCATTTCAATCGAGGCACGGGTATGATCGGCCTTCATCTTGTTTATGTCGTACACAATCTGCAGTTCACGGTATTTTTCCTGATTGCGCTGTTCAAGCGTCTCTTCCAGAATCTTATTATACTGCCGCGATGCATAAAGAAGAGCTTCGTTATCGTCAGTGGCATCAGCGGCTTCAATCATCAGCTTTAACAGCAGCCTGCGAGTCTGGGCGTTGTAAGGATAATCGATATATTTTTTCAGAAGGTCCACCGCCTGACGGTAATCCTTATGCGCCATTGCATAATAGATCTGCGGACGCATCGACACACGGTTCGTCGTAGCCGACAATGAATCGGTCTGCACCATTGTCATCGCTCCCTTGTAATAGCGCTCCACCTCCTCATTCGTCAGAAGCGGATAATTGGACAGCAAACGTGTATAGACCACATATTTGTTGCCGCTGTAATCCCTGTATTTGCGTCGCGCACCCACACTTCCCTTTTCCATGTCAGCTATTACGCCGAGCAGACGGGTATCCACATCGATCGACTTTTTATACTCCTCATTGTCAGCGTATGCCAATGCAGCCTGCACATAGTAGCAATTGCGCAATGCATACGCCTCCGGGCGCAAGCCTTCAATTAGGCTGCCCAGCTGATCAAGGTACTTCGACAGCAACTCACCCTGTGAGATTTCTCCAATGAACAAACTGAGTGCGTGAAGCATCACGATGTTGTCATAAACATTGTTGCCCGGCCCCACATTTGCTTCCCGTAAAAGTGTCCGGAACATTTCCTCCTTCTGTTTCGGCGTGCAATAACGCACATTGTTCAGATTCCGGATCATACGGATAAAAGTAATGGTCTCAGCCTTATCATCCGACTCAGGAAAAAGTTTCGCCAGTTCCAGGTCGCCCGCAAGCAGAGAGTCGCTGCGCAGATGCACATTGGCCATATTGCGCAATGCGTCAAGGCCTGCTGCCTGATTGCCGGATATCAGCGAGGCATGCACAATCATCCGGCAAAGCGAATCGCGCATGACCTTAGGACGCAGGTCCACCAGATCTGTCAGAATCGCGATACTGTCGGCAGCCGTAGTGGTCCGTTCAAGGCGCAAGGTAAGGCTGTCGGCTATCTCATCCTGACGTAGCACCGTTGCTTTCGTCACATTTGCAGCTACAGCCAGAATGATACAGATAAAAAATATGCGGGGATGTATGATTTTCATGCTAATGACGGTTTACAAATCCTGTTGCGGAAAATACCGCAGGATAAACATTCACAAATATAACTATTTTTAATCGATTGGGCATCATTTTTCATGCACTTCTGCAACTTTTTTAAAATTATTATTATGAAAACGTCCCATATGAAAACACATTAATGCTATGGTCAACAGCTTTCCGTTGATGCCGCATGTGGTATGAAGTGTGTATTCCACCCGGGTAAATCTGTTTACAGCTGAACCACCTACCCTACAGCCGCCTTTCGCTTTCCGTTTTCAACGAATATCGCTATATTTGTCGACCATTTCCTTTAATGTTCACCAGATGAAAAACTTCAACGACGAAAATTTCCTGCTACAAACGCCTACTGCTCAGCGTCTGTATCATGACTACGCGGCAAAACAACCGATTATCGACTATCATTGCCACCTCGACCCATCGTATGTGGCCGACAACCACGTGTTCCCTAACCTCAGCAAAATATGGCTGGAAGGCGACCATTATAAATGGCGCGCCATGCGTACAAACGGCATTGAGGAGCGGTTCATTACCGGAAAAGACACCTCCGACTGGGAAAAATTTGAGAAATGGGCGCAGACTGTACCGTACACTATGCGCAACCCTTTGTATCACTGGACCCATCTCGAACTTAAAACGGCTTTCGGCGTTGAGAAACTCCTCTCTCCTGCCACCGCACGTGAAATATACGACCATTGTTCCGCCATGCTGCAACAGCCTGAGCGGTCGGCACGCGGACTTATGATGCATTACAATGTGGAGGCCGTATGCACCACCGACGATCCGGTGGACACACTCGAACACCATATCAAAGCGAAAAAAGACGGATTTAAGGTCAAGATGCTCCCTACATGGCGCCCAGACAAGGCGATGGCCGTTGAGAATCCTGCTGACTACCAAGCCTACATACATAAGCTTGCAGAAGCGGCAGACATGGAAATCAACGGATTTACAGACCTTATAGCCGCATTGCAGAAAAGGCACGACTTTTTCGCATCGGTAGGCTGCCGTCTGAGCGACCACGGCATCGGGGGGTTCTATGCCGACAATTATACCCCGGAAGAAGTTGACGCGGCGTTCAAAAAAGTAATGTCCGGACAAATGCTGACCGATGGCGAAATATCCAGATTCAAATCGGCCATGCTTGTTGAGTTCGCCATTATGGACCATGAATCCGACTGGACACAACAGTTCCACTATGGAGCTTTACGCAACAACAATTCCAGGATGATGAAGCTGCTCGGACCGGACACAGGGTTCGATTCAATCGGAGATTTCACTGTAGGCGAAAACATGAGCCGTTTCCTTGACCGTCTTGCCAGTCAGGACAAGTTGCCACGCACAATCATTTATAACCTCAATCCGCGTGACAACGAACTTGTGGCAACCATGATAGGGAACTTTCAGGACGGACGTTACGGCGCAGGCAAAATACAGTTCGGTTCCGGATGGTGGTTCCTTGACCAGAAGGACGGTATGGAACGTCAGCTCACCGCCCTGTCGAATCTCAGCCTGCTGAGCCGTTTTGTCGGAATGCTCACCGACTCCCGTTCATTCCTTTCATATCCTCGTCATGAGTATTTCAGACGCACACTCTGCAACCTCATCGGCAACGACATCGAACAAGGATTGCTGCCCGCTTCCGAGATTGACTTTATCGGCAATGAAATAGTGGCGAAAGTTGCCTACGGGAATGCCAAGGAATTCTTCAAGTTCTGAGAATAACATCATTCCGTCTACAACAATACTTCCCTAAAAAAACGGTGATGTGGATGTGACGTCCGCATCACCGATTTTCATTACTGGAATTAATTATTGGGGATTCCGAATGTCAGCGATAACGTTCTTCAGAATTACTTTGCAATCACAGCCGCTTGATAATTTTTGCCGGATTGCCTGCCACTACACAACGCGGCGGTACATCCTTCGTAACCACAGAGCCGGCGCCAACTGTTGCTCCTGCACCGATTTTGACCCCGGGCAGGATAGTCACATCTCCCCCTATCCAGACATCATTGCCGATGGTTACAGGCAAAGCCCATTGAACGCCGCTATTCCGTTCTTCAGGATCAAGAGGATGGCAGGCAGTGAAAATGCTTACATTCGGTCCGATGAACACATTGTTGCCTATGGAAACCTTCCCCTCGTCAAGAATGGTGAGATTAAAATTGACAAAAACATTGTCACCGATGCTTATATGACTGCCGAAATCGAAACAGAACGGCCTGTTCACGTGAAAATCACGCCCGCAATGACCAAGAAGAGGCCGCCACAGGTCGGCCACTTTCTCCATATCGTCAATTTGCATGGTATTGATTTCATGCACTTTTGCATGTACCATCTTCAATATAGTGCCAAAACCGGGATGCATGGCAAAATATTTCTCACCCGCCTCCAACCTTGCCAGTTCTTCCTCAAATGCAGATGTCCCCATTGTTAAAATCAATGTTATGCTGTCGAAAACTTATTAAAATCATACTGTCGGCCATCAGAAAGCGATTCCCAGTCCAATGCATGCAAAACCTAAAGTATAACGGAAGTTCATAGCCTCATCCTCAAAGACACCTTTGACAGGCATGACTACACCCCTCACCATAATATACGACGAGAAAGAACGGCTGCGGGCCAACGTTATGCCGCATCCGGCGGAGACATAGGCTCCTGACTGCGATTTACTTTCAAGAATGGAATTGAACGATACTCCACCTCTTAACTCCATAAAGCACAGTTGCGGACGGGAAGAAAACGAAGTCCGCACCACAGCATACACCGGATAACAGCGCGATGAATTGTTCATCATCGATATGATTGAGGCTCCCACGCCGGCAAACTGCAACCATCCTCCCCTGTATCCGAAACCTGCGCCCAACGAGAACATTGTCATATCGTTTTCCGTGAGGTCGACACCGCTCGAGATGTCCACGCCCCATGTAAAGTGGCCCGGCGAACGAAGCATTGGTGTCACAGTCTGCGAAGAGGTTTCGTTCATGGAATCCGGATTCACGGCGGGGTCGGCACACCATGCCTTAAAGGAGATGCTTGCCATTATGAACATCCAACCTATCAGACCGGCGATTCTGCTGTATTTATAAGAGATAGACATATGCTGGATCTGCAGTATAAATATTAATCCATCTTTCTTAAAACAAGGCAAGCCCAATTGTCGCCCTGCGTGGTATGACGCACATATTCAAGCCCGAATGCGGCTGCACGCGCCTCCAGCATCGGTATATCGCTTTCATAAAAGCCGCTGAGAATCATGATTGCGTCACGATTCAACGTAGCTGCATAAGCCTCAAGATCATTAAGAATGATGTTGCGGTTGATGTTCGCAATAAACACGTCCGCCCGGCAACCCTCAAGCATCGTAGCATCGCCCAACCGGAGATCAATTTGGGCCTGATGGTTAAGCACCATATTCTCACGCGCATTAACCTCAGCTGCCGGATCAATCTCTATGGCTACAACAGGCGCAGCGCCTCGCATGGCTGCGAGAATGGCGAGGATACCGGTACCGGTGCCCATGTCCACCACAGCTTTACCGATCAGGTCCAATTCGAGCAGCTGCGCGATAATCTGAGAAGTTGTGGCATGGTGCCCCGTGCCGAAAGCCATCTTGGGGTCAATCACTATGTCATATTCGCATTTCGGATAATCAGTATGGAACGTGCTGTGTATCACACATCTGTCAGCCACCACTATAGGCTGGAAATAATTCTTTTCCCATTCGTGATTCCAATCGCGGCCCTCTATCTCCTCTGTTTCAGCACTCAATGTGACCTGCGGCAATGGCAGTTGGTCAAGAACCTCGGCAAAAGCTTCAGAAGAGAACGCCTCCGACCTCACATAGGCAGTGAGCACATTGTTCTCAAATACAAAGCTCTCGAACCCGATTTCTCCTAAAAACGCCGAAAGCATGTCGGAGGCCGTGGTCAAATCCGGCTCACAACATGCATTGGCATCCACATAGCCAAGTTCTATCCTGGCCTCAATATAGTTGTTCATTGTCGGCTTGGTTTCGTTTTACCCGACAAATTTAACGAAATTCCACGCTTTTAGCGCAATCCGTCCACTACTTTTTACGCTTTGGCAGGAAGAAACGCACTGCCGAAGCCACTCGCCTGGTGATGGCATACGCCACCATCGCAATATCCACATATTTGAAAAAAGCATTGAATCCGCTTACGTATTCCGATATGGAATTAGCGCTTTTCTGCATTTTAGGCGAAGTCATCAACATCAGTTTATCGTGAGTTACTGTTATTTTCAGGCGGTTTACCACCAGCCTGTAGCGTAGCTCATCAAGCGTGTACCCCTTGAAATTCGATTTCCCTTCAAGCGTATCAAGCATGCCTTTCCCGGAATCCAGTCTTCCACCCGTGTCGGCAGAAGCCGGATGTGAGTGCTCGTATTGAATTTTTTTGTCTCTGTCAGTCATTGTCATATGAATAATATTGACACAGGAATACCGATTTCATCGGCAATCATGCCGGTTCATCAAATATCACTTTACTTAAATAACGTGCAATAGGATTAACAAAGAGCGTTTTGCGCAACACAACCGCAACGATTATCAACCCGACGAAAATGCACCCCATAATAAGATAGGATAACCACGGATCCATCACAAGCTCGAGCGCCTCAAGTGCCGCTCCGGTGAAAAATGCCAATGCAAATATTCCGAGCACAAGTGCCACAATAAGCAACAGTGCGGCAGAAAGCACAAGAGTAAGCTTCTCGGCAATGTTCAGCTTGGCATTCTCTACATATAGCGATGCCAGACGTAAAATCAGATCCTTGATAGTTGTAAACGTTCCCGATGATTTCATTCTGATGAATTAGGGTATAAGTGACAATGAGATATTGTTACAACAAAAAGGCCGGGTGGTTCTCAGGCGCATCCCGGCCTCTGGCTATTTAGGCACACGGCACACGGCCCATTGCCGCGTGGTGCAATGCCGATACGTTATTTCTTGATCTCGGCAGCGATTTCGTCAACAAGCTCCTCTATCTCCTCCTGCTTGGTACATTTGCAGATGCCGTATTTTTTAAGGAGTTCCTTGATTTCGCCACGTAATTCATCGCCTTTCTCCGGGGCAAAAAGCAGGGCGGCTCCCGCACCCACGATGGCTCCACCAAGAAAAGCGTAAAGCAGATTCAGACTTCTCATTTTCAGTTGTTGTTTTTTGTTGTTCGTACTGTTTATTTCTCAACGGCCGCATCGGCTACTTCCTCTTTCAGTTCCTCAACCAGACGGTCAAGTTTGTTCTTTTTGAGGGTGATACCTTTTGATTTTAGATATTTTGCTATTTCGCCACGTACATCTTCGCCTTTTTCAGGTGCGAAAAGCAAGCCCAGCGAAGCTCCGACCAGAGCACCGCCTATCACAGCAAGTACAATATCAAGATTCTTCATAATACAATTAAGTTTTGGGTGTTAGTTTCTGATTTATGGATTTTTCTGTTTCGTTTTATTGAATAACGCCTGCAATTGCCGTTTAGTTTCCGAAAAACAATATATTTCTTCCACATTGCATTGCCAAGGTCTATGATAAAGCCCATTGCCGATTATGAAGGCGATTATGTTAAAATTCACAACCGAATGATTTTACCACCGTATTGTTTCAGCTTTGAATTAAAAATATTCCGCCAACGGGAATATTTTAGTAATTTTGCAAAAACCTTAGAAGGAGACGCCGAGAATCTTACTTGCGCAACCAACGAGCCGATTACTTGCAGCCCTCGAACAAGATAACTAAAATACAGTCAGTCATGAACTGGATTCTTCTTATCTTAGCCGGGCTTATGGAAGTCGGCTTTACATTTTGTCTTGGAAAGACCAAGACTGCTGCCGGTCAGGAACTCTTCTGGTGGTGGATCGGATACCTTGCCACGCTGTCACTGAGTATGTATCTCATGGCAAAAGCGGCGGAGCGACTGCCTATCGGCACGGTCTATCCCGTATGGACAGGCATCGGAGCCGTGGGCGCAGTCATTGTAGGCATTATTTTTTTCAACGAACCGGCTTCATTTTGGCGCATCTTCTTCATAACCACCCTTATCCTTTCAATCGTCGGACTAAAAGTATTGGCATGATGGCACGGACTATGCGACGATTCAGGCAGCAACTGCCTGCTGAAGAAGTAGAGAGGATCTTGCGGAACGGCAAGTATTGTGTTATGGCGATTGCAGGTGATGATGATTATCCTTACGCCGTTCCTGTAAACTATGTATATGACGGAACTTCGATTCATTTACATTCAGCTGCGCAGGGACACAAGATAGATGCCCTCAAACGTAATCCCAAATGTTCGTTGTGTGTAGTTGATAAAGATGATATCATATCCGAAGAGTTTACCTCATATTTCCGCAGCGTGATAGTGTTCGGTAAGGCTCATATGGTGGTATCAACCGAAGAAAAAACAGCGGCACTGCGACTGCTGAGCGACAAATACAGCCCCGGTATTGACCCGGATGCAGAGATCGCCCGATTTATTAAGACGGTCTGCATCGTAAGAATTGACATTGATAGTGTCACAGGCAAAGAGGCAATCGAACTGACAAGAGCACGAAAAAGCAAGTTAAAGCATCCCCATTGACTTTGCTATCCGGCAGGCTTCGTGGGTATTCTTTACCTGAAGTTGCCGATTATTTCCTGACGGTGCACGCCCAGAAACGCATGCTAACTATAATCTCCGACAAAGGAATCCCCCGGCCAGCCTTGTTTTCAGAACGGAGCAATCCGTCGAGTGTTTTCCTGTTTTCTGCAAAATGGTTATTTCTGACCATTGCCTGTTAGTGTTTAGCTTGTTAATTTTGTAAAGTTAATCAAACGAATGGTTATATACAAGTATGACAGAAAAGGATAAAATGCTTGCCGGCATGATATATGATGCCAACAACGACCCCGCTCTTATCGCCGAGCGCTTGGAATGCAAAGAATTATGCAGAAATTACAACGAGTTGCGTCCTCATGAAACTGATGCCCGCATGGCTTTGCTACGCCAAATCCTTGGTGGCACCGGAGAAGGATTGCTCATCGAGCAGCCGTTCTACTGCGATTATGGCTACAATATCCGTGTAGGAAATAATTTCTATGCCAATTTCAATCTTGTCATCCTCGACGAGGCGCCGGTAACATTCGGCGACAACGTGTTTATAGCTCCCAACTGCGGCTTCTATACGGCCGGCCATCCCATAGATGCGGTCGAGCGCAATAAAGGTCTTGAATATGCCCGTCCCATCACCGTTGGAGACAACGTATGGATTGGCGCGGGAGTCTCCGTACTCCCTGGCGTATCCATAGGAGATAACTGCGTTATCGGTGCCGGGAGTGTGGTGGTAAAGGATATACCTCCATATTCTCTTGCAGTAGGCAACCCTTGTAGAGTGATAAGAACCATCTCAAGGACATAATATAAATAACTGAATAACGGGAAAACGTAACGAATCAATCCAGGCGGCATTCATGTTATTATTACCTAAATTTTCTTATATCGCTTAAAGCAGGTATTGTTTATCATATCGCACGGAACCCCTTTTGATATTTTTATCAGCGGAAATCGTTAACTTTGTAAGTTAACAGTCCGCCATGGTGCGGACCTCGGGGGCAATCAGCTCCCTTTTTTCAACTTTTAGATAAATAAGGTTTTGAAAACAAATACCACTGCCACACCGGCTCCTGCCGTCGACGAAGCTTCATCGGCCAACAGCATAATCATAAAACACGCCCGGGTCAACAACCTCAAGAACGTGGATCTTGTGCTGCCGCGAGGCCGGCTTATCGTCATCACCGGACTTTCAGGTTCCGGCAAATCCTCGCTTGCTTTCGACACGATATATGCCGAAGGTCAGAGACGCTATGTCGAAAGCCTTTCGGCCTATGCACGCCAGTTTCTCGGAAAGATGCACAAGCCTGAGGCCGATTACATCAAGGGACTGCCACCGGCCATAGCAATCGAACAGAAGGTGAACACCCGCAATCCGCGCAGCACTGTCGGGACTTCAACCGAAATCTATGATTATCTGCGGCTGCTGTTCGCCCGTGTGGGCCACACATATTCGCCCGTCAGCGGCAAAGAGGTGCGGCAGCATTCAGTCACGGATGTTGTGGATGCGGCTTATGCCTATCCTGCGGGAACCCGCATCGCCGTTGTGGCTCCATTGATCATCCCGGAGGGACGGACACTCTCCCAGCATCTCGACATTCTGCGTCAGGGGGGATATTCGCGTCTGTACCGCGATGGTTCTTTCATCAATTTCGACGACGTGCCGACATCGGCCGCCACCGATGCAGATGGCTACGAACTGCTGATCGACCGCCTGTCGGTCAACGAGGATGCCGATGAAAAAAGCCGTCTTGCCGATTCAGCCCAGACTGCCTTCTATGAAGGTGACAATGCTCTTGTACTGGTGGCATGGGGAGCTGACGGAATCCACCGCCATGAATTCTCCACGCGCTTTGAAGCAGATGGAATCTCGTTCATGCAGCCCAGCGACCTGCTCTTCAATTTCAACAACCCGTTCGGCGCATGCCCGCGTTGCGAAGGATTCGGCAAATGTATCGGCATTGACGAACAACTCGTGATTCCCAATCCTGCACTTTCGGTCTACGATGATGCCGTGGCTTGCTGGCGCGGAGAGAAGATGAGTGAATGGAAACGTGCCTTCATCCACACGGCCGCCCAGACAGGATTCCCTATCCACAGGCCATATGCCGACCTCTCCCCTGCCGAGAAGCACCTGCTGTGGCACGGTGGTCATGGCTTCGAGGGTATCGACGGATTTTTCAGGATGGTGGAGCAAAATCAATATAAGGTGCAGTACCGTGTGATGCTCGCCCGCTACCGCGGCAAGACCTTGTGTCCGGAATGCCACGGCGACAGGCTCCGCAAAGAGGCATCTTACGTCAAGGTCAACGGCACTACAATCATGGAACTGGTGAAAATGCCGGTTTCAGAACTTAAAACATGGTTTGACAACCTGCAGCTCAACTCACATGATGCAGCGGTTGCCAAACGTCTGCTCACCGAAATCCGCAATCGGCTTGACATAATGGTGGAGGTCGGACTTGAATACCTGACCCTCGACCGCCTCTCCTCAACGCTGTCCGGCGGTGAAAGCCAGCGCATAAATCTCGCCACATCGCTCGGATCGTCGCTGATGGGTTCGCTGTACATCCTCGATGAGCCAAGCATAGGCCTGCATTCGCGCGACACACAGAAACTCATTTCGGTGCTCAAAAAGCTGAAAAATCTCGGCAACACTGTCATTGTTGTTGAACATGACGAGGAGATAATGGAAGCTGCCGACTGGATTGTGGATGTTGGGCCTCAGGCCGGACGTCTCGGTGGTGAAATAGTTTATTCCGGGCCTTTGGCAGACATCGGCCATGCGGAGAACAGCTTTACGGCAAAATATATCACCGGCGACCTGTCGATTGCCGTTCCGGCAAAACGGCGTAAATGGAGCAGCTATATCGGCATTTCAGGCGCCCGTGAGCATAACCTGAAGGATATTGATGTGAAAATACCCCTCGGAGTGCTGACTGTTGTGACCGGTGTGAGCGGTTCCGGAAAGTCAACGTTGATAAGGGATGTGTTCTACCGCGCCCTTTCACGACAACTTGGCGAAGCTGCCGATGCTCCGGGGGCATTCAAATCGCTTACCGGCGACATTCACCGCATCCGCGCAGTGGAATTCGTCGACCAGAACCCTATCGGCAAATCCACCCGATCGAATGCCGCCACATATCTCAAGGCATATGATGAAATCCGTGCGCTGTTTGCCGAGCAGCAGAGTGCGAAGCAACTCGGCTTCACGCCTGCCTATTTCTCCTTCAACACCGAGGGCGGACGCTGCGAGGAATGTAAGGGTGAGGGCACGATAACCATCGAGATGCAGTTCATGGCCGACATTACCATCCCTTGTGAAGCTTGCGGAGGCAAACGCTTCAAACGCGACGTTCTTGATGTGGAATATCGCGGGAAAAACATATATGATATTCTTGACATGACGGTCAATCAGGCCGTTGAGTTTTTCTCGGAGGGGAAAGGTGCCATTGAGAAAAGGATCATAAAACGTCTGCAACCGCTGCGCGACGTCGGCCTGGGATATATAAAACTCGGACAATCTTCATCCACGCTTTCCGGCGGCGAGAACCAGCGTGTCAAACTCGCATATTTCCTGTCGCTCGAAAAAAGCGAGCCCACAATGTTCATCTTCGACGAGCCGACCACCGGACTGCATTTCCACGACATAAACCTGCTCATGGATTCGTTCAACCGTCTTATAGCCAACGGGCATTCGGTCGTCATCATCGAGCACAACATGGATGTGATAAAATGTGCCGACCACGTCATTGACCTCGGACCGGGAGGTGGAAAAGCCGGAGGTTCTCTTGTTGTCCAGGGCACGCCCGAAGATGTGGCCGCATGCAGTGAAAGCTATACCGGCCGTTACCTCAAGCCGAAATTATCGCAAACCACAATGTAAGTATACGTCTGCATAAAAATCATGCCCCCGGAACCGTTGTCAAATAACCGACAGGTTCCGGGGGCATCGTTTTTAGTCTTAGCAATCAGCGCAGACGGTCGGCAGAACGCAGCAACCGTTCATCATGCACTATGCCTCTGTAAGCGAGCGCTGCAAAAGCAAGAGCTCCAAGCAACAGGAATATGCTTCCAAGCCATTCCACACGACTTTCCACGCCGTTCCATCCAAACAGAATCAGAGCTTCAGTAACCATAGCCACGACAAGCATAAGCATGGATACGAGTGTCACCACCTTCTGCCGGCGTGTGTTGCGGTACAGGAAAATCGCGATAAACAACAGCAAAGCCGCCACTCCGTTGACCACCAGCAACACCGGGACATCAATCGGATTCAGAAATGTGGCACTGTCGGGATTGAGTGCGTCACTTGTGACAAGTGCCATCGGCACAAAGCAGAACACCGCCACCAGAACCACGGCTACCAACAGCCACAATGTTTGCCATCTTTGAATCACCATATTTGAATATTTTTTAGTTGTGATATATTAGTTTTTTAATTTATAACAATCAGGATAATAAAAAGCGCTAAAGCTGCATTTTTTTCAACCGAGTTGCACCACTGTTATGCCCGCGCCACCGAACTGCACATGTTCATCCCGATAGGATTCCACCCCGGGAACCGTGTCAAGATATTGCCGCAGGGCCTGCCGCAGCGCTCCTGTGCCGGTGCCGTGCAGAATGCGCACTTCACCCTGATTGAACTGGATGGCATCGTCGATAAAGTATGTCACAGCCTGAATGGCCTCGTCGACGCGCATACCTCTCACATCTATCTCGCGCTTGAACTGCAGCTGCCTGTCGCGCATGGCGGCGCTTGTTGCATCCGACACGAACGATGCACTTTTCTGTCCGCTCGGCGCCTGGGCAAGAGTGCGCTGAAGCCGTGACAGGGCCACGTTAGTTTTAAGCATGCCGAACGCCACCGTTGCCGACTTACCTTGAATTTCAAGCACCTTTCCGGGAGTACCCTGGCCGTCGAGTTTCACATTATCGCCCACTGCAATGGGAGCGGACGGTGCTGACGGCTTGGGTGCAGCTGCACTTTTGCGTGTTTTCGGAGCTTTTTTGAGCAATTTGTTTGCCGATTCCTTATGCTCCATGATATCCTCCTTCACCTGCTGCATTTTGCGGCGAGCCTCAAGCGTACGCTCTTTGTCGGCCTGCGAATTGCGGATTTCACGGATGGTCCGTTCAATGGCGGCATTGCTCCCCTCCAGAATCTTGCGGGCCTCTTCTTTCGCCTCGGCGAGAATCTCCCTGCGACTGGTGCGCAGCGTCTCCGCATCGGTTTCATACCGCTCAAGCACCTGCTCTATCTTTTTCTCTTTCTGCCTTATGGCCATGCGCTTGTTCTCCCAGTAACGCCGGTCACGGGCAATATCGAGCAGGTATTTGTCCATATTCACATAGTCGCTCCCTACAATCTCCGACGCCTCGTCGATTATAGAGGCGGGAAGGCCCGATTTACGGGCAATCTCTATGGCGAATGAGCTTCCGGGATGGCCTATCGACAGTTTGAACAGCGGCCGCATCAGCTGCCGGTCGTAGAGCATCGAACCGTTCACAAGTCCGTCGGTATCGTCGGCGAATTTCTTCAGGTTCTGATAATGTGTGGTCACAATTCCCCACATCTCTTTTCTGTTGAACTCTTTCAACAACGCCTGCGCTATGGCGCCGCCTATCTGAGGCTCAGTGCCCCCGCCGAATTCATCAATGAGTATGAGCGTGGACACACCACCGTTCGACAGGAAAAAACGCATGTTGCGCAGATGCGAACTGTATGTCGACAAATCGTCCTCAATCGACTGGTCATCACCAATGTCAATGAAGATATCGGAGAAAAATCCCATATGTGAGTTTTCATACACACATGGAAGCATGCCGCATTGCATCATGTATTGCACAATGCCCACGGTTTTGAGCGTGACCGACTTGCCACCGGCATTCGGGCCGGATATAACCAGTATGCGGTCACGGTTTGTAAGTGTTATGTCGAGCGGCACTATCTCCTTTCCCTGGCGCCGCAACGATTCCAGAAGTACCGGATGCACGGCATGATACCACTCCATCTCCATCCCGTCGGAAACATGAGGCAGCGTGGCATCGGTCTGACGAGCGTAGAGCGCCTTGGCCATTATGAAATCAATCAGGCCGAGGATGTCGTAACTGCCGAGCATCGCGGGTATATCCGGACGTAAAAATCCGGTAAATTCGGCGAGTATACGCAGAATCTCCCTCTGTTCCTCAAGTTCAAGTTCACGCGTGCGGTTATTGGCCTCCACGAGTTCGGCGGGCTCGATATAGCACGTTTTACCGGTGGCCGATTCGTCATGCACGATTCCCGGAATTTTCCGTTTGTACATCGGGGCCACAGGGAGCACGAGGCGACCGTCGCGCACGGTGGGCGCCGCGTCCTTTTCCAGTGTGCCCTGCTCCATGGCATGCGTCATCACCCTGCGCATGATTGAGCCTAACGAACTGCGCACCCGCTGCAGGTCGGCACGTATTTTCGCCAGTGCGGCCGAAGCGTTGTCAAGCATGTTTCCGGCAGGGTCTATCACACGGTCGATTGCCCTCGTTACGGCGGGGAACACCGCCATGCCTGCACACAGCGCACTCAGTTCGGGATATTCCGGAACGGCATCCTCCCCGTCACCTATGGTGTGGGAAGAAAAGAACGACACAAGGTCGGATATGGTCTGCAGTGACTGGCGCAGCTTCTGAAGTTCGTCCAGCGAAATCGAGGCGCCCTCAATGCGGCAGCGCCTGAGCACCGGCGCAAGATCGTGCATGTTCCGCAGCGGCAAAGCCTCGCCGGCCGAAAGGATGGCAAGCATCTCAGCCGTCTGACGCAACGCCTTTTTCACCTCTCCGCTATCGCTGCTGAAAGCCATGGTATCCACGCGCACGCGTCCCATCTGACTGCCGCAATGCGATGCAAGTGCATGGCGCACGGCATCAAAACCGATTTTCTTTTCAAATGAATCAGGATATATCAAGGTATAAGTGTCCGTTTTTATGAGAAATAACGATTGCCATATTTCCATCATGCAACCGTAATGGAATAGTTATTGCAAAGTTAACAATATTTGAGCAAGTTTTCTTTCACATTAGCCCCGTTTTGTCCGCAGGGTTTTAAATTATTTAGCTAACTTTGGGTTGCCGCAACGGCTCACATAGGGCGCCGGCACTCTGATTCTACTAATTCTATCTACTATGGCTACATGGCTCACAGCTCCTTTCGAGAGCACTTCCTCCGGCAATCTGGTTATGGGCACAATCCGCACCGGAATAGACAAATTCATTGACAATCCGCGCTTTAAATTTCGCGTTGAAGTGTCATGGCCATATACGGCAGCGCAAAAAGGGATGCCGTCGGAAGCGGACAGCGAACTGATGGAGGAGGTGACCGAAGCACTTGAGTCAGCCTTCAAAGCTGACCCTGTGGCCGTTTTGGCGGGAATATACACCGGCGACGGAGAGCGGACTCTTCTGTTCTACACCCTGAGCCTGCACATTTTTCAGCGCAAATTCAACGAAGCTCTGGCTCAGTTCCCCACATTGCCGCTCCAGTTCGAGGCGTTCGAGGATCCGGAGTGGGAAGAGTACCGCCAGATGCTTGCCTTCGCCAAAGCCGACGACTCCGACCCGGAATGATTCCCACTCCTGTTCATTAAATATTTAACAATCACTTTCCAGCAGCAATCACGTTGGCTTGCCATACGCAATCACCTGGGCTACGGCCTCGGCGCAACGGATGCCGTCGATGGCGGCGGAGACAATACCGCCGGCATATCCTGCTCCTTCGCCACATGGATACAGGCCGGCCAATTCGACATGCTGCAGCGTGTCGTCACAACGGGGTATACGCACCGGCGATGAGGTGCGAGTTTCGGCTCCGATCAGACATGCCTCGTTGGTGAGGAAGCCGCGTGATTTCCGTCCGAACTCGGCAAAACCTTTCCGCAGTCGCGAGGCGATGAACGGCGGGAGGAGTTTGTCGATGCGGGCAGGATGGATACCGGCCGCATACGATGTGACAGGAAGCGATGCAGAGGGCTTGCCGTTTACAAAATCGTGCATTCGCTGTGCGGGTGCATTCTGTGAGCCGTCGGCATCGGCCGAAAAACGATGTTCGATATCTTCCTGAAATGCCATCACCTTCAGCGGGCCATAGGCGTCATACTCCGGCAGGTCCTCGGGAAGCACCTCGACCACCATGCCGGAATTAGCCCACTTCGTGCCGCGCGAGGCAGGTGACATGCCGTTGACAACCAGTTGGCCCTGTTCTGTAGCGGCCGGGATGATGAATCCGCCTGGACACATACAGAATGAATAGACGGCGCGGCCGTCAACTCTTGTAAGCATCGAATATTCCGCCGCCGGAAGATACTTTCCACGTCCGCCGGGATTATGGTATTGTATGCGGTCGATAAGCTGCTGCGGATGCTCCAGACGCACCCCAACGGCAATCCCCTTGGGCTCAATCCTGATTCCGGCTGAATGCAAATGGCGGTAGACATCGCGGGCGGAATGACCCGTGGCCAGAATTACCGGTCCTTCGTATAATGTGCCCTCGGAGGTCTCCACTCCCGTGACCTTGGTGCCATCCACAATGATGCGCGACACGCGCGTGGAAAAGTGCACCTCTCCCCCGCTGTTTATTATGGTGTTGCGCATGTTGCGTATGGTCTGCGGCAACCGGTCGGTTCCGATGTGCGGATGTGCATCCACAAGTATGTCGACCGAGGCTCCGTGCGCCACGAACCATTTAAGCACCGCATCCACCGAACCGCGTTTTTTACTGCGGGTATACAGTTTGCCATCGGAATATGCACCGGCACCTCCTTCGCCGAAACAGTAGTTGGAATCGGGGTCAACGATGTTCTCACGCGAGATGCGTGCCATGTCGCGGCTGCGTTCTTCCACGCTTTTGCCCCGTTCAAGCACCACCGGCCGCAGGCCAAGCTCTATCAGCCTTAAAGCCGCAAACAGTCCGGCAGGACCGGCACCCACCACAATAACCTGTGGTTTGCCGGCCACACACCCTTTCGAGGGCAATGCAGGTAAATCAAGCAGGTTGGCCTCAGGTTTGCTGTCGATGAAGACTTCAAGCGAGAGGTTCACCATAACATTGCGCTGCCGGGCATCAATGGAGCGTCGTCTGACCTGAATGTGCGTGATACGGTTGACATCCACACCCAGACGGGTCGATACCGCCGCCTGAAGGCGCAGCGGCACATATGCCACATCGGGGGTCACTCTCATTTCCAAAGTTTCAGTAGCCATCTGTATATCCTTATGAATGCTGTTAACAAAAACAATATCACTGCTATCACACCGGCCCCATCCGTTTGAGTATCCGCTCCTGACGCGACAGCATGATAACCATAGTGATTACCGCCACAATGAACGCCAGCAGGTCGCTTCCGGCCATCGACATCCACACGCCCTCCACTCCGAAATATCTGGGGAGCAGCAACAGGAACGGGAGCAGGAAAATAAGCTGACGGGTGAGCGACAGGAAGATTGAAATCTGCGGTTTGCCGATGGACTGGAAGAAGTTCTGAATCACAATCTGACACCCAACAACGGGATAACAGATGACATAGACCCTGAATCCCTCACGCGCTATGGCGATGAGCGATTCATCAACAGTGAACAGACGGCTTATTTCATCGGGGAATACCTCTGTAAGGAAACAACCAAGCGACGTAATACCCGCACCGATCCAGATACCTTTGTAGAGCGTATCTTTCACTCGCGCCCATTGATTGGCACCGTAGTTGAAGCCGAGGATGGGCTGCATGCCCTGGGTGACACCGAACACCACCATCACGAAAAACATTGTGGTACGGTTCATGATGCCGAATGCCCCGATGGCGAGATTGCCGTCGGCTCCGCCGTAATCAAGCAGAGCCTTGTTCAGAAATACCACCACTACACAGGCGCACACGTTCATCAGGAACGGCGACAAACCTATCTCATAGATTTTTTTGAGTATGGAGCCGTTGAACCAACTGTTGGATGCATTGAAATGCACATAACTTTTTTTCGAGAAAAAGTGGTTCAGCACCCAAATGAACGCCACGAACTGGCCAGCGTTGGTGGCCCAGGCAGCCCCGGCAATACCCCAATGGAATGTGTAGATGAACAATGGTGCCAGCGCCACATTCACCACCACCGACAGCAATGCCGAAATCATGGCTTTCTTCGGATAACCTGTGGCACGCATAAGGTTGTTCAGTCCTATAAAAACGTATGATACAGGCATCATGTAGAGTATCACCTCCATGAATTCCCGCGCATAGTCGATAGTTTCCGGAGTTGCTCCGAAAAACCGCAATATAGGGTCAATAAAAATCAAGGTGACGCCACCGAACACCACGCCGTGAATCACACAGAACGTCATCACGTTGTTGATTACGTCCGTTGCACGCGACACATTTTTCTGACCGAGGAAAATGGACGAAATCGTGGCACCACCGGCAGCGATAAGCGTGCAGAACGCCATCACAAGATTCATAAGCGGCAAGGTAATGGCAAGTCCGGCGATAGCCATGGGTCCTACGCCGCGTCCGATGAAAATACTGTCGACAATGTTGTATACCGACACCGCAACACTGGCAATGATTGCCGGGATGGAGTATTCCATCAGCAATTTGCCAATCGGAAGCGTACCCAGACTTGTGGGATCGGTACGCTTCGGCGGTTTGTTGGGTGCGGTGGCTGATGCGCCGATGGTGTTATTATTGTCTGTCATATGATTAAATACCTGTACGTATAGAACTTGTAGGGATGCACGGCCGGAGCGTCCGACACAGACTGCAATTGTTCTAAGACACGAATGCGGACACTCCGACCGAGCGTCGCTACATGTAAGATCCCGTTATACGTACATTATTAAAATGCAAATTTAACTCTATTTGGCGGTTTTATAGTGTTAAAAGTTGTAACTTTGCGCCCGATTTGAAACCACAGCACGAAAATGTATAAAGCAGCACTGTTTGACCTCGACGGAGTCCTCATCGACTCCGAAACATTATATACCCAATTCTGGAAACGTGTGGGCGAACGGCATCACCTGCCCTCTCCAACCTTTGCCTACGACATAAAAGGCACCACTCTCAACGACATTCTCACCACACATTTCCCCGATCCGAAGGTGCGTGCCGATGTTGACCGGCTACTGCACGATTTCGAGAACGAAATTGTCTACCCCGTGTTTCCCGGCGCACTGGAATTCGTGGATGCATTGCGCGCCGCCGGCCTCAAAACCGTGATTGTGACGAGCAGCGACAGTAAGAAAATGGGATTCCTGTTCCGGCAGCATCCCGATTTTCCCACCCACTTCGATGCCATCGTCACCGCCTGCGATGTGACGCACTCAAAGCCCCATCCCGAGCCATATCTGGTGGGAGCCTCGAAAGCCGGGGTAAAGCCCTCGGAATGCCTTGTATTCGAGGATTCCTATCAGGGCCTGGAATCCGGCCGCCGCGCCGGCTGCAAGGTAATAGGCATCTCAACCACCAATCCTGCCTCCGAAGTGCGTCTCCGCAGCGATGTGGAAGCCCCCTCCCTCGCCTCCCTCCAGTCCCGCATCCCCGAACTGATTGACTGAGTTTACACGTCTATAATAAACGCGCCGATAATTAACAAACCGCGTCCACATACTATCATGTATGACGGACGCGGTTAAACGTTTGTTACCGAGGGAGACTATAACGTCAGCAGGCCTTGAAACTCATATCGAGACCTTTGACCGAGTGGGTCAGTGCGCCGACCGAGATGAAATCGACGCCGCATTCGCCATAAGCCCTGAGGGTATCGATGGTGATGCCGCCCGACGATTCTATCTCAACGTCCTCGCCGTTGTGGCAGTGCGGATCGGAAGCGAGCTGAGCTTCCGGAGCCTTGTAGGCACGGATTTGGCGCACAGCTTCCAACGTGCGTTCGGGGGTGAAGTTGTCGAGCATTATGCGGTCTACACCGGCCAGCAGAGCCTGGTTGATTTCATCGGTGTTACGCACCTCAAGTTCTATCTGAAGATTCTTGCCATTGGCGGCACACCAGTCTTTGGCAGCCTGTACTGCCTGCGGGATACCTCCGGCAAAATCCACATGATTGTCTTTTATGAGAATCATATCGAACAGACCGATGCGGTGATTGCTTCCGCCTCCGATTTTTACGGCCTCCTTTTCGAGCAGACGCATTCCGGGAGTTGTCTTGCGGGTATCGAGCACGCGTGTTTTCAGTCCGTCGAGGCGGCTCTGATATTTGTGCGTCATGGTTGCCACACCACTCATACGCTGCATAATGTTGAGCATTATACGCTCGGTCTGCAACAACGAGCGCACACGGCCCTCAACCACAAAAGCCACATCACCGGGCTTTACATGCGCGCCGTCGGTAATGCTGACAGTCATTTTCAACTCGGGGTCGAATTTTTCAAACACCTTGCGGGCCACTTCTACTCCGGCCAGGATTCCCTCCTCTTTCACAATGAGCTGCTGGCGGCCCATTTCATCCGCAGGGATAGTTGATAATGTGGTGGCATCGCCATCGCCCACATCTTCTGCAAAAGCAAGTGTGAGCAGATCATCTATAAGCTGATCACGCGTTTTCATCGGTTCTATTTTTGAGTATTTGGGTAATGCAATTCCAATCCCCTGCGGCGGCCATATGCCGCTATCCGGGTTCATCCATGCAAAGTTAGCCAACATTCACCAATCCTGCAACCCCGCCTTGCACGTGTATGGTCTACATTGACCACATTCGATGCGCAAAAACGTTGGAAGCTACCAAGAACATTTTTATCATATTATGTGTTTGAATATTGCAGAGTACAAGATATTTTACTATCTTTGCAGATATAAAGGATAGTTTCTCCTAAAAGAAACTACTTCGCTTGCGCAAGCAACGATTTTATGGATCGGTTTCGCCCGGTCGGAAAGAGCAGCTATAAGGCCGCTCTTTTTTATTTCAGTGCGGTATTACTTTTTGACCCAACAACACACCATTATCTTGAAAGATGTTATGTTTTACCGCCTCATATGACGGATTGGCTCTTTCGGGATAGAGTAAATGGATTGTTACAGGATACGCTATGAGATCTGCAATCTGTAATCCTATGATATTGTCTTTCTTATTTTTGAAACCGAAATCACTTATTCTTGCCCTGAGGCGGTCAGCCGTAACCCATTTGGTGCCACGATTGCGCAACCCATTATAATAATTAAGCAGCTTATTGTCTTCGTTCTTCCCTCGTCGCTCCACCACAATCGAAATGGATGGCAGTACATCATGCATCTCATTGTCGGCGCAGAATATGCTTCTTTCTATTAAATACGACAACGAAAGGCCGTATACATCATCTTTCTCACCTCTGACACAGAACTTGCTGAGTTGCTTTTTCAATATGGTGCAACTTACGATTACGTAAGCCTTGTGTCGACTAAGAATTTTCTCAATCCCCTCAAAAAATTCTTCTTTTAAGGATTTATCCGCAAGGATTGAGAAAGGGCCACGCCATTTGCGAATGTCAACAGAATGAATAATGACATCCTTGTTACCGAATATCTTCTTCTTTAGTTCCTCAAATGCCTTATTCAGTGCATTTAGATTTTGTTTAGACACAAGTATTCCACACAAAGTAAACACAGGAAAGCCAGGGTCAAACTTTGCGAGGTTATGATCACCACACTCATCGATGAAAAGATAATATTTGGGTTGCTCGGTCATTTCCATTACTATGGTTTTGCGAAAATACAAAATTATTACGGACAGAGAGCAACTATTCGAATATTTTTCATAATTATGCATTTGCGAACCGCTTTGCAGAAGCCCGATTGGGTTCGAGCGGCGGGATGCATACATATTAAGCAGAATTTTTGCTAACTTTGTAATTCATTATGGCACAGTTCAACTCATATATTGATTTGTTAGATCTCACGGCAGCTACGGCTTTTTGCCGCGAGAATGGAACACCATGTCATTATAAGAAAGGAGAGCGTTTTGTCCAGCAAGGAACAATCGCACGTTATGCCGCCCTTGTGGTGTCGGGCTATTTCAAAGTAGCGACTCTTAACGAGTCGGGTGATGAGGCAGTGGTTAATTTCGCCTTTCCGGGTCAATTCATTACAGATTTCCATTCGTCTTTACGCGGAGAAAACTCTCAATTCTCAATCATCGCAGGATGTGATTGCGAAATACTACGAGTGCCGCTAAAGACGTTCAAGGAATCTCTTTCCCCTTCTCTGCTCGATGAATATAAAGCACTGTTCAACATGGTATTCATGCGGCTGCTCAATCTCTACCGCAAGTCGCCACGTCAGCGTTATGTGGAATTGTGTGAACAATATCCCAAAATTGTCGAGACTGTTACATTGAAAGATCTATCCTCCTTCCTGCTGATTACTCCCAACCATCTCAGCCGCATCAGACGAGAACTGGCGAAAATTACGGACACGAGCATCAAAAAATAAGGTGGTCTATACATTTGTTAAGGCAAAAACACATTTACCCTTGTAACTTTGCGTTCGAAAAGGTTACGACTAATCCACGACATTTTGGTAAATAAAAACCTTATACCATATGAAGAAGTTGCTTTTAATTTCCTTGATTATCGGTCAGGCATGCATTGCGTTCGCGCAGAATAACTGCGAGAACGACACAATTGCCCGCGAAATTCAATTTCCTCTTAATCTACAGGATACTAAATCCGAATTCTTCTATTTCAATAATGAATGGATTCCGCTCGCATATGAAAATGAAGTACATCCGGACTCCATTCAATCGGCTGAAATTAAAAACGACGAGTATGGCAATCGTGCTGTCTTCTTTACGGTGTCGCCCGGATACCTTGCGCATATAAAAGCCGAAAACCGCAAATATTTTATAAATCTTGACCCTCGCTGCGAGTTTCCCGGAGGCAACGCAAAACTCAAAGAATGGATTGATGAAAATATCCGTATTCCCGAAGGATTCAAGGGTAGCGAAAGAGTATTTGTTAGTTTTACTGTTCATCCCGACGGCTCAATCAGCGACGCTACGATTATTCGGCGCCCGAGCAAAAACGAAGCTGTCAATCAGGAGGCGCTAAGGCTTGTGAATGCCATGCCTAAATTCCGCGTTAAATATTATACTCCCCAAAAGAAAAACTTCCACCTTTTCCTTCCGATAACATTCAAAGAGCCGGGCGCTATATTTATAAGAGGCGAAGAAAGTGCCTTCATCAAACAGTTTCCCACTATTGAGGCAAGAATCCGGCAATTATATGAAAACCTGGTGTTTGCAACTGCCAAAGACCCTGATTTCAAAATTGCGGACATTTGCACCGCCGATTTTATTCAGCGCCTGAAAAAAGCCAATGACTACGACCCGGACGGTTACGCAACGTGGCTTTTAAGGTCGGGCATGCAGGATGGCGATGATACTCCTTCAATAGTGCTGTCCATCCTACTACGCAAGGACAACAAAGTTCTTGTTAATTGGGAAGACATGGGACATTTGGGTTCCACCACATTCTCCATGACGGAATCTGATGGAGAGTGGAAAATCTGCGACGCAACAGTCCCGAAGGGCTTCAATCCATTATAATCTCGTTCTGAGCGTTGATATATAGTATGTAACAGGGCGCCGGCGGCAAGGCGGCGCATCTCCCCTCGCGTTTGCAAATATTTTGCTAACTTTGAAGCATAAAACAGACTTCAACACATGGCAAGTTTTCTGCAAATAGAGAATCTCACAAAGAGTTATGGCGACCGCCTGCTGTTCGCCGATGTTACGTTCGGCATCAATGAAGGCGACAAGATTGGTCTGATAGCCAAAAACGGCATGGGCAAAACCACACTGCTGCGATGCATCGCCGGGCAGGAGAGTGTGGACAGCGGAACGGTAACATTCACCTCCGGACTTCGCATGGGATTTCTGGAGCAAAGCCCGCAACTCGACGAAAACCTCACCGTGACCGAAGCCTGCCTGCAGGCCGATTCCGCAGTTACACAAGCCATCCGCACATATGAGGAGGCTCTGGCATCGGGCGACGACGCCCGAATTGCCGCTGCATCCGAGGCGATGGATGCCGCTAATGCCTGGGACTACGAGGACCGCCTCCGCCAGATGCTTTCGCAACTCGGCATCACCGACCTCAACAAACCCGTGGGACAACTCTCCGGAGGGCAACGCAAACGTGTGGCCCTGGCAAAAGTGATTCTTGAGGAACCGCAGCTGGTGCTTCTCGACGAGCCGACAAACCATCTGGACATCGAGTCGATTGAATGGCTCGAAAGTTTCCTGCAGCGCTCGCGTGTGGCATTGCTGATGGTAACACACGACCGCTATTTCCTTGACCGTGTGTGCACAAGGATAATCGAGATTGACCGGAGTCAAATCTTCTCGTATGAGGGTAACTACGACAACTATCTGCGGCGCCGCCGCGAACGCATCGAGGCCATGACGGCCGAACTGGCAAAGGTGAAGAACACCCTCCGGCGAGAACAGGAGTGGATGAACCGCCAGCCGCAGGCACGTGCCGGGAAAGCCAAATTCCGCATCGACAACTTCTACGACCTGAAGCAGCGCGCCGCCATCGACCTGCGTCAGCGCAATGTGAGCCTGAATGTCAAGTCGAGTTATATCGGCTCTAAAATCTTCGAGGCATCGCACGTAAGCAAACGGTTCGGCGACAAAATAATTCTAGACGATTTCAACTACATCTTTTCCCGCTACGAAAAGGTGGGCATCATCGGCCATAACGGCGTGGGCAAATCCACATTCATAAAGATGCTGCTTGGAGAGGTAGCCACCGACAGCGGCACATGGGACATAGGCACCACCGTCCGCTTCGGCTATTACCGTCAGGACGGCATGCACTTTTCCCCTGACAAGAAAGTGATCGAAGCCATAACAGATGTGGCCGACGACATTGTGCTTAACGGAGGTGAACTGCGGCTGAATCCGTCGCAATTTCTCCAGCAGTTTCTTTTCACACCTGCCGACCAGCAAAAACTCATTGCCAAACTGAGCGGCGGCGAGCGGAGCCGTCTCTATCTCGCGTCGGTACTTTTAGGCTCGCCCAACTTCCTGATACTCGACGAGCCCACCAACGACCTTGACATTGTAACCCTCGGTATACTTGAGGAGTACCTTGCCGACTTCGAAGGGTGCGTGATTGTCGTTAGCCATGACCGATATTTCCTCGACAATATCGTGGACCATCTTTTCGTGCTCCCCGGCGACGGATCGGTAAAAGATTTTCCGGGCAACTATTCCGACTACCGCCAGTGGCAGCAACAACAGGATGCGGAAAAGAAAGCCCTGGAGGCTGAACGAGCTGCCAAACGCACTGACAATGCTGACACCAAGCCCCAATCTACAAGGGAACGCCCGGCCAGACTGACATTCAAGGAAAGGAAGGAATTTGAACAACTCGAGGCTGAACTGGAGGCACTGAATGCCGAAAAAGATGCGCTCGACGCATTGTTCAACAGCGGTGAGACCATAGCCGACATAGCCGAAAAATCGCAACGCTACACTGAACTGACCGCATTGATCGACGAGAAAGAGATGCGTTGGCTCGAGCTGTCGGAAAAAGCCTGACAGCACCCTTACCATCCAGACGAAAAACAGGGCGGTGTGCCAAAATTTAGAATTTTGACACACCGCCCATTTCTTCAGGTCTTGGGCCGGATTATTCCTGGGTCTTGATTATGCCGGTCACTACTTTTGAGGTAGTGTCGCCGTCGGGAGCCTGCTCCGGCTCGACGATGCACACTTCATATTGTATATAACCCCAGCAGATCGGGTAATCCACCACATAGATAGGCATCTGTGCCTGCAGCAGGTGATTGCCGAGTGGCAGGTCGGCCGTATCGATGATCAACTCGTAAGGTGCCGACGGATTGGTACCAATCAGATAGTGGTCCCAATAATAGGACACGGCTCCGAACGCGGCGTCACGGTCTGTGTGGTTAACGAGGGTGAGACCATCGATTTTAAGCTGTTCTCCCTTCTCGACATAAATCACGTCATCGTTGAAAACGCCACCTGAAATAGTGCACTGCACCCCTACGTTGGGCACTTTATCATCGTCATCGTCGCATGCGGTCGTTATAAACACGAGCGGCAGTGCGATAAGCAAATAACTGAAAAACTTTTTCATATCCCTTAAGTATTATAGATTAATTTCTGAATGTCAGGCCGGAATCGTCGGCATCAATGATGATGGGACGGCTGCGGTCCACAGTCTGGGCAAGTATGTCCTTCGACAGACGGTTGAGCACCAGCCGGTGAATGACCCTCTTCACGGGACGCGCACCGAATTCGGGGTCGTAACCCTCTTCGGCAAGGAATTTCAATGCCGCCGGTGTCACTTCCAAGGTTATACCGTTGGCGGCAAGCATCTTGCGGACGCCCTTCACCTGCAAGCCCACAATCTCCTCAATCTCCTGCTGGTTAAGCGGAGTGAACATGATTGTCTCGTCGATTCGGTTGAGGAATTCCGGACGGATGGTCTGCTTGAGCATATCGAGCACCTCCTGCTTGGTCTTTTCAACTGTCTCGTCGCGGTTCTCCGGTGTCATCTTGGCGAAATTGTCGCGGATCACATTCGAGCCCATGTTTGAGGTCATGATTATGATGGTGTTCTTGAAGTTCACCATGCGCCCCTTGTTGTCGGTCAGGCGGCCGTCATCGAGCACCTGAAGCAGGATGTTGAACACATCGGGGTGAGCCTTCTCGATTTCGTCGAACAGAACCACCGAATAGGGTTTGCGGCGCACAGCCTCGGTGAGCTGACCACCCTCGTCATAACCGACATATCCCGGAGGCGCTCCTACCAGACGGCTCACGGCATGTTTCTCCTGATACTCGCTCATATCGATACGGGTCATCATGTTCTCGTCGTCGAACAGATACTCCGCCAGCGCCTTTGCAAGTTCGGTCTTACCAACGCCGGTTGTACCGAGGAAGATGAACGAGCCGATGGGACGCCGCGGGTCATTGAGGCCTGCGCGGCTGCGGCGCACGGCATCCGCGATGGCGCGGATAGCCTCGTCCTGCCCTATCACACGGTCGTGAAGTTCCTCTTCGAGATGCAGCAGTTTCTCCTTTTCGCTCTGGACCATCTTGTTCACAGGGATACCGGTCCAACGCGAAACCACATCGGCTATATCCTCGGCATCCACCTCCTCCTTGATCAGGGCCTTTTCGCCCTGCATCATCTTGAGCTGCTCCTGGATGGTTTTGTTCTCATTCTCCTTTTCCTGAACTTTGGAGTAACGGATTTCTGCCACTTTGGCATAGTCGCCCTCACGTTCGGCCTTCTCGGCATCGAAATTCAGTTGCTCTATGTCAATCTTGTTCTGCTGTATGCGGTTGATGAGGTCCTTCTCCGCCTTCCATTTGGCGGTGAATTCCTTCTCCTCCTCACGCAGCTGCGCAAGGTCCTTTTCAATCTCGCGGACTTTCTCCTTGTCACCCTCGCGTTTGATGGCCTCGCGTTCAATCTCCTTTTGGGCAATCAAGCGGGAAATCTCGTCAAGAGCCTGAGGTACGGAATCAATCTCCAGACGCAGTTTCGAGGCGGCCTCGTCAACAAGGTCGATGGCCTTATCGGGGAGGAAACGGTCGGTGATGTAACGTTCCGACAGCTGCACGGCTGCAATAATCGCCTCATCACGGATGCGCACCTTGTGGTGATTCTCATAGCGTTCCTTCAGACCGCGCAGAATGGCAATCGCGCTCATTTCGTCAGGCTCGTTCACCATCACTTTCTGGAAACGGCGTTCCAGAGCCTTGTCTTTCTCGAAATATTTCTGATACTCGTCGAGTGTTGTGGCACCGATACTGCGGAGCTCACCGCGCGCGAGCGCAGGTTTAAGGATATTGGCTGCATCCATAGCACCCTCACCCTTTCCGGCACCTACAAGCGTGTGGATTTCATCGATAAACAGGATTATCTCGCCATCACTCTGTGTCACTTCGTTAACAATGGCTTTCAGACGTTCCTCGAATTCTCCCTTGTACTTCGCTCCGGCCACAAGTGCGCCCATGTCGAGCGAGAAAATCTGCTTGCTGCGCAGATTTTCCGGTACATCGCCACGGACAATACGCTGGGCCAACCCCTCGGCTATGGCGGTTTTACCGGTACCCGGCTCACCAATCAGCATGGGGTTGTTCTTTGTGCGTCGGCTCAGAATCTGGAGCACACGGCGAATCTCGTCATCACGTCCGATAACGGGGTCAAGTTTGCCGGCCCGCGCCCGTTCATTCAGATTGATGGCATATTTGTTCAGCGAGTTATATGTCTCCTCGGCACTTTGGTCGGTGGCTTTTTTACCCTTGCGCAACTCGGCGATGGCGCTTTCCAGTTCTTTCTCACTCAGCCCCGCATCCTTCAGAATGGTCGAGGCAGGCGAATTCACCTGGAACAGAGCCAGCAGCATCGCCTCGAGAGTGACATACTCGTCACCCTGTTTCTTGGCAATATCCTGAGCCTTCTGCAGCACATCGTTGGCGGTGCGTCCCAGATAAGGCTCGCCACCGCTCACCTTAGGCAGGGAGGCAATCTCTCGGTCAAGCTGCTGTCCTACGACTGCCATATTGGCACCCACCTTCTGAAAGATAAATTTCACGAGCGACTCTCCCTCGGAAACAATCCCTTTCAGCAGATGCACAGGCTCTATCTGCTGCTGCCCTGCAGCACGCGTATATTCCAGAGCCTTCTGTATGGCTTCCTGCGATTTAATAGTGAAACTATTGAAATTCATATCTTGAAATTATTGTTTATTTACTTATATCTTATTAACAAACCTCGTGCCATAATGTTTTTTTAACCTATCCGTGATTTTTATGAATAAATTACCTAACTTTGTGGGAACAACGGGGTGCCTCTCCCGAGGCTGAGATTACACCCTCTGAACTTGATTCGGTTAGAACCGACGAAAGGAAACTTGACATGGAAATCACAATCAACAATTCACCGCACGCATTCGAGGGGGACTCAGTGCTCCTCCCCGCAGTTCTGCATGCGTGCAACATCCCTGACAAAGGCGTTGCCGTAGCCATAAATAATAAGGTGGTACGGAAATGCGACTGGGAGCACACCTCGGTAAACCACGGCGACTCGATAACAGTGATAAAAGCCGTGTGCGGTGGCTGATTCCTTTAAAATCATTGGTATAACACTCCCCGAACCCGTGGATGGCGAGGCCGGGCTGATTGAACTGATGCTGCGCGAAGGCATCGGCCGGATACACATACGCAAACCGGATGCCACAGGCGCAGAGATGGAACAACTCATCGAAGCCATAAACCCCGACCTCAGGCCACGCCTGTCGCTGCACAGCCACCACCATCTCGCCGTAAAATACGGCACCGGAATCCATCTCAATGCGGCGCACCCTGCTCCGCCTGAGGGCTATCAGGGCATCCTCAGTCGATCATGCCACTCTCTGAAAGAACTTGAGGAATGGCAGCCGTTCACATCCCATTGCTTCCTCAGCCCTATTTTCGATTCGATATCAAAGACCGGCTATGCATCCGCATTCACCCCACAACAGATAGCTGCCTCCAACAGTGTCGGCGCAAAAACAATAGCACTTGGGGGGATAACGCCCCAGCGTTTCAATGAGTTGCGCCAACTGGGATTCGGTGGAGCAGCCATGCTTGGCTATCTGTGGGCCGACCGGTCAGAAACAACCCTAATTCAACGTATCCATGCTGCAATTCATCACTCATACCAACACCCGCTTCCGGTCTGAATCGGCAGGCGCTGCCGAAGCCTTGCGCGGCGGTTGCCGCTGGATTCAGCTGCGCATGAAACATGCATCGGAAGAGGAGATAATCGCCGAAGGACGCCAACTGCGCGGCCTTTGCGACCGTTTCGGCGCCACTCTAATTCTCGATGACCATGTGAATCTCGTCGATGAAACCGGAGCCGACGGAGTGCACCTCGGCAAAAATGACATGCCGGTGGCAGAAGCACGTGCCATCCTCGGTCCTGACAAAATCATAGGTGCCACCGCCAATTCGTTTGCCGACATTCAGTCGGCTGCCTCTGCCGGCGCCGACTATATAGGACTGGGACCATTCCGTTTCACCACTACGAAAGAAAACCTGAGCGCCATCCTGGGACTCGAGGGTTACAGCACCATCATGCGGCAATGCCGCGAGGCCGGCATAACAATTCCGGTTGTGGCCATCGGCGGAATAACGCCCGACGATATAGCGGCCTTGCGGGAAACGGGTGTGAACGGGGTGGCAGTGTCCGGAGCGATACTCAACGCCGAAGACCCGGCTGCCGAAACCGCCCGCTTCATTTTCTAAAATCATAATAGCTCCGATAGCTACAATAGCTATTATAGCTATCGGAGCTACTCCAACAATAATTCAAAACCTAACAACATGAATGATATTCTTACCATAGGTCAACGCGAATTCTCATCGCGACTGTTCGTCGGGACCGGAAAGTTCAGCTCCAACCGGCTTATGAAAGAGGCCATCCTCGCCTCCGGCACACAGATGGTCACAATGGCCATGAAACGCATCGACATGGAAGCCCAGGAAGACGATATGCTTCAGCATATCCAGGCCGACGGCATCCAGCTCCTCCCCAACACTTCGGGTGTGCGCGATGCCCGCGAAGCCGTTCTTGCAGCCCAGCTTTCACGCGAGGCTTTCGAGACCGATTTCATCAAGCTGGAAATCCACCCCGACCCAAAATATCTGCTCCCCGACCCGGTGGAAACCCTCAAGGCCACTGAAGAGCTGGCCAAACTCGGGTTCATCGTACTCCCCTACATTCAGGCAGATCCTGTGCTGTGCAAACGTCTGGAAGAGGCCGGAACAGCAGCCGTGATGCCGCTCGGCGCCCCTATCGGCACCAACAAAGGTCTGGTTACACGCGACCTGCTCGAAATCATTATAGCCGAAAGCAATGTCCCCGTGGTAGTTGATGCCGGACTGGGCGCGCCCTCGCATGCCGCGGCAGCTATGGAGATGGGTGCCGATGCCGTACTGGTCAACACCGCAATCGCCGTGGCCTCCGACCCGGTGGAAATGGCAAAGGCATTCGCCATGGCAACCACAGCAGGCCGTCAGGCATACCTGGCCGGACTTGGCAAACAATCGGACTGCGCGGTGGCCAGCAGCCCGCTCACATCATTCCTGGATATCTGATTTGACTTTTCATCATGTTTTCAGAAGAACTTTTAAAATATGACTGGGACGAGACCACCGCACGCATCAACGCGTGCACCGAGGCAGACGTACGTCGTGCCCTGACGTCGCCCAATCCCGGCATAGATGGATTCATGGCGCTGATATCTCCGGCGGCAGCTCCGTTCCTTGAGCAGATGGCCCTGAAGAGCCGTATGCTCACACGCGAACGTTTCGGCAAGACCATCTCCATGTACATCCCGCTCTACATCACCAATTCATGCACCAATTCATGTGTGTACTGCGGCTTCAACCGCCACAACAAATTCAACCGCGTAATCCTCACCCCGAGTCAGATCGAGGATGAATGCAAAGCCATAAAGGAACTCGGCCCGTTTGAAAATCTGCTCATTGTCACCGGCGAGAATCCAAAGGTTGCCGGTGTGGAATACCTGTCGGAAGCGCTGAAGGTGTGCCGCCCCTATTTCAGCAACCTCTCTATCGAAGTGATGCCTCTCCCCACCGAGGGATATGCCGCATTGGTCAACGACGGATTGAACGGAGTGGTGTGCTTTCAGGAAACTTACCATCGCGAACGGTACAAGGTGTACCATCCCGCCGGAATGAAGTCGAATTTTGAATGGCGCGTCAACGGCTTCGACCGCATGGGTCAGGCCGGCGTGCACAAAATCGGGATGGGTGTGCTCATCGGTCTGGAGGACTGGCGAACTGACGTGACCATGATGGCAAGACATCTGCTTTACCTGCGTAAGAAATACTGGAAAACAAAATACAGCGTCAACTTCCCACGCATGCGTGCATCGGCAAGCGGCTATCAGCCGAACGTGATTATGTCCGACCGCGAACTGGCTCAACTCACCTTTGCCTTCCGTATTTTCGACCACGACGTAGATATATCCGTATCCACACGCGAACTCCCCACATTCCGCAACAACATCTGCACCCTCGGGGCAACATCCATGAGTGCCGGTTCCAAAACCGAACCCGGAGGCTACCACACCTACCCCACTGCCTTGGAGCAGTTTACAGTGAGCGACGAGCGCACGCCTGACGAGGTGGCACAGGCCATACGCAATGCCGGCATGGAAGTGGTATGGAAAGACTGGGACAAGGTTTTCGATGTCACAGCCTGAACCGATGCATACCGCCATGACAAACAGCCACGACGGACGGTTTTCCCGTCAGATCATACTCCCTGAAATAGGGCCAGAAGGCCAGAAGCGCATAGCGGCTGCCTCCGTACTTATTATAGGGTTGGGCGGACTGGGTTGTCCGGTGGCGCTGTACCTGACCGGGGCGGGTGTGGGGCACATAGGCCTTGCCGACCACGACACGGTGTCGGAATCCAATCTGCACCGGCAGTTGCTCTACACCTTCCACGACATCGGCAAACCGAAAGTCGTGGCCGCACATGAGCGCCTGGCACCTATGGCTCCGTCAACCGTGTTCGATACATATCCCGATGGCATTACGGAAAACAATGCCGCTGAAATTTTCAGCGGTTACGACCTGATTGTGGATTGCACCGACAACCATGCGGCGCGCTATCTGACCGATTCGGTGTGCACCGCCCTCGGAAAGACATGGATTTATGGTTCGGTAAGCGGATTCACGGGCCTGGCGTCGGTGTTCACTCCGGGCAACACATTCTCATATGCCGACCTGTTTCCCGACCGCGACTTGCTGCTCTCGCAGAAAGCTGCCGCTGAAGGTGTCATCGGTCCCACCCCCGGCGTATTGGGATGCATCGAGGCAGCCGAAGCCCTTAAAATCCTGGCCGGAATCCCCTCTGCCCTGGCCGGAAAACTGCTGAGCATGAATCTGCTGAGCATGAATTTTGAACTAATGGAATTCTAATCCCAACAAACTTTTTATCATATGAGCCCCCAATCCCCCCGCTGGAGCGAAACCGCATGGAAAGCAGTGGAAGATGTATATGAAGCCATCCTCCGGCAGCCGTTTGTGCGCGAGCTTATGCAAGGCACCCTCCCTCGCGAGAAATTCCTGTTCTATCTCGGTCAGGATGCCCATTATTTGGCAAGCTACTGCCGTTCATTAGCCCATACAGCCTCACGGCTCACAGACACCCGGCACGTAAACGCATTCCTCAAATTCGCATCCGACGGCATAGCTGTGGAAAAAGCCCTTCACGAATCATTTCTGAATGGAGAGCCGTTGCCGCCGGTATCGCCCACGTGTGCATTCTATACATCAGTGGAAACTGCAGCCGCAATGCGTCCGGTTGAAGTGGAAGCGGCTGCGCTCCTCCCCTGTTTCTGGGTGTACCAGCGTGTGGGTGAGCATATCCTGGCCAATTGTCGTGACCTCGCGGCAAATCCATATGCCCGATGGATCGAGACCTATGGCGACCAGTCGTTTGCTGAAGCCACACGCCTGGCAATCAACATATGCGACACCCTTGCCGACAACTGTTCCGATGAGATACGCGAAGAGATGACCGCTATTTTCAAAACATGCACACGTCTGGAATGGATGTTCTGGGACAGTGCCTACAATCTTGAGACATGGAAAATCTGACACCAAAGAACACTTACCGTCGCTGTCTGTCGATTGCCGGAAGCGACCCGAGCGGAGGCGCCGGCATTCAGGCCGACCTCAAAACATTTTCGGCCATGGGATGCTACGGAATGACCGCTATTGTGGCCGTGGTGGACGAAAACACCGTTGGCGTGACTGGAGTGCATCCCATTCCCGTGCAGTTCGTCACGGGACAGATTCACTCGTGTCTTGATGATATCGGTGCCGATGCCGTGAAAATCGGCATGCTGCACTCCGTTGAGCTGATACGCGCCGTGCGCCACACGCTCGACCAGTACCCGTCGCTGCGCAACATCGTTCTTGACCCCGTGATGGTGGCAACCTCCGGCGACCCTCTCCTTGAAGCCGACGCGGTTGACACTTTGCGCGACGAACTGATTCCACGGGCACGCGTAATAACGCCGAACATTCCGGAAGCAGAACTTCTTCTTGGCGAGAAAATCCGGAATCAGGCAGCATTACCCGACTTTGCACGACGCCTCTCCGAACGTTGCGGCAATGTGTCGGTGCTGTTGAAGGCCGGACACCTGCACGACGATATTCTCACTGATATCTTTTACAACGCGGAATCAGGCAAAACACTGGAACTCAGCTCACGCCGCAGCCAGACCTGCAACACCCACGGCACTGGATGCACCATGTCGTCGGCATTCGCAGCCGCACTTGCCCATGGCAAGAATCTCGATGATGCCGCCCGCGATGCCAAGAACTTCATAGCCGCAGCCATCGAGGCCGGCAGCCGCTACACCATCGGCCACGGCCACGGCCACGGCCCCGTTCACCACTTCCACAACTGGTGGCAGTAAGGATTCACAAATGGTGACAATGAGTGCATACCGCCTCTTAACAGCCTCTTTTATCAAATAATCTTAACACAGGCACTTGCAGCTTGCTAATATAAGTGAGTTTCGCTAACTTTGCAGATTAGGCAATAACCCGAAACCATTTTTTACAGCCAGGCCCACAGGTGCCTGAGTTATTTTGTGACAACAAGCACGCAATCATGCACATAATGAACAATTATAAGACCCTCATCCTGTCGGCGGCCCTCGCGTTGGGCTTTTCCTGCAATGGAGTCGCACAGACCACTTCCGACAAGCTGTTCGAATATCCCAATATCCCTGAAAATCTGGAAACACTCTCCGACCGCTCCAACTTTTTCATCGAGAATTTCTGGAAACGCGCAAACCTGAAATCGGCATTCTCATCGTTGGGAAAACTCCGTGTGGCATTCGGCGATTATGTCAATCTGATGCCCTATGCCGATGCGGATGTGGTTCACAAATCGATCGACGAGCTGCTGGCACAGGTGAACAAGAATCCCAAGAACCTGCTGTCGCTCGCCGAGATTGCCGAAGGGGCCCTGTATGCCGACTCCGCCAATATCATATGCGATGAATGTTATCTTCCGTTTGCCCAGGCTGTGGCCAAGAGCGGAAAAATATCCAAGGCGCAGAAAGCCCGCTTCGAGTATCAGGCCAAGGTGCTTGAAAACTCACAGGTGGGTATGACTGCGCCCGACTTTACCTACACCACACCCGACGGCACAACCGGAAAACTCAGCGACCTGCCTCAGCGTGCCTATGTGCTGCTGTTCATCAACGACCCGGACTGCGACGAATGTGAGATGGCCCGCATACGCCTGGCAGCCGACCCCAACCTCAACGACCTTATCGACCTGAATGCAATCAAGGTATTGAGCATTTATCCCGGCGAGATAACCGACGAATGGAAGGCAAAGACCTCCACCTATAACAAAAAATGGATTGTAGGGGCCGTCCCCGACATCGATGAGCTATATGACATGCGCCGCCCGCCTGTGATATTTTATCTCAACGGCAAACACGAAATTCTCTCCAAGACATTCGATATTGACAACCTCCTGCAGGCATTTTATGTGGTCAGGAGCAAAATGAAAGCCCAGTGATCAGCAGGCTCTTTCGCGATAAATTTCATACAAGATGAAAATAGCCGTATTGATTTCGGGTGGCGTCGATAGCGCCGTGGCCGTGCACCGCCTGCTTGAGGAGGGGCACGACCTTCACCTTTTCTATATACGCATCGGAATGGACAACGACGAGGGGGATTGCTCAGCCGAAGAGGATATAGAGATGTGCCGGTTCATCGCCCGGCGCTACAATCTGCCGTTCGATGTGGTGTCGCTTCACCGTGAATACTGGGAAAATGTGATGGAGTACGCCCTCGAGACCGTAAAAACCGGACTTACCCCCAACCCGGACATCATGTGCAACAAAATGATAAAGTTCGGCTTCTTCGAACAGCGTTGGGGTCATGAATTCGACAAGACCGCCACAGGCCATTATGCCACCACAACCGAACTCAACGGGAAGGTATGGCTGTCGACGGCTGTTGACCCGGTGAAGGACCAGACGGATTTCCTTGCCCGCATCAGCTATGACCAGCTCAGCCACCTTATGTTCCCGATCGGCTCCATTCCCAAAGCCCGAGTACGTGAGATAGCCATAGAGACACGCATGCCCAATGCCTACCGCAAGGACAGCCAGGGCATCTGCTTTCTCGGGAAAATAAATTACAACGACTTCATACGCCGTCATCTCGGCGAGAAGAAAGGGCCTATCATTGAGATAGAGACCGGCCGGAAACTCGGCGAGCACAACGGATTCTGGTTCCATACCATCGGCCAGCGCAAGGGACTTGGCCTCAGCGGCGGCCCCTGGTATGTGGTGAAGAAAAACGTGCACGACAATGTGGTGTACGTGAGCAACGGCTACGACTGCGAAAAGCAGTATGGCCGCACCCTCCACCTCGACGAGATGCATTTCATCACCGAAAATCCCTGGCCCTCCGGAGCACAGAATGTAGAGATAACGTTCAAGAACCGGCACGCCCCCAATTTCACCCACGCACGGCTCACACACCTTTCCGACAAGGAATATGTGATTGAATCGGACGAAAAAGTGCAGGGAATAGCGCCGGGGCAGTTCGGAGTGATTTATGACAAGGACAGCCGGCTCTGCATCGGAAGCGGCATAATAACCGGACGGAACATAGTGGTGTGACCACCTGCTACCACTGACCGCCCAAATCCCACCTATTAACGAAATGCCAACAAGCAATCAGAACAACGATAACGGGAAACGCATCCGCCTGCGGGTGATGGGCATCTCCTACAGCCAGATCCAATCTGGTGCATATGCATTGATTCTGGCTCAGACCGACGGGCCGTACCGCATACCGGTGGTTGTCGGCGCCCCTGAAGCACAGGCTATCGCCATAAAAATGGAAGGCATTATCCCACCCCGCCCCATGACACACGACCTTTTCGCCTCAATGGCACATGGGTTCGGCATTGAACTGAAGGAAGTGTTCATCCATAAGTTCGAGGACGGGATTTTCTCATCTGAGCTCACGTTGATCGACCGTTACGGAAAGGAAGTAGTCCTCGATGCCCGCACCTCCGACGCCATAGCTATCGCCATGCGCACGCAGGCTCCAATCTACACCACTCCCGAAATCCTTGAGGAAACAGGATTCATCATAGAAATAAAGGAGGAACACTCAACGGCAACTGATACCGACACCGCCACTTCACCCGAAGACAGCCTGCGGTCGAAAAGCGACAGCGAACTAAACAAAATGATGCAGGAACACATTAAGAATGAAGAATATGAACTGGCCGCCCGTATAAAAGCCATACTGACAGAGCGGTCAAACCAGCAGCCACCATCCATCTGATCCGGCTGCAAACAGCACACAAGTTAAACTTTTACAAAATCTACAATTACCCAAAATCATACCTCCAATGAAAAATTTGAAGTTTCGTCTCTCCATAATGAATTTCCTGGAATTCGCAGTTTGGGGTTCCTACCTGACATCTCTCGGCAATTTCCTCGCACGCAACGGCCTGCAGGAACAGATCGGCTGGTTCTATGCCATCCAGGGAATCGTATCGTTGTTCATGCCGTCGGTAATCGGCATCATTGCCGACCGCTGGATACAGGCTCAGCGCATGCTCAGCCTCTCGCATCTGCTTGCTGGCGTGTTTATGGCTCTCGCCGGAACATATTGCCTCGTTGCCGACCAGATTCAGTTCGGCCCGCTCTTCACCCTCTACACATTGTCGGTGGCATTCTTCATGCCGACAATCGGACTTGCCAACTCTGTTGCATTCAACGCACTCACCAAAGCGGGCTGCGATACGATCAAAGCCTTCCCGCCCATACGTATATGGGGCACCATCGGGTTCATATGCGCCATGCTGTTCGTGAATTTTGTAGGTCCGGAAAACACCCGTTTCCAGTCCACATACATGCAGCTGTTCACTTCGGCCATTCTGAGCTTTATCCTCATGGCGTATGCACTTACAATGCCTAAATGTCCCACATCCAAAGTGGCGTCGGGAGCTTCGCTCACCGAATCGCTCGGGCTGAACGCCTTCAAGCTGTTCAAGCAGAAGAAGATGGCCGTTTTCTTTATTTTCAGCATGCTTCTCGGCGTATCGCTGCAGATCACCAACGGCTACGCCAACCCCTATATCACAAGTTTTGAAGCCATCCCGGCCTATGCCGACGCATGGGCTGCACAGAACGCCAATGCACTCATCTCATTGTCGCAGATCAGCGAAACGCTGTGCATCCTGCTCATCCCCGTGTGTCTGAAACGCTTCGGAATAAAAGGAGTGATGCTCATGGCCATGTTCGCATGGGTGTTCCGCTTCGGATTTTTCGGTGCCGGCAATCCCGCTTCGGGTGTATGGATGTTCATCCTGTCGTGCATTGTCTACGGCATTGCGTTCGACTTCTTCAACGTATCGGGCGGCCTGTATGTCGATAAAATGACCACCCCCGACATCCGCAGCAGCGCCCAGGGGCTTTTCATGATCATGACCAACGGTTGCGGCGCCACAATCGGAACGCTCTCGGCAATGGCTGTGGTGAATCACTTCGTACCGGCCGGCCTCTCCCCTGCCGAGCAGCTTGAAGGCTGGCGCACATGCTGGTACATCTTCGCCGGCTACGCACTGCTGGTGGGCATCCTGTTCTTCTTCATATTCAAGGACAACACCACCCGGCAGAAAGCCGATCCCGCTCTGAATGCAGCCACAGAAAGCGATCCTGAAGGAATGATATAAGATATTTTACAGACAACAACAGAACCAATCAAAACCGCATCAGGCATGATTCAGTTTTATGCACCCGACATAGAAGCCACATTGACCCTGCCGGAAAGCGACTCGCAGCATTGTGTGCGAGTGCTGCGCAAGCAGCCCGGCGATGTAATCGAGGTAATCGACGGAACGGGCCACCGCTTCGTCTGCCGCATTACAGAGGCTCACTCCAAACGCACACGCGTGGAGATTATAGGCCGGGAAAACATGCCGGTGTTCTGGCAGGGCGAGATAACAGTCGGAGTGGCTCCCACCAAAAACATCGACCGGATGGAATGGATGGTGGAGAAACTGACCGAAATCGGTGTAAACCGCATCGTTCCGCTGCTGTGCGCCCGTTCGGAGCGTAAGGACATAAAACAGTCGAGACTGGAGAAGATAGCCATCTCGGCCATGAAGCAGAGCCTGAAGGCTGTGTGCCCGCAGGTGTCGGAAATGACTCCATGGACCCGTTTCATTGAAGACACAGCGGCCTCCGAACAGCGCTTCATAGCCCATTGCATAGGCGACATGGAGCGGCAGCTGCTTGCCGCGCAGTTGCACCCCGGTGCCAATGTGGTGATAGCCATCGGTCCGGAGGGCGATTTTTCACCCGAGGAGATCAATCAGGCACTGACTGCGGGATTCATCCCGGTGTCGCTCGGCGAAGCCCGGCTGCGAACGGAAACAGCCGCCCTGATGGCATGCCAGACGGTGCATGTGGTCAACCAGCTTGCCGGTCTGGAATAAAGTATATTCACCCCTGGAATCAACGAAACAACAGCATAAACCCAAAATGGAACATACCACAACCTCCGCCACAATCACCGACTATCTGATGTCATCGCCGTCGGGCAATTTTTTCCTGCTCGCCGGCCCGTGTGTGATTGAAGGAGAGACAATGGCAATGGAAATCGCCGAGCGTGTGGCGTCGCTAACGTCGGCACTCGGCATCCCCTATGTATTTAAAGGGAGCTACCGCAAAGCCAACCGCTCTCGCATCGACTCGTTCACCGGAATTGGTGACCAGAAAGCCCTTGAAATATTGCGCAAGGTGCGTGACACATTCCACATTCCGGTTGTCACCGACATACATTCGCCCCAGGAAGCTGCCATGGCTGCCGAATATGTGGACATACTGCAGATTCCGGCATTCCTCTGCCGCCAGACCGACCTGCTTGTAGCGGCTGCCGAGACCGGGAAAATGGTGAACATAAAGAAGGGCCAGTTCCTCTCGCCCGAAGCCATGCGGCATGCCGTGAACAAGGTGCGTGAAGCAGGCAACATGAATGTGGCCATCACCGAACGTGGCACCACCTTCGGCTATCAGGACCTGATTGTCGATTACCGCGGCATCCCCGAAATGCAGAAAAACGGTTGTCCCGTAATACTTGATGTCACCCACTCGCTTCAGCAGCCCAACCAGACTGCAGGCGTGACAGGCGGACGCCCGGACATGATCGAGACCGTGGCGAGAGCCGGCATAGCCGCCGGTGTCGACGGCATCTTCATCGAAACCCATCAGAATCCGGCTGTAGCAAAGAGCGACGGCGCAAATATGCTGCGCCTCGACCTCATGGGTTCCTTGCTGTCGCATCTGTCGTTGATCCGTGCGGCTGTCAATGCCATCAAAGCCACGCCCGACAATTGTGTCTGACAGCAAAAAATCCCGCATGCGGAAACAAATTGCGCAACTTTACGTTAAATAATTTAGGATATCGTATCCTGCCCCGTTTCATCTGAAATATATCTACGTTTTCAACATAACATGAATTTCAAGAGATTATTTTTAGCTTGTATCATCGGTGCCGGCAGCTTTGGATGGGCTGTGGGACAATCGAGCATGAACGATCCCATGACAAAGGCCATGATGGACGTTTATAATCAGGAAATTGCGGCGAACCCTCAGAACTACGAGGTATATTTCCGCCGTGCCAATGAATATTATAAGTTCAACCAGTATCTGCGCGCACTGGCCGATGTGGACAATGCCATAAAATTCGCGCCTGCCACAGACAGCGACATGCTTTTCCAGTGCCATCTGCTCCGCGGCGAAATCTATCAGATGCTTGAGAAGCCGGCCGAAGCTCTTGCCGATTTCAGCGAGGCGCTGAAATTCGACCCTACATCGTTCATGGCTCTTTATCAGAAAGCCAACTGCGAATATGAGCTCGGACAATATGCCGAAGCCAAGACCGACTTCAACCGTCTGCGCTCAAACAATGGCCGCAGCACCGAGGCACTCACCGGCCTGGCCCGTATAGCTGTCAAGGAGAACAATCTCGGTCTGGCACAGGAATACATGGACGATGCCGTGGCCATGATGTCGGCCGACAGCGACGTGTACGTGCGCCGCAGCAGCGTGCGCCGCATGCTCGGCAACAACCCCGGTGCGGTGGACGATCTCATTATGGCCATCAGTCTTGACAACAACGCCAAGGCGTTCCAGCAGCTGACCGATATGGCCAACATCGATTATCCCGCCGTAATCACAGCACTCAGCAACGCCATCCATCAGGCTCCCGAGCAGGGTATGTTTATCTACATCCGCGCCGTCATAGCGCAGGCTCATGAACATTTCCCCCAGGCCATTGCCGATTATCAGAAACTGATTGACGGAAACTTCTACAACTACGCCGGTATTTACGGCTCACTGGCCGAATGCCATTATGCTCTTTGTGATTTCCAGCAGGCTCTCGACAATGTGAACCGGGCAATCGGCATGGGCGCCGACAACGGTGAATATCAGCTTACATTGGCAAAGATCTGCCGTGCACAGAAGCGTTACGACGATGCCATGACTGCCGTTGACCGCGCATTGGCCAAACTTCCCGCCAATCAGGATGTGCTGACCGAAAAAGGACTTATCCTGTTCTCGCAGGGAAAATTCGATGATGCCTCTACTCTTTTCGCAGAGATGATTATCGACAATCCCGAAGCCCCCATGAACTATCTCAACCGCGGATGGGTGATGGAGGACGGCCTCAAGAAACACTCCGACGCCCTTGCCATCTATCGCCGTATGGCCGGCATTGACACCGACGCCACATCGCCCCGTTCGCTTCATGGATTCGCATTGCTGTTCAGCGGCAAGAAAGACGAATCCATAACCTGGGCTGACAATATCCTGAAATCAGCCACCGATTCAGACGGCAGCACCAATTATATAGCCGCATGCCTATATGCACAGGCCGGCGAATTGCAGAAGGCCACCGAATGCGTGGAAACAGCGCTCGGCAAAGGTTACTCCAACAAGTATAACCTCACGATGAATAGCGATTCACGTGTGAACCTCGCCCCGCTCCGGGCCAACGGCGCCATCGACAAGATCATAGCCAGCTATTCCTACATCTTCGAACAGTAAAACCCCTACCCCTCATAACTAACCAGGCACTGTGCAATCTTTTGCCACAGTGCCTGTCTTGTTTTCTGATCTGAAGATGTTTTTTTGAATAATTCTATTCAAAAAAACGTACCACTGAGCCAGTTCATACCGAATCCAATCAATATCGCAATCGTAAAGCTGGCAAATGTGCCGATAAGCACATATTCGGTAATCTTTATGTCTTTGGCTTTGTTAAGTTCCCCAAAACGAAATACGGACTTTGCTGCCAATAAGAACCCTATTCCTTCTATATTATTCGTAAATATGAATGTCAGGATCAATATTCTTTCAAGATACCCAATCCATTTGCCAGCGTTGGGCAATCCCTGAGAAACAGCATCGGAAGGCATCCACTTTTCAAATTCGATAAAGTATTTTATCAAAATAGAAGTGGGTGCAAGCACAGCTATATATGCAGTCGCAATAAGCCAGAACTTCATTGAGAATATTTCATTTGACATACCAGGTTGATGCATTCCTGCAAATGCGAACCACCACAAACCTATTATAATGCATAAGTGTATGAACTGATCCCACAAAAAACTTATAAGGTCATTCCTCCTACTCATTGTTTTGGCCCAATCTATAATGAAATGACTGATCCCAATCACGACAGGAATAATCCAGCAATTCCATTGAGCGACGTAAACATAGGCCAATACCGCTTGAACTAAAGCATGAAAAATTAGTGCACGGTATTTGACGGAAACTTGTTGAGCATTTTTCGGCACATATTGTATCACTTTGGAGAATAAAATCTCCCGTCAGATGCGCCGCGATGAGTTTTATAAGAATGATGGTGTTCATCAGAGTCTTTCTTTAATCAGTTCCTCGAATCTATTGATATACATATTTATTAATTCTTCCTTACCGGCCCTCAAAGCCTTGTCTACCATCTGTCGGGTAATTCCGAGAACATTCCCGATTTCAGTATGACTTATATCTGTTGTCAAACTTTGAAACATGGTCCGGCTTTGGCTTTGGGTCCATCCGGAAACAATGTCATCAGCAAAAGCAGTCGAAACCCGCAACTCTTTATTTACATCTTCCCAAGGAGTCTCTATTACCAGCCGCCCTTTACCGATCGCATCAAGGCCTCTTCCAGATACTCTGTACGCTTCGCCATCACTTGTTGCGAGTGTATCGTTTTCATATTCCACAGTTCCAAGCCCAATTGCAAGCCTGGCATCCCATTGACGGTTATATTCGGCGAACTTAAAAGACCGTATATGGGCACGTATGGCAAGAGCCGCCTTTAATGAATAAGAGGGATTCCAGACCCTTATCTGGAAGCTATCTCCACGAAACACCTCCAAATCAATTTTTATCAACGGCATCAGTAAATCCGGCAATGATTGCAGCATACACAACATGGATGTACGTTCCTCTGCGACCATCTTAGTGGAATCCACAATATCGCCTGTTATTATTGCACCAACTTTCATAATCAGTAATTTTTGTCAAAAATAAATATTATCTTTGATTTACGCAACTATATTAGGTTGCTTTTACTGATTGCAACCAAAACAGGTTGCAGTTCTCGGCAAAGGTTACTCCAACAAGTATAACCTCACGATGAACAACGATTCACGTGTAAACCTGGCCCCACTCCGGGCCAACGGCGCCATCGACAAGATCATAGCCAGCTATTCCTACATCTTCG
>UQER01000006.1 GCA_900540205.1 uncultured Porphyromonadaceae bacterium | reverse complement strand
TTTTTTTGCCATTTAGAATATAAAAAGAGACTGCCCAAACTTGTTAGACAGTCTCTTTGATGCATAATAACATAGCATCAGAACTATTTGTGACCCATAAAATTGCGTGCTGCGGAACACAAAACTTGTATAATATAGGGCATATGTCAAATTTTTTTGCGAAATTTGCATGAAAATAAGTGCATTATGTAGGTTTACACAACATGCGCTTCAAATAAACAGCCTGCGCGTTCACGTTACTTATCGCGCGTTTATTAATCATTAGTAAGTTAATGCAGTTCACAGCATCGCAAATAGCAGAAATTGCAGGTGGAGTTATCGAAGGCGACGGCAATGCGGTCATCTCCACATTTGCAAAAATTGAAGAAGGCAAGCCCGGAGCGATTTCGTTTCTTGCAAATCCCAAATACACCCACTACATCTACACTACAAAGTCCACGGCAGTTCTGGTGAGCAATGATTTCGTGGCTGAGCATCCTTTAAGCTGCACGCTTATCCGTGTGGCAGACCCTTATGCCACAGTTGCACGCCTAATGGACATGGCGTCGAAGGTCATGCAGCCCAATCCCACAGGAATAGAGCAGCCGTGCTTCATTGCCGAAGGCGTCGAAATTCCCGAGGATGCCTATGTCGGCGCATTTTCCTACATTGCCAAGGGTGCCAAAATTGGAGCCGGAGCAAAAATTTATCCGCAGTGTTATGTTGGAGAAAACGCCAGTGTGGGTGAGAATTCCATTCTGTATGCCGGCGTAAAAGTATATCACCACTGCCAGATAGGAAACAAATGCATCCTCCATTCAGGTGCAGTGATAGGTGCTGACGGATTTGGGTTCGCGCCTGTCGACGGTCACTATAACAAAATCCCCCAGATGGGAAATGTTGTCATCTGCGACGACGTGGAAATCGGTGCAAACACAACTATCGACCGCGCCACCATGGGGAGCACCGTTGTTAACCGCGGCACCAAACTCGACAACCTCATTCAGGTGGCTCATAACTGTGTGATAGGAGAGAACACAGTTATGGCGGCCCAGGTAGGCATTGCCGGTTCCACCCACATCGGGAAGAATTGCATGGTCGGAGGTCAGGTGGGCTTCGCGGGACACATCGAAGTCGGCGACACCGCTCAGATTGGAGCACAGGCCGGCATCTCAGGGAATGTCAAAGCTGGAAGCAGGCTTCTCGGCTCGCCGGCCATAGACATCCGCCAGTACGCCAAGCAGGTTGTACTGGAAAAGAATCTTCCATCTCTTTATGAACGGTTGAAAAAACTTGAAAAAGAGATTGCTCAGCTGACGGCCACTCTTAATTGACGGACAGCCGGGATGCAGTGCAGATAAAACAACGCCAATCAAGATAATTATAAACCAATTCTCAATATACCACACCTCCCATGATGCAACAGACACTCGGCGGTGAGTTCACCGTCAAAGGGAAAGGTCTTCATACCGGCCTTGAGATAGAAGCCACCTTCTATCCTGCACCCGAGAACCACGGATATAAGTTTCAGCGTATCGATCTTCCCGGCGAACCGGTGATTGACGCTCTTGCTGAGAATGTTATTGAAACCGGTCGCGGCACTGTGATTGCAAAAGGCGATGTAAGGGTTTCTACTATCGAGCACGCTCTTGCGGCCCTCTATGCTGCCGGAGTTGACAACTGTCTTATAAAACTTAACGCACCTGAAGTGCCTATTCTTGACGGCAGTGCGAAGATATTTGTCGAAGAGATAGAACGCGTCGGTCTCGTTGACCAGAGCATTGATAAAAACTATTACGTAGTAAAGCATAAGATTGAGGTTCGTGATCCTGAATCGGGCGCCCATCTCACAGTGCTTCCCGACAGCGATTTTTCAGTCGACGTTATGATTTCCTACGATTCTCCCGTGCTGACAAACCAGTACGCCCGTCTGGAAAACGTTGCTGATTTCAACCGGAACATAGCTTTGAGCCGCACATTCGTGTTTGTACGCGAAGTGGAGGCTCTGCTTAATGCAAACCTCATCAAGGGTGGTGACCTTGACAACGCAATTGTAATTTACGACCGCAAGCTCCCGCAGGAGCAGCTCGACCATATCGCCGACCTTATCGGTGTGGCACATAAGGAAGTGAGCGATTTCGGTTACATCAACAACCGCCCGCTGGTGTTCGAGAATGAACCAGCCCGCCACAAACTGCTTGATGTCGTAGGTGATGTCGCTTTGATCGGCCGTCCGCTGAAAGGCCGCATCATCGCCTGCCGTCCGGGACACAAAATCAATACAACTTTCGCCAAACAGATCCGCAAGGAGATTCAGCGACAGGAACTGCAGGCTCCGAGCTACAATCCGTCCGCCGCTCCGCTGATGGACATAAACTGTATCCGTGAGCATCTGCCGCACCGCTATCCCATGCTGCTTGTCGACAAAATTATTGACAAGAGCGAGACCTACATCGTAGGTGTAAAGAACGTTACTGTCAACGAACCCTTCTTCCAGGGGCACTTCCCCCAGGAACCCGTGATGCCCGGCGTTCTGCTGGTGGAAGCCATGGCTCAGACAGGCGGTCTGCTTGTTCTCGGCACCGTTGAGGATCCCGAGCGCTATTCCACATACTTCATGAAGATAGACAATGTGAAGTTCCGTCAGAAAGTGGTTCCCGGCGATACACTGCTGTTCCACGTGTCGTTCCTGACACCGCTGCGCCGCGGGTGCGCGCTGATGAAAGGTGTGGCCTTCGTCGGCGACAAGATTGTGTGCGAGTGCGAATTCATGGCCCAGATTGTAAAGAACAAGTAACACATACAGAATGAAACAACCTTTTGCATATATACATCCGGCCGCAAAAATTCACCCCAGCGTGGTGATCGAGCCGTTTGTCACCATCGACCAGAATGTCGAAATCGGTGAAGGCACACATATCGGCAGCAATGTCACAATCATGGAAGGTGCCCGCATCGGCAAATACTGCAATATCTTCCCCGGAGCCGTAATTTCCGGCATTCCTCAGGACCTCAAATTCAAGGGTGAGGATACGGTAGCCATTATCGGCGACCATACCACCATCCGCGAATGTGTAACCGTGAACCGCGGCACAGCGTCGAAGGGGATGACCAAAGTGGGAAACAACTGCCTGATCATGGCTTATTCCCACGTGGCTCACGACTGCGTTATAGGCAATAATGTGATTATCTCAAATGCCACACAGATTGCCGGCGAGGTTCAGGTGGATGATTTCGCCGTGATCGGCGGCGGCTCGCTTATCCATCAGTTCTGCCACCTTGGAGCTCATGTGATGATTCAGGGCGGAGCAAGGATAAACAAGGATATCCCTCCGTATGTAAAGGCCGGCCGCGACCCCATCGCCTATACCGGTATAAACTCCATAGGTCTGCGTCGCCGCAATTTCAACAACGACCAGATCATGGCAATTCAGGAGGTGTACCGTTATCTGTATCTTTCGCGTCTTAACGTATCCGATGCTGTGGACCGCATTGAGGCAGAGATTCCCGCTACTCCTGAGCGAGACGAGATTATTGAATTTATCCGTAACTCCAAACGTGGCATCGTCCGCGGTTACGTATAATTCCACCATTAACAGAATTTTCAAGCGCATTCGTGACCTATGGAAAGGGCAGCGGGTGCGCTTTTTATCAACGTGTTTAATAGGCGCAAACAGGTGCCTGACTCAAGTATAGAACCGTGCGATGAAAATACAACTGCTTGTTGTCGGGGCAACAACCATTCCATATGTAAAAAACGGTATACAGGAATTCACGGACCGTATCAGGCGCTTCCCCACACCTTTTGAAATCAAGGTGGTGGCAGATGTAAAGACATCAAAAAAGATAACGCCGGATGCTCAGAAACAAGCCGAGGGGACTGCAATACTTGCGAATGTACAGCCGTCAGACCATCTGGTTCTGCTTGATGAGCGCGGACGACAATACACCTCACGTGAGTTCGCCACATTTATAGAACAGAAGGGCGTGGCCGGTGTCCGCAATCTTATTTTTGTAGTGGGTGGACCATATGGATTTTCAGAGGAAGTCTATAAAAGGGCCAACACCCTGCTGTCGTTATCTAAAATGACATTTCCTCATGAACTTGTGCGTCTGCTTTTTGTAGAGCAGATTTACCGGGCTTACACCATTACTGCAAACATGCCCTACCACCACGATTAAGAGTATCTGTTTATTGGGGACCTAGATGAAACTGTTTCCGGTGATCAGTCAACTATAAGTTCCCGCAGAATGCTGTCAGATTTCAGCCATTCCCGTTCCGGTATACGCATATTGCCTGACGGCAATAGCTCCAGCATTCCGGACGGCAGCCCAATGCGGTTACGGTTGAATTGTGTGGTGAGTCCAGAGCCGAACCGCTCAAGCGCAAATTGAGGAGAATATCCCGCTGAAGTGCGCAAGGATGTTATTATGTAGTCGTTATACCTGTTCCCGTCAGTTTCGTCTTCCTGACTGCAGGCTGTGGCCCCGGCTGAAATGGTGTTCATGTACACCTTCGTGTTACAAGGATTCATGCGCCGAATCTTTCCGTCGAAACTGTGTGCGGATGCTCCCAGCCCGAGGTAGGGTGTATAGTTCCAGTATAGGGAATTGTGCACCGCCTGCTTTCCCTCTTTTGCGAAATTAGAGATTTCGTAATGGCCGTAACCATTTTTCACCGTAAGTTCGCACAACAGCCGGTACATGCCGATGGCCAGTTCCTCCGGCGCCTCGCTTATCCGTCCGTTAGCAAGCATGGCATACAGCCTGGTACCGGGTTCGTAGGACAGGAGATAGGCTGAGAGATGAGGCGGTGAAAAGTGTAGCATCTGCTCAAGATCCCGCTCCCACATCTCCATCGATTGCCCGGGTTGTCCGTAAATGAGGTCGGCATTATAGTTCATTCCGCTTGAGGCCAATGCATCAAGTGCCTTATAAGCCGCTTGCGACGAATGTCTGCGTCCTATGGCTGACAGGGAGGCATCGTTAAACGACTGCACGCCTATGCTTACACGATTTATTCCCAAGTTTGCATATAGGCTCAACGATTCCTGTGTAATATCTTCCGGATTCCCTTCTATGGTCACCTCCTTCATGCCGGAGAGATCTGCACGTCTGTTGATGCCGGTCAGTAATCTGTCGAGCGATTGAGGAGACAGTATCGACGGGGTTCCACCTCCGATATAGAGCGTTGTGTAGCGCTCGGAGATTTCATCAGCACGTAAGTCGAATTCACCTAAAACGGCATCTATATACCCATCGGTATCAGCTTGACGGGGAGATGAATAAAAATCGCAGTACGCGCATTTACTGCGGCAAAAGGGGATGTGTATATACAGGCCGGCCATTCACTTTAATTTTTTAAGATGACGCTGACAAATCTCCTTGAATTCGCAGTATGTGCATGCCGCATCATCGTCCGCACATACAAAGGGCACTTCCGGATTGAAAAGCTCCTCGAGATATGGAATCAAGGCATCATTGAATTCTGTCAGATAATCGCGGTAATCGAGAATTTTCCATCGCTTGGAACCTTTGTCAGGCGATTTAAATTCTTCGTGCTCGATTTGCTCCGAGGTGGGTTGCTGGCCGGTTGTAAGCGGAGAAACTGGCTGGACCATGAGTTTGCGCATGGAGTAGACCATCGGCTGTATCGGGCCGGAGTACGGGAGAAACTGCGCATAAGCCTGCGAATACAGCATCACCTGGGCGAATGCCTTGCACTTATAGTCGTGGAGCATGGCATCGATACCGGGAGCATGGATTTCGTCGCTGCCGGTTTTGTAGTCAATGATTCTCATGCGCTCGAAAGTGGAGGCATCCTTCAGCATGTCCACGCGGTCCACCCTGCATGTGAAGTTGACGGAGAACTTTTTGCCCTCTGACCCTTGAAGACGCAGCACGCCGTCCTTCTGCCATTCGCCGTGCAGATACACGAACGGAGTCAGCTGCTGCTCTTTCCGCAAGACTTCACGCACGTTTTCCCGGATTATGTAGCCGATTATCTTGGTCTCTCCGTTGAGCGGTGTGTAGCACTCTTTGCCGAGATTGCGGAAAAATTCGTTCACGGCCCGGCAGATCAGGCGGTCAAGCAGTATCCTATCCGAGCGCATTGATTCAAGTACATCTGAAGTTATCAGTGCGCCGCCTGGCGATTTTTCCAGTTGAAGATCGAACAGTTTCTCGAACACATCATGCACGATTGTGCCGAATGTGCTCTCATCAATCCATTCGTTGTTCTTGTCCTCACGCCTGTATCGGGCCACCATCTCGAAGTAAAACGACATGGGACATCCAAGATAAAGCTTTATGGAACTGGCCGAAAGGAATAGCGGATGTTCCGCCGACCGGTAGCGGTTGAGCCGGGCCATGATTGCCGGTGTCTTTGCAACCTCTATTTTAGGCATGTTGAATGATGCCGCAGAATAGGGTAGTACCTTGACCGATAACTTCTCCGGACGGAACAGGTGAATCAGCTGGTTGATGTAGCGCGACATCTGCGTCTTTCGCGATAGCGAGCGGGCATCATAGAGCAGATAAACCTTTTCGGCACGCGAAATCATGCGGTAGAAAAAGTAGGCGTAGGCGTTCTCATGCTGCTCAGGCGTTGAGAGCCCATAGGCACTCCGGAGCACAGGGGGGATGAATGATGCCGTGAAGCGTGCACGCGGAAACAGGCGTTCGTTCATCGACGGAATGATAATGTTCCGAAAATCGAGCGCACGGGCCTCGAGCACACCCATTATCTGAAGCCCCTGCATCGGCAGGCCTTCGAAATTCAGCATCTCGCCTTGCAGAATCTTTTCCACAAGATTGAAAACCGTGGCATTTTCTATGTAAATCTTGCCGGAGTAAAGATACTGCCGGCATAACGCTTCAAGTCTGGCAAGGGCATCGGAATATCTCCGCAGAAAAGCCTCCTGAAGAATAGCGGCACGGTTATGATCCTGATCGGAGGCAACGGCTGCATGCTGCAGGGTCTCATTGTCCGTATCGTTTGCATCCAAGTCTATAGCCGCATTCTCAGGTGTATCTGCCTCGTTTACGTCAGCGGTGGCTGGGCTGGCTTCACCGTCGGAAATGAGTCGTGATTTCACCACCTGCTTTAGCCAGCATATCAGTTTCTTCAGATAAGAAAATACTTCCGCGGCATCGTTTTTATCCGATATGAAACGGAAAATGGACTTCAACGATGCCCGTTCCTCTGTATCAAAGAAATCTTCCGGGATATTAAACAGTCGCAACCGCTGTATCTCCATTACCATAGCGGTTGACAGTGCCGGTGAAAATGAGCGTACCACCGGATGCGAAAGCACTTTGATTACATCCTCATAAAAGAATGTGCGTCGGGCCTTAGACTGATATGACCGCATATGCATTGTAACAATGTCGCGTATCAGTCCGGACACAGCGGTGTTGCGCAGCTTGTATCCCATTGTGATGTTCAGCGGGTTCACCCTTTCCGGAATGGCGCCGAGCAATGGGGTGAGCATGGTCTCTTCCGGAAGTACAACCGCAGTTTCGCGCAGAACGTCCGCCGTTAATTCCTGGTCGGCAGGATACAGCGCGTCGAGTAATTTTCCGACGGTTTTGGCCTGCCCAACTCTCGACGGAATGCCCATGACTTCAATTGAGGGATAATCCGGTATGGGTGGGACGCAGTCGTATAACGGCGGATAATCTTTGGCATACCGCTCTACGATGTTGGCTGCATCAAGCATGTGTCCGGCAAAAGCAGGCGATGAGAGATCCCAGTAGAAATCGGCCAGCGGCTCGGACGTGCTTTCATGACGCATGTCCTGCAAACGTGAGAATATAGCTTTCTCAGCATTCGACAGGCTGTTGAAGCCGATGAAAATGTATCTACGGAAAGGAAGTGCATCCGACGTGGTTTCGTTCAGAATCCGGACAGCATTCCTTACGGCCATGCCGCGTGTATGTAGCGCTGCCGCTTCAAGGCGCTCCGTAAACTCGGAATATATTTCAAACATCACCTGCCAGAGCCTGAGAAACCCCATACTCACACTGGTGGACGCTCCGGAATCGGAGGCCGGATGCGCCACATGATTCCAAAATTCTTTTACTTCCGCCGGAATTTTTTCGTCTGACCAGTAATGGCGTATCACATCTATCTGCTCGGGCGTAAGATAATTGGCTGAAATCTCCTTGAGATTCCCGACGTTCCTGAACAGTTCAGCCGGGTCGGCCATGGCGTCGTCCACGTCGTCGAAATCGTTCAGCAGCACGTCGGCCCACTGCACAAACCTGTTGAAATCTATGGTATCAGCCTTTTCTGCTCCGTTACGTCGTTTAATGACGTTGCAGTAGACGTTATACAGGATGAAAATCAGCTCCAGCCTGTCGCCGGGAGCCGAATCCGAGAAACTCTCTATTAAATCAACGATGGTGGTTGTGGCAGGCAACAGGAGCGGACGCCCGTTTTCGCGAGCAATCCGGTTCATGTAGTCCATGAAATAAAGCGCACTGCGTTTGTTCGGGAATACGAAGCAGTATTCAAACAGACTGTCCGCTTCATTGTCGAAGTATGCTCTGGCTATGCTTTCAAGAAATGGAGCCATATACGAATAGATATATGTTCGGTTGTCAGAGTTCGGTCATATGGTCGTCCCACTCTTCAATATTCCCAGACTGTAAGGATGCGGCCACATTGATCAGACGCTGATTTGACGAGCCTTTGAAGCGGAGCGATGTATCGCGCAACGATGCGATATATGGACCGTCAACCACCACATCGATGTACTGCCAAAGATCGGCATATTCTGGCTGCAGCCATATCTGTCCGAAATCAAATCCGGTGTAGCACCATATACTGTAACCACGTTCCTTCAGGGCTTTGGCAAGCGCCGTGAGCGCTTCAGGTGTGTAAAGCGGATCGCCTCCTGTAAACGTGACATTGAAACCATGCTTCTCCACCACCTCCACAATGGAGTCAATTGGCATGGGTTGGCCGGCTGAAAAGTCCCACGACTGCGGGTTATGGCAACCTTCGCAATGATGGGCGCAACCGGCGAAATAGATAGATGTGCGAAGCCCCGGGCCATCTACCGATGTTCCGGGGACTATATCAAGAACCTGTAAGGTATGTTTTCCCATTATGAGTACATGATGTTAAGCTCCGCTGTGGAACGCGTGGCATGCAGCTTATTTGTGCACTACACGGTCGGCAAGTTCGGCAAGTTTGGCCGAGTTCCATCGGTCAGTTGTGCCTACAAGGTAGCCTGTGATGCGCTGCAATTTGTCGATGTTGTGGCTACCGCACTTGGGGCATTCGTCGAGCCCTTCCTGTGCGTCCTCATATCCGCAATTCATGCAGCGGTTGCGGTTGTGGTTCACCGAGCAATATCCGATGTTGTTGCTGTCCATGAGGTCCACAATGTCGGAGATGGCCTGCGGATTATGTGTTGCGTCGCCGTCAATCTCCACATAGAAGATATGTCCACCGCGGGTAAGTTCGTGATACGGGCCTTCAATTTTTGCCTTATGACGCGGGGAACATTTGTAATAAACGGGGACGTGGTTCGAGTTTGTGTAGTAAATCTTATCGGTGATTCCGGGAATCTCGCCGAAGCTTTTGCGGTCCTTCGTGGTGAATTTACCGGAAAGACCTTCGGCAGGAGTGGCAAGAACGGAGAAATTATGTCCGTAGCGTTCGGAGAATTCATTGGCGCGCGAACGCATGTGGCTCACTATGCGCAAACCGAGTTTTTGCGATTCCTCCGATTCTCCGTGATGCTTGCCGGTGAGCGCCACAAGGCATTCCGCCAGACCGATGAAGCCGATGCCGAGTGTGCCCTGATTGATGACGCTTTCCACCGTGTCGTTGGGTGAGAGGGAGGATGCGCCGTTCCATAGGCGCGACATTAGCAGTGGGAACTGCTTGGCAAGGGCGGTTTTCTGGAAATTATAGCGGTCGCAGAGCTGCCGTGCGGTGATTTCAAGCAGCTCGTCGAGTTTGGCGAAGAACCGCTCGATGCGTTCCGACTGATCTTTTATGGGCATGCACTCTATAGCCAGGCGCACAATGTTCATGGTCGAGAAGCTGATGTTGCCGCGCCCGATGGAAGTTTTCTCTCCATAGCGGTTCTCAAAAACGCGGGTGCGGCATCCCATTGTGGCCACCTCATGTTTGTAGCGCTTGGGATCGGCGGCATCCCAAAGTTCATGCTGGTTGAATGTAGCGTCGAGGTTAAGGAAGTTGGGGAAGAACCGGCGGGCAGTCACCTTGCATGCCAGCTGATAAAGATCGTAGTTGGGATCGCCGAGTTTATAGTTTACTCCGGTTTTCTTTTTCCAGATCTGTATGGGGAAGATGGCGGTAGCACCGTTGCCCACACCCTCGTAGGTGGAATGCAGGAGCTCGCGTATTACGCAGCGTCCTTCGGCCGATGTGTCTGTTCCGTAATTGATGGAGCTGAACACCACCTGATTGCCTCCGCGCGAGTGGATTGTGTTCATGTTATGGATAAACGCCTCCATAGACTGATGCACGCGGCTCACGGTGGCATTGATGGCGTGCTGTACGGCACGTTCTTCACCCGACAGACCGTCAAGAGGTTTCTTGATGAAGTCCTGCAATTCACGGGTGTAATAGTCCGAAAGGTCGAGTTGCGTTATCTCTTCCACCTTTTTCAGTTCCTCGACAAACGAAGAGCGCACAAACGGGGCAAGATAAAAATCGAACGCCGGAATGGCCTGACCGCCGTGCATTTCGTTCTGAGCTGTTTCGAGCGAGATGCAGGCAATCACACTGGCAGTCTCTATTCGTTTGGCAGGACGCGATTCGCCGTGGCCTGCAACGAATCCGTTCTGCAGAATGTTTTCCAGCGGATGCTGTACGCAGGTAAGCGATTTGGTGGGGTAATAGTCCTTGTCATGGATATGCAGATAGCCGTTGCGCACAGCTTCGCGGGCTTCGGCCGAGAGCAGGTAGTCATCCACGAAGGGTTTTGTGGTCTCCGATGCAAACTTCATCATCATTCCCGCAGGAGAATCGGTGTTCATGTTCGCATTCTCGCGGGTTATATCGTTGTTTTTTGTCTCGATGATTTCCAGGAATATGTCGCGAGTCTTAGCACGACGGGCAATGCTGCGCTGGTCGCGATAGGCGATGTAGCGTTTAGCCACCTCCTTTCGGGGCGATTTCATCAGTTCCAGCTCCACGCGGTCCTGAATCTCCTCCACTGTCATCTGATCCTTACCGGTGATGCCGATACGGTCGGATATTTTCTGTATTAGAGCTTCGTCTTCGCCAAGCGGGGTCTGAAGCATGGCTTTACGGATGGCTGCCTTGATTTTTTCCTCATTGTAGCCAACTACGCGGCCGTCGCGTTTCAACACGGTCTGAATCATCGTCGTATTTTGGTAAAAGGTATATGGTGGGAGTTAGTTTTTTGTGCCTGCTCAACCGGCTTGGTCGCGGGGAAACGACATGGCATTGTTGTAAGGCGAGACAAAGGTAGGCATAATGCCTCATTTACCAAAATAATTCACCGAAAATCTTACAAAATTTCTATTTTGGAAAACTTTTGAAATGGCGATAAAATTTAAAGTTCTCGTATGCAAATATTTATAAAACATTTTGGAAAACTTCGATGCTGACATGAAGAATCAAAGTGTCCTGCAATGTGAATGCATGCTATTAAAAACGCTGCATGACATTCAGGGCGCATCATCGTTTCAGCAGCCTGTTCAACTGCATTATGTCTGCTTCCTTTACCCCTGATTGAACAAGCGGGACAGAGGTATTGTGGTCGGTAAGATAAACCGGATTTCCTGCCGTGTAGGTACTGTCGGCAAGCGAGTACGAAGCTTCAAATACCGGTGTGGCTACTCCGGCCATCTGCATTGCAGTGTGGAACAGACTCCGCTGAGGGGATACGGGCTGCACGCTGTTCTGCCGGATGTTTCGCTGTATGGTCGGATAGTCCGCTGTCAACGAATCGCTGACCCAAGCCAGCGATGCCACATGCAATTGATAATAGGTAGGGGAGGGCGACGCATGCAGGAAACGATTACGACTGTCATCGAAAATGTCCTCGCCATGATCGGAGCTGTACAACAGACCGGAATAGCAGCCAGCCTCCTTTAGCACACTAATAAGATCTGCCAAAACATAATCGGCGTAACGGATTGAATTGTCATAACCGTTGATGAGGCTTGCGCGGTTGGCAGCATTTGCATCCACAGCATTGTCAGGTAAGAAATAATCAAATCCTGAAGGATAACGGTCGCGATAAAGGAAATGCGAGCCATACGTATGCAGTACAAAAAATTCCTTGGCATGACGGTTGTCCTGCAATTCCTTTTTCAACCATTTGACCATCTCATGGTCGAATGGGTGCTCAACGGCTGCCAGCTGCGTGTAGCGTACATCATCTGCTTCAGCTCCGAAAAATTCGGTATAGGAGCGGTTGGGTGCCTGGTTCGAGAAAAAATGAGTGTGGAATCCGGCCTCTTTCATCGCAGTAAGGATGCTTTTTGTGCCGTTGATTTCATTGAAGTTCTCAGCCGACAGGGCACTCATGAGCATCGGCACACTCTTATGAGTTGTGTTCGATTCAGAAACGGCTTTGCCAAAGAATGTCACATTCGGTTCCTGTGAAAGCAATGGATTCGTTTCACGTGCGTATCCATTTAGCTGCCAGTTGAGCGCACGCGATGTTTCACCGATGACAAGCACATATACTTCACGCAGCGATGAATCGCGGAGCGACCTCGCGTTGAATGTGTACCCGGCAGATGTCTGCATAAAATTATTGGTCGCTTTGGTGCGTCGGATAGCCTCAATCATGTTGTTTATGGCGTTAACCGGAAAAATCTCATGCTGCAGAGCCGGCTGTGGGATGGCGGCAAGTGAGCCGGCAGCCGCAACACATCCGCATATGGCCGACAGACCACCCACGCGGATCACCTTGCGCCTGAAATGTTCGCCGATAATAGATTTTTTTGCGGCAGCAATGCCTCCCCAAATCAGCGGTGGCAGATAGAGCACCACAACAGCACCGATTGCATAAACAAGATTCCCCAGTAGCTCGTTCACTTCCCTGACGTTAGTGGTTACAACATTCAGGAACATATCAACTGCAATGACCGATTCTCCGTAAAGATAGAGCAGCACAAGCTGAAATGCTGCTAAAATCATGAAAGGCAACATCAGCAGCGACATGATGCCCACTTTGCGGCAGGCTGCCATCAGCACCATGTATACCCCCACCGGCAAAAGCACGTTTGAAATTTTGCAGAGAATCGGACTTGTTTCTGTAACATCAAGCAATATGTTCGGAATGATAAGTGCAATTACCACCCACCAGTAAAGGCATTCCGGCTTTCTGAAAAAAGATGTTATCGGCTTATATATGCGATTTAATAATGTCATGATCTGGAAATTAAGTGTCACCTGATGATCTCGGCATACATCAGTATGCATGCCCGGGGCTGTCATTTCGTCAGAATGTTTCGTTCAGCCCGAACGAGAATGCTTTTGAGTCCTTGCCGAATCCGACATCGACTCTTACGTTGACTCTTTTTTTGAATTCCCAACGGTAGCCGACTCCGAACGAGGGGAGAAGCTTGTGGCGTGATATCTGAGAGAAATCATCGAATACGCTGCCTACTCCGCCCCAGACCACGATGCCGTTGCGTCGCCACACCTTCTGCCTCAGCTCGACCACAACATCGGCTTCGTTCTTGGCACGGTAACGGCCTTCATAATAGCCACGGATGCCGTTGGATGCATCTATTGTAGGGAGCATGGTCCAGGGAGTGTCGCCGTAAGTGTTGTGGCTGTGAAGCTGCATGGCCACAACTCCGCTTTTCCACCACTGTTTATAGACGGCGAACGTGAACTCAGTGGATGAAAAAGCATAATTGTTTCCTATGCCGCGTGGGAAGAACTTCTGCTTGAGTGACAAAAGGACACCGCGCGATGCATTTGTGGGAAAATCTCTGCTGTCAACCGCAAAAACTATTCCGAATCCATAGTTGAACATGCGCGCATCCTGGCCTCCCCAAAGTTCAGGCCCGTCAAATTTGGTCGCTTTGCCGTAATTGAAGTCGATGGCCGGTCCGATGTAGATGTTTTTCATCATCTGCCACTGCAGCTCAACCCAAAATTTCGACTGCAATTCAGTGTAATCGCACTCGTTGTCATCATTTCGCTGATTATCAAAAGTGAGCCCCCAGAATTTAAGCGGAAAATGAGCGAAATCTGCATGATACGCAAGGTGAAAACGATTGCCTGGAGTATAATGGTCACCCTTCACACCTACGCGGTAGAACCCGGTCACACTACCCTGACCGAACACCGATACGTTGCTCTGTAAAGTTGCAGTGTCACGGCGTGTGCGGTAAAGGCCGGCGGCCACAAGCGCAAGCTGAAAACTTGTGCTCTCCGAATAGCTCGGGCCACCAAGAAAGGTCACATCAAACTTCTTATCCGGTTTCTCCTTGTTTGAATCGTCAAAATATCTGATTACTTTTTGTATGAGGTTAAGCTTTTCGGGCCGCACACTGTCGGTGGCAACGTTGGTGTCAAATTCACCTGCCTGCATGCCTGGTGATGCAGGTGTCAAAGCGCTCACACTGTCCGCAAGGGTGTATGAGTGCAGATCCGTTGCATGCATATTGACCGCAAACGCCAAGCCGAGGATGAATGTAGTGGCTCTATAGGCAAATAGGTGCATATAATGTTATGATCAGGAATGTGACTGAAGGGGGCGGAAACTGATACCCCGAATTGTACCATTGGAACTGCAAATTTACGAATTAAATCCGGTAAAACCACTTCAATCAGGCACTACCATGAATCCGGAAGAAGTTTCAGCCAACAATTCCATCATTTCTGCCATCCGCAGAGTAGTCAGACACCATGCGGATCAGCGTTTGAGTGGATTCCCTTCATAGTAGTTTATATAAGCCATATTGACCAGACGGTTCCCTCCGGGGGTGGGATATCGGCCGGAGAAATACCAGTCGCCCGGATGGTCGGGCACAGCCTTGTGCAACCCTTCGAGGCTTTGGAATACAAGCTCGACTTTAACGTCAATGTCAGCCGGAGAAAGCATCTGTGCCATTTCGGCTGAAATCTCTTCGGCTGCGAAGGGCGCATAGATGGCACGGACAGCGTTCACCTGCTGTTCCGCCGGAAGCTGCAGCTGCTCCAAGCAGGCATGATATGTTTCATGAATCACATACTCCAGCCCACGTTTGTGCAGCAGCGACATTGCTGCACGGAATGCTGCAAATTCACCCAGACGGCTCATGTCTATACCGTAATAGTCGGGATAACGCACCTGAGGAGCCGATGAAACAACAACAATCTTCCGCGGATGCAGGCGTGAAAGCATTGACAGGATGGACCGCTGCAGGGTAGTGCCACGTACAATCGAATCGTCAATGACGACAATCGAATCTATTCCGGCTTCAACGGTGCCGTATGTTATGTCGTAAACATGGTTGGCCAAATCGTTTCGTGAGGCGTCCTCGGCGATGAACGTGCGCAGCTTGATATCTTTTATCGCTACCTTTTCAACTTTCAGATGTCTGTCGAGCACTTGACTGATTTTGTCGTGCGTCAGTGCGCCGATTTTCTGCAGCTGTTCAATTGCATCGGCCTTCTGGCGGTTAAGGGCATCCTCGAATCCTTCGGTCAGACCGATGAATGCCGTCTCTGCTGTGTTCGGTATAAAGGAGAGTACGGTATGGTCAAAATCATAATCAACTGTGCGGAGCACCTCAGGGGCGAGATTCCGCCCGAGATCCTTGCGTTCCCGGTAAATATCCTTGTCGCTTCCGCGCGAAAAGTAGATACGTTCAAACGAACAACGCCGGTTGGTATCCTCTTCAAGAATCCGTTCAACCTTTATATCGCCCTGTTTTGACACAATGAGACTCATTCCGGGCATAAGCTCCCTGACGTCATCGGCAGCCACATCGAACACAGTCTGGATTACCGGACGTTCGGATGCCGCAACTACAATTTCATCATCGATATAATAGAACGCAGGACGGATGCCGTGGCTGTCGCGCAGCACGAACATATCGCCCGAACCGGTGGCGCCACAAATCACGAAACCTCCATCCCACTGCGGGGCGGCCATCCTGAGCACATTCTCCATGCTCAGACGGTTCTCGATTGCCTGACCGAGCTCCGGATCCTCGAGCGTGTCGCGTAGTTCCCGATATAGCCGGTGATTCTCCTTGTCAAGGGAATATCCGAGCTGTTCAAGCAGAACAATCGTGTCGCTGAACAGACGCGGATGCTGCCCGCGCTTCACAATCGACTCAAAAACATCCTCGACGTTAGTCAGGTTGAAGTTGCCGCACATAAGGAGGTTTCTGCTCCGCCAGTTGTTACGGCGCAGAAATGGATGAACATACGAAAGGCCGCTTTTGCCGGTAGTAGAATAGCGGAGATGTCCCATGCAGATTTCCCCGAGAAACGGCACCTCCGACTCAATCTCTTCGTAGCCTGACGCAGCGTCCACACCTTCTTTTGCTTGCGGCAGGATGCGCGAGAAAATTTCGGTTATTGCGTTTGGGCCGAGGGCACGCTCACGGAACACATACTCATGCCCGGGAGCCGAATGAAGTTTCACAACCCCGATACCGGCACCTTCCTGTCCGCGGTTATGCTGTTTCTCCATCAGAAGATAGAGCTTGTTGAGGGCATAGGAATATGTTCCGTATTTCTCTTTGTAATATGCAAGCGGTTTGCGCAGACGTATCATGGCAATCCCGCATTCATGCTTGAGAGGTTCCATCTGAAAAATATGTCCGAAATGTACAGGAGCCCGATTTGCCGGGCTCCTGAGTTATATTTGGGATAGTATGTTGCTCTGTTTGTTATTATCTGATAAACAACATCTCGCGATATTTGGGGAGAGGCCACATTTCGTTGTCCACCATCAGTTCGAGTTTGTCAATATGATAGCGGATGCGCTCCATTGCCGGAACCACATTATCGTGATAAGCCACTGCCTTTGTGCGTTCGTCGGTGATGCGGTTGGCTTCTTTGCGGGCGTTGATCATGCGCTCGGTCTCTTCCTTGATAACACACATGTGCTGCGACATCTTTTCGATAGTGGCGAGGTCGCGTGCGGTGAGTGCATTACCCTTCTCAATGGGGAAAAGCGTCTTGAGCTTAACAAGATTGTCGACCAGCACGCTCTGATAGCGGGTTGCCACGGGAACAACGTGGTTCAGGGCCAGATCGCCGAGCACGCGCGATTCAATTTGCACTTTCTTGGTGTAAGTCTCCCATTTTACCTCGTTGCGGGCTTTAAGCTCGAATTCAGTGAACACACCTGTCTTTTCAAACATCTCAACCGATTCCTTGCGGAGATATGCATCGAAAATCACAGGCACTGAAGTCTCGCAGTCAAGGCCGCGGCGTTCGGCCTCAGCTTTCCATTCATCGCTGTAACCGTTACCGTCGAAATGAATGTTCTTCGACTGAATGATCAGAGCCTTAACCTCCTCGAGTATTGCGTGGTAAAGCGATTCTTCACGATCCACGCGCTCATCGACCTTTTTCTTGAAGTCGGCCAGCTGTTCGGCCACGGCGGCATTGAGGGCAATCATGGCCGACGCGCAGTTGGCACTCGAACCCACGGCACGGAATTCAAATCGGTTGCCGGTGAATGCAAAAGGCGACGTGCGGTTGCGGTCGGTATTGTCAACCATGATTTCAGGAATCTGGGCGACACCCATGTCAATACCCTCTTTCCCTGAGAATGTTATCAGCTCATCATTGGTGCTGTTCTCCAGACGGGTCAGTATGTCGGCAATCTGCGAGCCGGTGAATATGGAGATGATGGCTGGGGGAGCTTCGTTGGCACCAAGGCGGTGGGCATTGGTGGCCGACGCGATAGAGGCTTTAAGCAGGCCGTTATGACGGTGTACCGCAGCCATTACAATCGCGAAGAAAGTTATGAAGCGGAGATTCTCGCGAGGAGTCTTGCCGGGAGCGAAGAGCAGCGTGCCGGTGTCTGTGCCGAGGCTCCAGTTGTTGTGCTTGCCAGAGCCGTTGATGCCTGCGAAAGGCTTTTCATGAAGAAGCACACGGAAATTATGCCGACGCGCAACATCGTCCATAACCTTCATAAGCAACAGGTTGTGGTCGTTGGCCAGATTGGTTTCCTCAAAAATGGGAGCAAGCTCGAACTGGTTGGGGGCAACTTCGTTGTGACGAGTGCGGGCAGGAATGCCGAGCTTGTGGCATTCTATTTCAAGGTCAAGCATGAAAGCCTGAACTCGAGAGGGGATGGCACCGAAATAGTGGTCCTCAAGCTGCTGGTTCTTTGCGCTCTCATGGCCCATGAGGGTGCGACCGGTCATCACGAGGTCCGGACGGGCTGCATAAAGCGCCTCATCCACCAGGAAATATTCCTGTTCCCAGCCGAGATAGCTCAGGACATGCTTCACGTCCTTGTCAAAATAGCGTGCAACATCTGTCGCAGCTTTGTCCACGGCGTTGAGCGCACGCAGCAGCGGGGTCTTGAAGTCAAGCGATTCGCCTGTGTACGAAATAAAAATAGTTGGGATGCAAAGAGTGTCGTTTACAATGAACACGGGCGAAGATATGTCCCATGCAGAGTAACCGCGAGCCTCGAAGGTGTTGCGGATACCACCGTTGGGGAAACTCGATGCATCAGGTTCCTGCTGTACGAGCAGTTTGCCGGTGAACTCCTCTACCACGCCACCTTTGCCGTCGTGCTCAATGAAGCTGTCGTGCTTTTCGGCTGTGCCGCCTGTGAGGGGATGGAACCAATGGGTGTAATGTCGTGCACCGTTATCGACAGCCCAGCGTTTCATCCCTTCAGCCACACTGTCGGCCAGCTGACGTGAAATGGGCTGCTTGTTGTCAATTGCAAAAACAAGTTGGTCAAATGTCTTTTTCGGAAGATATTCAAACATGCGCTGTCGGTTGAACACCGCTTTAGCGTAATAAACTTCGGGGCTCTCCGCCGGGGGAGTGACTTTAACCGCCTTGCGGTCAGATGCCTCTTTGACTGCCTTGAATCTGAGTAAAGACATAATGTGTAAAACTTGAATTGAATAATTGAATTCACCGTACAATCTGTTCCGGTGTTTTATTTCATATTACAGATGAATCAGCTCTATCGGAAACCTTATTTTGAAGTGCCGAACACCTTTTTAATTCTACTGATTGCCTCAACGGTGTTTTCATATGTGTTGAAAGCCGTGAGGCGTATGTAACCTTCGCCCGAGGGGCCGAAGCCGCTGCCGGGAGTGCCAGCCACGTGGCAACGATCCAGCAGAATGTCAAAGAACTCCCATGACGTTGTTTCGTCCGGAGTCTTGATCCATACATAAGGTGCGTTTGTGCCGCCGAACACCTCGAACCCCGCATCCAGCAGTCCCTGACGCAGCACCTCTGCGTTCCGGAGGTAATAATCCACTGTCTCGCGGGTCTGCTGCTTTCCTTCGGGTGTATAAATAGCAGCGGCCGCACGTTGTGAAATGTAGGATGCGCCATTGAACTTGGTACATTGACGGCGATTCCACAAATGGTTGAGACTTACCATCTCACCCTTTGAGTCCGCACCCTTCAATGCTTTCGGCACAACGGTGTAACCGCAACGGACACCAGTGAAGCCGGCCGTTTTGGAGAAACTGCGAAACTCTATGGCCACCTCTTTTGCCCCTTCTATTTCATAGATGCTATGAGGCACATCGTCCTGACGGATAAATGTCTCGTAGGCCGAATCGAACAGAATGAGCGAATGGTGCGCACGGGCGTAATCCACCCATACTTTCAGCTGTTCGCGGGTCAGCGTGGTTCCCGTGGGGTTGTTGGGATAGCAGAGATAAATCATATCGGGCACCTCGGAGGGGAGCGCCGGGACGAATCCGTTTTCAGCCGTTACAGGCAGATAAATGATGTCTGACCAGCAGCCATCAGTGTCGAGCACACCGGCACGTCCGCCCATTACGTTTGTATCTACATAAACAGGATACACCGGATCGGTCACGGCCACGCGGTTGCCTCGTGCAAGGATGTCGCCGATATTGCCCGTGTCGCTTTTGGCTCCGTCGCTGACAAAAATCTCGTCGGCATCCATATCGATGCCGCGGGCACGGTAATCGTATTCCACGATGGCCTCGCGGAGAAATGCATAACCCTGTTCGGGACCGTAGCCGTGGAATGTTGAGGAATCGGCCTGGTCGTCGACGGCTTTATGCATGGCCTCGATTGCAGCCTTGCATAATGGGCGTGTAACATCGCCGATACCCATTCTGATTATGTCAACCTCAGGATGGGCCTCTTTATATGCGTTGATACGCTTGGCTACCTCTGAAAAAAGGTAGCTTTCGGCAAGGAGAGTGAAATTGTCGTTTATATGAAACATATGAGGATTTATCTGTTGGTTTGTCTGGTTATTCAGGAAGAGGTGCTGTACCTGTGAACACCTCGGTTGCAGGTCCCGTCATAAAAACATGACCTGATGCAGTGTCATAGGCGATTCTTAAATCGCCACCGAGAAGCTGCACAGTAATCTCGCCGGCCTCTGTCCGTCCGGAAAGGATTGAGGCGACAGCCACGGCGCATGCGCCGGTGCCGCAGGCCATGGTTTCGCCGCTGCCGCGTTCCCACACGCGCATTCTCACTTTTTGCGGAGTAAGGACCTCCACAAACTCGATATTGGCACGGTCGGGCCAGATGGGATGGTTTTCCAGCACCGGACCCAACTGCGCTACGTCTGTTGTGTCGAGGCTGTCGACAAATACCACACCATGGGGATTCCCCATCGATACCGCATCTATGGATACGGTGCGTCCGCAGGCCTCCACTTCGATGTTACGGTTGGAATGACTGTCAGCTACAATGACAGGGATGCGCTCAGGTGTGAGTTCCGGTGTACCCATATCCACTTCCACCGTCTCCACCTTGCCGTCTGCGCCTGGATTGAGACGCAAACATATAACGCCCGAAAGAGTTTCGAGCGTTACGTTGGTGGATGAAGTGAGATTGTGGTCGAATACATATTTGCCGACGCAGCGTGAACCGTTGCCACACATCTTGGCTTCGGAACCATCGGCATTGAAAATGCGCATCTTGAAGTCGGCGACTGACGATGGGAGGATAAGAATGATGCCATCACCTCCTATGCCGGTGTGGCGGTCGCTCCATACTCGCGAAATGTGTGCGAGCAGCTCATCATCGTTAAGAATCCGGCTGTCGGCTCCTCCGAATCGTCCGTCCGTGCAATCCACGTAGACGTAATCGTTGCCGAGGCCATGCATTTTGGTGAAATTAATCATCGTTGCCATGCTTGAGCATTTTGAAAGCGCAAAGGTATAGATTATTTTTTGATTTATGGAGCTATCCAAGGTGATTTTTTTGAAAAAAATTTCTTTTGCCGGATGTAATAGTTCCAGCCATCCTGCGTTAAAATATTATATGTGTACACTATCATTCCTGCCTACCGGGTCTGCCGTTATGTGACACATCCTTTTATAAAACAGACACTGATGGATTTACAAAATAAATGTCTGCGTTTGCTTCTGATTCTGATTGCATCCTGTGTGTTGCCTGAAATTTCGGCTCAGGATGGATCAACTGCATACAATTATCTTAACATAACATCGTCCGCGCGTATATATGCGCTTGGTGGGGTCAATATCACTGCCGTAGAGGATGAACTTAGCGTAACAGACCAGAATCCTGCGTTGCTCGGCCCTGAGATGCACAATCAGGTGCTGATCGATTATATGCGATATATGGGGGGCTCCAATTTTGCGGGAGCCCGCTATGCACATGCCGTGGGGGAGCGCGGAGCCTGGAGCGCCGGTCTGCGCTACTTCGGTTACGGCAGCATGACGGCCGCCGATGAGTTCGGCGTAGTGACCGGAACCTTCTCGCCGAAGGACGTGAACTTCGGCGGCTCATTTTCCTACGACATAACCGACCGGCTGCGTGGCGGCATCTCTTTAAAATTCCTGTACAGCAGTTATGAGGCTTATTCCGCATTCGCTGTAACCACCGATTTGGGCATAAATTATTTCAATCCTGATTCGGAACTGTCGGTCTCGGCTGTGGTGGCAAATCTCGGCGGCCAGGTGAAGAAATTCAATTCCACGTACGACCGTCTGCCCATCGATGTGCGTCTTGGCATTGCAAAGATGTTTCCTGGATTCCCTGTGCGTTTCTCCATAACCGTCTGGAACCTCACAAAATGGCATCTTCCTTATTTGGAGACAGGCGACGGCACGACATCGGAAGAGATGCAGGTAAAAGACAAATTCTCGTCCAATCTTTTCCGACATCTTGTATTCGGGTTCGACTTCATACCCAATGAACGCTTTTTTGTAGCCCTCGGCTACAATTACAAGACGCGTACAGACATGAGCACCTATTCGCGCAGCTTCCTGTCAGGTTTCTCGCTGGGCGCGGGCATAAATCTGCGGCGCTTCAACGTTAGCCTGGCGTTCGCCCAGCCTCACTCGGGCGCAACCACACTGATGCTCAACATGAATCTGAACCTGAATGATATTCTGAACTGATTTCATCACTATACGGCGTCGTAATGATGCCGGCGTTTTTATTTCCAAATACAATGCAGACTTCACAATCACCGAAAATAATCATCGCGATTGACGGCTATTCATCGTCCGGCAAAAGTTCAATGGCAAAAGCCCTGGCAAAAATCATAGGCTACAATTATGTGGATACCGGAGCAATGTACCGCGCTGTCACCCTCTATGCCATGCAGCACGGAATGATTGACGGAGACGGGAACGTGGATGCCGATGCGATTGTCGCCGCGCTTCCCGAAATGCATATTGCATTCACTCGCATGCCCGATGGTTCGCAGCACACCATGCTTAACGGCACGGATGTAGAGGATGCTATCCGGCGGCTTGATGTGTCGAACAACGTTTCGACCGTGTCGGCCATCGCTGCTGTGCGCCGCGACCTTGTGGCCAAGCAGCAGGCATTCGGAGTAAGCAAGGGAATTGTGATGGACGGCCGGGATATAGGTACCACCGTATTCCCCGATGCCGAATTGAAAATCTTTGTTGATGCCTCGGCACAGACACGTGCGCAGCGACGGTTCAAGGAGCTTACGGACAAAGGTTCGAATGTGACATTTGAAGAGGTGCTTGCCAATGTGGTTCACCGCGACCACATTGACGAGACCCGTGAAGAAAGTCCGCTTCGCCGTGCGGCCGACGCAATTTCACTCGACAACTCGGCCATGACTATAGAGCAGCAGAACCAGTGGTTGCTTGACCGCTTCAACGAGGCATTAACCAAAAGCACAACTCATGAAGGTTGAAATCGATTCCGGTTCGGGATTCTGCTTCGGGGTGGTCACCGCCATACGCAAGGCGGAGGAGGAACTTGAGAAATCCGGCTCGCTCTATTGCCTTGGCGATATAGTGCACAACAGCGATGAGGTGCAACGGCTGGCCGACAAAGGACTGAAAGTGATAGAACACGACCGGTTGCCGAAACTTCACGATGTGAAAGTGCTTCTGCGGGCGCACGGTGAGCCTCCGTCGACCTATGAGCTGGCACGGCACAACAACATCGAGATTATCGATGCGACATGCCCGGTGGTCCTCAAACTGCAGCAGCGCATCAAAAGCGCTTTCGACTCGACCGATGAGCCGCGGCCGCAGATTGTGATCTACGGCAAGAACGGGCATGCCGAAGTGAACGGGCTGGTAGGGCAGACCGCCGGAGAGGCGATAGTGATAGAAAACCTGTCGGAACTTGACCGAATAGACTTCACACGTCCGGTGGCACTGTATTCGCAGACCACAAAGTCGCTCGACGGATTCCAGGAGATAATCTGCGAGATAAAGAAACGGCTGTCACCGGGAGTACATTTTGAAAGTTATGATACAATCTGCCGTCAGGTGGCCAACCGGGTTGAGAAGCTCCAGAAGTTTGCCTGTGCCCACGATGTCATTTTGTTTGTGGCGGGGAAAAAAAGCAGCAACGGCAAGGTGCTCTACGCAAACTGCCACGATGTCAATCCGCGCACACATTTCATAGCCAACGATTCGGAAATAGATCCGGAATGGATTGCAGGTGCAGAATCAGTGGGTATTTGCGGAGCCACATCCACTCCGCGTTGGCTTATGGAGCAGGTGAAACTAAAGGTGGAATCATTAGCAGCAATTGATTGATGGACAACTTTGTCGCCATTGATGTGGAGACTGCCAACCGGGAACCGTCGAGCATATGCGCCATAGGAGCTGTAAAAGTTGTGGACGGTGCGATAGCCGACAGGTTCTATTCGCTTGTGAAACCTGAACCGGAATATTATGCGCGTTATTTCACTGAACAGGTGCACGGTATAAGCCCTGAGATGACAGAGGATGCGCCCACGTTCGATGTTGTGTGGCGCAGACTCCACCGCTTCTTGGCGAGGCTTCCGTTGGTGGCACATAACAAGGCGTTCGATGAACGGTGCATACGGGCTGCATTCAGGGTTTACGGCATGGATTATCCCGATTATCCATTTTTCTGCACTCTTATGAAAGCCCGGCGCACGATTCCCAGGGCAATGTGCTCGTCCTATTCACTTCCGGCGCTGTGCGATTTTTTAGGCATACCGTTTTACAATCACCACAACGCCTTGGCCGACGCTGAGGCCTGCGCAAAAATAGCGCTTACAATTCTATAAAAATACTTACAGATAGATGCAATCACTCCAAACGAACATAAAGAATTTCAGCCGTAGAATGGCAAATGCGGCTATCATTGCTGCCTGCATGGCCGGAATGATGATTTACATGACGTCATGCGGAAAGAAACACGCTTCTGCAGAGGAACTGGTGCAGGCGGAAAACATGGGGCGCCAGCGAGCAATGGAGCTTAAGCACAATGTGTTTATCGACACCATGTTTGTGGAACGTACGCTCATTGACGTGCGCGAGCGCGAACAGCGGCTGAGAAACGAGGGCGCCGACGATCTGGCTGACCGTTACATAGAGGGATTCATCTCGTGCCTCGATTCCGTAAACCCCGGCATTGCGGCGCAGATAAAATAGCTCATTACCATCACTACAAAAGAATTCCGCCCTGTAACATGGATTTCCATGGATACAGGGCGGTTTTGGTTCGTTATGGATACAGGTGTTATCGGGTGGCGATAACTTCTATCTCAACAAGCACATTCTTGGGAAGAGTCTTTACAGCCACTGCCGAGCGGGCAGGGAAAGGAGCGGTAAACACCGAGGCATACTCCTCGTTCATGGGAACGAAATCTGCCATATCCGAAAGGAACACGGTTGTCTTTACAACATTGTCGACCGACAGGCCGGCTTCTGCAAGGATGGCGCAAACATTGGCCAGCGATTGCTTGGTCTGGGCTGTTATCCCTTCGGGAATCTCGCCTGTTGCAGGATTTACCGGAATCTGTCCTGAGATGAATACGAACGAACCGGCGTCGATAGCCTGGCTGTAGGGTCCGATTGCTCCGGGAGCTTTTTCGGTTGCGATTTGAGTTTTCATGATCAATATTAATTTATTGGTTGGTTAAAGTTTCTGTTGATTCATCACTGCCTTTCTGCAGTGTGTCTATGTCAAGGTCCATCAGCAGCGTTTTATTGCCAAGTTCCACAAACTGCTGCCGGAGTTCGGCTACAGCCGTGCTGAGAGCGTGGAAACGGCTGTTGAATTTTGGAATGAAATTGGCCGAACCGGATGCGCCGACGCGCTCGAGCACCAGACCGACCGACACCTTTTCAGGCTCCACCGCCGGAGCGATGGCCGGCTCGTTGTCCGGGTTGTCCACAACTATACGGTTGAGCAGTCCTGCCTGGGCGAGTTTCGCGGCGGCATCGTTAACAAGCGTAATCGGCAGACCGTAGTTAACTGCTATCTGATGAGGTGTGACCGGTGTCTGGCCGTCCACAAATCTCCGTACGGCAATAGTCATTACCGCCAGCATAACTCGCCACTTGTAGTTATTCGAAATCTTCTGAATCTCACTGTTAAAACTGAACTCGAATATGTTCTGTGATGAGAAGCATACCACAGCCCCGGCCAGTGTAATGGTCCACACAAGCTGCAACCATAGCAGCAGCAAAGGCAGAAAGGCGAACGAACCATAAATGGCATTGTAACGTGTCACATATATCTGTCCCGTAACGAAAAGCCATTGCAGAATCATATAGGCAGATCCGGCCATGATGCCTGCCACAAATGCGTTCTTGAACTTGACTTTAGTGTTGGGCACAAGCATATATGTTCCGGCGAAGAAAAGCCATACCAATACCACGGATGCAAAATCCAGCAGAATCTTGATGAGAGGGGATAGGACACCCGACGGCAGCAAGGCGTTGAGCGTAGTTGACATGAACACCATGATGCCCGATGCACAAATCATAAGAACGGGCAAAATAAGGAAGATGGCTGTATAGTCGGTAATCTTGCGCCAGAACGAGCGGCCTTGCTTCAATCCCCAGATCGTGTTGAACACATCTTCCACCCCCGACAGCAGTGAGATGAGCGTCCACAGAAGGAACAGAATGCCAACGCCGACAAATATCCCTTCGGATGACTGGGCCAGGTATGAGTCGACAAATGAAAATACAGTCGACAAGGCCTCCCGCTGAACAGGGAAGTTATTGAACAGCTGTGTCTCAAGAAGATTCTGGAATCCGAAGCCGCGACCGATGGCAAACACGAGCGCGAGCATCGGCACAAGCGCAAGAATCGTCTGATAAGTCAGTGCCGCAGCTCTGACCTGCAATTCCCCGTTAAGGAAAGAACGCACCGACAGATTCACGGTTTTCACGAAGTTCACCAATGCCGTGCGGCGCGTATCGTTCCACACCCCCTCGGTCACATAAGTGTAGAGGCTCAAGCAATGCGCCCATAGCCTACCGACAATGCCGGCCATGGATTTGTTTTCATTTTCAGTGACTTGCGAACTCATGAATAGCAGAATCAGGCAAACTTGCCATATAGATATTATTTATGCTGCAGAATGTAGGTGCGGTAAGGAGCTGCGATTCCATGCAGACGGTGCTTCTTGACCTTGAATTCCTTGCCATATACAACGTCGGTGTACACTCCGTCGGGCAGACCGGTGGGAAGATCAACAAATCCGGCTACAGAAGATATGTTGACCACCGCCGCACCCTTCTTGCCGCGGTTGACAAGCAGAATGGAACCGTCGGGGCTGAATTGCAGGTCTTCTTTCTGTCCGGACATGGCTTTTCTGAATTTGTTCACAGCCACAACTTCCGGATGGAAGAATTCATCGTTACCACGCGCTCCGATAACATTGTCGCCCCAGTAGTTTTCGCGTGTGGAGCCCATGGGGCGGCTGAAAAAGAGGGGAACGCCATTCTGACGTGCTGTCAGGAACACCCACCCGGTGCGGATCTGGTCGTCGGTCAGCGACGCGCTTTCATGAGCGTTGCAATATGTGTCGTGACTTTCCACCCATGTCGTGAGATATTCCGGTGCCGCCTGGTGATGCCAGCTTACGATGTCAAGGCCATTGACTGACCCTTTTGCCAAAGCCTCGCGGAGCACATGGCCATAGCCCGAAGCTGTCTGACCCATGTAGTCGGCATATTCAAGTTCAGGAACGTTTTTATCCTGCAGAACCTCACCGTAGACGAACAGCGAATCGTATGGTTGTGAGAGTGAAACTCCTTTTACGCTTTTGCGTCCGGTGACCACATCCCAGAAGTCATTTTCCTTCACGCCCGATGCCGTGTCAACCGGATCGGAATGCACACCGATGTGCTTGGCTGTATCATAGCGGAAACCATGCACACCCAGCGAAAGCAAATCATTCACAAAAGTGAGGTAATATTTCTGAAAGTCTGGATTCTCGGTGTTTACATCCGGCAGCGATCCCATGGCCCACAGTGTGCACTGTTCGCGGTCGTTATAATTGTTTATGGGGGTCAGTCCCTTGGAATGGAACATCCGGTCGCGGCCACCCACAGCCTTGTAAAAATCATCGGAAACGGCATCCACATCGAACGCAGTGTGGTTTGGAAGCACATCGACAAGCACCTGTACGTTATACTTCGCGGCCGAATCCATCATCTCTTTCATCTGCTCACGTGTGCCGACTATTGCATTCCCGATTTTCCAGTCGGTAGGCTGATAATAATAGTACCAGGAGCCGTCCTTGCCGCCACCGTCGAAGATTTTGGTAATTTTTCCCTCCGGATTGAAATGCTGCTGTACAGGCGAGGTCTGCAGCATTGTATAGCCTGCGTCCGCAATAGTTTTCATATTATTCGCGATGGTGGGGAAATTCCAGCTCCACACATGCAGTATTGTCTCGGTGTTTGTTGCATCGGGGTTATGAGTGATGCGGTCCTTTGCCGCACCGATAGTCGGTGTGAGTAACGCGAGAGCCAGAACTGGTGTCAATCTTTTCATGTCGGTCAGATGAGGTTAAATCAATGTTTAAATGTAAGTAAGACGTTTCAGGCAAAGTTACAGAATAGAATTGAAACAGAAAAGCCGGAGGACACCAAAATGGATGAATATGGTGTCCTCCGGCTTGTTGTTTTGCAGTTTAACGGCTAAACCTTATTCTTTTTCTGCTTCCGGGGCAATTAGCTTGTAGCCCTTGCCGTGGATGTTGATAATCTCGATCTGCGGATCATCCTTCAGATGCTTGCGGAGCTTGGTGATGTAGACATCCATCGAACGGGCGTTGAAGTAATTGTCGTCGATCCAGATGGTTTTGAGCGCATAGTTGCGTTCCAGAATCTCGTTCACGTGCGCACAGAGCAGGCTGAGCAGTTCAGATTCCTTGGTGGTGAGTTTTGTCACCTTGTCGCCGATCATCAACACTTGCTTCTGTGTGTCGAAAGTGAAGCGGCCAATCTTGTACATTGTCACCTCCTTGCCTTTTTTGCCTTTTACACGGCGCAGAATGGCTTCGATACGGAACACAAGTTCCTCCATCGAGAAGGGTTTGGTGATGTAGTCGTCAGCTCCTATCTTGAATCCCTCGAGAATATCCTCTTTTATAGTTTTGGCGGTGAGGAAGATGATGGGCACCTCGCCGTTGACCGAGCGGATTTCCTGGGCAAGCGTGAAGCCGTCCTTCTTAGGCATCATGACGTCAAGCACGCATATGTCGTATTTGCCTTTCAGAAAGGCCTTATAGCCGGCTTCTCCATCGGCATAAAGATCGGCGTTGAAGCCTTTGGCCTGGAGATACTCCCTCAGGAGCATGCCTAAATTTTCATCATCCTCGCAAAGTAGGATTCGCATACGATCGTCCATAATTGTCAGTTTTATATTTATATTATTATAATTATTATTTTTTTTAATTTGTTCACGGCGGTATGATGTTTTTTCAAATCTGCCATTACTCGGCGCTGTCGTCGGCCGTGGTTTCAAGCAGCGGGAGGGTAATCACGAAGCGGGTACCTTTCCCGATTTCACTTTCAGCCTTGATTTCGCCCCCCATAAGGGTTATCATCTTGTGCACATAGGCGAGGCCCAGCCCGAAACCTTTCACATCGTGGCGGTTGCCTGTCGACACTCGGTAGAACTTCTCAAAAATCTTTTTAAGGTCCTCCTTACGGATGCCGATGCCGTTGTCGGCGACAACAATCTCAAGCCTGTCGCGCGCCACATCGCGTGTCTCCACTTTCAGTTCAAGCGGACGCTCCTCATTGCGGTACTTCAGCGCATTGTCCAACAGATTGAAGATTACGTTGGTGAAATGCATCTCGTCCACATTCACAATGGCATCCTCGGCGTTGAAGCTGGTGGTTATTTTGCCGCCATAGCGTTCCACCTTGAGGCGGAATGTGTTGACCACATTGGAGATGACAAGGTTTGCGTCCACATCCTGCATGCGCAGTGTGCCCTTCTGCTTGTCGAACATCGACATCTGCAACACCTTTTCCACCTGGAATCGCAGGCGCTTGGTCTCGTCGTTGATCACACCGGAGATATGCTGCAGCATTGTAGGTGATTTCCGTACGGAATCGTCGTTAAGCATCTGGGCTGCAAGCGAGATGGTGGAGATGGGTGTCTTGAATTCATGCGTCATGTTGTTGATGAAGTCGTTCTTCATCTCTGTGATTTTCTTCTGACGGAAAGCCACAATGATGGTGTAGAGGAACACAATGAGCACCACAAACGTAAATACAAACGATGGGATCATGAATCGCACCGAACTCAGGATATATTTCGTCTTTGAGGGGAAATAGACCTTGAGATAATTCTTTTTTGCCGCCGGGTCGTTGCGGAACAGCGACTGCACGAACATGCTTTTCTCCACGGCAGCGGGGCCGAGATTCGCGTAGCCCGAGGACTGGTAAAATACCTTACCGTTGCGGTTGACCACGGCAAATTCAAACGGGAGTTCCAGTCCGTTGTTCTCAAGCTCGCGTGTGAGATATTTCCTTACGGAAACGGAGTCGGCACGTTCCTCAATGGGGCGGTCGCCGGCCTTGTTCATGATGTTGATTATCACATCGTCGATTACACCTTTCTGATACAGATACTGACCTTTCAGCTCCTCACGCATCGAATTGTAACTCGACGCGACATTGTTTTCGTTCTGAATCTTGTAGATTTTCTCAGCATCGGATTTCAGTGTCACTTCACCGGCCACGCCGCTATGTGTCGTGAACGAATAGCGTACACCGCCAAGATGGGGAGTACCGCCATATTGTGCATATATGGACGAGGATTCAACCTCGGCCACGTCTTCTTCAAGGAAAAACTTCGTTTCGTCCTGTTCGAGCAGCGACGACACTGCGTAGAGCGAACGTCTGACGCCCTCGGTGAATTGGTCGTCGCGCATTCTAATCATGCTCTTCATGTAGATGATCTGAATGTAAAGCAAGCCAACGAGGGTCAACGCCATCAATATTGCCAGCAACCAGATGGTTGATTTCTTCATTTCCGGAAATGTTGAATGTTAATGGACTTCACATCAATATGATTGCTCATATGTCGGCAAAAGTCATTTTGAATTTATTTTATAATATTAACAAATGTGACGGTGTTATTGTTTGCCGAGTGTCGCATTTCACCAATCATAATTTTAACATTACAGTGCAAAATTAACATAACGAGGACGACTACGCAAATTTACTATGCTAAAAAATGTTGGATTGTCGATTAAGTTTTGTGGCTCGAAATTCCGACAAGGATACACGAGCCGGTAAATGCTGTTACTCAACCAGCCATAAAACGCCCTCTGACTCCGTAATCGGGGACTCAGGGGGCGTTTTATCTGCAAGTCAGCATGTCAAGGACTTGTCAGTCCGATTGCACATGGGTCAGAACGGGAAATTTATACCGAGATTTACCGAGGCATTTGAACTTAACGGCAGTCCTTGTTTTGCGAGTTTGCCAAGAGTGTGGTCCATGCCGAGGAACATGTTGAAGCCGGTGACTTTCAGATTTGCAATCCATCCGAACGACCACCCGAAACTGCCGACCGCTACATTGGTGCCTGCAGAAAAACATTTTACGGGGGCGACGTTGGCCGAAAGGCGGAATTCAGTCCAGCTGTATTTACCATTGATTCTCGTTGTGTTCAAAAGTCCGAAGGTCAAATGCCGGTAGACGGGCAGTGTGTACTGTGCGCCTAGGTTCATCGTCGCACCAAGCATGCGGGTGCGCGAGCCGACTACGCCGTAGTCTTCAAGCTCATACAGTTCCGACAATTGGTCGCCGAGCCGATCAAATTCATTATCGAAGGAATTCTCGGCGTCATCGTCGACATTGAAAGTGAATGCGTCTGTATTCACGGTCTTTTCGCCTCCGGTGGTAGCCAGTCGTGTGTCGCTCCATGAGATGAATCCCAGATCTATGATTGCCGCAGAGAACTTCCAGTCCGACCACTCATATTCGGCACCCAGGTCAAATGCCATTCCGAATCCGTTCGGCCCACCATATGAATCAAAATCGGCACCTGACACATATTCTTTTCCGGTGCGGTCGTTGAAGTCGTGTTTGTATTCGAGGCCCTTCACGGAGGCATAGATGTCGGCATTGGTGCGTGCGGTCCACATGTTGTCGCCCAGTGTAAGATCGGCCTGCTTGAAATAAGCGTCGATGTTGCCGGCTCCTACAAGGAACTTGACGGCAGCTCCAACGCGCAGCCCTTTCACTTGTTTGATCTCGCGTGAATGATTCAAGGCTATTTCCGCATAAGCATCGGCGTGCGCCCTGAAACGGCTTATGTCGTATGTGCTGTTTGTGGCTCCCTCCTTTGCAAGTGAGAACAGCGAGCCTGGAACATTTACGGCAACATTCGACACTACGTTGATTCCGACGGTGTTATATCCTCCGAATGCCTTGAATCCGGCATTGAGTATATTGAGCCTTACATTTGCCTGCACCCGGTTGTTGTCGTGAATGTTGCTCATGGCTTCAGCCACACTGATTCCGGGATTGGTGAAAAGTACGGTCCGTCCGTCAAGATTGTAAAGCACAGACGACGTGTGCAGATTGCCTCGCATGGCCACGTTGATGTTGCCAAGTCCGGGAAAGCCCACGTAATTGCGGTCGGACCCGAATGCAGGATTCATCTGGCTGCGGTAGGTGTAGTTTTCAAGGAAATATCCTGAATAAGTGCTTTGAGCCCCAGCGTTACCGGCGCATGAGAGCAGTGCGGCAAAGAGGATGGTGTATGCGTATCGTTTGAATATGAATTTCATGTTTGTGTTGGATTTTGGATGGAATGGATGTGTAAAATTATGACTCAGGCTGCATTCCAGGAGATTGGTAGTGGTTCACCTGGTCAGAGCTCTTTTTCGTAATAGCCGGACACTTTTGCTCTTACCTCTTTAAGAACTATCTCCTGGTCGGGCGAGAGCGGGGTTTCTCCATCGGCATTCACCCGGGCTGTGAAGGTGATGCCGTCGAGGTGCGTTACAGTCTGCCCCTCGGTAAGCTCGATGGTAAATGGGAAATCCTCGGCATTGGCAGGCAGTGTGACACTTGTCAGTTGAGCCTGCATCCTATTGCCGTACTTGTCGAGCACGTAGGCGGAGAGTTTGACATCCAGTGGCACCCTTGAGGTTGCGCGTGCAGAGACGTAGAGTTTCTCTACGGTTATGGCATCCACATCCTCGTCATTCCATCCGTCCTCAGTTTCCGTATAGACAATAGATGATCCGTTCTGCAGTGCGAGGGGGGCAAAGAAATCATAATGCCCATCTATTCCGGGGATATCCGTACCCAATGAGAAGTCTGCCACGTTTTGCAGAGGGATGCACGGGTTATTGAGGCGCACTCCCAGGCTGGTGGGCAGTCCGTTGCCGGATAGTACACCCGACAGAGATTTAAACCCTACATGCTCCAGATTCCCGGCATACCCGGGCAGCGGGTCGGACGGCATGGCAGGCGACAGGCAAAAGTGATAGGGGCCGTAAGCTTGTCCGTGGCCTATGGTAAACCATGGATTGTCGATGGAATATTCGCCGGAGGGTTGCCCGTCTCTGATAGCAGTCAGCGTGAGCCCCGTGTTGCAGTCGAGTTTTTCAGGTCCAACCGGATTGTTGAGCCCAAGATAAATCTGCGGATTTACAAGCGAAATGTCGGTTTCCTCGCCGGATAGGAAATCGGGCATATCCGACAGGTCCACATCCTCAATATTCACACCGGTGATAAGATATTCTATCGCGCCGGAAAAATTTGTGGCATGTATGTCCGACAGGGTGTAGGAAACAGAGAAATCAATCTGGGATGGTAGCGACATGCCGTTTTGTGCCGTAAGAGTTAGGATGCCCTCCGACACCGTCATGGCGCTCTTGAACTTTAATTCATGAGTCTGGTAATCAAGTACCGCGCCATTTGCTGCCATATCGATTGAGGTGGCCATAAGGTCGATCGTGGCGGATGCACCCGGCGAAACGAGGTGAGGGACAGAAAGAACGCCTGTTGCCGCATCGTAGTTGCCGGCAGAAGCTGTGGCCTCAAGGCCTTTGGGTAAGAACAGCTTGAGGTTGGAGAATTCCACCGAAGTCACTGTGCCTCCAAAGTCCGGGGCAGAAAGATGTATCCTGAACAGCATGGGGGTTACCCGTATGGATGAGATGGCATGGACAGCTTCGTCAACGCCTGTTATGTCATACATGAAATCCGTAGTGGTGGATTCGATTGAATACTGCATGGTAGAGCCGGATGCCGCGGCATTTTTCGCCAGTGCAGCCGGGACAGAACTGATCTGTATGGTTTTTGTTTCGAGCGCAGGAGCGGCGCATTCGATTACGTCAACGTGTATCGGATTGGAGTTGAATGAGCCTGATTCATTCACAGCATAATATTTGCTGCCATCAGGAGCTGTGTATATCTGAATTTTGCTTTCCTCGTCAATTTCAATAACACTGTTTAGTGTGATTGCATCAAGATTCATCGGGATAACCAGTTCATCGACCCTGAATCGACTGGTTGTATCGATATTCGACAGGTCGTAGCCGTCGTCGACACATGCAGACAGTGCAATGAGCCATGTGGCAGTCACGGCAGCCTTAACATATAAGCTTCTGTTCATGAGAAAGTAATTAAAATGTATTGAAATAGATAATGAGTGTTTACATCTGCCAAAATTAGCAAAATTTAATATATATTCCAACTAATTAAACATCAATTGTAGATGATTGTCAATATCAGCCACAATTCTCACAGCATAGCACTTGAAGTCACGGCTGTTAAGCGGATTTCGACCGTCGGGACTCATCTACAAAATAAGCCCTGACTGAAACAGGATGGCAGGTGTGTGTGGCTTGGATTCCCGATGTTTGCGGAAGCCGGATGGATTTGCTGACTGCCGGGCGGCTGCTATTCTGAGTTTGTCTAATGTAGCAGGGCTTGTGTTTATGGAGTCGAGTAGCTGCATAAGGTTCTTGCGCTTCTCTCTTAGTTCCGGCGACATGAACAGTCCCGGCTGCACCTGATTTGCCTCGACAATATCGCTTATAATAACACCTGCACGCCGATACACCAGCCCCGGGCGGTATATCGATTTCAAGCCTTCAATTGCCTCTCGGGTAAGAATCATGAGGTCGTTTGCCGGTTCCTCAAGATGCCGATAGGCCGAATTGCCGTATTGGGGCAGATCCGTACGGAACTTATTTGTCTGGACAAAGACACATATTCCTGCCGCAAACGAATTCTGACGCCGCAATTTGCGTGAGGCTATTTCAACAAAGCGCGCCATATGTTCGCTAAGTTCCTCCAGGCGTGCGACCGATGGAACCAGCGTGCGGGTGGAGCAGATATGCTGTTTTGATGCCGTTTCCGGATCTGCATCGATACATGGTTCGCCGTTGAGTTCCATCCATGTGCGTTGCGCCGTGACGTTGGCTATCCGTTCCACGTCGTAATGATTCAGATCGGCGAAATCAAGAGCTGAGATGATTCCGTAACGAGAAAAACGGGCAGACAGACGGCGCCCTATGCCCCACACCTTGTCAATCGGCGTCAGCGCGAGAGCTTTACGGCGTTTGTCTTCATCGTCAATCATACACACCCCCCGGTAACCGGGATACTTTTTGGCAAATCCCGCCGCTATCTTAGCCAAAGTTCTCGTAGGTGCTACGCCAACAGATGTAGGTATGCCAACCCAACGGCGCACCCTACGCACAGTTTCGCGTGCAATGGCCTCCATCCGTTGTGCATCTCCGTCGGGAAGCTGGAAGAAGCCTTCGTCAATTGAATATACCTCAACATCGCCCACCACACTTTCAACGGTGTTCATAACACGTGCCGACAGGTCACCGTAAAACCGGTGCTGTCCAGGCAGGACCGCCACATCGTATTGCCGGATGATGTCGCGTATTTTAAATATGGGCACACCTCGGGTGATACCGATAGCCTTTGCCTCATTCGACATGGCCACAGCACACCCGTCGTTACTGCTGGTCACAATAACAGGGCGATTTTTCAGCCAGGGTTTGAACAACCTTTCACAGCTGACAAAAAAATTATTGCAGTCAATCAGTCCGAACATAAAGTGAGGGGAGATGCGCATTTTCAGCGTTTCGCGTTTTCAAAGATAGCAAATCCCGCCGTGATATGAAATGCATCCGGCAGGAAAATATATCAAATAAGATAGGGAAGGGGCGCTATCCCTGTATGGCAGGAATAACGCCCCTTGAATTATATTGCATTAGCTCTGTTCAGATAGAATTTTCAGAACTTATGCCGGATCTGTAGGCTTTTTCCGGATCAATAGTTCCACTGGCAAGCCACCATCGACAGCGAGTTGTCGCCTACCGTACGGAGATCGGTAATCATGTTGTAGCGGCAGTTGATATAGGTAAGAGCCTGGTCGAACGATACATCAAGCATTGTGAGCTGGTTGTTGTTGCAAAGCAGACGCTGCAGGAATGTCTGGTTCGAAAGAGTGAGCTGGGTCAGGTCGTTGTAAGAGCAGTCCACGAAGAGCAGCTGCGGGCAATCGCTGACGGTAAGAGATGTCAGGTTGTTGTAGGAGCAAACCAGGTCGAGAAGCACGGGGCACTGGCGCATTGCCAGAGACTGCATGTTGTTGTCGGAGCAGATAAAGGTGCTGAGAGCCGGGAGGTTGCTTACAATGAGCTGGCTGATTTCGTTGTCGTCCACGTTGAGGTTCTGCAGATTGTCCACACCTACAAGGGTCAGGCCGGTAAGCTTGTTGTAGCCGCAGTAGAGATTCTTGAGGTTGGTGCAGTATTCCACTTTAAGGGTCTCAAGGTGGTTGCCCTGGCAGTTGAGGGTCTTCAGGGTCGAGGAATTTGCAACATCAAGAGCCACAAGATAGTTGTTCGAGATGTTTACTGTCTCAAGAAGAGGCATTCCGTCAAGGCTGATTTCCGTGAGGCGGTTCTTGTAGATGTTCAATGTCTGCAGACCTTTGCATCCGTTAAAATTCACCTCTTTGATTTTATTGCGCTGGGCATCGATGCGGTTGAGGGCGGCGCAGCCGTCGAATGTCACTGCTGTCAACGCGTTGCGCGATACGTTCACTTTAGTCAAGGCATCGAATCCGGAAAGATCCAATGTGCCTGCAAGATGCTTGTCTGCCCATTCTATGGCTGTGACATGTCCGTTTGCGATGGTGACACCTTCCCATGTGGCGGGCGACTTGACATCCGAGATTTTCAGAGCTTCTGCATTTGTTGCAGATTTTTCACCGGGTTGCGACAGGAACACCTGAAGCTGTTTCAGTTCGTTTTTGTCGATTTTCTGTGCTGATGCGCTCATGCATCCAACCATGAGGGCCATCAATAAGAGAGCTTTTTTCATATAAATAGTTGTTAGTAGTTGATGTTGTGAATTAATATATGTGTTGTTCCTTTTTTCTTGTGTTCATGACCTTTTTATAAGGAAGAGCAATTGAAAATGAGTGAACGCAACTCTCGTTTTTCGAGTATGTGTGTTTTTTTCAATGAGGTTGAGAGCACTTGTTTCGGTTGCTTTTACTCTATTAACATTTAGTGTTAAGAAAAGGTTGAAATACGGTGACAAAAAAATTACAATATCTTGAAGGCATTTGGCATACGGTTATAAAAAAACGTAGCGCATATTGCAAATGCGCTACGTCAATTCCTGCTAATCAATATATTATCCGTCACCGTGTGCAATATTTCGCCCGGTGAGGAATCAACCGCTATGCTTCAAATGATGCTTTGAGCTCATCCAGCTCCTGACACGCAAGTTCCCATAGACTCATGGCGGTCTCCACACGCCGGGTGGCCGCCTGATGTTGGTTAAAAATATCGTTCTCCACGTTGCCGGCTGCAATTTTTGCCTCTATGTCGGCCAAAGCACTCTCGGCCTCGGAAACAGCCCCCTCTGCCTCAGCGACTTTTTTGGCGGCACGCCGCAGCATCTTGTCGCGCTCGCGCTGCTCGGCATATGTGAGTTTGCGCTGCTCCGGCTTGGTTGCTCCCACAGAACTTTCGACAGGTGCAGGCGGCGCAGTTTGAGCCGAAGGCGCGGATTTTGACAATTCAAGCTCCTGCAGCGATGCAAGTTTCTTTTTCTCAAGAAACTCATAGATGCCGCCAAGGCATTCCCGCACTTTTCCACCGCCGAATTCATAGACTTTCTCAACAAGTCCGTCAAGAAATTCACGATCGTGGCTGACAACAATCACAGTACCGTCAAAATCCTTGATTGCCTGCTTCAACACGTCTTTCGACGGCATGTCGAGGTGATTGGTAGGCTCATCGAGAATGAGGAGGTTGACCGGCTGCAACAACAGGCGAATCATGGCGAGGCGTGTTTTCTCTCCGCCGGAGAGCACACCTACTTTTTTGTCTGAGGCTTCTCCCCCGAACATGAATGCGCCCAGGATATCGCGTATCTTCAACCTGATGTCGCCGGTGGCAACGCGGTCAATCGTATCAAACACGGTGACTGACTCATCGAGCAGCTGGGCCTGGTTCTGCGCAAAATATCCGATCTTGACATTATGCCCGATTTTCAGGTGACCGCTGAAAGGGATTTCACCCATAATGCATTTCACAAGGGTGGATTTTCCCTCGCCGTTCTTGCCTACGAACGCCACTTTCTCCCCGCGCGATATGGTGAACGTGGCATGGTCGAACACCTGATGGTCACCGTAAGCCTTGCCGACATTGTCGGCTATCACCGGATAATCGCCTGAACGTGGAGCAGGCGGAAAACGTAGGTTGAGGTGTGAAGTATCGACCTCATCAATCTCTATGCGCTCTATTTTTGCCAGTTGCTTCATGCGGCTCTGCACCTGCACAGCTTTGGTTGCCTTGTATCTGAACCTCTCGATGAAAGCTTCGGTGTCGGCAATCTCTTTCTGCTGATTCTGATAGGCACGGGTCTGCTGCTCTATGCGCTCGCGCCGCAGTTCCACGAACTTGGAGTAGTTCACCGCATAGTCGTAGATTCGGCCGCAGGATATCTCGATGGTCCGGTTTGTGACATTGTCGATGAATGCCCTGTCGTGACTTACAAGCACCACGGCCTTGGCCTTCTGTTTCAGGAACTGCTCAAGCCACTGGATGGATTCTATATCAAGGTGGTTGGTAGGCTCGTCGAGAAGCAGCACGTCGGGGTGTTGCAGCAGCAGCTTTGCAAGCTCCACGCGCATGCGCCAGCCTCCGGAAAATTCCGATGTCGGGCGAGCGAAGTCATTCCGCACGAATCCGAGACCAAGGAGAGTTTTCTCCATCTCGGCCTCATGGTTCTCGGTCTGTTCTATGGCGAGACGGTCGGTAAGGGATGTGACTGAATCAATGAGCCGCTGATAAGCTTCCGATTCATAGTCGGTGCGTTCGGCAAGCTCCTGATTCATACGGTCAAGATGTGCCTGCATCGCATCGATATGCGAGAATGCTTTGCGCACTTCCTGCACGAGGGTTGTCTCGTCGGCAAGTTTCATCTGTTGCGGCAGATAACCTATTGTCGTGTCCGACGGAACAGCAACAGAGCCTGCAGTGGGGTTCTGCAGGCCTGCTATAATTTTAAGCATTGTCGACTTCCCCGCACCGTTCTTGCCGACAAGGGCAATGCGGTCACGCGGATTGATCACATAATTTATATTGTTGAAAAGCGGCACAGCGCTGAATTCAACAGTCAGATTCTGAATGGCTATCACAGCTGTTTAGAATGGGATTAATGATTGGGGACGTGGAGAGGAGGACGCTTTCTACCTGAGTTGTCGGCGTTTGTGAACAACAATGCAACGCGACTCGGTGATGACGATATCCAGAGCCACATCATGAGGCTCTGCCGGGATATCCTCGTCGGCACAAAACTGAAAATCATAACCTACTCCCACCTTGGTAGCCCGCGAGGATGCCAGCAGACGGTCATAATATCCTTTCCCTCGGCCCACCCGGTTGCCGCACTTGTCGAAAGCCACAGCAGGCACCACGATGAGTTCGATGTCGCCGATATTTGCCTTGTCGGTGCCCTGAGGCTCCTCAATGTGAAAAGAGCCCAGCGCCAGCGTCTGCTCGTCGTAGGGAAGGATGTCAAGGTTCACACCATTGACGCGTGGAAGGTAAAAATGCTTCAGCTTGCCCCACTTACGCAGGAACGCATGCGTGGAAAGTTCATCGGGCAACGAATGATACATCAGAATCCGGTCCGCCAGCATAAAGGCTGCCGATTGCTCCAGACGCCTGAACACACGTTCGGCCGCATCCGCCTTTTCCTGTTCGGAAAGCAGATTCTTGCGTGCCTTGACGCGGGTGCGTATGTCATTTTTGTTCATGCTTGGTTGTTTGTGACGTTGAATTCACCGCATCGCCCGGTGCTGCGGGGACAGCATCCGTATCGACCGGCCTTATCGGGAAGGCAGCGTTGCCGTTAAGCAGTTCATCCACCGCACGGCGCACATTGATATCGGTAGTGTTGATTATTGTATGGTAGGCATTATAATCAAGTGCGTCGCGGGCTATGAGTGCCTTCAGTTGATTAACAAGCAAGTCGTGTGAAATGTTGATGTAATACCACCGGGCACGCACTCCATTCTTTGCAGCATAATTGACGAACTGACGCAGCAGGACATCATCTGAGGGGAGGGCGGCCAGAAGCTTGTCGAGGTTATCGGCCTTTGCAAGGCGTCCGCGGTTGGTATCAACATACGCGAATGCGAATTTCTGCAGCAAGCCTGCATTGGCCACATTGATAAGATAGGACGTCACACCGGAAGTGTCGTTCGGAACAAAGATATCCGGCATAATACCACCTCCGCCATACACCTTGCGGCCATTCTGTGTTGTGAACACCAGAGATTCGTCAAGCTTGATGGAATCACGGCTGAACATCTCGCCACGGTTATAACGGTCGATGATATCGTGACCGTAGACAGCGCTGTTTGAATAGTCTTTCTGGATGCATCGGCCCGAAGGTGTATAGTAGCGTCCTATTGTAAGACGTATAGCACTGCTGTCGGGCAACACTGACTGACGCTGTATAAGCCCCTTACCGAACGAACGGCGTCCCACAATCAGAGCGCGGTCATTGTCCTGGAGCGCACCGGCAAAAATTTCGGAGGATGATGCAGAGAATTCGTCAAGCAGCACAACGAGCTGTGCATCCTTAAATGAGCCGTTACCGTCAGCCTGAATACCCTGTGTGGAATAAAGGTCACGCCCTTTGGTTGTTACAATGGTCTGGCCCTTTTCAAGGAATTCATTTACCATGAGGAACGCAATCTCCATGAAGCCACCCGTATTGCCGCGGAGATCGATGACAAAATCCTGAGCACCCTCATTCTTAAGGTCAGTGAGTGCCTGCCAAAACTCATCGTAGGTGGTGCGCCCGAACTTGTTGACCTTCACATAGCCGATGCCCGGACTGACAATATATGAGGCGTCGATAGAGGTGACAGGAATGTCGCCGCGGGTCACATCAAATGCAAGCAGCTTCTTGGCACCCGCGCGCTTCACTCCGAGCTTGACACGGGTATTACGGTCTCCGCGCAGGCGCTTGATCACCTGTTCGTTTGTAATGCCGATTCCCGCCACACTTTCATCATCAATCTTGACAATGCGGTCGCCGGCTTTAAGGCCTACCTTTTCCGACGGGCCGCCCGAGGTCACCTCAATCACTGTGATTGTGTCGTTGTTTATCATGAACTGCACGCCCACACCGCAGAACGAACCGTCAAGATCGTCGTTAACGGCCTGAAGATCCGACGCAGGAATGTAGGCTGAATGCGGATCAAGATTCTGCAACAGACTCGGCAGCGTGTTTTCCAACAGGCTGTCGATATCCACCTCATCCACATAATCCTTGCGGATAAGATTGATGATGGTCTGAAATTTTTTCTGTGTAGGTGTCGGCCCGCTCTCGTGGTTAACAATATCGCCTGCAAGAAAACCCAATATAAACGTCACGGCCATTATGACTGGAAGCCACAGCGCCGCATTAGGAGTTCGCTTCATTTATATTATCAGTAAATAAGATATCATTTCTGAAGAAATCACGCATGAGCCACCGGAGGATTTAGATCCGCGATATGGCAGCATTCCACTCCGGCCCTTCGGAGAAGGTCGATGCCATCAGTTATACGGTAAAGTTCGTGAAAGACAACACGCCGTATGCCGGCCTGAATTATCAGCTTGGAACATTCCACACACGGGGATGCCGTTATGTATAGCGTGGCACCGTCGGCCGAATTATTGCTGCGTGCCACTTTTGTTATGGCGTTGGCCTCTGCATGCAGCACGTAAGGCTTGGTTACGCCAGAATCATCCTCACACACGTTCTCAAACCCCGATGGAGTCCCATTAAAGCCATCGGAGATAATCATTGAATCCTTTACAATTATCGCGCCGACTTTGCGTCGCTGACAATAAGAATTCTCGGCCCATATCTGAGCCATGCGCAGATAGCGCCGGTCGAGAGCAATCTGCTTTTGAGCCTGGTCGGTATGCATAGTTTGCTTTGTCCGGACCTTACCCGGAGTTTAATTTGCAAATTTAGTCATTTTTAAAGATTGCGGCAAAACGAATCGGAGCATATTATCTCGTATAACCTGAATTTATTCTCCTATTGAGTGTAACATGGGGTCTGAATGGGTCTGAAAGAGTCTGTGGCCTGCATTTTATGGCAACCAAATGGCATCAAATGGCGTTAAATATCCAGATATTACCCTTAACATTCTTCAGTTCATTTACATTTCCAGACATGACAATCGATTATACATCCGGACATTCGTCACAACTACCGCATATCATCGTGATTGGCGGAGGATTTGCCGGGCTCAACGCCATAACTCACCTAGACCTGAGGCTTTGGAGGGTCACAGTAATCGACGCGAACAATTTCCATTCGTTTCCCCCGCTGTTTTATCAAGTGGCCTCTGCCGGCCTGGATGCTGCCAGTATCTGTTTCCCGCTGCGACGTGAACTGCGCAAGTTGCGCTCACCTAACGTGGCATTCAACATGGGGAAGGTCGACAGCATCGACACCAGCCGGAAAACGGTACACACAGATCTTGAGACGCTGCATTACGACCGACTTATAATAGCCGCAGGAACCACAAACAACTATTTCGGGAACGACGAACTGGCTCAATCCGTATATACAATCAAGTCGACCGACGAGTCAGTCCGCTGCAGAAACGACATTCTGCGGCGACTTGAGAAAGCCGCTATAGAGACCTCGGAACAAAAACGCAGGGAGATGTTGCATTTCGTCGTGGTTGGAGGAGGTCCGACAGGAGTGGAAATTGCCGGAGCACTCGGTGAGATGAAACGGTATGTGATTCCACGCGAATATCCCTCCATCCGCCAGTCCGATGTCAGCATCACCATAATTGAGGGCTCATCACGCCTTTTGCGGACAATGAGTGAATCTTCATCAAAACGTGCAGCCGAAGGGCTGGGCGCATTAATGGTCGAAACAAAGCTCAACAGTATCCTTAAAACGTATGACCCCGACAGAAGGTGTGTAGAACTTGTTACAGGCGAGACACTCCCGGCATCCATGGTAATCTGGACTGCCGGAGTCACAGGTGTGCGGTTCGCATTCCAAGGGGTTGAAACTGATGCCAAGACAGGCCAGCCTACATTTGTAAGTAATGGAAACCGCTTGCTCACCGACTGTTATTGCCGCATCAAAGGCTTGGAGGATGTTTATGCCATCGGCGACATATCACTGGTTCTCGGAGATGAGGCATGGCCAAAAGGGCATCCTCAGCTCGCACAGGTGGCCATACAGCAGGGGAGGCTGGTGGCACGGAACCTCAATGAATATGCCAGACGCGGTGCAGCGGCAAAGATACGAGAGTTTTCATATCGCGACAAGGGCTCAATGGCCACAATCGGCCGCAACCGTGCCGTTGTCGACATGGGCAAAATCCATTTGGGCGGTTTCCCGGCGTGGATGGCATGGATGGGAGTGCATCTGTTGTCGCTGCTGGGCATGCGCAATAAAATAACCGTTCTGATCAACTGGATATGGGCTTATTTCAACTATGCATCGTCGCTCCGGCTTATCATCCGACCGAGCAAATTGCCGAATGACCATACGTGAAACAACGACAGGAAATACTTCATCCTGCATACAGTTTTTTATTCAGGCAGCATGAACGTTGCCGTCACCGCCGACGTTATTTTTACAAAACATTCACAATGAACAACACGTTTCAACTGCGCATCAATGTACTGGCATTACTTCTGATTTCAACTGCAGCGGGGATTGCCGGAAACAATGATAACGACTATCTGCAACAGCCGCTCCCGGAGCATTGGAGCTATGTGCCTGAACAGACCACCGACATCCCTTCTGACATTAACGGATGGTGGACATCGTTCAACGACTCCCTGCTCGACACGCTTGTGCAACGCGGCATGGATACGAATTATGACGTTTCAGCGGCATTGCATCGTTCAAAGGCAGCCCGCGCAGCAATGGGACAGGCGCGAGCCGGATGGTATCCTACAGTATCAGCCTCGGCAGGGTGGACCGCCATGCGGTCAAGCGGACTTACCGGCCCTGTTGCCGGCAACGCCGTGACTGACCGGTTCTTTGCCGCCGGACTTAACGCATCCTGGGAGATAGACATTTTCGGCAAGATTGCAAAGGGGGTAGAGGCCAAACGCTCGGCTTATATGGCTTCACGCGCCGAATGGGCTGGTGTCATGGTCAGCATAACCGCCCAGATAGCTTCGCAATATGTGCAGATCCGGATGCTTCAGGAACAGCTTGATGTAGCCCACGCACATCTTGCAACCCAGCAGAAGATTGTAGATATTGCAAAAGCCCGCTATGAGGCCACACTGTCATCGAAACTCGATGTCGCTCAGGCTGAAGAGACCTACTATTCCACCGCATCAACCATCCCGAATATAGAGAATTCACTGCACCATGCCGTAAATGCTTTAAGCGTGCTTACCGGTATAGATGCCGGGCAGCTCCGCGACATGCTCGTGGCCGATTCCACTGCCTCACATCTGCCCGACGCAGTGAAGATGGTCAGTGCAGGAGTTCCTGCCGACTTGCTGAGACGCCGTCCTGACATCATTCAGGCCGAGATGAACGTTTCGGAACTGGCAGCAATGGTCGGCGTGGCAAAAAAGGACTTTCTGCCGACCTTAGCCATAAACGGCTCCATAGGCACAAGTGCCAGAAATTTCAGCGATCTCGCCAAGAAAAACAGCTTCACATATTCGGTGGAACCCACTCTGTCATGGACACTTTTCGACGGTTTCGGCCGAAAATTTGCATTGTCGCAGGCACGCGAGCAGATGAAGGCCGCCATCGACAGCTATAATCTTACGGTACTTAATGCCGTGAGCGAAGCCGATAATGCCATAAGCACCTATTTCCAGAGCATCAGCTACATGGACGCCATATCACGCATCATCACCGCCAACGACGAGGTGTTCCGGCTGGCTGTCGACAGATACAAAAACTCGCTGACTCCCATGAGCGATGTAGTCACCGCACAGATAAATGCATTGCAGGCCGAAAGCGAACTCATAAGAGCACATGGGTCTGCATTGTCGGCACTGATAAGCCTGTACGAGGCCCTTGGCGGCGGCTACGAATTAAATTAAACACATATTTGTCTTACTCTAAACATCAATACATATTATGAACCGGGTACAACTGTCATTATTAACTGGAGCGGCCATACTGCTGGCGCTCTCATCATGCCATTCCAAGAACTCGGCACACAACGGGGAGGCCACCCAGGATGTGAGCGTTGCATTGCCGACCACCGACTCGGTCACATTATACAAATCTTACCCGGCCTATGTGCAGGCCTCGTCTGAAGCCGATATTGTAGGCCGTGTTAACGGCTACATCACCGAGCAGCTCTATGACGATGGCCAATGGGTGGCTGCCGGCGCTCCTCTTTTCAGGATAGAGTCTACAAGCTATGCCGACAAGGTTCAGCAGGCCAAGGCGCAGCTTGCCACTGCCGTGGCCGCCCATGACTATGCATCAAAACAATATGAGGCAATGAAAAAAGCACTTGAAAGCGATGCTGTGTCGAAAATGGAAGTTATTCAGGCCGAAAGCAACATGCATCAGGCCGAGGCGTCAATCCAGACGGCCAAAGCAGCATTGCAGACCGCCAACACAATGCTCGGATACTGCACGGTACGTGCGCCGTTCGCCGGCCATGTATCCGCCGGAGAACTCATACCGGGCGATTTTGTTGCCGGCGAGAACTCGCCTGTGGTTCTGGCCAGAATTTACGATGAAAACTACGTCAGTGTAAATTTCTCAATCGAAGACTCAAACTACTTCGAAATAAGCGATACCAGAAGCGGCAAGAAAGTCGATCTGTCGCACGTCCCCGTCACCTTCAGCGATTCCATCCTCACCGAATACTACGGACCGGTGGAATATGAAGCTCCGGGAGTCGACAAATCAACCGGAACCATAAAGCTCAGGGTTAAGCTGAAAAACCAGAATGGAGAACTCAAAAGCGGAATGTTCGCCACAGTAAAACTCCCGTATGCCGTTGATCCGAAAGCTATCATCATACGTGATGCAGCGATAGGCACCGACCAATTGGGAAAATATGTCTATGTTGTCAATGATTCCGACAAAGTTGTATACACACCCATTCAAGTCGGAGATTTGTACCAGGACACATTGCGCATCGTGTCTTCAGGGCTAAAAGCTACCGACCGCTACGTGACCAGAGCCATGCTGAAAGTGCGCGACGGGATGACTGTAAACCCCGTGCAGACACCCTCTGCCACATCACATGACACCGCAGCGAAATAACACTTCAATCCGGCAAATAAGGCTCATTATTAATTACGCACGCCATGTTTTCACGATTCTTCATAGACCGCCCGATTTTCTCGACTGTGCTGTCGATTCTTCTGGTGCTGGCAGGAGTGATAACGGTCAAGACACTCCCTATAGCCCAGTATCCGAATATATCTCCTCCCACCGTGGAAGTGTCGGCCACATACCCGGGAGCCGACGCCACCACTGTGGCTGAAGCAATTGGCGAACCTATCGAACAGGCTGTCAACGGGGTGGAAGGGATGCTCTACATGAGTTCAAACTCCGACAACAACGGATCTTACAGTCTTCAGATCACCTTTGAAAACGGAACTGATCTGGACGATGCCTCCGTGAAAGTACAGAATCTTGTCAGCCAGGCATCCCCGCAGCTCCCATCGTCTGTGACGCAACAAGGCGTGAGCGTCAATGCGCGTTCCTCCAGCATTCTGCTGTTTGTAGCACTGGAAAGTGATGATCCGGAGCGATACGATGCGCTTTATCTTACCAACTACGCCCAGCTTCACATCGTCAACGAGCTTGCACGAATCGACGGAGTGGGAGGAGCCAACGCCTTTGGTGCAGGCGACTACAGCATGCGTATATGGATGAATCCGGATAAGATGCGTATCCGCGATGTCGACCCCGCAGATGTCATTGCAGCCATCGAGTCACAGAACATGGAGGTATCGGCCGGTTCTGTAGGGGCACAGCCCTCCAGCACCCCAGCAGAATTCCAGTTCACACTCTCTTCAAAAGGCCGGCTTGTCACTCCTGAAGAATTCGGAAACATAATCATAAAAGTTGATAAAAACAACAACATATTACGGCTGAAAGACATTGCGCGTGTGGACCTCGGAAGCGAGAGCTACGGCAGCGTATCCCGCGTGTCGGGCCAGCCGGCCGGCCTTATAGGCATATACCAGCGTTCCGATGCGAATGCAATCGCGGTTGCAAATGCTGTGGAAAAGAAACTCGACGATCTCGAACAGTATCTGCCGGATGGCGTTCACTGCCGGATACTTATGAACACCACCGACTTTGTGCACGAGTCGATTGACGAAGTAATGGTAACCTTTGTGGAAACCACCTTAATCGTAATGCTTGTAATCCTGCTTTTCCTGCAGAACTGGCGGGCGGTAATCATACCTATGCTGACCATACCGGTGTCTCTGATAGCTACGTTCGCTGTCATGAAGATTCTTGGGTTCTCGCTCAATACCCTTACACTGTTCGGCCTCGTGCTTGCCATAGCCATTGTGGTGGACGATGCCATAGTGGTGGTGGAGGACTGTTCACGAATAGTGGACGAGGGGAAGATGTCGTCGGCCGACGCCGCAAAGAAAGCCATGGTGGAGCTGCAGGGACCGGTGATAGGGGAGGTGCTTGTACTTTTATCGGTGTTCATCCCCACGGCATTCATATCGGGTATAACCGGAGAACTCTACAAGCAGTTCGCCTTGACAATTGCCGTGTCCACAGCATTCTCGGGATTCAACGCACTTACTTTTACTCCGGCGATGTGCGCATTGTTCCTGCGACCAAAGAAACAGACAAAGTTCTTCATATACCGCTGGTTTAATGCCGGGTTTGCCAAAACTCTAAACCTGTACTCGAATGCCATAGGCAAGCTGTTGAAGCGTCCGGTTGTTGCCATCGGGATATATGCCGCGCTGTGTATCGGCGCGTTCTGGGGATTCAGCCGCTGGCCAACGAGTTATGTTCCGGAAGAGGACATGGGGTATTTCCTGACCTCGGTACAGCTTCCCACCGGGGCATCGCTCGACCGTACTGACAAGGTGGTGACACAAGCCTCAGACATTCTGCTGTCAATGCCGGAGGTCGCGGATGTGATTGAAATGTCAGGATTCTCCTTTATGGCCGGAGGTGCAGGCAGCAATCTCGGAACAATGTTTGTGGTTCTGAAGCCATGGAGCGAGCGAAAAGGGAAATCGCACACCGTCGAGGCGATAATGAACCGCTTTAACGAAGAGTGCGCCGCCATACAGGAGGCCGTGATTTTCGCGCTCAACCCACCGGCTATTCCAGGCCTCGGTCTGACTTCGGGCCTTGCGATGCAGCTTCTCGACATAAACGGTCATGGAGCCGCCCAGATGTCAACCGTGCTTGACGACATAAAGCGTGAAGCCAGTAATTATCCTGAAATAGCATCAATCACATCACTGTATGAAGGGGAAGTGCCGCAGTACCGCCTGAAAATGAACCGTGACAAAATCCAGAGCATGGGACTCACAATGGAAGATGTCTATTCGGCTCTTTCAAGTTTCGTGGGAGGACGCTATGTGAACGACTTTGTGGAATTCAACAAGGTGTATCAGGTGAACATCGCAGCCGACGACTGGGCTCGCGCCAATGTGGGCGACATAATGCGGCTCAGCGTACGTGGCAACACCGGTGAAATGGTTCCGTTCGGTTCCTTCGCCACAATAGAACCTGTAATGGGTTCGTCATCGATCAACCGTTACAACATGTATGAATCCGCATCGCTAACGGCAACACCCGCTCATGGCAGTTCCTCTTCACAGGCCATCAGCGCCATGGAAGAGATTGTGGCGAAAGCCACAGGCAACTCCTACGGATACGCATGGACCGGCGAGGCGTATCAGGAGACCCAGACCAGCACCACTGTATCGACCGTCCTGATTTTCGCATTAATCATGACCGTGTTGGTTCTCGCTGCACAATATGAGAGCTGGACCGACCCGCTTGCCGTTGTCATTGCTATGCCTACGGCCATACTCGGCACTATCGTAGGATGCCTGTTCATGAATCAGAGCATAAGCATCTACACACAGATAGGCATTGTGCTGTTGCTGGGCCTGTCGGCTAAAAATGCCATCCTCATAGTTGAGTATGCCATTGACTACCACAAGGCAGGTATGTCCATAAGGGAGGCAGCCCGTCAGGGCGGCATTGTCCGCTTCCGCCCAATCATGATGACTGCACTGGCTTTCGTATTCGGTGTCATGCCTATGCTTTTCGCCACGGGGGCCGGAGCGCAGAGCCGAATCAGTCTCGGAACTGCAGTGGTGTTCGGTATGGCCGTAAATGCGATAATCGGAACACTGTTTGTGCCTAATTTCTGGGAACTGTTCCAGAAGTTCCAGGAGAAGTATCTTTCCACGATCTTCGCCGGGAGCAAGCAGTCGGCCACACCTGCCGACACTCCGCAGAATACAGACGGCAATAGCGTATGAGCGTTCTGACAACGTATGATAATGAACGAAAGCGATGGATTCAATTGTAAATCCATCGCCTTCATTTATTTCTTCAATACCTGTATAGATACTTTCAGGTTAAGCGTGTAACCACTTTAATCAGTGTACTTTATTTAATCAGTAAACCTTGACCTCAAGAGCCTTGTAGGCACGCTCGGCTTTTGCGCGGGCTGCGGCAACGGTCTCGTCAGTGGCAAGAATTACGGCCATGCGGCGATGCCCCTTCACTTCCGGTTTGCCGAAAATGCGTATCTGAACTCCGGGTTCACGGAGTACCTGCTCCAGATTTCCGAATTCCACCTGCTTGCTGTCTCCCTCTACAACGACTGCGCGTGAGGCCGAGCATCCGAGGAACCGGACTTCGGGAACAGGAAGTCCGAGCAATGCGCGTGCATGCAGGGCGAATTCGCTCAGCTCCTGAGAAATCATGGTCACCATACCGGTGTCGTGCGGGCGGGGTGAAACCTCGGAGAAAATTACGTGGTCATCCTTCACGAACAACTCCACTCCGAATATGCCGTATCCTCCAAGGGCATCTGTGATTTTTTTGGCTATATCCTGTGCCTGTTTAAGCGCTTTCTTATGCATGCGCTGCGGCTGCCACGACTGGCGGTAATCACCGTTGACCTGTATGTGCCCGATAGGCTCACAATATGCAGTGCCTGACACTGAACGTACGGTGAGGAGTGTTATCTCGTAGTCGAAGTCAACGAATCCCTCCACAATCACACGGCCTGCACCGGCGCGACCTCCGCTCTGCGCTTCGTTCCATGCAGCCTCAACCTCCTCGGGCGATTTCACGGTGCTCTGTCCGTGACCCGACGAACTCATAACGGGTTTCACTACACACGGGATACCGATAGCCTCCACTGCTTCGAGAAACTCCTCTTTGGTCGAAGCGAAACGATAGGGGGATGTGGGCAGCCCGAGCTCTTCGGCAGCAAGACGGCGTATGCCCTCACGGTTCATAGTCAGCCACGCGGCACGTGCGGTGGGAGTCACATTGAAACCCTCCTTTTCCAGTTCCACAAGTTCGGGTGTAGCAATTGCTTCTACCTCGGGAATAATATGATTAGGTTTCTCATTTTCGATGACGCTGCGCAAGGCATTGTTGTCAAGCATGTTGAGCATATGGCTACGGTGGGCCACCTGCATTGCCGGAGCATTGTCGTAGCGGTCGCATGCCACCACTTCCACACCCATGCGCATCAACTCTATTGCAACTTCTTTTCCTAATTCGCCGCTTCCCAGCAACAGGGCTTTGCGGGCCACCGGTGTGTACACCGAACCAATTTTTGCCATAAACAGACTCTATTCTCTAAAATATTTTTATTCCGGAAATTGCACAAATTCCGAATTCGGGTGCAAATTTACATTATTTTTGTAATAATTAAAATAGAGGCGGCACAAGCCTCGGTAAAAAGTTTAGCAAAAAAATTGCTACCTTTGCACCTGCATTTCGCGGGGGGATTAATTACAGTTCATCATCTGTTCCGCCTCCCGCTGCGCTGCACGCACTCCAACTGATATGCGTGCACTTCTCCAAACATCGATTTCACAACAATAAATGGACGATAACTGCCAGATATTTTCGTTCGGACGTTTTGAACTGAATCCAAACGATTCGAACAATGCCCCCGACTGGAACTGCCTGCCGGTGCTCCCCACACGTAACCTCGTGCTCTTTCCCGGAGTCACAATCCCCATCAGCCTTATGCGTTCCAGTTCGCTTGAACTGGCCAAAACAGCATCTGAAAAGCACATCCCGGTAGGGATTGTTTGCCAGCTGAACCGTCAGGACGACAGCATCTCGGATACCGCGCAGCTGTGTCAGTATGGCGTCGTTGGTGATATATTGCAGGTAATCGACCTACCCGGCAACGAGCATACCGCACTGGTGCGTGCAAGGGGGAAATTCAGGATTACCGGAAAAAGCGACCAAACTGTAATAGACAAGGCTTTCCATATCTGCGCAAAGCCGGTGACCGACAGAGCGCCGTCTGCAAAGGACAATGAATTCAATGTCCTCATCGATTCCATAAAACAGCTGTGCACCGCCATCGCGAAAAATGCCGACGGAGCGGAAGGGTTGCTCATGACGATCGAGCACACCACCGATCCGACCGACCTTGTCAACACCACGGCCACGCATCTCCCCCTCAATCCGGCCGACAAAATGAAGATGCTGTCAAAACATCTCATCAAGCAACGTGCCTTCGAGTTGTTCCGGTCCATGTCTAAGCTGATGAACAACATGGCCATAGCCAACGACATCAAGGAGCGTGCAAAGGAGGAGATGAACCAGCAGGGCCGGCAGGCCTTCCTGCAGCAGCAACTCAACACCATCCGCGAGGAACTCTACGGTCCGGAAGGAGAGGAGATTGACAATCTCCGCAAAAAGGTGAAAGAGCTCGAGCTACCTGAGGCAGCGGCAAAGACCGTGGAAAAAGAGATTGACAAGCTCTCACGCATCAATCCGGCCATTCCCGACTATTCCACGTTGCTTTCATACCTGGAAACTGTGCTCGATCTCCCGTGGAACACCTCCACTGAAATCAACAATGATTTTCAGGAGGCGGAAAACATATTGAACAACGACCATTACGGCCTGGAAAAGGTCAAGGACCGTATCCTTGAACAGATGGCCGTCATCATAAACAATCCCAAAGGTCGTGCCCCCATAATCTGTCTGGTTGGAGCTCCCGGTGTCGGCAAGACTTCTCTTGGACAGTCCATAGCAAAGGCTCTTGGGCGCACCTACCAGCGGGTGTCGCTTGGCGGACTGCATGACGAGGCCGAGATACGCGGCCACCGCCGCACGTATATCGGGGCAATGCCGGGGCGTATCATGGATTCCATACGCCGTGCCAAATCGAAGAATCCGGTGATACTGCTCGATGAAGTTGACAAAATCGGTGCCGATTTCAAGGGCGACCCCTCGGCGGCTCTTCTCGAGGTACTTGACCCGGAGCAAAACTGCCATTTCCATGACAATTATATTGATGTGGATTTCGACCTTTCCGACGTTCTGTTCATAGCCACAGCCAACACTCTCTCCACCCTGTCGCAGCCGTTGCTCGACCGCATGGAGATTATAGAGATCTCAGGCTACCTGCTTGAGGAAAAAATGGAGATAGCGCGCCGGCATCTGCTGCCGCGAGTGCTGGCGAACCATAATTTCACACAGGCCGACATGAATATAAGCGATGATGCGTTGCGTTACATCATCGAGCACTACACGGCCGAAAGCGGTGTACGTCAGCTGGAAAAATCACTGTCGTCGCTTGCCCGCAAAACCGTGCTGCGCAAAATGCGCAGGCAGGATAACCCCTCTGTCATTGAACCGGAACATCTTTACGACTACCTCGGACTGCCGCAAAGACACCCCGACCGTTATGAGGGGAACGATTTTGCCGGCGTCGTCACGGGATTGGCGTGGACGTCGGCAGGAGGTGAGATTCTTTTCATTGAATCCTCGCTGGCCAAGGGGAGCGGCGAAAAACTCACCCTTACAGGCAACCTCGGCGATGTGATGAAGGAGTCGGCCGCGATTGCCCTGCAATATGTAAAGGCCAATGCAGAGACTCTTGGAATCCCGTCGGAGATGTTCACCACCCACAACCTGCACATCCACGTGCCGGAAGGCGCCATCCCCAAGGACGGTCCGTCGGCCGGCATAACAATGGCCACGTCGATTGTATCGGCCTTCACCCACAGAAAGGTGCGGTCGAAGCTTGCAATGACCGGCGAGATAACACTGAGAGGGAAGGTGCTTCCTGTCGGGGGCATAAAGGAAAAGATTCTTGCCGCCAAACGTGCCGGGATAAAGGAGATAATCCTTTCATCGGAGAACCGGCGCGACGTGGACGATATAAACAGCCGCTTCATCGAGGGCCTAACTTTCCATTATGCCGATACGGTGCTCGATGTGCTGCGCATCGCCATAACAGACGAAAAAGCATGAAACAGGCATAAACCCACCACGACCAACCATTCAGACTATGGCAGAAACATCCCTGTTGCAGCGCCTCGACGGCATAGAATCGCGATTTGAAGAAGTGTCGATATTGATTACCGACCCTTCGGTGATTGCGGATATGAAACGGTATGTCCGTCTGAATAAGGAATACCGCGAGCTTGAGAAACTCACTGCGGCCACTCGCCGCTACCGCCTGCTGCTTGCCGAGATTGACGAAGCCAAGGAGATTCTTGAAAACGAAAGCGACGCCGACATGCGCGCCATGGCGCATGAGCAGCTTGATGCTGCGCAAAGCGCTCTGCCGGGGCTGGAAGAGGACATCAAGCTGATGCTGATTCCGGCAGACCCGGAGGACGCAAAAAATGCCATTGTGGAGATCCGCGCCGGTACCGGCGGCGACGAAGCCGCCCTGTTTGCGGGCGACCTCTTCAAGATGTATTCACGCTATTGCGAATCGAAGGGATGGCAGGTGGCGGTGACCAGTTTCAGCGAAGGCGCAGCCGGAGGGTTCAAGGAAGTGGTGTTTGCGGTAACCGGCGAAAGTGTGTACGGCACACTGAAATACGAAAGCGGCGTACACCGGGTGCAGCGCGTCCCTGCCACTGAGACTCAGGGGCGTGTGCACACATCGGCTGCAACTGTCGCGGTACTGCCTGAGGCGGAGGCCTTCGATGTGGAAATCAATGAAGGGGAAATCAAGTGGGAAACTTTCCGAAGCGGTGGGGCAGGCGGCCAGAATGTAAACAAAGTGGAATCAGGGGTGCGGCTCCGCTACATGTGGAAGAACCCGGTGTCCGGACAAACCGATGAAATACTGATTGAATGTACAGAGACACGCGACCAGCCCAAGAACAAAGAGCGTGCGCTTAGCCGGTTGCGCACGTTCATTTACGACAAGGAGCATCAGAAATACGTTGACGACATAGCATCGAGACGTAAGACCCTTGTATCCACCGGCGACCGTTCAGCCAAAATCCGTACATACAACTTCCCTCAGGGGCGCATAACCGACCACCGCATAAACTACACAATCTATAATCTTCAGGCGTTTATCGACGGCGACATACAGGACTGCATCGACCATCTGACCGTGGCCGAAAACGCCGAAAAACTCAAGGCTTCGGAACTCTGACCGCCGCCGCCATAACAGCAGACTAATTTAAACATCATACAACTATGACTCGTCAGGAACTAATCAACAACATTGCACGGAAGCGTTCATTCCTTTGCGTGGGACTCGACAGTGACCCGCTGAAACTCCCGGAATGCATTCTGAACAAAACTGTATCGCCGGCACAGGCCATGCTTGAATTCAACAAGGCAATAATCGATGCAACCGCGCCTTATTGCGTTGCCTACAAGCCCAACACGGCATTTTACGAAGCGCTCGGTGCCGAAGGTTGGGAGGTGCTCGGACAAACCGTGGAATATATCCGCAAGAATCATCCTGACCAGTTTATAATCGCCGACGCCAAACGCGGCGACATCGGCAACACCTCGGCACTCTATGCCCGTGCGTTTTTCGGGCAGATGGGAGTGGATGCACTCACCGTAGCTCCCTATATGGGTTCAGACAGCGTGAAGCCTTTCCTCGGACATGAAGGCAAATGGGTGATTCTGCTCGGCCTGACTTCCAATCCCGGTTCACACGACTTCCAGTTCCTGACCACAGGGGGCGACGACACGCGCCTGTTTGAGCGCGTACTCGACACGGCGCAACAATGGGCCACGCCCGACGAACTAATGTTTGTTGTCGGAGCCACACAGGGCGATATGTTTGCCACAATCCGCCGCCACGCGCCGTCGAATTTCCTGCTTGTGCCCGGAGTTGGGGCGCAGGGGGGTGACCTCGCCACAGTGTGCCGTTATGGAATGACGGATGATTGCGGACTGCTTGTCAACTCCTCCCGCGGCATCATCTTCGCTTCACGCGATGAAAACTTCGCACAGGCTGCCGCCGACGCTGCCAAAGAGCTTGCCGGGCAGATGGATAACCTGCTGACCGAGTATAGCAAAATTTAACGCGCCCCGTTTAGCTGTTTTCGGGGAAAATGGCTAAATTTGTCTCAATTGTAACTATCAGACCAAACAACCTAAACTTTTCATAAAGTCATGACAACAATCGACAACTACAACTTCAACGGCAAGAAAGCCATTGTGCGCGTTGACTTCAATGTGCCTCTGGACGAAAACGGCCACATCACCGACGACACCCGTATCCGTGGTGCTCTCCCCACCCTCAAAAAAATCCTGAACGACGGCGGCAGCCTCATCATCATGTCACACATGGGCAAACCCAAAGGGAAAGTTAACCCCAAATTCTCTCTCGCCCAGATCAAGGACGATGTTGCCAAGGCTCTCGGCAAGGATGTGAAATTCGCACCCGACTGCGCCAACGCAGCTGAAGCCGCTGCCAACCTCAAGCCCGGCGAAGTGCTCCTGCTCGAGAACCTCCGTTTCTATCCCGAAGAAGAGGGCAAGCCCGTTGGAATCGAGAAGACCGACGCCGGCTACGATGCCGCCAAGAAGGAGATGAAAGAGAAGCAGAAAGAGTTCGCAAAAACTCTTGCAAGCTATGCTGACGTATATGTAAACGACGCTTTCGGTACAGCTCACCGCAAACACGCTTCCACAGCAGTTATCGCCGACTATTTCGATGCAGACAGCAAGATGCTCGGCTACCTCATGGAAAAAGAGGTTAAGGCTGTTGACAAAATCCTCAGCGACATCCAGCGTCCCTTCACCGCCATCATGGGTGGTTCGAAGGTATCTACCAAAATCGGCATCATCGAGAACCTCATGGACAAGGTTGACAACCTCATTCTCTGCGGCGGTATGACCTACACATTCGCAAAGGCAATGGGTGGCCACGTAGGCCAGTCAATCTGCGAGGACGACAAGCTTGATCTTGCACGCGACATCATGGCAAAGGCCAAGGAAAAAGGCGTGAACCTCGTGCTCGGCACCGATTGCGTGGCTGCCGACAGCTTCTCCAACGACGCCAAGACCCAGATAGTATCTGTAATGGATATCCCCGAAGGATGGGAAGGTCTGGATGCAGGTCCCGAAACACAGAAAGCTTTCGCCAATGTTATCCGCAACGCCAAGACCATTCTCTGGAACGGTCCTGCCGGTGTGTTTGAATTCGACAACTTCACAGCCGGCTCGCGTGCCATTGCAGAAGCTATCGTTGAAGCTACCAACAACGGAGCATTCTCGCTCGTTGGCGGCGGTGACTCTGTAGCATGTGTCAACAAGTTCGGTCTGGCCGATCAGGTTTCATATGTATCCACCGGCGGCGGTGCACTCCTTGAAGCCATCGAAGGCAAGGTGCTCCCCGGCGTGGCCGCAGTGAAAGGCTGATAACCGGTTCAACATACAGGCAGGGCGTCACACCATATAGCGGTGTGGCGCCTTGCCATTTAATAATTGGCCATATTGGCATATTATTGGATAGTAACAGAACAGTTTACGTAGCAGACCCCGACGACAGGAGGATTCACCACTGAAATTAATTGAAAAAATTATTGGATTTATAAAAAAATTTGTAGCTTTGTGTTGTAAAACATGAATGCGCAGTTATGTTGCACATGTAGCCGTGACAGCAACACTTGCAATTGGCCATTTTGTCGCTCGTTCATTTAGAAATTTGTTCGATCAACAACATGATTAAAAAAGCACTCGAAAAAGTAATAAGCGACGATATGTCGGAAATCTGGTCAGTTCTTGACAATGAAGAGAAGCGCCGGATTATCGATGCCTTTGTGGTTCATAATTTCAAAAAGAACCAGATGATTTATGCCGAGGGTGAGGAGCCGGAATATCTCTGGTGCCTGCTTCAGGGCAAGGTCAAGAAATTCAAGGATGGAGTAGGGGGGCGAGTGCAGATTTTGCGGCTTATCCGCTCCGTGCAATATTTCGGTTACCGCGCTTACTTTGCCAACGAACCGTACAACTCTTCGGCCGCCGCATTCGAGCCTTCGGTGGTTGGTACCCTCCCCATGACCCTTGTCGAGGACATGATCAACAAGAACCGGAAACTCGCCTGGTTCTTCATTCACGAACTGTCGCGCAATCTCGGCGGATCCGACACAAAAATTGTCAACCTGACGCAGAAACATATCCGTGGCCGTCTGGCTGAGGCACTTATCGTACTGCGCGACCATTATGGATTCGAAGACGACAACATGACGCTGCGCATTTACATGGCACGCGAGGATCTGGCCAACCTTTCCAACATGACAACCTCAAATGCAATCCGTACGCTGTCAGGCTTCGTGTCGGAAAAACTGATAACGGTTGATGGCCGTCGCATATGCATTCTCAACGAACCGATGCTGCGTAAAATCTCGAAATTCGGCTAAATCACTTTCAGGAACATCGTTATCACAACATAAATAGCCCGGCTGCGATAAACAATTTGCAGCCGGGCAGCATTTTATTAATAAATTGCAATGTTGTGATAACAAGAAAACTCTACGGCATATTATTGTCTGTATTAATCGCCGTGGCCGTAGTCACGGCTGCAATGTCGGTCAATGTTGACAAACTTGACGGTGATCCTGCATTCGAGAAAGCCGTCGCAATAATAAAGAAATACGAATCCCTGCACACGGCACGCAACTGGCCGTATGTAGGTTACGGCCACCGTGTGCTGAAAGGCGATCCCTACAAGAAGGGCGATGTGCTGAACGAGGCGGATGCTGAAGCACAATTGAGAAAAGACCTCAAGAAATTCATAAAAATGTTCGACAGTTACGGTAACAACGCATTGATACTTGGCGTTCTCAGCTATAACATCGGTCCGACAAACGTTAAGAAATCCAGTGTAATCAAACTGCTCGAAAAAGACCGCGACAAACTCCGCGCAGCCTATCTGAGTCATTGCAGATATCAGGGGAAAAAACATCAGCAGATTCTACGCAGACGCACGGAAGAGTTCGACACGCTGTTCGGGCTCCTGCTGAACGAATATAAACAACAGTAACAGCGCAATTACCTTTAAGCCGGAGTATAATGAAACCTCTCAGCATAATCGCATCAATAGCAATCATATCGTCAGCTGTGCTGATGGGATGCAGTAACAAAAAACGAGATATGACCGACATGCAAGCCGCTAAAGATGCGGCCGTCAGTGGTGCGCAAGCAGCGCATGACGAAGCGCCGGAAGAACTTACCACATTGGGTGAACAGATTGCTGCCGGAAACGCCAAGGCGTTTGCCAAAGCCTGCAGTTACCCTATTGAACGGCCTTACCCATTGCGCAACATCGCCGACACCGCCTCGATGGAGTCCTATTTCCCGGTTATGATTGATGATTCCATCAAACAGGTGATTAAATCCGCAGACAGCAGCAGATGGCACAACACAGGCTGGAGAGGGTGGACACTGGATAACGGCGAGTATCTCTGGTGGGACGGCGACCTGTACGCCGTCAATTATGTCTCCGCAGCAGAAAAAGCGTTGCTCAAGCGTCTGGCTGATGAAGAGATGGAAAGCCTTGCTCCTGAATTGCGCAAAGGCTGGCGTCCATACTTCTGTCTCATAGGTGTTGACAATGGCTCGATCTACCGCATTGACAAAAGTTCTGCAGATTCAGTCTCAACCGGCAGCGTTTCAGACATTGCAACCGAAGCAAACAATGCTTACACCGATACAGACTGCACTTACCGATTGCTTGTATATACTAAAAACAGCGACCTCCACACTGCACCGGCCGACTCGATGTGCGGCACAATGAATGTGGAGGGCTCTGCCGGTTCACGCCGGCTGTATTTCAAGAATCGAAGGGGACACCGAGCAGAATTTGCGATGGACATATCTGACGATTCCTCTCCGGCTATTGTCATTGTCAACAGGAGCGATTCGGCATCACATCCTGTGGAACATGTATACTGGCGTGATTATCTCGCCATCCCGCGCTGACCACGCGGATGATACTCATTCATTGCCATCAGCCGTACTGAGGTCAACGGCATAGTACACTTTCCGGCCGGTGGGATAGATGCCGGCGATAAACATAACGGGATCGGCCGAACTCGACGCCATGATGGCCTTATAGATTTTTTCAACGTCGGCTTCCGACTGCACACGGGCGTTGTTTATCTCAAGGATGATGAAACCTTCCTTGATTCCGGCCCGGCGGAATTTCCCGTCGGACGACAGACCCTTGACCTGAACACCTCCGGCTATGCGAAGCTCACGACGCTGTTCGGCCGTCAGTTCCTTCAGCGCGCATCCGAGAGCCGAGAAATCGTTTGCTTTGGTCATGGCCGTGTCGCCCTGACTGTTACGCAGCGTTACGTCGCACACCTGTGCCTTGTTGTTTCTGACTAACTTTACCTTGATTTTATCGCCGGGACGATACTTGTTGATTTCGCCGAGCAGCTGCGCGGTGTTATGGGTGGGGACATCGTTCACAGCGATAATGATATCACCCTCCTTGATTCCGGCCTCGAGGGCTGCGCTGCGGTCAAGCACTTCACCAACCAGAATGCCGTCGTTGACAACGGTGATATTTTTCTCCTTAGCAATCTGAGGTGTCAGTTCCGTAAACATAACGCCAAGAACAGCGCGCTGTACAGTACCGAACTGACGAATATCCGAAACCACCTTGGTCACAATCGAAGTCGGGATTGCAAAGGAATAGCCCACATAACTTCCGGTCTGCGAATAAATGGCGGTATTGATACCGACAAGCTCACCCTTGGCATTTACAAGTGCGCCGCCTGAATTGCCGGGATTAACAGCTGCATCTGTCTGGATGTAACTCTCGATACCCATTGAGCCGCCACGAACACCCTGCGCCACGCTGCGTGCCTTGGCGCTGACAATGCCGGTTGTCACAGTAGAAGTGAACCCGAATGGATTGCCCACCGCAAGCACCCATTCGCCCACACGGAGTGCATCGCTGTCGCCGACAGGGATAACCGGCAGATTCTCCGCCTCGATTTTAATCAAGGCTACATCGGTGGCCGGATCTGTGCCTACAACGGTGGCATTATATATGGAGTTATCATTGAGTGTGACCTCCAAACGGTCGGCACCGTCGATCACATGATTGTTGGTGACAATATAGCCGTCTGGGCTAAGAATCACACCGGATCCGAGTCCGCGAGCCTGTTCCTGAGGCTTTTCCTGCTGACGCGGACGTTCCTGCGGGCGCGGAATTCCGAAAAATTCATAGAACGGATCGGGCAGATATCCCTGCGAACCTCTCGACATATGCTGTGATGCATAATTCTTGATGCTCACCACACCGTTGATGGTGCTTTCGGCTGCGTGAGTGAAATCGGTCGGAGGAGTTGCCGGGCCACTGGCCACGGTGTAGAAATTGCCGTTACCTGATTGATTGGCGACAGGAGATGTGCCTGTAACGATGTCTGTATGTTTTTCCACAACGTTCAAGGCTACCGCAGTGACTGCCGAACTGAGCACGGCAACACCGCATGCTAAAAATGCAATTTTCGAATACAGTTTCATAATCGAATTTGAAGTGATGGATTTTGGATACAATTGGTATATATGGTTTTCAATGTCTGTTGGATTGTAAAATAACGGAAAAGTTTAGACAAGTGAGGCACACCAGAACAAAGCTTAATAATAATTGGCTAAAGGTCACTGGAATTAAGTGAAATTCACATTAACACTGTTAACAACCTTAACACACGTGCAGGCTTGATTTTCCCGTCAATCCCCTCCGGGTTTTAAATTGTGTGAAAATGTTGCCCGATTCTCAAAAAAGCCCTCACGAAAACGAACCTGAATACACTCTGAGACGTTTAAACGATAGATTTTACCAAGCGCAAGGCTACATTTATATTGGCTGACCCGCATATAGAGCTTTGCCGGATTGAGTTATGGCATTAACGATAACAGACCGACGGACTACATTTAACACTAATCTTTCAATATAACCAGAAAAGATATGAAATACACTAAACCACAACTTCCTTACGCAGAAGATGCTCTCGAGCCTGTGATAAGCAGACGTACAATCGAATTTCATTACGGCAAACACGAGCAAGCCTACATTGACAATCTGAACAAACTGATTGAAGGCACGGAATTTGCCGAACTACCACTTGAAGATGTAATCCACGACGCTAAAGGCCCGTTGTTCAACAACGCCTCACAGGCATGGAACCACATCTTCTATTTCTTCTCTTTCTCTCCCGACGGCGGCGGAGAGCCTGAAGGCGATTTGCGCAAAGCCATAGACCGCGACTTCGGTTCGTTTGAAAATTTCAAGAAAGAATTTGTCGACGCCGGTACAAAGCTTTTCGGCTCCGGATGGGTGTGGCTGTCGCGCGATAACAGCGGACGGCTGTTCATCACCCAGGAAGGTAATGCCGGCAACCCGATTACCGACGGGCTGACGCCTATCCTGACGTTCGACGTTTGGGAACACGCATACTATCTCGACTACCAGAACCGACGCGCCGACGCGCTGAACGCGCTGTGGGACATTATCGACTGGCCGATAGTCGAAGCAAGATATTGATAAATACAACGACTACTACAGCAAACAAGAGCACTTAATTGTAAGCATAATGTGATGAATGGAGAGAGTGGCACCTGTGAAGGCCCCACTCTTTTTTTATATCAGATGGTCATATGGGGATTTGGCGTCAGAATGTCATATGGAAAGCTATGCGCAAGCCCGAGCGGTCAATTCCGGGGACATTTCGGTAGGACAGGCGCCATACATAATCTATACGCAGGCATTTCAAAAAGTTGTCGATGCCGGCGCTGATTTCCATGTACGGACGGCGATGCATCGGAGTGGCAAGCGCTTCGGCAGGGAAAAGCAGCAAGGGATGCTTTCCGCCAATATCTTCTTTCCCTATTTCATCGGCAGGATTGTTTTTGGAAGTCAGCCGCCCGAGCCATCCGCGGAAGGCAACCACCTCGCGCAGTTTCAGTTTCTTCAGCAGCGGAACATAGTTGAATAACGCCCCGTTCAGCCAATAGGTCACATCCCAGCTTACAAACGAATCGTTGATGAACTCAAGAGGATTAAGGAGTGCGAAACTTTCAGGCTGAATGGTATAGGAGAGGTTGGCATTCGGAGTGAGCAGATGGAAATATGACGTACGGCTCCACTCGTGTCCGCCTTTGAGAATTATGTCGGCGAAACCGAAGGCCGAGAACCAGAAGCGTTTCTGCACGCTCAGTTCGGTGCGGTTCACCGGATAGCGGCTTCCGAACAAACCTTCGGGAGCAAACGTATGGCTCAATACCACAACCCAGGGGTCAAGATTTATGGGTATGCGTGAAGACTTGGTCTGATAGAATTTCTCCCCGGGGGCATACCGCAACTGCACATTGAACAGTGTTTCGTTGAAATGATTCAGCGAATTCCCGTCGGTTGTGACAAACGGAACCCAGGGTCCCGGTTCCTGACGCTCCACAGCGGCACCTACCGACACCGAGAGATTGTTGGCCAATTCAAGCTGATATTTCACCGCCGTCTCCTGTTTGTAGGTTATCAGGTGATTGTCGCCACGCTTGAAGGCAAGAAACATATTGTCGGCATTTGTGAACATATAATGCTGTCCGAGCTGGTCAATGTCGTAACGGTGATTGACTATGACGGAGTGGATAGGGAATTCGCGTGAATGGTATTTTTTCCTGTTGAACGAATACTCCACTTCTGCATTATACTTCCATTTCCTGTCGCGGAAGCCATAGGCCGCATAACCGCGTGCAAACCAGTGAGGCGACAGATTTGCTGTCGTGATGCCACCGGCACGCAAACGCAGCCCTTCCACCGAATTGCCGCTTACAAACGTATTCAGCGGACCGATGTCGAATTTGGAAGGATTACCCGTAGGCACATAACCCACCACCATAAGCTTGATGAACCGCTCCGCGTAGCGATAAACCGGCACGGACCTTAAAGCGGCAAGAAGCTGCTTCATGCGCGGTTCATTTTTGGATGGAGCCACAGGGGTGTTGTCAGCCCAGAAGTTATCCGTCCGGTTGTATGCATCATCGTCGGTGAATTCCGTGCCAAGCTTGTCAAAATAAGCACTCAATGGCGAAGGCGTGAACGAATGGCCTGTATAGCCTGTGGCTCTGCGGGCATACATGCTGGGGGTTCCCTTTATAACTGTAAAGACAGCATCAAATTCATCCAGTGTTTTGAGGCGCGAGCCATCGGGAGCCTTGGCGTATTCCTGAATGATTTTCAGGCGGTCAACAAAATTAAGGTTGATGGTAGGGGACACTCCCATGTCCACCCGCTTTACAAACATCGTAGTATCACCCTCCTCGACATATAGTCGCCCCAGGAAACCAAATGTGGCCGGATTGCGCGGAGCGAAACTCAGAACGATACACCGTGCGTTGTTGATCGTCACGGTATCGGTCAGATAAAACTTGTAGAAATCGGGCGCTATCGGTGAAAGCGGACTGACAAAGCGGTTTTGCAGGAGATTGATATTGTCATCATAAAGATCAACCTCCCTGAACACATCCTCCACCATTGTCTGGATGTTCTGCAGGTCGGCGATATCGTCGATGCCGTTCTGTCTTACCGCATGCACTATCTCCTTTTCACTCTCAGGATGTTTCCGGTATATCACATCACTGACTTTCTCTTTTACTGAAAGCGGCAACACCGGCACGCCTGTTACATCCAGCGTATCGACAAAATCTTTCAGAAAGGAGAATTTGCCCGGCTTCCCTCCGGTTGCAGAGGAATCTGACACATGAAAGTCATGCAACCCGAACGTCATGCGCTCGTATTTACGGTAGTTATAGTAGTCATTGCGCCGCGGGTCGTTGGCTCCACGTGCCTGACGGATACGGTTGACAAAGTCGACGGCAGGATTATTGCGCTTTGAGTATTTTTCCTTCGTCCGCTTTACCACCACCTCTTTGAGTGTCACACCACGCAGGGTGTCACCGTCCTCATCGGTGCTGACCGGCGGATTTGCGCCTGAAAGAGCCTGAGGAAGGAAACACAGAAAGGAAAATATTATTGTACCTATTATCGAATTATGTATTTTCAAAGTCGTGTTGAATCTGAACGAATGCTTAACTTTGCAAAGTTAAGCATTTATACCCCTAAAAATATGGCCAAAGAGATAGAGCGGAAATTTTTGGTGAAAAATTCCACTTTTCGGGAACTTTCCACAACAGCGATCAGGATTAAACAGGGATATCTAAGCCGTCTGCCGGAGGCAACGGTACGCGTGCGGATTGCCGGTGACAAGGCTTTCCTTACGGTAAAAGGGAAGAACGACGGCGCGGTGCGCGACGAATGGGAATACTCCATTCCTGTGGCCGACGCAGAAGGCATGCTCGAAAGATGCGCGCAAGGCAGCGTAATCAGCAAGACCCGCTATATAGTGCCGGAAGGCACGTACAACTGGGAGGTTGACGAGTTTCACGGCTCACATGAGGGGCTTGTGGTAGCAGAGATTGAACTGCCGCACCCCGACGCCACCTTCAGATGCCCCGACTTCATCGGAGAGGAAGTAACAGGCAATCCGTCTTACTACAACTCAAATCTGTAGCGCGCCGGAAGTGTAGTTCAACGGCGGCACAGTTTCACCACATTCTCAACATGATGAGTATGAGGGAACATATCGACAGGCTGCACGGCCTCCACGCGATATAATTTGTCGAGGAGCGCAATGTCACGCGCCTGAGTGGCAGGATTGCAGCTCACGTAGACAATACGTTCCGGAGCGGCGTTCAGAATGACGTTGACAACATCCTCATGCATGCCGGCGCGGGGCGGGTCGACAATCATCACATCCGGACGCCCGTGCTCGGCCACGAAGTCATCGGTGAGCACATTCTTCATGTCGCCTGCAAAGAATTCCGTGTTCCTTATGCCGTTGACTGCAGAATTAATCTTTGCATCTTCGATTGCATCGGCCACATACTCGATGCCGATGACCTTACGTGCCTTCCGGGCCACAAAATTAGCTATTGTGCCTGTTCCTGTGTATAGGTCATAGACAAGCTCATTTCCGGTGAGGTCCGCAAAATTTCTTGCGACCTTATACAGCTCATAAGCCTGGAGCGAGTTGGTTTGATAGAAAGATTTCGGACCGATGCGGAAACGCAGGCCGTCCATCTCTTCCTCCACGAATTCACGCCCGGAGTGCAGCTGCACGTCAAGGTCTCCGATTGTGTCGTTCAGCTTGGTGTTCACCACATACATCAGCGATGTTATTTCAGGGAAGGCAGAGCGTAAATCATCAAGAGTGTTCTTGATCACCTCCGGAGCATTCTCACCGAAAACCACCACGACCATCACCTCGCCGGTTGACAATATGCGTATCATCAACGTGCGCAGACACCCCTGCTGGGCTCTCAGATCGTAGAAGGGGAGATTATGCTCGATGCCGTATTGCTTGAGGTGCAGCCTGATGCGGTCGCCCAGTGAATCCTGCAGATGGCAGGCCTCGATGTCGAGCACCTTGTCGAATGCACCGGGAATATGGAATCCGGCACCCGAGCGGTCTCCGACATCCTCACCCGAGCGCAACTGCTCCCATGTGATCCAACGCTTGTTGGAGAACGTGTATTCCATCTTGTTGCGGTATTCCCAGATTTTTCCCGAACCGATTATTTGGGAAATCGGGGAGAGCTCCACCTTGGCGATACGTGTCAGTGCATCCACAACCTGCTGCTGCTTGCTTTGCAGCTGGAAATCGTAGGGGAGATGTTGCCACCGGCAGCCGCCGCAAGTGCCGAAATGTCCACACCGCGGAGCTATCCTGATTGGAGATGGTGTGACAATAGATTCGATGTGCCCCTCGGCGTATGACCTTTTTTTACGGTCAATCTTTATGTTGGCCACATCACCGGGAGCACCGTATGGCACAAACACCACCAGATCATCCACCCTGGCAATGGCATTGCCCTCGGCAGCCACAGCCGTTATCTCAACATTCTCCAGCAGCGGGAGTTCTTTTTTCCTTTTTGACATATGAATTATAACATGTGGATACCCCGACTGTCACTGCATGATATGGGCATATGATAGCACTGAAAGCAATCATGCATTGTCGGCTCTGGTTTCACGGCTGCAAAGTTAAAAATTTACTATCGAAATCAACACCGGTTTAACATCAAAAGCGTAATTTAACTGAAATAGGGGTAAAAAATGGGGACCGATTAAAAATATTTCACGGCAAAATCGTATCTTTGCAACTACCATCAAAAACATCAAACAGGCCTGACGGTTATCGTTATACTGGCATGCGATGCAAACAGGCAATAATTTTATACTCGAAATAAATTGAATATTAATCTATTATAATCTTAAAAAACTTTCAACCCAGATGAAAAAGATTTATACATTTGGCGACGGTAAGGCAGAAGGCGATGCTTCAATGCGCAACCTCCTTGGAGGAAAAGGTGCCAACCTCGCTGAAATGAACAAGTTGGGTATGCCCGTGCCCCCCGGTTTTACAATCACAACCGACGTCTGCACTGAATACACCCAATATGGCCGCGACGAAGTGGTCAAAGACATCAAGAGTGAAGTTGAAAAAGCCATAGCACACGTTGAATCCCTCACCGGTACCAAATTCAACGACCCCCAGAACCCGCTGCTCGTTTCCGTACGTTCGGGTGCCCGTGCATCAATGCCCGGCATGATGGACACAGTCCTCAACCTCGGTATGAACGACGCCACAGTCAACGCACTGGCCGAAAAGAGCGGCAACCCCCGTTTTGCATGGGACAGCTACCGCCGTTTCGTGCAGATGTACGGTGACGTGGTTCTCGGCATGAAGCCCAAAACCAAAACCGAAATCGACCCCTTCGAAGCCATCATTGACAAGGTAAAGGAAGAAAAGGGCGTGAAATTCGACACCGAACTTACAGTAGAGGACCTCAAGACTCTCGTCGCCCTCTTCAAGTCGGCCGTTAAGGAGCACACCGGAAAGGACTTCCCCGAAAGCGCCTGGGATCAGCTGTGGGGCGGCATCTGCGCCGTGTTCGACAGCTGGATGAACGAACGCGCCATCCTCTATCGCCGCATGAACCAGATTCCCGAAGAATGGGGAACTGCCGTTAACGTTCAGGCAATGGTTTACGGTAACATGGGCAACAACTCCGCTACCGGTGTGGCTTTCTCACGCGACGCCGCAACCGGTGAGAACATCTTCAACGGCGAATACCTCATCAACGCACAGGGCGAGGATGTGGTGGCCGGAATCCGCACACCTCAGCAGATCACAGTTGAAGGCTCGCGCCGCTGGGCTGCCCTGCAGGGCATCAGCGAAGAGGAGCGTGCCGCAAAATATCCCTCGCTTGAGGAATCCATGCCTACATGTGCCGCAGAGCTTATCGCTATCGCTCACAAGCTCGAGGATCACTATAAAGACATGCAGGACATGGAGTTCACCATTCAGGACGGCAAACTCTGGATGCTTCAGACCCGTAACGGAAAGCGTACAGGTGCGGCTATGGTGAAAATCGCCATGGATCTGCTCCGCGCAGGCGAGATTGACGAGAAAACCGCTCTTCTCCGCATGGAACCGCAGAAACTCGATGAACTTCTGCACCCGGTATTCGACAAATCCGCTCTCAAACGCGCCCTCGTGGTAGCCAAAGGTCTCCCCGCATCGCCCGGTGCTGCAACAGGTCAGGTGGTATTCTTTGCCGACGATGCAGAGGCATGGGCTGAGAAGAAAAAGAAAGTGGTTCTCGTCCGCATCGAGACATCTCCTGAGGACCTCCGCGGTATGGCCGTGGCTCAGGGTATCCTCACCATGCGCGGCGGTATGACCAGCCACGCTGCCGTTGTTGCCCGCGGTATGGGTAAATGCTGCGTATCTGGTGCCGGTGAAATAAAGGTTGATTACGAGGCCCGCACAGTAGAAATGGGCGGCAAAACATATAAGGAAGGTGATTGGATTTCGCTCAACGGTTCGACCGGCGACGTTTACGATGGCCAGGTGCCCACCGTGCAGCCCGAACTTGACGGCGACTTCGGCGCAATCATGAACCTTGCTGCAAAATACACCAAGACACTTGTCCGCACCAATGCCGACACCCCGCGCGACGCCCGTCAGGCACGTGCATTCGGCGCACAGGGCATAGGTCTGTGCCGCACAGAGCACATGTTCTTCGAAGGCGACCGCATCAAGGCCGTACGCGAAATGATTCTTGCCTCCGACGTTGAAGGCCGTAAGGCTGCCCTGGCAAAACTGCTCCCCATGCAGCGCGGCGACTTCGAAGGCATCTTCGAGGCAATGGACGGCTTCGGAGTTACCATCCGTCTGCTCGATCCCCCTCTGCATGAATTTGTGCCCCACCAGACAGCCACCCAGAAAGAACTGGCCGACGAAATGGGCATCACACTTGCAGAAGTTAAAGCCAAAGTTGACGCTCTCGAAGAGTTCAACCCCATGCTTGGCCACCGCGGTTGCCGTCTCGGCATCACATATCCCGAAATCACCGAAATGCAGGCTCGTGCCATCATTGAGGCAGCTCTTGCAGTGAAAGAGCGCGGCATTGATGTCAAGCCCGAAATCATGATTCCTCTGGTAGGCTCACTCAAAGAGATTCAGAACCAGGCAAACATCATCAACACCACGGCTGCGAAAGTGTTTGAGGAGCAGGGCCGCTCGATTCCCTACCTCGTAGGTACAATGATTGAAGTTCCCCGCGCTGCTCTGGTTGCAAACCAGATTGCCGAGGTTGCAGAGTTCTTCTCGTTCGGTACAAACGACCTTACCCAGATGACATTCGGCTTCTCTCGCGACGATGCTCCCAAGTTCCTCAAATTCTACAAGGAACACGGCATCATCAAGACCGATCCCTTCGAAGTTCTTGATCAGGAAGGCGTTGGCCAGCTCGTTGAAATGGGCGTCAAGAAAGGCCGCGCCACACGTCCCGACCTCAAAGTCGGCATCTGCGGCGAACATGGCGGCGAACCCTCTTCGGTTAAGTTCTGCGCCAAACTTGGCATGAACTACGTAAGCTGCTCGCCCTTCCGCGTGCCCATCGCCCGCGTAGCTGCGGCGCAGGCCAGCTTGGAAGATTGATTAACACATTGAAAATTAGCAACTAATAAAGGCTGCAATGTATGTCCCAATAGGCAGCATTACAGCCTTTTTATTATTCTACTATGTCAGAAGCTGAAATGAATGCTTATCGGTTCAACTCCGGCAAGGAACCGACAGACGAAATGCTCGCCCAGATTATGCGCGAAGTGGCAGAAGATGCTAAAAAAAGCAATGAAGAAGCTGCCAACAAGCACCTTGATGATATGCGACGAGAAATGATAGCAGATGAGGCGAAATGGGCCGACCGCATAAATGAAATAAGGAATGGCAAGCATTGAGCATAAACCGGAGCTGATTATCATTGCCGGACCTAACGGGTCGGGCAAAACTTCCATTACCCAAAAGTTTCTCCATCATGAGTGGGCGGAAGGGACCACTTATATCAATCCTGATCAGGTTGCCAAAGACATGTTCGGCGATTGGAACAATGAGGAAGCCGTATTGAAAGCAGCCAACTATTGCTCTGAACTTCGCGAGCGATGTCTTGCCGAGAAGAAAAGCTTTGTATTCGAGACTGTCTTTTCAGCCCAAGATAAGATTGACTTTGTCATGCGCGCAAAAAAGGCCGGTTTCTTCATAAGATTATTTTTTATATCAACTGAGAATCCGGCAGTAAATGCTTCTCGAATTGTCAATAGAGTAATGAAAGGCGGTCATGACGTTCCAATCTCAAAAATTATTTCACGCTATTATAAGTCTATCCGTAATTGCAAAACCGTATCCTCAATTATAGACCGCCTTTACGTTTACGACAACTCAATTGATGACGCTGACGCGCGCCCCCTCTTCCGTCTCTCCAACGGCGAGATAGCCAAGCAGTACACTACCGACATCCCCGAATGGGCACAAACCCTATTGAAAGATGCGGGCAATCCATAAACATTATAACTGGGGACGTTTATGAATTGTCCTCGTTTTCGGCAAGTACAGCGTCAACATCGCTACGGTCAAAGTCCCAGCCTCCGACGTAGCCTAAGAGTTGAATGTTGTATGTGGTTTTCAACATGGCAAAACGAGCTTTGCCACGAAGTTACCGCTATATATAATATTGTTAAAAGACTCTCAATTTCGTAGAAACTGAGTAATTTGCACCCAATTTATTGTTATGAATTATTGGCGTTATCAAAATTCTTTAGCGGGTATATTATCTATGGCAGAAAAATATACCAAATCAAATGTTGTCGTATCTTCTGGAGATCGCATAATAATATGCAACAAGTACGAAATCGTTGATATCGTAACTGTAAAAGAAACTGAACAGGGTTGGATTGTATTTGACGATTCATCACTTTTCTTTCCTATAAAATACGATGTGATGCAAAGCCATAAGATAGAGATTCCAACCAACTTTACGGAAGGAAATATGGAATTGCTTAGTAAAGGGGAAGGCAAACTATATGACTTAATTAGTCGTCTTGGAAGTACACAAATCGGTATTTTGAGTAATCACCGATATAACAAGAAGCAGAAAGATCGGGAAAATATTATATGGGACGAAATAGAGTCATACGTTACTAACGCAACGAAATCAGAATGGGAGCTACCTAAATTTGAGATTGAAACATGTGAAATTGCCAATACGCCTCCAATATCTTTGATGAAGTATGGATGTATTCCACAAGAATTATTTATAGAAAAGAAATATCGGAGACGCCGTATTCCAAGGAAATAAGATCCTCTCCTTTCGGAAAAGTCCTTTAATGTGGAGAGGATTAAGGGGCAGATGACGCGGAACACGTGATTGTTTCTTTGCCGGGGCAAAGCTCTGAAACGATAAGCGCCCATGGAGTAGTCGTACATAATCCCGACCGAAGGCTTCATAGTCAAAGTAGCGTGAGAGGTCGCGCATCGCGCTTTCCAGGTTGTAGCACTCGTTGGTGATGTGCCGGTCAAATTACATGTAAATAAATTGCAGTTCTATGTATCAATACGTCAAAAGTCTCTCCTACTGCATTTGACATTATTGTTATAGAGACTATTTCGGTATTCAAAAAATTATGATTAACTCTGTAACAACGTAGTAGGTCGCAGGAATCTACAATTTGTTGACCAACTGTTGACCAACAAATCCTAACTGACTGATATGATGTCGAAAATTATCGCGGCGCAGGCTGCCATCGAAGACTGAGGCTAACTTAACATAATCCGATACTTAGGCGGTAACGTCCCGATAAAAAGGGGCTTACCGCCTAAGCTGTTCTTTGGCGGTTCGTACATTTGGTATTGCGTTGTGTGTACAAAGAGCGAATCGCTCCCAGTCAGAAAATAGTTTTTTATGCGTCGTTACCACATTTCTTATCGTTCTCAGCGCGTCTGGCGTAATTACGATATAAGCCGCTGAAAAACAGCATGCATAATAATGATAAAATGAACTGCCACGTCATGTAGCACTCCGAGTCTGAAGTCCACAGTCGTTTCACGAAAACAATGACTATAAAAATCACTGCACTGAGTAAAAAGAGCACAAAAGAGAGATTCCGCTTTGCCTTATTTGTCATTGGTAACATGTCGTTTGGTTGGTTCTATCTATTAGACACAACTAATTGTAAAGAAGTTGCAATAAGTCAATCCATAAACTACGATTTAAATAAAATCATAGTTTATGGATTTTAGGTTGAACCGGAATTTCCCCGTTTTCGAAGATGGCTGGACGAAAATTGAATTGTACCAAAGTGAGGAATCTTTTATGGACTCCCTATAAAACGCAGGCTGATTTGCCTGATACAAGTATGGTCAGCTCAACTTACTTTGCAGGATAGCGAGAGAGAATTTCGAGGATGGGCTGCCGGATTGATTCTGCCCAGTTGTAATAGCCCAGATCGGAAGGATGGGTTTTGTCGGTGCAGGAAGAGCCATCCGTGTCGGCCACCGGGTAAATGAGATAGATGTTGGGATCCGTTTCCATGGCCTTGCGCACCACCTCTTCAGCCGCCGCCATTTTTTCAGTCTCGCTGCGATCGAGTGCGGTATTGAAATTTCGGCCGCCTCGATAGATGGTTTGCTGGAAAATAAGAGGTGTTGTGGGATGCTTGGCTCGGATAGTCTTGACAAATTCAGCAAACAATTCCCTGATTTCTGGCGCCTTCGGATTGGAGAAGGCATCAAACACAAATGCGTCAGCCTCAGTGTCGGCCAACACCCGCGCATAGCTCTGCTGGAGTTTTGAGTTGCCGCTCACGCCGAGTGAACGGACATCAAGTCCGGTGGCACGCTGAAACTGCAGCGGATAAGGCATACCCGGACGGTTAGAGCTTGTGCCGTGTGTGAAGCTTGAGCCCCAGAACACCACCTTGCGATTGAATGGATTGGGCGCAGACGTGATTTTTGCGCCGGAATCAACGCCTACATACACCTCATCTATTATGCTGCGCAGAGGGAGATACAACAGACATTCCTTTTCACCGGGCGCCATATTCGCAACCAACTTCACCGGTTTGCCTTCCTCTGAAGGGACTCCGGATCCTGCATACAGCCATTTGCCATCCCGGCGTATATAGAGGTCTCCTCCGGCAAATGCGATATTATTGGTATTGTAACCCGACATACGTTTTTTATAGTCAAAATTAAGGAGAATTTCGCGGCTGTCAGTAGTAAACACGAGCGCGAGCCCCGCCGGCGTCTGGTTAAGATACTGCCGCTGATAGGCGGTGAATCCGTCATATTTAAGTGTATCTACACGGGCGTAACGGTCGGGCGTAGTCATGAGCTTGCCGATCAGGGTTAGATTCTTACCGGGCACATACTGCACATTCTCTGATGCAAAGGCCATAGGCATGGCTGCAATCACAATCAACGCAGCCGCAAATAATCTTTTAAATTTCATGGATAGAGTTATTATAGAAACCAAGAGTTATGTGATTAATGATTCACGTTCATTTCCGTTTCAGGACAAACTGCTGAATTTTCAGGATAAAGGTAGAACAAATGCCTGAATATATATTGCTTAATGACACGATTTTAAATGCATCATTTTTGTGTTCAATCATTAATCCTATGTCATGCAAGCAATTGGGTAAATACCTCAAAAACGCAACAAAACCGCAACAGGTAGCACTATCCCCATTAGGGATAAAATCGAAGCGCTGTGCCAAAATTCTGACACAGCGCTCGGAATCGCATTGGATCGGATTATATCAATAGAGGAATTTACATTATCTTGGCGTCAGACGCACTACAGCACCACCTCCTTTTACCAGTGCTAACGGAAGAGTGTCACCTCGCTTGACGGGACGTTTGATCACATCATAACGACGGGGATGAGCCTCCGAATCAGCATTGTCAGCAATTATCTCTGCGTCAAAGTCTTTCCCTTCGGGAAGGAAATCAAGCTTGACATTGTAATTGCGCGCATTGTCGGATGTGATGGCGCCGATATACCAGTTGTCGCCTTTGCGTTTGGCAGTGAGGATGTGTTCACCAACCTCGCCATCGAGGGGACGTGTCTCATTCCATGTCGTAGGAACTGTCGAAACGAACTTCTCGAGAGCCGGATATTTTGCATACTCTGTGGGGGAGTCGCAAATTGAGGCGATACCCTGATCAAGGACTACAAACAGTGCCATTTCATGAGCGACGGTACCACGCGACATAGGGGGTGTGTCATCGATGTCGATGGGGCGGAAATCTTCTTCAGTCACCTGACGCAGCGAACCGGGAGTAAAGTCGGTGGGACCTACGAGCAGACGGATATAGGGGAATGTGCAGTGATGACGGGGCGAAATAGTATGGTCCCAGAAGTTGCATTCCTGACCGCGGTTGGCTTCATAACCGAGCACGTTGGGGAAAGTCCTGTTGAGACCTACTGGAACGGGGCAACCGTGGAAAAGTACAACCATTTTTTCGTCCGCCAGACGCTTGGCAAGCTGACGCTCCCAACGCATGGCCACCTGGTCATTGCGCTCAAAGAAGTCAATCTTGGCACCGGAAACGCCGTACGATTTCATCTTCTTAACCCAATCGTAGGGAGCTTCGATGGGGCAGGTAACCCATGTCCAAACAATGATACCCACGCCTTTTTTAGCTGCGTAATCGCAAAGTTGGGCGATATAGTCCTCCGACCATCCTGCATCGAGAGTAAGATATGGTATGCCATTCTTGGCAGCCCAGTCTACATAATACTTATAGAGCTCATAAGTGAGGTGCTTCTTTCCTACAGGGAAATCAACGCCCTCGAGCATGGCTTTATGCCACCATTCCCAGGCACTTGCACCGGTTTTGATCCAGCTGACGTCTTCAATCTCACAAGGATCGGCCAAACGGTACACCAGTTCGTTGTTGAGCAGGTCGATATCGCGTTCGGAGGCTATGAACACACGCCAGGGGAGAGTGCGGCATCCATTGATGCGGGCGATGTATTCCTCGCGGGTTTCAACCAAGTGCATGGAGAAATACTTGTCGTTATCTTCTGCATTTTCATCAAGCACATATATGGGATATGCTGCCCAGTGGCCATGCACTTTTTCGCCCTTGTCGGGCTGCAGATACAGACCGGGATAGTCATAGGTATTGGCTTCGGTAACGGCCACCTTAATTTTCCCGCCCGGAAGAGCGAACAGAGCCGGGGTGGTGCTGATGATACTGTCGGGAATAGCTGCGATGCTGTCGTATTCTATGTATGCACGTTCGAAATTGCGGTAAGCCTGATAAACCTGATGGGGCTGACGCTTCCTGTCATATTCGGTCAGGGTGTTTGACTCGCACTGCGGATAGAACACCTTCACGGGCCCCTTACCGAAGTCGACATCGAACAGCTCGGTTGCAACAGTGATTTCACGAGGATAGTTGAGGGTCCAGCGGAATGCCACACCTTCATCGTATGCGCGGAGTGTGAGCTTGTAATCACCGCCATCATAACCGAGGGTGAGTTCATTGTAATTGTCAGTCAGCGTGCTGTTTTTGCCAACTGGTACGTTTATCACGCCTCTGTTGGAATCCTTTTCAGACGACGTCACTTTCCCGTCACCAATCTGATTGCCATTGGCCTCAATAATTCCGATCACCGAATTTTCAATGATTTTCTTACCCTTGTAGTCCACCGAATATGTGGTGGGACCTTCGCCGGCCTTCACCGACAAAGTGTAGGCCTTGTCGGGCGATTTTACCTCATAGGTTTTAGCCGCCGACGGCAGGGCCGCTGACAGTAGAACACCGGGAAGCACAAATAACAGTTTTTTCATGAGAATGTGAGAATGATGTTAGGTTAGTGTACAGCAAAATTAGCCAAACAACACTTCGTATAAAATGGATATTGCCCGGTAAATAGATGGACTATTTCACGATTTTAATATCTACTCAATAAAACGTAGAAAGAATCTTCGAACAAAATGACTCCGGACAGAAATTCCGCTTCTGATTCAGGCCATAGTGGCGCATGAATCGCGGGGAATCTGTCCGAAGTCCTGATTTATAAACTGCTGTTATTTTTTGCTACGGCGTCGAGTATCGCCTTCCTGTATTTGTCGTGGTCGCGAAGGTCAGGACGTCCCTCAGCCTTGCCGTCGCGGCCGACGAGAATGTAGTAGGGGATACCGTCAACCCCGAACCGTGAACGGATGGCCGAAATCTGTTCGGGCATCAGGCGGTAATGTATGCCACGTATATCCGGAATCATCTCAAGATATGATTCAATGGGCGACGAGTCATCAGCGACATATACCCAAACGATATCGTCGGACGACAGTTCGCTATCTTTCAGCGGCTCATTCTCCTTGATGGCAGCACGGCATGGTCCGCACCATGTGTTCCAAAGGTCGACCAGAACCACTTTCCCCTTATGGGGAGCCACGATGGCATCCAGAAGTTTGTCGGGCGCCACATCAGGGGTAGGAACAATAAGTTTGGCAGCCTCGCTCCTCATAACGGCAGCCATGCGGTCGCGGCGGTATTCCACGGCTTTAGCGTAGAACGGAGTGCTCAACTTTCTTAACCCCTCAAGCTGCTCGTCTGTAAGTTTGCCGGATTTGGCTGCCTCCGATGCCGCTGTATAGCTTTCAAGCTCCGCCAGCAGACGCCCGTCGGCCCCGGCCTTGTTCCACATTGATCCATTATCGGAAAGCTCACGCGGGCCGAAATTATCGAGCAACAGATAATCGGGGTTGTTCAGATTCACTTTCCCAGCCACTCGCCTCAACTGTTCGTCTGTAAATTCAATCTTAGCACTGTCGGGAGGAACCGGAGTAGACCACCCGCCATGTTTGACCCTGTAGTCCTGACGGTAAATGCCGGGAGCACTGCTTACCGCAACAATCAGGCTCGCATCAAGCTCTGTCTGTCTCATTCTTTTTGCAATCGGGCTCATATCCGATGCCTTGATAGAATCCTGCAACGTGGCATGCCGGGAAAGAATCATATCGAGATATTCCTCAGGCGACATATGATAGTCGGCGAACCCCTCGGAATATATATCAAGCGCATACATGCCGTCGTCGCTCAGCTGCAACGCATGTTTCAGCGGTCCGTATTTTCCGGTAGCATAGAATTTCGGGCGGTTGGGAACACTGTCTCCGCGAATTTCCATATTGCGGCGTCCGCTGGCCGTCATATCTCCCCAGAATTCAATTGTTTCACCGGGAGCAAGGATTGCATCGGTAAAGAGCCGGAATTCTCCCACAATTGTTGTCCACAAAATCGAGGGTCCGGAAATCACATCCTTGAATGTGGCATTACCCAGACTGTCGAGCGGCAGTGAGGCTCCCTGAATCCGCTCTCCATCCATGCTGTAAAGGAAATATTTGATATCGGACCCCATTTCAGGACGATAACCCACAAGATGGATATTTACCGTCACGGAATCGGTGTCAAGCACCACGCCCGGCCATTCCGTTGTCACCTCCTCACTGAGAAGTTCCGACGGAATCTCGTTGAACCGCGACGGTTTCCCGGGCTTACCTGTCAGGTCTATGCCATAGAGGACCCAGCCCTTCTCTTCCTCAAACGTACTGAAATCGATAGCCTTCACATACGAAGGAACCGGAGGAAATGCGAGAGTGAAATGAGTTACTCCGGAATCGGGCATCCAGAACTGTTTGTCAAGCTCGATACCGTCGGCCGACTGAATTTTAAGGGTATCACCTCCGGCAATGATAGCTGCCGACGATGGTATGCTGATCCAATAATCCGGGAAATAATGCACCACGGCATGAAGCACCGTTGATGAATCCGTCAATTCCACTTTGGTAAACGAGAGGAACTCCGTGTTAGCACTTTCAATGAATGGCCGTTCAACAGTGCCTCTGTTATTGAAATGCGTGCAACTTACGGTGCACAGCATTGCCGTCAATGCAACGGTCTTAAACAGATTATTCATAAAACTATATTGTATCTGAATTAGGTATTAGAACTTGATTGTCAAATCACAAAGTTAACTTTTTTTACAAATTACCATGTCGGATTCACAGATTAATTTCAGCACTACATCAGCTTATCGCCGGATAGTGACGCCACAAAAGACACCAGCCTGATTCGGGCCGGTGCAGGCACGCGAATCAGGCTGGTACTGACTTGTTTAAAGATGATTGCTGCGGTAGAACTCCAGTATGCGGTGGCGCAGAAGATACTCATAATGCGCCTGAATGGAATTCACTTCCGTGCGGAACAGATTGTTTTTGGCTATCTCGAATTCCGCAGGAGTTGAACGTCCGAGATTGTACTTCTCCTGCGTGGCTTCAAACGAGAGGCGTGTTTTCTCAAGCGTCTCTTTCGAGGTGAAATATTTGTCGCGGGCTCCGCGGGCCTGATAATAGGCGAGCTGAATGGTGCGGAACAGGTCGGTCTCGGTCTGGTCGAGCGCAAGTTCAGCCTGAATTTTCTGGATTTTGGCACGGCGCACGCTGTTGCGCGTGGAAAACGCATTGAAGATAGGTATCGACAGGTTTACACCGATATAAGTGGAGTAATTGTGTCGCATCTGGTCGCCGAACGATTCGTGAGGCATTCCGCCGACGGTATAGTAACTCGACCCCACGTTGGCGCCGAAACTCAGGGTAGGGATGTATCCTGTTTTCGCAAGGGAGATATTCCTGTCGGCCACCTCAATGCTCTGCCGTGAGGCGAGAATCGAGTTGTTATGCACCAATGCGGCATTGAACACGGCATCGGCCGTGGGGATTATGGGTTCGCCCTCATCAATAGGGGTGATGTCGAACCCAACTGCGGTGGGGAGCTGAAGAAGGTTTGCAAGCTCCACCAGTGCGGTCTGCACATCGTTCTCGGCTGTCACAACCTGAAGTCGATCCGTTGCCTGCTGCGATTCGGCATCATAAAGGTCGGCCTCGGCAACTTTTCCCGCTTCAACCAATGCTTTCTGACGCTCCACCTCATATGTGGAGTAATCAAGCTGCGAACGCGAGCTTTCAAGCACCTCCTTTGCGTAGAGCACCTGAAGGTAACTGCTTATGACATTCAGGGTAACATTATCTTTGGCCGCCTCATAATCGTAGAGGAGTTTCTGCAGATTCGATTTCGCCACTTTCAGCTGACGGTACTCCGACAATCCCTGAAACAGCGGCAGATTCAGGTTCGCCCCCCACTGGAATGAAGATGTGTTACGGTCGGCATATGTATTTTCTGCCGTCAGACCACGCCCGAAGCTAAAGCTTTGCGAAGCCGAGGCACTGACGTTCGGGAGGAAGCGGTCCTTGGCTTCGGTAACTTCCAGATCGCCCGACATAATCTGCAGTTTGCTCTGCTGCACCGAAATGTTGTGTTCATGGGCGTAGGCCACACACCGGTCAAGATTCCACTGTTCTGCCACGGCCGAACCGGTGCAGACGATGCATACGGAAGCTGCTAACAAAAAGGCTTTCATATCAATTTATATGTTGCTTTACTGTTTTTCTTATTCCTTGATTTCATTTCCGCGCAATCCGGATGCCGCATTGACACCTGATTCCTTTACTTCAACATTAATACCGTCCGATACACCGGTTTTCAATGCCACACGGTCAAACTGCTGCGCACCTACGCTGTCCTTGAGCACATACACGAATGCACTGTCGCCCTGATATTCCACCACACGTTCCGGCACGGCCATCACGCTGTCGGCTTTCTCAAGGATTACTGTGGCGTTGGCACTGTAGCCGGCACGAAGTTTTGAGGTATCCTCTATGTTCAGTGCTGCCTTCACCTCGAATGTGTTGGTTCCGTTGTCGTCTGTTGCCATAGGGGCGATTTTCTCAATCACGGCGTGGTAATCGGATCCTGCCACGGCACCTACTGAAATACGCACATCCATCCCTTCAGTAAGGAGGTCTACCTCGGTCTCATCTACTTTCCCCTTGAAAATGAGGTCGGTCATATCTGCCACTTTGGCCACGGTCGTACCGTCGTTGAACGTGTTGGCCTGGATAACCGAGCTACCCACCTTGATAGGCACTTCAAGCACAACGCCTGTCACTGTGGAACGAACCAGAGTGTTGCTTCCCTGTGCATTAAGTGCCGACACACCCTCGCGAACGATGTTCAACTGATCCTCGGCCTGTGCAAGTTCCTGCTTCGCACGTTTATACGCAGCCAGATCTGTCTCATATTTTTCGCGGCTTTCATATTTCTTGTCGAACAGAGCTTTGGTTCGTTCATATGTCAGACGGCTCTCTTCCAATGAGATGCGGGCAATATTTACGCGGCTTTCGGCCGACGACAATTGTGTTTCCTCCGGAACGACCTGAATTTTTGCAAGAATATCACCGGCCTTTACATGGTCACCGGCCTCAACAAGCACCTCACTGATGATACCTGAGATCTGAGGCTTGATTTCAATCTCGTCGCGTGGTTCAATTTTTCCCGTCAGCACCGTTGTGCGCTCGATTGTTTCGGTTGTGGGTTTCACAATCTCATATTTCACATCTTTGGGTTTTGAATTGAGATAGAGAAACACGAATGTGCCGATGAAGATGGCAGCTACCACAATCCACAGCAGAATCTTGAAAAACTTTTTCATATGATGAATTTATCAGTTATTATTCTTTTATGTACAAACAGTTGAATCTATTTTCATTTATCGTTAAGAGCCTCCACAGGCTTGATGCGCATGGCTTTGGCTGCAGGCACCAGCCCCGCGAGAGTGCCGAGCACCCCGAATGTGAGCATGATGGTGAGAGCCTGCCACATATTCATCTGGAACTGTGGCGTAGACACTTCGTTTGCCGTCAGCATCTCCGCAATTTCAAGCACAATGGCTGCGAACGTGATTCCGCCAAGGCCGGCAACCGCGGTCAGCATGACGCCTTCCGACAGAATCTGCACGATGATGTCGCGGGGCTTGGCTCCGATGGCACGACGTATGCCGATTTCCTGCGTACGCTCCTTGACAATCACCCACATTATATTGCCGATACCTATCACACCGGCGAGAAGCGTACTTACACCGATGAAAAGCGCCAGAAGCGACAGGCCCGTGAACAGATTGTCGACCATCTCGAACTGCTCGGAGATATCGAACAGCTCCATGGCGCCAGTATCGTCAGGCGCTATATAATGCCGCGTATAGACCACGTGGCGCATGCGGTCGGTAAGTGACGAAATTTTCACGCCGTTGCCAGCCACAACCATAAGCATATCAATGGAGTTGCCGCGTTTGAATGCTCTTCGGAATGTAGATGCGGGAATAGCCACCGATTCATCAAGTCTGCCACCAAGCTGAATATCGCTTGTCTGGCTCATCACACCTATAACGGTGTAGCTGATGCCGTTTACCTGCAGAGTTTTTCCGATGGGCGACATGTCGGTAGGGAACAGCTCGTTTGCCACTTTCTGTCCGATTGTGGCCACTTTGCGTTCAAGCGCCACATCGGCCTGATTTATGAAGCGTCCCGACAATATGGACGGCAGCATCACTTCTCCGTATTCAGGTTCCACTCCAAGCACCGAACCCGACATGGAATAGCGCGTGTTCTGAAAACTTGACGAACCGCTCTGATAGCTTGGCGTTATTGTGTGAAGTTCGGGGAAGTTTGCGCGCAGGCGTGCCATGTCGGTCAGGTCCAGATCCCACGCGCGTCGCTCTGCATTACCGTGATATGGTTTGGTCGTTCGCTGTGCCCACAGAATAGCACTGTTAGTGGCAAAGCCGTCGAAATTGCGCATAAGCAGATCCTTGGCGCCGCGTGCGCCCCCCAACAGGATGGCAAGCATGGCCGTACCCCAGAAAATTCCGAATCCGGTGAGAAATGTACGTGTCTTGTTGCGGGCAAGAGTGGCACCTATCTCTTTCCAGTTTTCTATGTCGAAAATAGTAAGTCGCATGTGATGATGTATATTGTTATCTGGGTTTTATTCATCCCGCAGAGCCTCTACAGGTTTTATTTTAAGAGATTTCAATGCCGGGAACAAACCTGCAAAAGCTCCGGCAAGGATAAGCACCGCGGTTACCTCTATTGCAATCGAGATGTCAACCGACGGATTTGACATGAAATCCGTGTCGCCGAACAGCTTATTAAGTATATAGGTAGCCACAGTTCCGATTACAATTCCGATATATCCGAACAGCGTAGTGATGGCAACGCTCTCCGCCATGATCTGCACAAGGATAGAACGGGGCTTGGCTCCGATGGCACGGCGGATTCCGATTTCGTGCGTGCGTTCCTTAACTGAAACGAACATGATATTGCTGATGCCCACAATACCGGTGAGCAGCGTAAGCAATCCGAGTATCCATATGGATATATTGAGAATATTCATGGCCTGAAGTCCTTTAAGTCCTTGCGAGAACTGGTTCCAGGTCCACACGGCACCAGAATCGTCCGGAGAAAAATCATGTGTTGCGGCAAGAGTCTGACGGATAGCCGTCTCTGCAGCATCTCCATCTTCTATGGTCTCCACGTTCTGCAGCATCACACTCATGCTCCCAAGTTCATCCTTGTTGCCTGCAAGCATCTTGGCAGTGTTGTATGGCACATATATTGTCCGCCCCCAACGGCTTTCATAGATACCTACCACCTTAAAGCTCAAACCATTTATCGACAGGCGTTTCCCTATGGCATCCGAACCGTCAGGAGGGAAAAGCTGTTCTGCCTTACTTTCGGGAAGCACAATGCTTTTGGCACATTCCGCCATATCCTTTTCATTTATGAAGCGGCCATATTTCATCTTGATTTCCGACCGGAGTGTAAGTTCCGAAGGATAGACGCCCACGTATGAAGAGGAGATAGAATGTTTTCCTGAAGAGATGTTACCGCTGTAGCCGTCGATGGTGGAAGTGACTTCGCCCACGAACTTCTTATTCTCATCGGCAATCACCGTCATATCGTTATGCTTGAGTTCAATATTCCGGCCCTCACGATATCCGTGATAAGGCTTGCTTGTCCTTCCGCCCCACACATTGATTTTCTGCGAACCGGGTGTCATGGCATGCTCCTTGAACGAGTTGGTGACTCCATTGCCCACGCCAAGCAGCACAATCAGCATGAATATCCCCCATGCCACAGCCACCCCGGTAAGGGCAGTACGCATTTTGTTATGCTTGAGCGTCTGTAGGATTTCACTTATTAAATCGAACATGTGGTGATTGGTAATGTGGTTGTGATTTCAGGTTTATCAGGTACAATCATACCGTCAACAATACGTATCAGGCGGTCGGTCTGCGCGCCGACACCGGGGTCGTGTGTCACTATTACCACCGTCATGCCATCCTGACGGTTGAGCTGCTTGAACACCTGCATCACGTCTTTCGACGTCTTGCTGTCCAGCGCACCGGTCGGCTCGTCAGCAAGAATTATCGACGGCTTGGTAATAAGAGCGCGGGCAATGGCCACACGCTGTTTCTGTCCGCCCGACAGCTCGCCTGGAAGATGGTGCGCACGTTCGGCAAGCCCCATCTTTTCAAGCTGTTCCATTGCGAGCATGTTGCGTTTGCGGCGCCCCACACCCTGATAGAACAGTGGAAGAGCCACATTCTCAACAGCATTCTTATAGTTGATGAGATTGAACGACTGAAATACAAAACCGATCATCCGGTTACGGTACTCGGCGGCTTTGTTTTCACTGAGATTCTTTATCAGCGTGCCGTCAAGCCAGTAATCGCCGGTGTCATAATTGTCAAGTATTCCAAGAATATTGAGCAAAGTCGATTTGCCTGAACCGGAGGCGCCCATAATCGAGACAAGCTCGCCCTTGTTGATATCAAGATTGATGTCCTTCAGCACGTGCAACGGCACGATGCCGGGATAGGTTTTGTTTACATCCCTTAGCTTAATCATATAACAGTGATGAATTATTGGTCAATTCCATGATTCGGAATTACTAAGTGTCAAATGTACTATTAATTTATGCGTGAAAAACGGCGTGAACGTTAAATCCGTTTAATGCTAAGTTTGTTTAACATCCGTTCGGAAACATTCACGTCTAATAGACGATGTCACGAACGATAAAGTTGCACCAATCCTTATTTTTTTGCCAGTCTATTTGCACAATTAAACCCTTTGACTTAAATTTGCGTTATAAAAACAAAGGCTATAGAGCCGTGGAGAGGCATTATCGGCCTCCTGAGGACATTGAAATTCTGCCGCATCAAAGTTGATTGGGAAACTCATCAATTATAAGTGAAATACCGAGACAAACTCGACGCGCAATGGCGGGCCCCGACGTCCATTTCATATGGCGTATGCCGGTTAAGTGTTTACACACCGGCCAGGCGGATTACAAAGTGCGGAGAGAGCTCAAAACCTGTCTTTCGGAGTTTCATCGCATCCTTTGGTGTGGCTTTTATATAAAAGAAGAGGCAACCGACCGCAGTGTCAATGGTTGCCTCTTTTTTATTTTACGATAAGATGCTGGATGGAATCGCACATTATCGAGTCGGTCATGGCCCATCCCTGAAACTGCCGGAACGACACCGGGACCGACGCATCCAGCCGTGGATAGCGGCGTAACAACCGGCGCGCCACACCCTCGCTTACCACCGCACGGGGAACTTCCCCCAATGCTGTCAGTATCACAAGTTGCTCCGAGGAATAGGAGGGGTCTTCATCCACGTAAATTGTATCACCGATTTCATGCGACAGCGCCCTCAGACGGGCTATAAACGGCGAACCGACCGGAACAGCCACATGCTTGTGACCCAGATCGGTCTGCGTTGCCACCTCCAAAGCACCTGTTGAATCGGCAAGCTGCACAAGCACCTGCCGGTCCACATCGCCAGGATTCACAAAGCAATAATGCGATTTCAGTTCAGCCGTGGCGGGTATGTCGGCCACCACAAGCTGATACCTCCCCTCGTCAAGTCCGGCAAGAGCATCGGCAAGCCGCGTGATGGGATGGAAGCGCAGGGGTATCGTGGCACCCACCTTGGCGCGCAGCAGGTCGTAATACACTCCCGACAACGTATCGCCGTTCATGGTGACTCCCATTGGCGACACTTCTATGGCAACATTGAGCGTATCGCCCGATGCAAGATGCTCCCGGCGTTCGCCCACGCCGGGCGACGAGCACATTTTAAGCCCGACCAGCATGATGCCTGCGGCGGCAATGAGCATCAATACATAAAGCCCTGCCGATCCACGTTTGGGTTCCAATCGCTTGTACATCGTCTGAGTGAGATTAAATTCTTAAAGATAATCTATGCCTATTTCCGAATTATCAGGCAATCCTTTAGTTTGCGAAATCGATTGAAAGCCCCATCTGAAGGCGACGCGGATTCATGGGATAATGCGGCATGGAGAAGTAGTTCGTCCCTGTCAAGCCCTGGTTGACATGCGACATCATCACATAGAATCGGGTCTTTGACAGCTTGCAGTTAATATAGACGTCTACAAATGGATAGTTGCCGATATCTACCGACCGCTGATTATAGAACGACATGGTGGCCGGCTGGAACCCAACGCCCTTGTATTTGGTGAAGTAGTCGCAGTTCACGCCGAACTGTACGAACAGAGTGGCCACCTTGAACATGACATACATGTTGGAATTCACCACAAACTTCGGCAACGGAATCACCGCATCCTCCGTACACTGCTGATAGGTGAGGCGGTTGTCCCAGTGCAGCACTCCGAAATGGAAATTCTGACGCAATGTGGCGCTGAACACCTGGGCGTTGCCACCATACTGAGCAGGGAGCGCACGGTCATCAAAATAGATATGATTCTGAATGTTTTCAATCTGGGCTGTCAGTGAAGTATTGGTCCAGGGTACGGAAATCTCGCCACCCACGCGGAACGAACGGGTCTTTGAAAAGTCATTCTCCCACATAAAGTGGTTGGACCAGAAATGTTTCATCAGCCAGGGGGCGGACAGATTGTTGAAATGCCCGAAAGCCTTGACAGGCACTGTGTCACCGAACAACGGGATGCGAGTGGTTATGTCGCCGCTGACTTTTATTTCGCCCGCTGCATCACCTACCAGGCCAATCTCTCCCGTGACATTGTAGTTGAACAGACGTCCCTGCTGCTTTGTAAGCTGGGCACCCACCCAAAGCAGATTCTGACGCTCATCAAGCTTCATATCGGGATCGGGCACCTCCGTCATGGCTTCCACCTGCGCGCCCGAAGGTGCCTCGGCGAAACTTTCCATGTGGTAATTACGTATCTCATGAGTGGCGAACAGCGCCAATCCGGCCTTCGCCCATTTGTTAAAGCCCTCAAGAAGCGAAACGCCCACCGTGTTGCGTATCTTCCAGTAATTCTGGTAATCGTCAGTATAATGCGGATTCAGATAGGTATTTTCCCAGAACGACAGATTTTCCTGAGCATTCTCGTTGCGGAACACATGCTTGGACTCCTGATAACGGAATGTCCATATAAAACTCGTTACAGGCACAAGCGTGCGCTTCACGGTTGAATCGTTCACCTGCTCCTCTTTCCAGAAACCGAGTTTATATTTATTGTTCAGATACAGGTCCGTGCCTTTCACACGACTGTGTGCGTCCGAGAGGTTCACAGGAATCTGCTTGGTGTTCACGGAAGTATTGCCGCCCTGCACCACTGCCGGATCCGTGATATAGAGATCGTCGGTTATACCTCCGTTTTCTTTAGTCACAAGGTTAAAATGGGTCAGATAGCCCTGGAATTCATATCGTTCGCCGATATAACTGCCCGAAAAGCCCCAGTTAAGGTCTTTGGCCGCCTGATTGGCGTAGCTTCCTTTTGAGTAGATATAATCAATCATCGCACCCACCTGCGTACGGGCGTTTGCATTGGCCGAGAACACTGTGGAAAAGCGGTCCTGACCGATCTCCTTGCCACCTCCGAAGTTATAGCTGAGGAATGTGGTCGGAATTCGGGTGTTATAGAACCGGGCTTTCTCCTCGGTGGGAATCCATGGCAGAAGCGCATCACGGAAGAAGAAATCGCTCATCGGCTTGCGTTCCATGAACAGCATATTGTAGCCTTCGGCACAATAGTTGCCTGTCGCGGCATAAGCCGGCGAGACCTGTTGAGGAATGAATTCGAGCGAGTAGTTCTGAAAGAGAGTGTCAATCGTGGCCGGTTCACGCAGCCCCAGCGGCGGCACAAGCTTCCACGCATACGACGGCTCGAGCTGCACTTTTTTTGCCGCTGTCCGGAAGCCGAAGGCCGACACAAGAATGACAAATATAAATAGGGCGGATATATTTCTTTTCATTTCATTGCTGTATGGAGCCCACGCAAGCATTTGCAAAAGGCAAGTCCATGAAATTAACTCACAAATTTAATGAAATTCCATGATATATGCCAATGCCTTAGGCAGCTCGTCGACAATGTGACGGGGTTTCCACAGCTCCTCAACTTCAATTGTCTGCGGATGGATGCACAACCGGGGCGGATTGGCAATCTCGATCGTTGTCCACCCGAACACATTGGGCCAATGGAAATCCTTGGCAGGATTATCGCCGATGTAAACCCAGTTGGTTTCGTCCGGATGCAAAAACATCATCCGCTCGAAAGGCTTCGGCGAATTTTTGTCGGCACCAGTCGCCTCCGACACAAGAAAATCGGATTCGGGAATATACTTTTCCAGACCAAGTGCTTTGTATTTATTGATCTGCGTGACACAGCGGCCATCCGTTATCATTCCGATTCTGATTCCACGGGATTTCAGCGCATCCAGAAGTTGTGCGGCCCCTGAGCGTAATGCAATATAAGGCATATGTGTGCGATAGACCTTCACCATGGCCGCCGCAGAAAGATGCTCTCCATTGACGTTTGCCCCGGCTCTTTCAGCAAGCAAATCGAACCCTGCGCCGACCGATGGTGCAGACTGCACAATTGCTTTGGCTACCTCAAAAGTCATGTCACTGCAGCCCGCAACAAACGTTGCGACAGCGTCGACAGCCGACCGAACATAGTCGGCCTCGAAATAAAGCGTATCGTCAAGGTCAAAAACAACCATGGAGCACTACCGGAATCAGGATTTTCGGGCGCCTGAAAGGCATTCTTTTATTGCCTCGGCCACTGCGGCCACCTCCTCGTCTGTAAGACTGGAACCCGAGGGGAGGCACAATCCGCGACTGAAGAGATCCTCTCCGACACCGTTACCATAGAAGGGCGCATCGGCAAAAACAGGCTGCATGTGCATCGGGCGCCACAGCAGACGGGTCTCTATCCCTTTGTCAAGAAGCGCAATGCGCAATTCATCGGACGAAAGCGGCGCGGAATCCTTATCAAGCAGCAATGTTGAAAGCCAGAAGTTGGAACGGCTGCGGTCATCTGGATTGCATTTTACCTCCACGCAATCCACATCTCCCAAAAGCGACGCGTACATGTCATGGATGGCACGCCTGCGGTTCACCCTCCATTCAAGTTCCTCAATCTGTGCGCAGCCGATGGCCGCCGAAACATTGCTGAGACGATAATTGTAGCCGATTGTGGTATGATAATAATAGGGGAGCGGTTCGCGCGCCTGGGTCGACAGGTATTTCACCCGGTCGGCCTCCTCTTTCGTATGGCAGATAAGCGCACCACCGCCGGATGTGGTTATAATTTTATTTCCGTTGAAACTCAATGCACCGAAGTTTCCGAATGTCCCGCAACAACGGTCCATGAATGTAGAGCCAAGGGCCTCGGCGGCATCCTCTACCACGGGAATTCCATACCGTCGGGCAATCTCCATGATGCGGTCCATTTTGGCAGGCATACCGTAAAGGTGTACGGGTACAATGGCAGCAGGCTTTTTGCCTGTAAGCTTCATACGGTCCTCTATGGCCTGTTCCAGAAGCACGGGATCCATGTTCCATGTGTCACGTTCACTGTCGACAAACACCGGACGTGCGCCAAGGTAGACAATCGGATTGCAGCTGGCCGAGAAAGTGAGGTCCTGACATATCACTTCATCATCACGCTTGACACCGGCCATTACCAGACCGAGATGTATGGCTGCCGTACCGGCCGAAAGAGCCACCACATTCGGTACGTCGAGGAATTTTTCGAGACGATGCTCGAATTCGTCAACCATCGGCCCGAGGGGAACAATCCAAGTGGATTCTATCGCCTGGTCGACATATTTCTTCTCATTTCCCGCAAGATGCGGAATCGAAAGCTTGATCATAATTTTATCGGTTATGGCACGAGACACACCGCCCGTACCGCATACTCCCCGAAGCGAGGAAAACAAAAAAACGCCACGGAACCTTCAATTCCTACGGCGTTGCAAATTTAGAAATATTCGTTGTAAATATAAAGAACATATGTCACAACCTTACGCTCCGGCATGTGACAACCGGAGATTGCGGATGCGCCATCCGGTCCATGCGAGCAGAAGGCTCATGCAGGGGGAAAGTAAATTGAAGATACAGTACGGGAAATAGACCATTGTGGACACCCCGAGTACAGTTGACTGAGTTATGCCGCAGGAATTCCAGGGAATCAGTACGGAGGTCACAGAAACCGAATCCTCGATGGTACGGCTGAGCAACCGGGGTTCGAGTCCGAACTGACGGTAAACATTGCGGTACATGTTGCCTGTGATAATCAGCGACAGATACTGGTCGGCCGTCGTGCTGTTCATGAACAGACCGGAACCTACCGTAGCCCCTACAATGGATGTACGTTTGTGAAGGCGGCTTGTGAAGCTGCGCGTAATGGAGGCAAGCATCCCTGTGCCCATCATTGCGGCTCCGAACATCATGGCGGAAAGCACGAGTGCCACCGTGGACATCATACCGGAGATACCACCCGTCGACACCAGACTGTCAAGGCGCTCCACGCCTGTGTCCATAGCATTGCCGGACCACAGCATACCCGCTGCAGAAATAACCGAATGCCCTAAATCAGGCTGAAACACAAAAATGCCAACGAACCCGAGGAGCGCGCTCGCTGCAAGAGTCAGGAGGGTCGGAACTCTGAACGCAATAAGCGCAAGCGTAATAGCCGGAATAACAAGCGTCCAAGAAGTGATATTGAAAGTGGTTCTCAAAGCTCCGTCAAGCATCATTCCCTGATCGGCATCGGCGGCGTCCGACATAAATCCTTTTACCGCAAACACCACAAGCGCCAACAGCAATGCGGGGACGGATGATAGCATGAGATAACGCATATGCGCAAACAGATCAACGCCACAGGCACTCGATGCAACCACTGTTGTGTCGCTCAGCGGTGAAATCTTATCACCGAAATACGCACCTGATATAATTGCCCCGGCAATCCAGCCCGCACTGAATCCCATCACCTGACCGATGCCCATGAAAGCCACGCCGATAGTGGCGATAGTCGACCAGGAGCTGCCGGTAAGCACCGAAATCAATGCACACACCACGCAGGCTGAGACCAGAAACAATGTAGGGGTAAGCACTTCAAGGCCATATACAATCAAAGTGGGAACCACACCGCTCACCATCCATGTAGTGGCTACCATCGCTATGCAGATGAGCATCGGCACGGCAGGCAGAATCTGGCGCGCACTGCGCACAAAGCCAACCGTCATGCCGCGTCGCGACAATGCGCCGAACACAAACGATAACACTACAGACAATGCCGCCGAACCGAGAAGCACCACCGGAGAATACCCCGCAATGGCATCTGCGCCTTCACACATCATTATCAACACCAGACTGCTCAAAAGGACAATAATCGGCAACAGCGATACAAAGAGCGGTACCCGTCTGGCCTGGGTACCTTTAATTACAGCGATTTTCAACCTATTGAAAACTTAAATAAGAAACAAAGAATACTAACTCCAATAAATTGGCGGCAAATTTAGCTGTTTTACCGCTCAAAAGCAATTTGTAAGGGGAAACCGCGTTATTAATAAAGCATAAAAACGCCAAACAAATACGATGAATATCTGCAAACCATACATATATCTCTGCATACTGCTGCTTACCCTTGGCTTCCTTCCGGCCGAAGCCCAGGTAAAGGTTCACGGCAAGGTGACCGACATGCAGGGCGATGCACTTGAATTCGTCACCGTGCGTGTGGCCGGTACTGCCATAGGCACCAACACCGGGCTTGACGGAACTTTCAAACTGTCATGCCCCACGCCTGCCAACGACACTCTGACAGTGGTGTTTACCAGTATCGGTTACGAAGAGCTGCGCCGTCAGTTAATACATCCCAAAGGGGATCTGGCGCTCAACGTACGTCTGCGCAACAAAAGCCATGAACTCACGGAAGTGGAGGTGACCGATTTCAGAAAACAGACCTCTCAGATGCAGCATATCGACCGCGAAAGCTATAAGCTTGCAGCCGATGCATCGGGCGGTTCGGTGGAATCTATGCTGTCAACCCTCGCCGGTGTGAACTCAAACAACGAGATGTCAAGCCAGTATTCAGTGCGTGGAGGCACATACGACGAGAATTCCGTGTATATCAACGGCGTGGAAGTCTACCGCCCGCAGCTCATATCCTCCGGCCAGCAGGAGGGTCTGAGTATCATCAACCCCGACATGGTGGGAAGCATCGGCTTCTCTACCGGTGGCTTCGGGGTGGAGTATGGCGACAAAATGTCGTCGGCACTCGATATCACCTATCGTGAGCCGGAGGCATTTGAAGGGTCTGTCACCGGCAGTCTCATGGGCTTCTCCGTAGCTGTGGGCCAAAGCTCACGCAAGTTCTCCCAGCTGCATGGAGTCCGGTTCAAAAAAAACACATCGTTACTCAGTTCTCTCGAAACCAAAGGTGAATATGACCCGAAATTTTTCGATTACCAGACAAATCTCAACTGGAAAATATCACCTAAATTCAAAGCATCGTTCCTGGGCAACATAGCCGTAAACAACTATAAATTCCAGCCCGTTGACCGTGAGACAAACTTCGGTACATCGTCAGATGCCAAACAGTTCAAAGTGTTTTTCGACGGTATGGAGAAAGACCGCTTTGAAACATATTTCGGTGCATTGAACCTCACATACAAGCACTCCCGTTCAACCGACTTTTCTCTCATAGCATCCGGATATCTCACCAATGAACTTGTTTCCTATGACATTTCAGGTGAATATTGGCTTGACCAGGCCGGGACCACAGGCGAAGGTAATCCCGACAATGCCATCGGTGGAGAACTTGGTGTAGGACGTTACCACGAACACGCCCGAAACAGGTTGAAAATTGGAGTTATGTCGTTAGGTCTGAGCGGCCATACCGCAATCAGGCGCCACAACCTGAGCTATGGGGTCAATTTCAGCCATCAGACCATCATGGAACGTGCCCGCGAATGGGAGTTGCGCGACTCGGCAGGCTACACACTTCCCACCGACGGCGAGCACATACGCATGATCTACAACCTGTCGTCGCATCAGGACTTGTCGACCACACGCATGGCATTCTATGTGGCCGACAGTTACAGACTCCAGACATCCTCCGGTTATTTCGCTTTCAATGGCGGCCTACGGTTCAGTTACTGGGATTTCAACAAGGAATTCCTTGTATCCCCGCGACTGAACGTGGCATTTGTTCCCGAGCGAAACAGCTCTCTCACATTGCGGTTCGCCACCGGGCTCTATTATCAGCAGCCCTTCTATAAGGAATTCAGGCAGCCCCTAACCGATGCTGAAGGAAACACGACCATAAATCTGAATGCTGAAATCAAATCGCAGCAGAGCCTGCATTTCATACTCGGCGGCGACTACACGTTCAGAATGTTCAACCGTCCGTTCAAATTTTCAGGGGAGGCATACTACAAGAAGCTGAACAAATTGATTCCATACGAAATAGACAACCTGAAAGTGGTGTACGAAGGAGTAAACCTCACAGACGGATATACCGCAGGACTTGATTTCAAACTGTTCGGACAATTCGTGCCCGGCACAGACTCCTGGATCAGCTTCTCGCTTATGAAAACAGGGGAGAACCTCAACGGAGTCACAGTGCCGCGCCCCACAGACCAACGCTATTCGTTCGCACTCTATTTCACCGATTATTTCCCGAAATTCCCCAAACTGAAATTCTCGCTCCGCGGCATCTTCTCCGACGGGCTCCCCACCACAGCTCCGCATTCATCGCGCGACAAAGGATATTTCCGTGCCCCTGCATACAAGCGCGTCGATATCGGTCTGAATTATGCCCTGCTGGCTCCTCAGGACAACGAATCCGCACCTTCGGGACTGCACCGCTGGCTCAAAAGCATATGGCTCGGAGTGGATGTGTTCAACCTGCTTGACATATCGAACGTGTCAAGCTACTATTGGGTGACTGATGTGAACAACATCCAGTATGCCGTCCCCAACTACCTTACGCGCCGCCAGTTCAATGTACGACTTACCATCGATTTCTGATGACAGAGAGTGTACATCTGAGAGCCAACCACATGCAAAATTCACACAACACCGAATGGGCAAAGCACAACTGAAAAAAGAGATTCAGACATTGAGCCGCGAGCAACTCGAACACCTTGTACTTGAGGCCTACGAAGCACGGAAAGAGATAAAACAATACTTCGATTTCTTTCTTGACCCAGATGCCGCCAGATTGGCGGAGAAATATAAAGCGGCCATTGACAAGGAGCTTAAACGCAGCAAGCGCGGACACTCCCGGGCCCGCACCTCGGTCATAAAACGTGCGCTGAAGGATTTCAGCAGCTTCCAGCCGGGGTTCGAATATGAACTTGACCTGATGTTCCACACCATCGCCACGGCCATGATTGCCGAAGCACAATTGAATTTCACCGAGGCACAATGCAATGCCTACGGCAAACTGCTGCTGGATATGATTGCTTTGGCCGACAGAAATCTTGTCGCCAACAAAATCCTGAGCCGCACTACCAGCATGCTCGACAATCCGAAGGCCGGATCGGTGTATTTCCGGCGATTTCTAAAAAAGTTGTTGGACGAGAATCTTTGACAAGGCCATAAAAGTTGCGTATCTTTGCACCCGCCATGATTAAATCCGTTTTAAAACTCCTGCTGACATTCCTGATTTTCGTAGCCGTTTTCATGCTGCAACGCATGATATTCATTCTGATATATCATGATATTATCCCTGTTGACGGAATCGGAACGTGGTGGGATATCATTTCGCATGGCTTTGCAATGGACTGCAGCGTGGCCGGTTATCTGACCGTTCTCCCTGCAATTCTATATGTCACGGAGTCGATTACAGGCAGCCGCCCCTGGCTTATTACTACCGAACGCATAGTCCTTGCTGTGGAACCCGTCCTCACAGCCATCATCATGGTAGCCGACGCCGCGTTATACGGATACTGGGGATTCCGGCTTGACATGACGCCTGTATTCTATTTTACCACATCGCCGTCGGCGGCCATGGCAAGCGCCTCTGCACTGCAGATCATAGCAGGATTCTTCTCCATTATTATCATAGCCGCGCTGATATGGTTTGTACTCAACCGTTTCGCTCTACGTGTACATGTCGACACCCGACACAGAGCTATTTCGGCAGCGGTAACACTGCTATTTACCGTAGCTCTGATTGTCCCCATACGTGGCGGAACAGGTGTGGCCCCAATGAACCTGAGCCGTGCATATTTCAGTACCGACCAGCGGCTCAACCATGCAGCCATCAATCCGGTTTTCAGCCTCCTTTACTCCGCAACACATCAGAACAAGGGGCTTGAAGAATTTCATTTCTTCGATACGGAAACAGCAGAGCGGATTCTTGCCGATTACGAGGAAAACAATATCAGCAACCGCGTGGCGTCCTCCATGGCTGACAATGGCGCGGACACAGTGCCGCTGTTACGTTGCAAACATCCGGATATCTATCTCATAATTCTTGAAAGCTTTTCAGCTCACCTCATGCCCGGGTTGGGCGGCGAGGCCATAGCCGTCAATCTCGATTCTCTGGCTCGCGAAGGGATGAGCTTCACCAACTTCTACGCCAACAGTTTCCGTACTGACCGCGCGCTGCCGTGCATCCTCTCGGCCTTCCCCTCGCTTCCGTCAATGAGTCTGCTCAAGCACGTTGAAAAAATAGAGCATCTGCCATCCATGGCTGAAACCATGAAATCGGCAGGCTATGATACAAGCTATTTCTACGGAGGCGACATAACTTTCGCCAACATGCAGGCATACCTGTCAAGTTGTGGATTCGACAACGTCATTTCAGACAAAGACTTTCCGCGCGAAAGCCGTCAGAGTAAATGGGGAGCACACGACCACGAAGTGTTCACACGTGCACTGAACAATGTTGCTATGCATGGACATGACCATCCGCAATTCACGGTCATTCAGACGTCAAGCAGCCACGAGCCGTTTGAAGTGCCATACCATAACCCGAAGTTTGCATCATCGCCACAAAAAAATGCGTTCGCCTACACCGACAGCTGTCTGATGGCATTTGTCGACAGCCTGCGCACCACCGACCGCTGGGACTGCACTCTGGTTGCCATTGTCCCCGACCACCTCGGAGCTTGGCCCATGGATCTATCTGACCCGAAGGCGCGTCACCATGTTCCGTTCGTAATGGTTGGAGGAGCATTGAACAGGCCGCACACCACCATGGCTGTTCCTGGATCGCAAACCGATATTGCAGCGACTTTGCTTTCAGCGCTCGGCATAGATTCCTCTGATTTTCCATTCAGCCGGGATTTACTTGACAGCAGGAAGGCCCACTACGGCGTATTTTCCGAAACCGAAATATTCGGCATGGTGGATGATTCCGGACTGATTATCTATAACATAGGTCCTAAGCAGTTCAATCCCGGCATCACAACAGAAAGGGGAGAGGCTGCAAAAGCTTACCTGCAATTAAGCTATGAGGCCATGTCGGCATTATAACTGACACCAAGTGACAAATATCGAACATTATGATTGATTATCTAAACCAACTCGATACATCCGTATTCCTGTTCTTCAACAGCATGCATGCATCATATATGGACAATGTGATGATGCTGTTCACCGGGCGCTTCATGTGGATTCCCATGTATGCGGCCCTGCTGCTCGTAATAATCAGGACATGCGGCAACAAGTCTGCATTCATTTACCTTCTGGCAATCGCAGCCGCCATCACACTCACCGACCAGACTTGCGCATCAATCATACGTCCCGCAATTGAACGCCTGCGACCATCTAATCCCGAGAATCCATTGTCGGCGCTTACAAGGGTGGTGGATGACTACAGAGGCGGATCATATGGATTTCCCTCATGCCATTCGGCCAATTCGTTTGCGCTTGCATCGTTCATGTCAATGCTGATTGCCAACCGGGGATTTCGCATATTCATCTTTACCTGGGCCTTATTGAATTCATACACGCGCCTATATCTTGGCGTTCATTATCCCGGCGACTTGCTCACAGGCGCCATCATCGGAAGCGTATTCGGATGTCTGTGTTTCCTGTTTGCCCGGCAGATTGATCTGCGTGCAATCAGAAACGGAATGAAAACTGCCACATGGCGCACCCTCATTGCCACCCGGCTCCATAAGCCCATGCATATAGTTTCTCCTGCATCCGGACTGAATGAAAAGCAAGCCTCACTGCGGATAACACCGCTCTCCGTGTTATATATCGTGGCAGCTATGACATTGACATATATCCTTATAGCATCACTCTAAAATACTTCAGATACAAAAGCAGAATGGCGCGCCGGAGAGGACGCGCCATTCTGCTTTTTGTATGGATGCTTCAAATCAGAATTTGTAGCCCACGGTGAAAACAAGCTGGTTGGAATTGAAATCCATTTTTGCTTTGGGGGCATCAATCCATTTGCCGTTGTAATCCTCAAACGACGTGAATGCCTGATAGGTGGACGCTGTGTGGCGGTGAACAAACGCAAAGTCTGCGTAGAAGCCGCCTGTACGGTAACCAAGACCGGCCGAAACAGTGTTGATGTCGTTATTCAATGTATAGGCAGGATTGGTTCCGACGGTAACAACTTCAACTGCGCCGTCTGCAACCTCATTCTTGACATTGGTTGAGGAATATGAGTAGCCGGCACGCAGACTGAACTGCGGAGTGACGCGGAACTCCGCGCCAAGGCGCAATGTGTTCGATGCCTTGAAGTAATTCTTGATATCCTGATTGAACCACTCCAGATCGCCACCGCTATCAGAAGTCTTCATGTTGCCATAGGCGTCATACTCATAATCCACACTGATAATGCCGCGACCGCCAATAACACCGGCTGCGCCGACCATCAGTTTCCAGGGTGAAGTCAGATTCCATGAACCATCGGCTGTATCTGTGCTTTGGTCAGCCTGAAAACCATACTCAGAGCCAAACAGGATATTGCCGTAGTAGGAGGTTGACAAGGAGTACCATGTGGGGGTATGCACGGCAAGACCGAGACGGAATTCATTGATGGGTTTGAAAATCAGGCCTAATTTCAGGTTAACACCTGTGCCGGTAATCTTCTTCCAGTTGTTCAGTTCCCAGTCGCAATTTCCTTCGGTTATACCGTCGATGGGGTCTCCTACAGGTACGTTTGCACTTGTAAGAGTTTCCGAATAGTAAGTGGACTGCTCGTAGTTCAAATCGGTGATTCCGATACCGAGCCCCCAGTAAACCGTGTTTGCCAGATTACCGCCGAAATTGATGTTGTACTCATCCACATATCCGCGTTCCTGCACCATGAACTCGCCGACGCCCGTCGTAGGGTCACCGCTAATACCATTGTCAGGATGCTGGAACAATCCGTTGTAAATATCAGTAAGATACGTCTGCGAAGTGCCGTCGGGGAGTGGTTCGGCCGCCACCGACGGGTTTACAACGCCACCGCTGAATCCCAGGATGCTGAGCCAGTTGATACGGGAATCCCTGTATGGATTATAGGGCGCACGGATATTGAGGCCGTCGGGCACATCCGATTGCTTGTCATAAAACATCATCCGGTAAGGATCCGTACCATCAGTCATCAGCGCGATATAATTGGACAGTGAGGAGGCGAGAGGCATTCCTGCACCACGATACTGACGGTCGAACGATTTGATACGTCCATAAGAGACACCCCATGAGAATGTCTGCATCACGGAGTTGTTTAGATTATATGTCCCGATGTAGCCGAAGTTATTCACATCAACATGCGTCCGGTTCCACGAGGATCCCTGACTAATGCCGGAACTCTTGGCATTCATAATGTTGACATCAAGAGTGAATCCGACATCGCTGCCCCGGTAGACACCTATACCGGCAGGATTCTGGTTGAGGGTGCTGAGATCGCCGCCAAGAGCGGTAAAGGCACCGCCCATTGCCATGAAACGTGCAGTTCCGCGTGTCTCATTCTGCGACAATGTATATGCATCTACGGCACTCTGTGCCGACACCGAAAACGGCAACGCGGCAACAATGGCCATATATCCGAGTTTGTTCATTGCTATAGTTGTTTAGTTGTAGTTTTGATCTAATGCTTGGCGATGGAGGCGAAATCAGCGTCCGCGATGTCCGCCACCTCCGCCACTGGTTCGGTTACCGCCGGAAAAACCTCCGCGATTGCCTCCGAAGCTTCCACTTGAGGAACCACGGGAACCGGAGCCGAAGCTGCCTCTATTGTAATTGCTGCTGTTGGAATTGTAACGGTAAGTGCTCTGGTTGCTGTTGCTGTTGTAATTATGATTCTGATTGTATGTGCCTGTATTGCGGCCACGCGTACCGCCATTGTTTACGGATGGCGTACCGATAGGCTGACGATAACCGGGACGATTGGTGGATACACTGTTGCCGGGTCGGGCAGAGGAATTGCCGGTACGATTGCCACCGCTGTAATTGCCGTAGCGGTAGGTTGTGCCGGAGTTACTTATATTGCGGTAAGAGTTCCCGGAAGGACGGCGGGTGGTGTTGGGCGCAAACGCTCCCGACGACGTGTAGTTAGGACGGCCATGCCATCCGCCACCCCACGAAGGTCCCCAGGAGCCGGTCCCCAGCCCGGGCCTCCCCAGCCCCAGCTCCAACTCCAGCCCGGGCCTCCCCAGCCCCAGCTCCAACTCCACGACGGACCTCCCCAGCCCCAGTTCCAGCTCCAGGATGGACCCCACCAGGGATCATACCCCCAGCGGTTCCAATACCAGGGCGAGCCGTAATATCCATAGCCATAATAGGGATAGCCGTAATATGGATAGCCCCCTACGACATTAAGATTTATTGTGGTTGTGGGCTGCACATAACCGTTGTTGTAACCATCGGCATAATATCCGGCATCATCATATTCAGACCGAGCATATGCCTGCGAGGCTATGTCGGAGTTCTGGAAGCGCGCCAGTTTTCGGGTATTGCTCATCTCCTCGAACTGCTGCAACGAGATTGAATCGGGCATGCTTGAACGCGACTCGCCGACACCACTGTACCGACGGTTGTACTCATCCACATCGCGTGTGGATGTACCGGTGGCCTGATATTGGTCGGCACTCTGATATTCACCCACGTTATTCCAAGGCACATATTGCGCGCCATCGTAATACAGTTGGGTAGAGGTGCCGGTGTTTGTATTGCCGGTCCTGGATGGTCTGGACTTTTTCACCTCTTTCTTCGGAGCCTTAGACGCATCATAATAAATATCATCGTCATAATAACTCTGACCGGATGCCACGACGGCACCAGATACAACAAGAGCCGAAACTACAGCAAGACGTAGAAAAAGAGAATTGATTTTCATATCGTATTTCCTCCTTAATTGAGAAATTATTATCTGTTCCATGCGCCGGAACCTATCCGACGTATAACACTAATTAGACAATGCAAACTGTTTAAGGTTTAATTATCACCCTTTTATTTTAAAAGAGGCATTCACAGCAGCCAGCATTGCCGGAAACATGTTGCGTACATTTCTCACAAAGATAGTAAACTTCGCTTTAAATAGTCCTATCTTTCCGGAAGGCAGTCAATAAAATCTGTTAAAACCGGCTTCCGGTAACCGCTTTTCCCTTGAAAGTGTCACCCCGGAGGCCGGTTTTATATTATTTGATTCTTGGTTCCAAAAGCCTGCTTCCGGCAGTAGGGGAAGGATGACGGCTTATGGCGAAGAGAACAGGCTTTATTTCTCTATAGGTTTCATATCGTAACTTACCATGGCAACGGTGAAGCCCCAGTAGATAAATGCAAGCGCGGTGAGGAAGCTGACCATCATCATATCCTGCATATAACCGGCCTCAAGGAAGAAGAACCCGATGAGTAACAACAGGATACCATTGATAAGATACATCCACCAATAGCGGTTGGCTCTGGTTCCCACTGAGGCAATGATCGAGGCAATACCCCAGAAGATAAACACGATGGAGAGGAAATAGGGGAACACGATTTCCGACAGGATTACACTGCGCACCAGCATGAAGCCGACGAACATGTCAATCACACCGCCTGCAAGCCACCAGCCCCAGCCGCGAGGACGGTTGACACCGGCAGACACACAGAGCTGAACGATACCGGCCAGAATGAGCAACCAGCCGAAAATCTGGGATGCTACAGCAAATCCGGCAGCCGGCCAGAACCAATAGGCAAAACCTCCGAGCACCATAAGTATCCCTACAAGCAGGACAATCCACCAATACTTGGTCTGTCCCCAAAAATTAAATGATAATGTCTTCATAATATAGATATTTTGTGAAACTTTGTTGCTTGTTTTGATACTATAACACTTTGCAGAAAAAAATAGTTGAATGCCTGCGGTCAAAGTCAATAATTTTATGACCGATGATGCTCCGATTCCCGTATGATGTGAAAAACTTTTACACCATAAATTTCACCATGCCGCCGATTATGTGTAAATTTGTGCAATCGGGCATCCGGTAGCACACGTTGCTCACTGCAGATCGCCCCCATTGACCGACAATATTTTAACACAATACACAAACGATGGAAGTTATAGGCAAAATCATTGTGGCTCTTCCTGAAGTATCAGGAAATTCCAAAGCCGGCAATCCCTGGAAAAAACGCGAATACGTTCTTGAAACCCAGGAATCATACCCTAAAAAAATCTTTTTCGATTTCTTTGGCGAACGTGCCGACCAGTATCCCCTTCAGGTGGGCGACACTATCAAATTGAGTTTCGACATTGAAAGCCGCGAATATCAGGGCCGCTGGTACACCAGCATCCGCGGGTGGAAATCAGAACCGGCAACCGCTGCCGCCGCTGGGATGCCCACCCCGCCCGCGCCCCAGAATGCATTTCCCGAACCGATGGCTCCTGCCGCCCCGTCGGCAACCTCTGCCACCGACGATCTGCCGTTCTGACACAGGCTCTGCCGGACACACTGCTTCGGCATCACGAAAGAACATACCTCCCGCGCCCGACACGTTTGCCGAAAGGCAGCGCCCGGGCGCGGGAGCTTTTTTTATCTGAGGCACAAAAAAGCGCCGTAGCGGATAATCCGTACGGCGCCAAACTTTTATTCAGAAGTATCACAGGCACGTTGCCCTGACATTGTTCCGATGTTATTCTTCGGTATTTTTCTCAGCGTACTCCTTGAGCAGTTTTTCCTGAACATCACCCGGCACAAGCTCATAGGAAGCGAACTTCATGGTGAACGATGAACGGCCGCCGGTAATGGAGCTTAATGCTGTGGAATAGCTTGCCATCTCTTTCAGAGGCACTTTTGCCGAGATTTTTTCAAAACCATTGTCACTCGACATACCCATGATTATGGCACGGCGTCCCTGAAGGTCGCTCATCACATCACCCATCACATCCGACGGAACCATTACTTCCACGTCGTAGACAGGTTCAAGAACTTTCGGGTTCGCGTTGCGGAATGCCTCGGAGAATGCATTGCGGGCTGCCAGTCGGAACGAAATTTCGTTACTGTCGACCGGGTGCATCTTACCGTCGTAAACACAGACACGAACATCACGTGCATATGAACCGGTAAGAGGGCCCTGCTCCATACGGTCCATCAGCCCCTTGACGATGGCAGGAATAAAGCGGGCATCGATGGCACCACCTACAATGCAGTTATGCACCACCAGCTTGCCGCCCCACTGAAGGGGTATTTCCTGGGTGTCGCGCACGCTCATCTTGTACTCCTGATTGCCGAACTTATATGTATCGGGCAGCGGAGCGTCCTCTGAATAAGGTTCGATAATCAGATGCACTTCACCGAACTGGCCGGCACCGCCCGATTGCTTCTTGTGACGATAATCGGCACGGGCAGCCTTGGTGATGGTTTCGCGATAGGGTATCTTGGGCTCTTCAAAGATGATTGGGAGCTTATCGTTGTTCTCCACGCGCCATTTCAATGTACGGAGGTGGAATTCACCCTGACCGGAAAGAATGGTCTGCTTGAGCTCCTTGCTCTGCTCGATTTCCCAGGTAGGATCCTCTTCATGCATGCGGGTGAGGATACCGGCCAGCTTCTCGGCATCGCTTTCTGTAACGGGACGGATTGCGCGGGAATATTTGGGAGCAGGATATTTAATGAAATCGAATGCGATTTCACAGCCTTTTTCGTCAAGAGTGTTGCCTGTACGTGCATCCTTCAGCTTCACGGTAGCACCGATGTCGCCTGCACAGAGTTTGTCGACAGGAGTCTTGATCTGGCCGCACACGCAATAAATCTGAGCCAGACGCTCTTTGCCGCCGCGTGTGATGTTATCAAGGTCGGCACCGGCAGTGAGCGTACCGCTCATTACCTTGAAATACTGCACTTCACCGATGTGCGGTTCCACCGTGGTTTTGAACATATAGATGCTGAGGGGACCGTTGCTGTCGGGTGCCACGGCATCGCCGGCTGTGTCAACGGGCGCAGGCATGTCGTCAACAAAGGGAACGACGTTGCCGAGGAATTCCATCATTCGGCGCACGCCCATATCCTTGAGTGCGCTGACGCAGAACACCGGGAAGATGGAACGGTCAACCAACCCCTTGCGGATGCCTTCGCGCATCTCATCCTCGGTGAGGTGACCCTGTTCAAAGAATTTCTCCATGAGAGTTTCGTCGTTCTCAGCGGCTGCCTCGACAAGTGCCTGATGCAGCTCCTGCGCGCGTTCGGCTTCCGATTCAGGAATATCTTCGATTGTGGGAACTCCACCATCCGGACCCCACGAATATTTTTTCATGAGCAGAACGTCAATCATGGCATTGAAGCCCGGACCGCAGGAGAGGGGATACTGGATGGGAACGATTTTCTTTCCGAAAATCTCGCGCATCTGCTCAAGGGTATTTTCATAATCAGCTTTCTCTCCGTCAAGCTGGTTGATAGCAAAAATAACAGGTTTTTTCAGACTGGCCGCTGTGCGGAAAATGTTCTGGGTTCCAACCTCGACGCCATACTGTGCATCGACAAGGATAACACCGGTATCCGTCACATTAAGGGCTGTAATGGCGTTGCCTACGAAATCGTCTGCTCCGGGGCAGTCAATCACATTAAGTTTCTTATTCAGGAATTCGGCATAAAAAACGGTGGAAAACACCGAATAGCCGTACTCCTTTTCCACTGGAAAATAGTCTGACACGGTATTCTTTCCTTCCACCGTGCCGCGACGTTTTATAACTCCACACTCGTAAAGCATAGCTTCGGCGAGTGTGGTTTTTCCAGATCCCTTGCTACCGAGCAAAGAGATGTTCTTGATTTCGTTAGTCTGATAAACCTTCATGTTATTAGAGTTTAGTATGAATGATTTGTTTCGGAGTCCACTATTGGACAGGAAAAAACGGAAATCAGCGGCAATATGACGCTGTCATTGCTGTTTTTCGTTGCGCAAATTAGTGATTTTTCGATTAACGGCAATGAATTTTTATATGTTTCGCAACATATTTGAGCGCACGAGGGGCTCACGCAGGAAGTCTTAAAAGGAGAGAACGCAATCAGTCATCTTTTCAATAAAAGAATCACCTTTACGGCCAGATCGAAAAACACCATTTTGGCATTGCCATTGGCCGCGACATCAACGCGTGCGCTGCCAAGTTCCCGCAACAGCGATTCCACATTCCGTTCGTTGATGAAAGGGGAGAAGCGGGCGCAGAAATCGCGCTCGGCCGAATTCAGATAGACAATCTGCGGCATGTGCAGATTGTTGATGAAGTTTTCGCGCATCATGCGCTCACAATAACGGAGGAAACGGATTTCAGCCTCACGGCCGAGAGCCGCCACATCGACCGCCCACTTTCGGAGTGCACCTACCTTGCGCTGATATGCAAGGCGCATCAACTGCATGAACAGCCCCAGAAACTGCACATTCTCGTCGTTGGCCGACAATTGTTTCTCCGCGTCGGTGATGCTTCCCTCGGAAAGATGCGCTATGGCCTGGGCGTCGGTGGCATTCATGCCATGTGCCTGACTGACATAACCGGCCACCACAGCATCCGGGAGGCGCTTCACCTCGATTCTCTGTAAACGAGAATAGATTGTAGGCAGAATCTCGGCGGGAGTGTCGGATACGAATATCAGCAGGGAGTCCTCCAGCGGCTCCTCGATCATTTTAAGCATTTTGTTGGCGCACTCCTCCTGCATGCGTTCGGGAAGCCACATCAACAGAATCTTGAAACGGGTAGAGTAGGAGGTGGTGGAGAATTTGCGGATTATGCTCGCGCTCTCCGATGAATATATCACCGGCTGGCCGTTGGGATTATCGAATTCACGCTGCCATGCCTCGAAATTCATGAACACACGGCCGGAAAGAAAATGCCTCCACTCCTTTGCATAATCATCGCTGACTGTGTTCGAGCCACCGAGAACCGGATAGGAGAAATAGGTGTCAATATGATTGAATGTTTCATGCTGCCTGCACGAAGGGCAAACCCCGCATGGTTCTCCATCCACGCGGTTTTCACAATGAATGTACTGGGCAAAAGCCCTTGCCAATGCAAACTTACCGATGCCCGACGGACCTTCAAGCAGCAGCGCATGCGGCAAACGGCCGGAATCGGCCATAGCCCGCAAACGGTTCTTTACGGCCTCATGTGCCGGAATATCGGAAAATTTCATAATCTTTTATGTTAATACGTGCAAGGAACACAAGCATATCAATGGCAGAAGCCTTCGCTTAACCCACCGATACATTATATGTTACAGGGTCAAATCCTTCCTGGGTGATCACAGGCGATTTCTGCCGGGCAAGATTCCTGATAAACGACAATACCACCTGCATCCCTTTCCATCTGATATGCTCGTCAAAATCATTGGCCTTGGGTGGGTCTTTCAGCATGAACTCACAAAGTTCCACAGCCTCATCGAAATGCCGGCTCATCAGATAGGAAGCTGCAAGCAGCAGATATGCATTGCCTGAAAAGTCATACCGTATGCCTCCGGGCTTTGCCGCTGCCGAGCAGCAATCGCCGAACAGCGACACATAGTCGTCGAAACGGCGCAGTCTGTAGAGCAATTGAAGATAATATTCCATCCCTTCGTGCAGAACATGCCGGTCATGATAAAATTTCAGAAGGTCGGCAGCCTGAACCACACAACCGTTGTTGACAACCTGGGCAGCAAGCTCGAGCCATTTGCGCTCATTATTCCCGGTGTAACGGTCGAACACCTCGAAGAAACGTGATGCGTCAGCAGGCCGCAGTTTCAGAATATCGAGCAGAACATAAGAATTTGCCTCATCGCGCTCCATATATGAGCACAACACCTCCAGGGCTGCCATCTTGTTCTCTTTGGCTGCATAACCTTCCGAGAGTGCCTTGACGGCAAGCGAATTGTCAGGATTGATGCGCAGCACCTCCTGCAGCAAAGCGATTCCGCGGTCAATGTCCGCAGTGCGCTCCGCGGCATTGCTGTCTGTAACTGTCTGTTCATCCTTGGAAGGTTGCTGTATCAGACCGAGACCCTTTATGAGCATTCCGCGCTCATTCTCCGGGTCAATGGCCAACGCATAGTCGGCGGCGGCCACACATTCCGATGCGTGCTGCATGGCAAACTCCATCTTTGCCAGCAACACCCAGTTGTCGGGATTGAAAGGCTCGTTAGTGGTAAGTTCCTCCGCTATGTCACGCGCCATCGGCAGATAAGTCTCATCGGAATACAACGCCTCGGCCGCTTCATACATCAATATATTCGGAACGGTACACCTGTCGGCAATCACGTGCAGATTTTCCGCAAGCAAATCCAGACGGCCGAGATCACGCAGCATATCTATAAGGCGTATGACAGCCTCACAGGGGAGCTTGAAGTCGGAAGACAGCAACGCCGCCAACCCCTCTTCAGGGTTACCGTCCGGATAGGTATCGAGCGAAAGCTTCAGGACCTGCCACAGTGCCGAATCCCGGCGTCCGCGCCGTGAAAACATGCGCCGCGCCGACTCCTCGTTTATGGCGGAAAGCAGGAATGCTTTCCGCTCATCGAGGAAATCACTGTCGGGATACAGACGGGCACCTGTCAGAAGCACATAAAGTTGCGTCATCTCGTCGCCTTCATCCTGTGCGTAGTCATATATGTCAAGCAATTCATCCTTTTCATAAAATTCAGAATTGTCATTGTCGACCACACCTTTCAGAAAGCGCTCGTAAAGCTCCTTCATATACTGTTCGTCGGATGGTTGTCCGTCAAGCATGCGAATTACAGATAATTAATAACATTAAATAGAATCGGGGGAGAGGGAAGCAGGCAAAATCATTACTGTTTTGCCTGAACCTTTTCCCAGCTGTCTTTAAGGGCAATCGTACGGTTGAACACAAGATGTTCGGGAGTGGAATCGTAGTCAGGTGTGAAGTAGCCGATACGCTGGAACTGGAATTTCTCTCCCTTCCGGGCATTCTCGGCGATGAAGGGCTCTACCTTCACGCCCTCGAGTGTGACAAGCGATTCGGGATTGAGCAGTTCGCGGAAATCCTTGTCGGTCTCGGCCGAAGGATTCTCAACAGAGAACAGGCGGTCGTACAGTCTTACCGTGGCATCCTTTGCATGCTGTGCCGAAACCCAATGCAATGTGCCTTTCACCTTACGCGATGCGCCGGGCAGCCCGCTGCGTGTGTCGGGATCGTAGGTACAGTAAATCTCGGTGATGTTACCCGCATCGTCTTTCTTGACACCGGTGCACTTCACGATATAGGCACCCTTGAGACGCACCTCGGCATCAGGAGCAAGACGGAAGAACTTCTTCGGCGGATTTTCCATAAAGTCATCACGCTCAATGAAAATCTCACGCGAGAAAGGCATCTGATGCACACCTGCTTCAGGATTTTCCGGATTATTCTCCATCTCAACCATTTCAGTCTGCCCCTCGGGGTAGTTGGTGATAATAACTTTCACCGGATTGAGAACTGCCATACCACGGGTTGCGATGGCGTTGAGGTCTTCGCGGACGGCATGTTCAAGCAGTGATACGCTGATCATGGCTTCCTCGATCTTGGTGTAGCCGATGCGGTCAATGAAATTACGGATGGCCTTGGATGTGAAGCCGCGGCGGCGCATACCCGAAATGGTCGGCATACGGGGATCGTCCCAACCGGCCACCAGACCTTCCTTTACAAGCTGCAGGAGCTTGCGCTTGCTCATCACTGTGTATGTGAGATTGAGGCGATTGAACTCAATCTGACGGGGGCAGTATGTTTCATCGGCCAGTTCGGCAACAAAATACTCGTATAGCGGACGGTGAGGCACAAACTCAAGGGTACAGATAGAATGGGTGACACCCTCGAAGTAGTCGCTCTGTCCGTGTGCGAAGTCGTACATGGGATACACATTCCATTTTGTACCGGTACGGTGATGGGGATGCTTGATGATGCGGTACATGATGGGATCGCGGAAATGCATGTTAGACGAAGCCATGTCAATCTTGGCTCGCAGAACGCGGGCACCCTCCTCGAATTCACCGGCGTTCATGCGCTCAAACAGGTCAAGATTCTCTTCGGGAGTGCGCGAACGGTAGGGGCTGTCGGTTCCAGGCACGGTGGGTGTGCCTTTCTGGGCGGCAATCTGCTCGGAGCTCTGGTCGTCCACGTATGCCTTTCCTTCCTTGATCATGCGCACAGCCAGATCATAAAGCTGAGGGAAATAATCAGAGGCATAATATTCACGGTCGCCCCAGTCGAAACCGAGCCAATGGATGTCCTCGCGGATGGCATCCACATATTCCGTATCCTCTTTTACAGGATTGGTATCGTCAAAACGCAGATTGCATGTTCCGCCGAACTTCTCGGCTACACCGAAATCCATGCATATAGCCTTGGCATGTCCGATATGGAGATAACCGTTGGGCTCCGGTGGGAAGCGGGTGTTAAGGCGACCGCCGTTTTTGCCGGCCTTGAGATCGTCGGCTACTATCTGCTCTACAAAATTCAACCCTTTCGAGCCATCTTGCATTTCTGTCTCTTTATTCTCAACCATAGTTTTTAAAGAGTGATGTGGTTGTATGTTGTTGGTTTATTGTCTGATTCGCAAACCGGAAGGGCCGGTTTTGCCGCGCATTCCGGTTTAAAACGCAAATATACGAATTTTTCTCCGTATATTTGTGCCATATGTTGCAGGGGACAATATTTATCCACTGCCATCTCACCACACCAGTTATGGACAACAAACAGACCGTACTTTCATATTTTCCTGATTTCTCCGCCCGACAGGCCGAACAGCTTGACATGCTCGGCACTCTTTATCCTGAATGGAACGAAAAAATCAATGTGATTTCACGCAAAGACATTGACAACCTCTATGTGCATCACATTCTGCATTCTCTGGCCATCGCCAAGTTCCTACAGCCTGTCGACGGCACCACTTTCCTTGACCTCGGCACCGGAGGCGGCTTCCCCGGCATACCGCTCGCCATCGCATTTCCTGAATGCAACTTCCATCTTATCGACCGCATAGGCAAGAAAATCAAGGTGGCTCAAAGCATCGCCGATGCCATCGGGTTAAAGAATGTGACTTTCCAGCATGGCGACATTGCGGAATGCCGGCAAAAGTTCGATTTCGTTGTATCCCGTGCCGTGATGCCACTTAACAATCTTGTGCCTCTGATCCGCAAAAACATCAGTCTGACGCAGCACAACAGCTTTCCCAACGGGCTGATATGCCTTAAAGGGGGAGACCTCGATACGGAGCTGAAGCTGACTAAAGGCGACCCGATGGTCGACAACCTGTCGGATTATTTCACCGAACCGTTCTTCGAGACGAAAAAGCTGATTTATCTTCCGTTGCGCTAACACTACAATATACACCAATACAGCAGAGGCACATTCATCATACACCTGCAATGAACGTATAGCAGCTTTTGTGGTTATTAATAAATGGGAATGTTCCCGTTATCCGAACATCGTAATAACACAGATATGGAAATAAAGCGCTTTGAATTCAACTTTTTCGGTGAAAACACCTATGTAATATGGGACGCCACTTCACATGAGGCTGCCATTGTCGACCCCGGGATGGTAAATCCGGAAGAGACAAATCTGATAGAAGACTTTATCGCCACACACCGCCTATCCGTCAGATATATATTGCTGACCCACGCACATGTGGACCATACGTTCGGCATAGACATCCTGAAGGAAAAATACCATGCTCCTGTACTTGCCCACAAAGCCGACCTTCCCCTCGGACAAATGCGCGGACAACAGGCAGAAATGTTCCACCTCCCCATGAAGCTCGGTCCCGTTGAGATTGACCGGTTCATTTCAGCAGGCACACACCTGCAGCTCGGCAACGAGCGGATAGAGGTGATCGAGACCCCGGGGCATTCACCTGGCGGAGTGTGCTACTACGTTCCTGAAAGTTCCTTCATCCTCACCGGCGACACACTTTTTCAAGGAAGCATAGGACGCACCGACCTCCCGGGCGGAAACCACAACACCCTGCTTAGCAGCATTTCAACAGGACTGTTCAACCTCCCCGACAATACTGTAGTTTATCCCGGTCATGGCCCCGCCACAACCATAGGCAAGGAAAAACGCACCAACCCGTTCTTCAACTGATACGCACGGTCAACCAATCTCATCATATCATATTATCTAACCGCGATTTCTGAAATGAAGCATTTTCTTGGCGCCCTCATCTTTCTTGGCGCCACATGCTCGGCGAGCGCATCATCCGGATTTTCACCATATAAGGGTGTATGGAGCAATGATAAAGCAGAGGCCGTTCTGACGGACTCAATCTGCATCCTGTATTATCAGGCTGACAGCACGATGCAAGCCATCCTCGCCGTGCCGTCAGCGGGGATTTCAAGCAAAACCATCTTTAAGAAAGACGGCACCGTGACAACATCATCAGATGCAGCACCCCTTCAGATTTCGGCTGCCGACGGATTGTTAAGCATCAACGGCCATGCATTGAAGAAAGTGGAGGACATAAAGATTGTCCAACCGTACGAAAAGGAACAATGCAAATCAAAATTCAATGTAGGAAAATGCCTGCAGGAATGGCGGCTCGGTGCCGGATATGGCTTATCTGACGACATGACCTATTGCGAGGTGAATACAAATCGCCATATGTTTGTGTACATGGTAAGTCCGGCAATGGTGTATATCCGTGCCGCCGCTACAAGGAACAACAATAACGGCACCCTGTTCTTCCAGAATATCCGCATGATGAAAAATCAGAACACCAATGAATACACCATGCAGATTGAACCGGACAATTTCAACATAACGCGTAATGACCTTGAAATAGACAACACGAAATTCCAGCCCAACGCATGCACCTTCAATCTGGATGGCGGTATATACTGGTCGCTGATTTCGTTTGAGCCTGACCAAATTCTGCTCAACGGGTGCGGCGAGACGTATGAAGTGAAACGTCCGGCCCTTGAATCAGACTACGAATGGATTGAATATGTACCGTATTCAGAAGAGGACAACAGCCTGCGGATGAATTAAGCGCCGACATTTATCTCGTAAGAAAACCGACAACCTCCGGACACAAGCACAAGCTTGCACGCCGGAGGTTGTCGGTTTTTATTACAGTCAGAGAAACGACGATAACCCTTTATTTCTCTTTTGCGAGAATCAAGGCGGAACGATGAGGCACCTTAGTGACGCCGCCGCACACGCGCTGCTCATTGCCTGCAGCATCGCGAAGTCCGTCAGCTCTCAGCTGGCCGTCTCGAGCCACAACCAGCCAGTCGCCTTTGGGAAGCTTTACGTCCACATCGTCATCCGAGCCGTTGAACACCAGTTTGATTTCTTTCCAGTCATCCCCATTGGCATTCCCCACGATGGAATATGATACGAGATTATCTTTGTCTGTCTTGTCAAACTTGATGTGACGTGCCACCTCCTCAGCTGTGGTCATGCGGAATGCAGGATGGGACTTTCTCAGTTTAATCAACTCCTTATAATAATTGAACTGATCGGCATTTACATGTTTCAGGGTCCAGTCGATGGCATTGACCGAATCGGGCGACTTATAGGAATTGTGTACGCCTTTCTTGTTACGGAACACCTCCTCACCGGCAAACATGAACGGGGTGCCCTGCGAGGTGAACACAATGGTCTGAGCCAGACGGGCGGCACGCTGACGCTCTGCCTCCGATGCGCCGGGCATGGATTTTGCCAGTTTGTCAGTCAGGGTAAGATCATCGTGACACGACACATAATTGATAATCTGACGAGGGGAGGACGCGTATGCGAATTTAGAGTTGTTGCCTTTGGAATAATCCACCTGAGGATGAGCAGTGGACGCCACGATGCCAATCTTCACGGTCTCTTCCAGGGCAGGCTTACCGGTAGCGAAACCGCGGTCGGCGGCGTCGGAATAATGCCCCTTGACGGCATCTCGTATATCATCCGAGAAAACGGCTATGCCTTCCATTTTCGCAACGTTCTCTTTCAACGCACGCCGCTCGACGGGGAGGGGGGAATCGCCGGCTGTCCACCCTTCACCATACACAAATATGTCGGGATTGATTTTCTTCAGCTCCGAAGCCACACGGTTCATGGTTTCAGTGTCGTGAATGGCCATAAGGTCGAAACGGAAGCCATCAATATGGAACTCCTTTGCCCAATATTTCACCGAATTAACAATATAATCGCCCATCATGGTCCGTTCGGATGCAGTCTCATTGCCGCAACCGGATGCATCGCTGTAGCTGCCGTCGGCACGGTGGCGGTAAAAATAACCAGGAGCAGTGAGCGAGAAGTTTGAATCGTCGTTCTGCGCCGTGTGATTATACACTACATCCATCACCACGCCGATACCGGCATCATGGAGAGCCTTCACCATCTGTTTCATCTCCATGATACGTGTGGATGGATTGTTGGCGTTCGTTGAATATGAGCCTTCCGGGGCATTATAATTCAGGGGATCATAGCCCCAGTTATACTGATTGAGCGGAGCCTGAGTCTCATCCACGCTATTATAATCGTAGGATGGGAGGATATGGACATGTGTAACGCCAAGCTCTTTAAGGTGATCGATACCTGTCTTGTCGCCCAAAGGCGTCACTGTGCCGTCCTCTGTCAGAGCAAGGAATTTACCCTTATTGGCGATTCCTGAAGAGGGATGCACCGAAAAATCGCGGTGATGCATTTCGTAAAGCACTGCATCATTGATGGCTTTCAGCGCCGGGCCCTTGTCATTAGCCCATCCCTCGGGTGCCACTGCGTCAGCATCAATCACCGCCGCACGCTCGCCATTTATCCCAACAGCTTTGGGCCAGATACCGGGAGTTTCCTGCAGCCAGCGGCCATTGTGAAGAATCTGGAAGGTGTAGAACTTGCCAAATGGAGCAGGAGAGAGCGAAGCTACCCATGTTCCGTTCTCAGCTTTCTGCATGTCAAGAGTTTCCATGGCATCGCCACCACGGGCGTTCTTATAAATTCGCAGTTTCACAGCTTCAGCTTCAGGCGACCACAACCGGAATTTCGCCTCGTTGCCGGAAAAAGTCAAGCCAAGGTCGTCACCACGGTATACCGGTAATGATGCATAACGGGCATCGGGGGTCACATTGTTATCAGCAGCATTGGCCCCCGCCCCCGCCTGGTGCGACAGAGCGCATGTGGCGAACACTGAACCCAGACAAAGGTTGGTCATCAGGTTTTTCATTATTTTTTAAATGGTGTAAATGTAAGTAAAAAACTTTTTATTAATTATCATGGAACATGTGGCGCAATTTGCCACACATAAGTTAATCGGCTCTTTTTCATTTGCAAATATAGCTTTTTCATTCCAAAAGTGCAAAAATCGTTCGGCATATCCAGTCTATTAATATAATTTGTCACAAATCACGCATACTAACGCAACTAAAATATAACGCCAAAACACAAATTAGTCAAATCTTTTTACGTCTGATTCGAAAATTTACGCTATCTTTGCACCCTAAAACATAAAATAGTTGACATTTTTTTACCTGCATGCCTGTCCGCCTTTGTGGCTCTGACACAAGATTCATGCGGAACAGGAATGCCGATTAAGAAGATTGTTATGAAATTGGATCACGTAAATCTTGATTTGGTTTTCGAAACAAGTTGGGAAGTGTGCAACAAAGTAGGAGGCATCTACACAGTGCTTTCTACCAAAGCCCAGACACTCCAAAACTTGTACAAAGACAAAGTGATTTTCATCGGGCCCGATGTTTGGTCCGAAACTTCCCCCTCGCCATATTTTACAGAAGTACCCTCGTTGCTGCGCCAGTGGAAAGACAAGGCGGAGCTTCCCTTCGGCATTTCGGTCAGAGTAGGGCGGTGGAACATTCCCGGCAAACCCGTTGTGGTTCTTGTCAAATTCGACGGGGTGTTCCAGGCCAAGGACTCGTATTACGGTGAAATGTGGGAACGGTTTGGGGTAGACTCCCTGCACGGCTACGGTGATTACGATGAGGCATGCTGCTTTGCACTTGCCGCCGGTATTGTCATCGAAAGCATCTGCAACCACAAGCGTCTGCGCCACAAGAACGTGCTTGCGCATTTTGACGAGTGGACAACTGGCATGGGCCTGCTGTACACCCGCTGGAAACTTCCCTATGTCGGCACAATTTTCACAACCCACGCCACATCCATAGGCCGAAGCATATGCGGTAACGGCAAGCCCCTTTACGACTATCTCCCCGCCTACAACGGTGACCAGATGGCACAGGAGCTCAACATGCAGTCAAAGCATTCACTGGAAAAAGCCGCCGCACATAATGCCGACTGTTTCACCACAGTCAGCAACATCACGGCCATTGAATGCGAACAACTGCTTGACCGCCGTCCAGATGTGGTGACTCCCAACGGCTTTCAGGGCGACCTCGCACCGGTAAAGGTGAAAGCCAAACGCGCACGCCAAACAGCTCGCGAGGCTCTGCTGAATGTCGCATCGGCCCTGACCGGACAAGCGTCAGCCCCCGGCACATTCATAATTGCGACCTCCGGACGCTGCGAATACCGCAACAAGGGGATAGATGTTTTTCTCGATGCTGTGAAACAGCTGGAGAACGTTCCGGCCTCAAAACCGGTACTTGCGTTCATCCTTGTTCCCGCATGGATGAAGCAGCCCCGGCAGGACCTCAACGCAGTGCTTGCCGCAGGCAATGTCAAACAGACTGCACCCCTGGCAGAACCCTACATCACACATGAACTCAACAATCCTGACCACGATGCCATCCTCAACCGCATCCGTCAGCTGCAGTTCAACAGCAACGCCGATGCTAAGGTACAGGTGGTCTACATACCCTGCTATCTCAACGGCAACGACGGATTGCTGAACATGGATTATTACGAGGTGCTGTGCGGTTTGGACGCCACGGCATTCCCCTCGTATTACGAGCCCTGGGGCTACACCCCGCTTGAAAGCGTGGCGTTCGGCATCCCAACCGTCACAACCTCACTTTCCGGATTCGGACAATGGATTCTTGAATCGTCAAAGAGCGACTTCGCTGTCAGCGGCGTTGAAGTAATTCCGCGTGGCGATTCAAATTACTGCGACGTGGTTAATGCGCTTGCAAACGACATGCGAACTCTGGCAAATGCAACCGACGAATATCGCGAACGCGCCTCTAAGGCCGCACGCGACACAGCTGACAAGGCCGAATGGAACTATTTCATCACATATTATATAGAAGCGTTCCGCAAAGCCCTGTCTGCAGCCGACCGGCGACGCGTAAACTGACCGGACTCAGCAGACACACTACATAAACAAGATGTCACAACTATATTGAAATAGAAATTATATCGTATATTTACAAGCTACAACATGAAACTTCAAGTTAGCAACACAAACGCCCCAGCGTGGCGCGACCTTACGGTAACATCCGATCTCCCCTCAAAGCTCAAACACCTTGAGGAGATTGCCAAAAACCTCTGGTGGGTATGGAACAGCGAGGCAAAAGCCCTGTTCCGCGACCTCAACCCCGACATGTGGCGCAGCTCGGGTGAAAACCCCGTGATCCTGCTGCAGCATCTCTCATCCGAACGTCTGGACGAAGTGATTGCAGACCCCGAAATGATGGCTCGTATCGAGCACGTCTATAAATCGTTCAAAGAGTACATGGCCAAGCCCATGCGCACCGATATCCCTTCGGTTTCCTATTTCTCTATGGAATACGGCCTGTGCAACGCCCTGAAAATCTATTCCGGTGGTCTTGGCGTACTTGCAGGCGACTACATCAAAGAGGCATCCGACAGCTGCGTACCCATGACAGCCGTAGGCTTCCTTTATCGCTTCGGCTACTTCACACAGTCGCTCAGCGTTGATGGTCAGCAGATTGCCAACTACGAGCCGCAGAACTTCAACCAGCTCCCCATCGAGCAGGTAATGGAAGAGAACGGCCGCCCCATGATTGTAGAGGTACCTTATCCCGGCCGTACAATCTATAGCCACGTATGGCGCGTGAACGTAGGCCGCATGAAGCTCTACCTGATGGACACCGACTTCGACATGAACTCGGAATTCGACCGTGTAATCACCCATCAGCTCTATGGCGGTGACTGGGAAAACCGCATCAAGCAGGAATATCTGCTCGGCATCGGCGGTATCCTCATGCTCAAGAAACTCGGCATCAACAGCCAGCTCTACCACTGCAACGAAGGCCATGCCGCTCTGCTCAACCTCCAGCGCCTGGTTGACTACGTGCAGGAACAGCACCTCGACTTCAATGTCGCACTCGAACTGGTGCGCGCATCGAGCCTCTACACCGTTCACACCCCCGTTCCCGCAGGTCACGACTACTTCGACGAAGGCCTGTTCGGCAAATACATGGGTGAATATCCCCAGAAACTCGGCATCTCGTGGAACGATCTCATGAACATGGGCCGCGAGAACCCCAACACCAACGAACGTTTCTCGATGAGCGTGTTCGCGCTCAACACATGCCAGGAAGCCAACGGTGTAAGCTGGCTACATGGCGAAGTGTCGAAAAAGATGTTCGCAGGTATCTGGAAGGGATACAACTGGCAGGAAAGCCATGTAGGCTACGTGACCAACGGCGTTCACATGCCCACATGGGCCGCTTCCGAATGGAAGGAATTCTACTGGGAGAAACTCGGCCCGAAAGTGTTCGAGCACGCCGATGATCCTGAAAACTGGAAAGGCATCTTCAAAGTGAAGGATGAAGAGATCTGGAACATGCGATGCACCCTCAAGAACAAATTCATCAACTTCGTAAAACGCGACTTCAAGGCCAAGTGGCTTGCCAACCAGGGCGATCCCTCGGCAGTGATGAAGATTGTCGACAAGATTAATCCCAACGCGCTCATCATCGGTTTCGCACGCCGTTTCGCCACCTACAAACGCGCACACCTGCTGTTCACCGACCTTGAGCGTCTTTCCAAGATTGTCAACAACGAGCAGTTCCCCGTGCAGTTCGTATTCTCCGGCAAGGCTCACCCCGCCGACGGTGCCGGACAGGGCCTTATCAAACGCATCATGGAAATCTCGCGCATGCCTGAGTTCCTTGGCAAAATCATCTTCCTTGAAGACTACAACATGATTGTCGCCAAGCGCCTCGTGACCGGCGTCGACATCTGGCTGAACACCCCCACACGTTCTCTCGAGGCTTCCGGTACTTCCGGCGAAAAAGCCGAGATGAACGGTGTGCTCAACTTCTCCGTGCTTGACGGATGGTGGTACGAAGGCTACCGTTTCAACGAGAAAGCCGGATGGGCTCTTACAGACAAGCGCACCTACACCGACCAGGCCCAGCAGGACAAGCTCGATGCAGCCACCATCTACTCAATGCTCGAAAACGAGATTATCCCGCTGTACTTCGCAAAGAACTCGAAAGGCTACTCGCCTGAGTGGGTACAGTATATCAAGCGCTCCATCGCCGACATCGCACCTCACTTCACAATGAAGCGCATGATCGAGGACTACATCCACCGCTTCTATGACAAAGAAGCTGCCCGCTCAAACAAACTGCAGGCCAACAACTACGCCCTTGCCAAGGAAATCGTGGCATGGAAAGAGAAAGTGGCAGCTGCATGGGACGGCATCAAGGTGTTCGACATCGAGGCTTCCGATCTCACCAACTCCACCACAGGCAACGACTTCGCCGTGCGTGCCATCATCGACACCAACGGTCTCGGCAAGGATCTTGCTCTCGAACTCGTGGTGTACAAGAAAGAGGACGGCATAGAGAACTTCTGCTACACCAAGCAGTTCAACGTGGTTAAAGAGGAAGGCAACGTGCTTACATATCAGCTCAACATGAAGCTGAAGGATGCAGGCGTATTCCGCTATGGCTACCGCCTCTATCCCTCGAACCCGAACCTGCCTCACCGCATGGACTTCGCTTACACACGCTGGATCTGATAAGATTAAATCCTGATATACGCTTAACGGCGGTGAACCGGA
>UQER01000005.1 GCA_900540205.1 uncultured Porphyromonadaceae bacterium | reverse complement strand
AACTAAATACTAATATTTTAATAACAGTGGTTAGATTTTTATCGCACCACTACTATAATTCTTATAATTCTTATAATTCTTATAATTCTTATACGGGATGGTAGGGGGGTATAGAAAAAAACAGCGATGTGCCTGAAGGCGCATCGCTGTTTTTGTGTGGGTCAGTATGAATATCGGAGGGATTATTCGAACTCGATGAGGGGAGCGTCAGTGCCCACAACTTCGTCGACTTTCACGAATACACGTTTAACCGTGAGGTCTTTGTCAGCTTCGAGGTCGTTCTCCATCTTCATGGCCTCGTAAACCATCATGCGCTGACCTTTCTTCACTTTGTCGCCGGCTTTTACATCGATTTCGATGATTCGGCCGCCCATCGGTGCGCGGAACACACTGCCTGTGATAGGCTCCTCTGCTGCTTCTTCCTGAGCGGGGGCAGTTTCGGCGGCTTTGGGTTGTTCCTTGGGTTGCTTTGCGGCATACTCCTCGGCGCGACGGTTGCGCAGGAACTTGTTGGCAACGTTGGGGAGAAGTTCGAGCAGGAGGTATTCCTCATCGTTCGATGCGAGCTTCACGCCTCCGAGGTCTTCGACAACTGGATTCTCAGGTTTGCGGTATTTGCTTACGTCGTAGGGGCGCTCCTGAGCGTCGCCGGTGATCTGCTGACGGAAAGCAGGATCGATGGGTGCGGGTGTGTGGCCATATTCACCTTTGACAAGCGAGATGAACTGGTTCGAGGTGTTGGTATAGTCGGGATTGCCTTTCTTGCGGTCGATGGCGAGGTTTACGGCCTGTGCGCCAACAATCTGAGAAGTAGGGGTTACCAGAGGCACCAGACCTGCGTCGCGGCGCACCTTGGGGATGAGTTTCATTGCATCCTCCAGAAGGTCGGACGAGTTGAGAGCCTTGAGCTGGGCAACCATGTTCGAGTACATACCGCCCGGCACCTCGGCTTCCTTGACAAGGAGGTTGGGTTTGGGGAATTCGAAGTATGCCTCGATTGCGTGACAGTTTTCCAGAAGAGTTTCCTCATCGCCGGCTTTGGCTGCTGCGATGGCCTTGTCGAACAGAGCGTCCACTTCTGCGGGAAGTTTGTCGGTTAGCGGGTTGAAGTGTTTGGGGAAGTGGTCCTTGTGCAGGTCTACATCGGCAAGATTGCGGCGGATCTGCTCGAGACGGTCGCGGATTTCGCCGACTTTCTCCATATTGGCCTCAACTTCGATGCCGAGTTTCTGGCAGAACACATAAACAAGCTCGATGGCAGGTGCTGCAGAACCTTCGCCGAAGAACCATATGTTGGTGTCGAGGATGTCAACACCGTTCAGGATGGCCATAAGTGAGGATGCGAGTCCGTAACCGGGGGTGCAGTGAGTGTGGAAGTCAACAGGAACTTTCACTGCCTGTTTCAGTTTGCCGATGATGGATGCTGCGCGCAGCGGGCTTACGAGGCCCGCCATATCTTTGAGCGTGATAATCTTGGCTCCAAGGCGTTCCATCTCTTTCGCTTTCTCAACGAAGTATTCGTCGGTGAAAATCTTTTCAGGGGCCGCAACTTCTTCTTTCTTGCCGAAAAGTGAAGCGAAGAAGCCTTTTTTCTGTGGAGCGGCAGGAGCTTCGTCCTTGGGATCTACGGTGTAGCATACGGCTGCGTCGGCGATTCCGCCAAGCTCGTTGATCATGCGGATGGATTCCTTTACATTGTCGATGTCGTTGAGAGCGTCGAAGATACGCATCACGTTCAGGCCGTTTTTGATGGCCTCTTTATAGAATCCCTCAAGCACAGAATCGGGATAGGGCACATAACCGAACAGGTTGCGGCCACGCGAAAGTGCCGACAGAAGAGATTTTCCTCCGATGGCTTCGCTTATGGTGCGGAGGCGTACCCAGGGCGATTCGTCAAGATAGCGCATCACGGAGTCGGGCACTGCGCCGCCCCAGACTTCCATGATGTAGAAGCCTGCATCTTTGTAGAAGGGGAGGAGCGAGTCGATGTCCTCCTGTTTCAAACGGGTTGCAAACAGACTCTGTTGACCGTCGCGCAGGGTGAGGTCTCTGATTTTAAGTTTTTTAGTTTCCATAAACTGAAAATAGTTGAATGGGTTCGGTTGGGAATGGTTAAAACCGGCATACTGAGATTGTCCGTTCCATACATTCCTTAATTCAATGCAAAATTAGTGATTTTTTTGAATTATCCTAAATTTGTGAAAGTTTTTTATTCCAGAACGCTGATTATGACCTCAAAACAGCTCCAGGATGTGTTTATGCGCGTTATGTTGATTACAGATTGTCATCACGTTCATATATGCCGCAAGGCGGTGTGCGTTTGTGCGCACATCGCCTTGCCTGTGGTTATGGGTTGCCTGACGTCTGATTGACTGTCAGATTATATATGGTTTATTCAGTTGCCCGGCACGAAAATCACGATTCGATTCCAGTTGTTTACGTCGTAGGGCTGTACGGCCGATCCTTCAGCTTCGATGGACAGACGGCTTGCATCAATGCCGTAGGTCTTGGTCAGGGTGTCGTAAACGGCCTGTGCACGTTTCTGCGAGAGAGCTTTGTTGTATTCCGATGTACCGGTGTCCTTATCGGCGTAGCCCTGGATGAGCACGTTTACATCAGGATTGTCCTTGAGATACTGTGCTGTGTTGTAGACGTTGACCATCTCTTCGTCGGAAATCTTTGCGGAATTGATTTTGAACCGTACGGTCGACATCATCGGCGCTGCATTTGATTCCGGACATTCGGCAACAACTACTTCGGGGCAGGGGAGCTGAGCCTGTGCGGCAGCCAATGCGGCTGCAGTTGTGGCAAGCTCTCCACGCAGGGCATTCACCTGACCGTTGAGCGATTCGATGTAAGCGCGGTCTCTGCAGGGGTTGTAGGCCTGATATTTCACGCCTCCGAAGTTGATGCTGAAACCGCCGGTGGCTGTGATGTGAACGTCCACAGGTTCGTCGTAGGCGGCGCCGTTGAAGTTATCGCCATAGAATGCCGCGCGGCCTTCGAGGAAGAAGTCAACGTAACGGCATAGACGGAAGCGCAACTGGATACCTGCCGATACGGGAAGGGTCCATTGGCGGGTTTTCAACGCACCGCGACGGTGGTAGATATTGGTACCTTCCGATTCGATGTCCCATACATATGTACCTCCCAGACCGACAAACGGGATGACGCTCACAGGACGGTCAGCGTCCACGCCGCCCAGCGAGTTGCACATGTCCCACATGAAATCGAAGTTGAGGTTGGCCATCTTGGCTTTGCTGTAGGATACGTTGTCCCAGTGCATGGCGCCATAATATCCGCTGAAGCGGAAGCCGATGTAGGGTGAGAACCATTTACCCACGCCCAGATTGTAGGTTGCCGTGATGTGGCGTTTTGCATCGCCATTCTCCAGAGAGTTCTCTACGAGGGGAACCCCGATTCCGGCGCCTAACTGCAGGAACCAGTTGTCATGTTTGCCCACTGAATACTGGGTCTTGCAATTGTACGCGTCGTCAACGGTGAAGGTCTCTTCCTCTACGACGATTGTTTCCTGTGCATTGGCGGTGTTCGCAAACGTGAATGACATGCAACACAGTGCCAGTACGGATGCTAATTCGTGTCTCATTTCTTTTGGATTTAGTTGCAAAATAAATAACTTCATTCTCTCATAAAAGCGTTGACAGGTGAAGGCCTGATTATCCCCGTTTGAAGTGAATCTATCATAAGTGCGTGTCGTTAGTTGTCAAGTTGGGTGAATGGCTCTCATTCTGTGTGTTCACTTTTTGAAATCATAACATTCGCGGGGAGGGGTTGGTTCATTGCCAAAATATTGCCGAGCGACCGTTTGGAGCACCGGTGGGAGCATCGCGGTGGATGGTATGACGGATAATGAAAGAGATGCATTATAAAATCAAACGGCCGCTTCGTCGCGAAGTGGCCGTTTGATTTTACCTTAAATTTTTATAATACCTATTAACCTAACAAAAAACACGATTATTATCTAAAGTTCGGTCATGCAATTTTTAGAATTGATGCTGATGAAATAAAGTAAAATATAATCCTAACTCAATGCGATTTTACGTTAGAAGTGCGTACACTTGATATTTTTCCAATTTTAAAATCAACTAAATCCTTTTGTCTCAAATCCGGGAACGCAGTGATGAAATCACCAGAAATTCCGTTCTTGATTCGATGCAAAATTACTGCTGAAATTCACGTTTGTCAAGCACCCGGAAGCCCAATATTAAGCATATATAGATTTATATAGATAAATATAAATCATAAGACCCTGATTTATAGGGTGAATATTGTTTGGTTTCGGTATGGTGATATAGATGCATATATGGCTATATTTTGCCATAAAATAGCTGGTTTTAGCCTTACGGAATTCAAATCCCGGTGAGTATCTCAACCAGGCGCCGACGGTCTGCAACTTGTATCTCCTGATTGGTGTAGTCTATGATTCCGTCAGCCTTCATGGCATCGAGGGCGCTTATGAGCGACTGACGTTGCACTCCGAACACGGCATACATGTCGCGCTGGCGGCACTGCAGCACAATGTCTGTCCCATTGTTTTGTGTGAGTGCCACGATCCAATAGGCGATGCGCTTCTCAAGTGAACCGGATGCAAGCGCCATCACGCCGTCAACATTTAGCTGGGCGTTCATGGAAAGGATGTTCAGATAGTTGAACAGGAAAATGGAGTCGGAATTGATTATGTTCAGGAAATCCGGCTTGTTGATCTGCAATATCCCGACATTGTCAATGGCCGTAACCGAGCCGGGGTAGCGGGTGGTGCGTCCGAAAAAAAAGTCCGGGGCAATAAGGTCGGGCGCATTAAGTGTCTGTGATGCCTTGAATTTGTTGTCATGGCTTTCAATCGACATCCGGACACTGCCGGCAATTACCGAACGTATGTGTGTGCATTCGGCACCTTGCTCCACAATCATATCGCCGGGGGCATATTTGAGGAAGTGGAATTTGTTGTGTCCCACTATCTCCGATAATTTCTGTTGTGATACGCCGGCAAACAGTGGCAGCTGGCGCAAGGTTTCGTACATGCTTCCCATGATATGGCTATGTTTCGTTGTTGTTCTTTATTTATAACGCCTGTGTTTAGTGAAAGTTAACAATGAGGTGTTAAATCTTTCTATGTACGCTTGGCATTGTCGGGCCGATTGCCCGGGGCAAGCTTGCTCCGTTCATGCAGGTAAATCTGAATGGAGTTGATGGTGTTGTGCCATGCTACATAGGCTGCAGGCGCCACTGAGATCAGGGGATTCATATAGGTCAGCGCAAGCCATATGGCAAGTACGGTGTTCTTCTGACCCAGACTTTGCGCACCTGAAATGGCATCGCCGTGCCGTTTCCCTATGATTCGCCCTATGCCGAACTGCAATGCGCATACAATCAGCGACACGGCGCACAGGATAAGTATCTCAGGGACGCACGATGCCGGTTCTTTCAAAATGAAACTTACCGAGTTACCTACCACAATTATGAGAGAGAATGCCCATATGTAGAATGAAAGCCCCTGATGCTGGGCTATGGCGCGGTGGGTGGAGGGCGTAAAGCGTTCAAGCAGGAGCGCAACGGCAAGCGGCCCGAGAATCAGTGGAAGCACTGTGTAGCTTATGGTCCACATTGAGGTGAGGAACGAGTGTTCGGTGCCGGAGGCAGGGGCGTCCGTTGCAATCCATGTAAGGAGTGCAGGCGCCAGGAATGCCACGAATACATTGCTGAACAGCGAGTAAGTGGCCACACGTGAAACTTTTCCGCCGAGCATCCCTGTGATGACCGGTGCGGCGGTGGCCGTGGGGCAGAAGATGCATATGAATGCCCCCTGAGCTGCAATTGGATTGACGGGCAGCAACAGCAACCACGCTGCTAATGCTCCGGGAATCTGTACGGCGAGAAGCCACCAGATGTAACTGCCCACCTTGAATTCGCGTATGTTAAGGCGGCAATAGGTAATCAGGAGCATTATAAATATAAGATACTTCGACAGGAATGCCACCATCCCTATGTAGTTGTGGAGCAAGGCGCCGAGCAGCATGGCTATAGGAAGCATCCAGGGCTTCAGCTTCTGCCTTATGGCGTTCATACGGGTGTTCATCTTAGTTGTTGAAACGGTTACTTAGAGGGATACACAAACGGCGATGTGTCCGGTTGACAGACACATCGCCATGTATACGATTAGGGATTTATGTTCAAGCGAATTTGGAGAAGTCGGTGTTGCGCATGTCGCCGGAAGCGGCAAATTCGGTGTGGAATGCCATGGCGGCGTTGAGCGTAGCAGGCGTCTGTCCGCCCTTGCTGAGTTTGAGATACTCGCGCAGCAGCGGGCGGAAGTCGGGGTGCGCGCAATTGTTGATGATTTCGTTGGCCCGCTGTTCCGGATCCTTGGCACGCAGGTCGGCGATACCCTGGTCGGTGATGATTACATCCACTGAGTGCTCGCTGTGGTCGCAGTGCGATACCATCGGGACGATGTTGCTGATCATGCCGCCTTTGGTGACCGACGGGCACGAGAAGATGGAGATGTAGGCGTTGCGGCAGAAGTCGCCGGAGCCGCCGATGCCGTTCATCATTCGTGTGCCGAGCACGTGTGTGGAGTTGACACAGCCGAAAATATCAGCCTCAAGTGCTGTGTTCATGGCAATTACGCCGAGACGACGGATGACTTCCGGGTTGTTTGAGATTTCGGCCGGACGCATCATTATTTTGTCGTGGAAGAAATCGAGGTCGGCAAACAGCTGGGCTTCAACTTCATCTGAGAATGTCATGGAGCATGTGCTTGCGAATGTGCATTTGCCGGCACGCAGGAGCTCAAGCACGGAGTCCTGCACAACCTCGGTGTACATCATGAAGTTTGGCAGCTCCTTGTCAAGACACAGGTAGTGGAGAACGGCATTCGCCACATTGCCCACGCCGCTCTGGAGCGGGAGGAATTCTTTGGGTATGCGTCCTTTGCGGTATTCGTTGATAAGGAAGTTCACCACGTTCGAGCCGATACGTTCCGACACTTCATCCGGTTTGGTGAACGCTTTCACGCCGTCGAGCGAGTTTGTGCGGATTATGCCGCGTACTTTGGAGGGGTCAATCTGGAGCGTGGGGCGGCCGATGCGGTCGTTTGGAGCATAGATGGGGATTTCGCGGCGGTAAGGGGGATCCTGCGGGAGATATATGTCGTGCATTCCCAGAAGCGATTTGGGAAGTGCTTCGTTCAGTTCGATGAAGATGTGTTTTGCGCGTGGAGCATAGGTAGGGATGTTGCCGAGTCCGCATCCCAGCAGCACTTCTCCGCTGTCGGTTATATCGGCTGCCTCGATTATGGCCACATCGGTGGGCCCATAAAAACCGTAGCGCGTTTCCTGGGCCATTTCCGAAAGATGGCGGTCAAAATAATGGGCGTCGTGGGCGTTGATGCGTTTGCGTAAGTCAGGTGTATTCTGATAGGGTGCACGCATGTTGATGGCATTGTTGCGTGCCAGAATGCCGTCAACGTGGTCGTTTGTCGATGCACCGGTGAAGATGTTAACTTTGAATTCCCGGCCTGCCGCGTGCTCGCGTTCGGCCTTGTGGGCAACTGCTTCAGTTACCGCCTTGGGGTTACCGGGAGCTGTGAAGCCCGATAATCCGAGCGTGTTGCCGTTCTCAATCATCTCAGCAGCTTCCTGAGCTGTGATAAAATTATACGCCATGCTTGTGGTAATTGATTTGGTTTGGTGTTTAAGGTGTGAGTGGCCGGCCGTGCAAGGCATAAATATTGGAGTAGACGGGCATATTGCCCGAAAACTTGCCTGTGGCGGCTTGGTCATCCGCGCCTTTATTCGTATTTTTGCACAAAATTAGAGTTTTAGTGCACAAAGCCCAAATTTTCCAATCTGTTTTTTAGCACATATGTGGTCTGTAGGGCATGTGTACATTAAATATTATGTTAAAGGATGGTGAGTAACAATGCCGATTCGAGCCTGATGGCCGACAAAAAACTATATATCGAGACATACGGATGCCAGATGAATGTGGCCGACAGTGAGGTGGTGGCATCTATAATGGAAACTGTGGGATATTCACAGACTGATGCTGTTGACAGCGCCGATGCCGTTCTGCTCAACACATGTTCCATCCGCGACAATGCGGAGCAGAAGATACATTCGCGTCTGCAGGCACTCAATGCTTTGCGGAGGGCAAAGAATCGCAAACCTCTGATTGTCGGTGTCATCGGCTGCATGGCTGAGCGGGCGAAGGATGAGCTTATAAACCGTGACGGAGTTGATCTCGTGGCCGGTCCGGACGCCTATCTGGATTTGCCGAACCTGTTTGCGGCGGTTGAGGCAGGTCATAAAGCTATCAATGTGGAACTCAGCACCACAGAAACCTATCGCGATGTAATCCCGGCACGCTCACTGGCAAATCGGGTGAGCGGCTTCGTGAGTATTATGCGCGGATGCAACAACTTCTGTTCCTACTGCATCGTGCCTTACACCCGCGGACGCGAGCGCAGCCGTGAACTGGCAAGCATTCTCAATGAAGTGGCAGATCTCAAACGGCATGGGTTCAAGGAGGTGACTTTGCTCGGTCAGAATGTGAACAGCTACAGGTATGTCACACCGGATGGAGAAACCGTGGATTTCCCCGCTCTGCTTGAACGTGTGGCCCAAAGTGCCCCGTCGATGCGTGTGCGTTTCACCACATCCCATCCGAAGGACATGAGCGATGCCACCATAGATGTGATTGCACGTTATCCTAATATATGTAATCATATCCATCTCCCGGTTCAGTCCGGAAGCAATTCCGTGCTGAAAGCCATGAACCGCAAATACACGCGCGAGTGGTATCTTGACCGTATCCAGGCCATCCGCAGCCGGATTCCGGATTGCGGCATATCGTCCGACCTTTTCACAGGCTTCCACGGCGAAACGGAGGAGGATTTCAATCAGACACTTGATCTTATGCGCGAGGCAGCATTCGATTCGTCGTTCATGTTCAAATATTCCGAGCGTCCCGGTACGCTTGCTTCACGCACAATGCCCGACAATGTTCCGGAGGAGGTGAAAGTGGAACGTCTCAACCGTATGATTGCGTTACAGAACGAATTGTCGGCCGAGTCGAACCGGCGCGATATCGGGAAGGTGTTCGAGGTGCTTGTGGAAGGTTTTTCAAAACGCAGCCGTGAGCATATGATGGGACGAACTCAGCAGAACAAGGCCGCAGTGTTTCCGCGTGGCACTGTGAAAGTGGGCGACTTTGTTAAAGTGCGCGTCACGGATGCATCGTCGGCCACTCTTATCTGCGAGTTGGTCTAACCGGTTTACGCCGCTTGATAGCCGTTGCTCAGGAGGCGCTTGTCTGCATTTTCGCGCCTATATGAGCAATTATTTGGTTAAATTAATGTTAAAAGTGTTGACATGGCCTCTATAAGGTTGTAATTTTGCAGCACTTTGGCTCAGAACGGGTCTCCCGGATGGTGGCTGTCAAACGGCCCCGCAAGGGTAAAAATGATTGTTTTTCTGCATGAATAAAATAAAACGTAGCCGCATAGCAGGTTGGGGCGATTATGTGACATCGACAATATCGGTGTCGCTCGTGCTGTTTATTCTTGGCCTGGTAGGCTTTGTGAACATTTCGTTTTCAGGTATAAACCGCCAGCTTAAGGAAAAAATGGGTTTCACCGTGGTGCTTGCCGACAGTGTGGCACCCGCAACGATAGATTCTTTGAAACTCGTATGCGACAACGCCCCATATGTTTCCTCCTACCGTTACCTGTCGGCCGAGGATGTGATGGCAGAAGAGACTTCGGGTGAGGGTGCTGACCTTGTGGAGCTGCTCGGTGTGAATCCGTATGCGGCGATGTTTGAAATCAAGGTGGGCGCCGCCTACGCCGATGTTGACAGTATAAGCAGCATTATGGCACAATGGCAGCAATTAACGTCGGTGGACGAGACCACCGCCAATACTGAAATGATTGCCAATATCAACCGGAATGCAGGCCTCATCAACACGATTCTCGCCATTATGGCTGCGGCGTTGCTGCTGATTTCGTTTGTGTTGATAAACAATACGGTACGCCTGACGGTTTATTCCCGTAGATTCCTGATCCATACAATGAAACTTGTGGGAGCAACCGGCGGATTCATCCGTCGGCCTTTCCTGATGGTGAATGCTGTGCAGGGTGTCATTGCCGGCGTGCTTGCATCCGGATTCCTCGCACTTTTTGTGGGTTGGACACGTTCGCTCGACATGGGGATAGAATCGCTTGTGACGTGGAATGTGGCTTTCTGCGAGTTCGGACTGCTTGTGGTCCTTGGCGTGGCTATCTGTGTGTTGGCTGCCATCATGGCCACCAACCGGTACCTGCGCAAGAATTATGACGAGATGTTCGAATGACTCTCTGCCATTGCTGCTCAGTGGCACTTCCTGGCCGCCCGCATGTGATGATATATAATATAATTGAAAACCGATATAACCCTATTTCCGATATGGCTTTGAAGCTTGAGAAAACAGACAGACATAATTCTGACGAAAAACTTGAGCGGGAATCCGCGAGTGAATTTCCTCTCGTAAAAAAGAATTTTATATTTATGGCGGTGTCCGGCGCCATGATAGTCCTTGGTTTTCTGCTGATGCTTGGCGGCGGTTCAACCACTGAATTCAATCCGGACATATTCAGTGCCCGGCGCATTGTCGTCGGCCCCACAATTGCCTTTCTGGGTTTCGTAGCGATGGCAATCTCAATTATAGTGCGCCCCGGCAAGCGCAAATAACCGTTGTTTAACCCGGATAGATTAAAAATAGATATGGATTGGATTGATGCATTGATACTCGGCATAGTTCAGGGTCTTGCCGAATATCTGCCTATAAGCTCAAGCGGACACCTTGAGATTTTCAACAGCCTGCTCGGATCGAATCTTTCAGGTGAGGATTCGCTTCAGTTCGATGTGGTGCTACATGTGGCAACGGTTCTGTCGACAATCGTGGTGTTGTGGAAAAAATTCGTGCCGCTGTGCACATCATTTTTCACCATCAAGCGCGACGCCAATACTACATATGTGTGGAAAATCCTGCTGTCGTGCATTCCTGTGGGAATCGTTGGCGTCTGTTTCAAGGATCAGGTGGAATCGTTCTTCGGCGTCAGTGCCGATGGCGGCAACAATCTGCTGCTGGTCGGCATCTGTCTGTGTGTTACGGCTGCGCTTCTTGCCTTCGCATACTTTTTCCGCACACGTACTTTCCTGCGCACAAACCGCACCGGCCGGGATATCACGTGGCTTGATGCGTTTGTAATCGGCATCGGTCAGGCCATTGCCGTGTTGCCTGGCCTGAGCCGTTCCGGCACGACGATAGCCACCGGTATCATACTTGGCGACAAACGCGAGGAGGTGGCCCAGTTCTCATTCTTCATGGTTGTTGTCCCCATCCTCGGACAGGCGCTGCTTGATCTGGTCAAGATGTTTTCGGCATCGGGCGAGGTTGTCGACCAGTCGCCCGTCGGCGTTGTGCCTATGATTGTAGGTTTTCTGGCGGCGTTTATCGTTGGATGTCTTGCATGCAACTGGATGCTGAACCTTGTGAAGAAAGGCAAGCTCGTGTGGTTTTCGCTCTACTGCGTTGTGGTAGGTGTGATATGCATAATCTTCGCTTGATAAAAAACTCCGATATGACATTGCAACCGATTGAAGGCGAGATTTTCGCTGTTGACAAACCTCTCGGATGGTCTTCGTTCCATGTGGTCAAGAAGCTGCGTGGAGCGTTGCTGTCGCGTTTGAGGTCAACCGGTGTGCGCAAACTTAAAGTGGGCCATGCCGGCACACTCGATCCTTTGGCAACCGGCGTGATGATTGTGTGCACCGGTAAAGCTACCCGCAGGATCGACGAGCTGCAATCCGGTGTGAAGGAGTATGTGGCTACGGTGGCATTGGGTGCCACCACACCCTCGTTCGATCTGGAAACACCTGTTGATGCCACTTATCCCACCGCCCATATCACGCGTGAACTCGTTGAAGAGGTTCTCTTGCGATTCAAGGGGAGAATTGAGCAGATACCCCCGTCCTATTCGGCATGCAAGGTTGACGGGCACAGGGCCTACAAAATGGCGCGACGTGGTGAGGAAGTGGATCTGAAGCCTAAAATTCTTGTAATAGACGAGATGGAACTGCTTGAATTCAGCCCGGAGGAGATTGTCATAAGGGTTGTGTGCAGCAAAGGCACATATATCCGGGCATTGGCACGCGACATCGGTGCCGCCCTCAACAGCGGCGGCCATCTCAGGGCATTGCGGCGCACGCGTGTCGGCAGTGTCGACGTGTCGCAGTGCAGCTCAGTGCGTGATGCTGTGGAACGCATCCATTGTGCGGCCATGTCAGTGCCGCAGGAGGATGGGACCCGTATGGATGTGGCGCCTGCAGCATTTGTGCCCGATTTCATGCAGAATGAAAAGGCCGACATAAAGGCTTACGCCGACCGATAGATATAGATTACTGTTTCAACATAAAAATAATATTCAACTGCTATAATGAAACTTTCCCAGTTCAAATTCAAATTGCCCGATAACCTGATTGCCCAGTATCCTTCGCCCAACCGCGATGACTGCAAGCTGATGGTTGTACACCGTAAGACCGGTGAGATTGAGCACCGTATTTTTAAGGATGTTATCAATTATTTCGGCGATGGCGACGTTATGGTGTTCAATGACACCAAAGTGTTCCCGGCCCGCCTGTTCGGCAATAAGGAGAAAACTGGCGCGCGCATCGAGGTGTTTTTGCTCAGAGAGCTTAATGCCGAACACAAGCTCTGGGATGTGCTTGTGGAACCTGCGCGCAAAATCCGCATAGGCAACAAACTCTATTTCGGCGACGACGAATCGATGGTGGCCGAGGTGATTGACAATACCACCTCGCGTGGCCGTACACTCCGTTTCCTCTACGATGGCAGTCATGAGGAGTTCAAAGCCAATCTGTTCAAGCTGGGTTCCACCCCTCTGCCTGAATACATCAACCGCGAGCCAACCGAGGCGGATGCCGAGATGTATCAGACCATTTTTGCCAAGACAGAGGGCGCTGTCGTGGCGCCTTCGGCCGGTATCCACTTCAGCCGTGAGGTGATGAAACGTCTGGAGATCCGTGGTGTGGAGCAGGGCTTCCTCACTGTTCACAGCGGGCTGGGCGCTTTCCGCGAAATCGATGTGGAGGACCTTACCAAACACCGCATGGACTCGGAGGACATGAGCGTAGGGCAGGAGCTTGTCGATATGGTCAATAAAGCCAAGGATGACGGCAAACAGGTGTGCGCCGTTGGAACATCAACGCTGCGAGGCATCGCAAGTGCAGTGAGTATGGGCGGCCATATGAAGACCTACACCGGCTGGACCAACAAGTTCATCTTCCCTCCGTATGATTTCACCGTGGCAACGGCGCTCATAACAGGTTTCCATCTCCCGTATTCCACCATGCTCATGATGGTATGCGCTTTCGGTGGCTACCAGACCATAATGAAAGCCTATGAAGAGGCCATCAAAGAGGGTTATGGGTTCGGAGCATACGGCGATGCCATGCTTGTGATTGATTGATAACAAGGAAACTTACAGATCGGTTATGGTCGAGAATGAACGCGACACACGTGCGACCCGGGTTATTGATGTCGGGCGCCGGATGCTGACCGCAGCGCGCACTGCGCCGAAAGGGAAAGGCGTGGACATAATAGAATGTTGCCTTCTTACAGGCGAGGATATAAAATTGCTGTCGGACGAGATGAGGCGGTTGTACGATGAAACCGGACGTCCCGTTTACCAGCGCGATGGTGAAAACATCCTGCAGGCAGATGCCGTGGTGGTGATTGCAACCCGTTCGATGCCGCTCGGACTGAACTGTGCCCATTGTGGGTTCCCGACATGCAGGGAGAAGCCTAAGAATGTGCCCTGCACGGTAAATAGTGTGGATGTCGGTATCGCCATAGGCTCGGCAGTGGCCACGGCAGCCGATTGCCGCGTTGACTGCCGCGTGTGGTTCTCGGCCGGAATGGCCGCAGAGAGGATGAATCTCTTGCCAGGGTGCAGCCAGTATTATTGCATACCCCTCAGCGCCACTTCCAAAAATCCGTTTTTCGACCGCAAATAACGCTCGGAGTCTCCGGAACTATTCTCTGCCATAGGGACCCAATAGGGTTTAACATTAAACATCAAGGCCTGACATTATAAAACAACTAAGGCCTGAGATTATAAAAGCAACAGCGGTGTATCACCATGCGTGACACACCGCTGTTGTTTTGTGTGGTGAGGCGGGTTATCGGCCCGAATCGTCGACGAGTGATTTGATGCGGCGGTTCAGCAGGGTTTCGCCCAACAGGTCCTCAAGGGTGAGGTGCATGCGGTAGCGCCAGTAGTGGCGTGAGTTGGCCGGAACGTTTATCTGCTCCTCGCGAGGGTCGGCACGGCGGACTTTGCCATCAATCGACAGCCAGTCCTGCAGCGGCAGGATGCAGAGCATGGCAGGGGAGTGCAGGTTGCTGGCAACTATTTTCTCGCATATCCAGGGCTCGGCAAATGTGGGTGCGGCCCCGTGTTCGCCAAGCATATTGTTGAAGAAGCGCTGGGTCTTGTCGCGGTTTTCTTCCCACCATTGGCGTATGCCACCCATATCATGTGTGGAGGTGGTGCAGACTGTGAGATAGGGGTAATATGCCGGATTTCCGAATTCCTCGCGGGGATTCTTTGGCATGCGGGCAATGTCGAGTGTGAGAATTTCAAGCGCACTCATCACAGCGGGCACGCAGTCGGGAATCATACCGAGGTCTTCGGCACAGGTAAGCATATCGGTGGAATCAATCAGCGGGGGAAGCTTCCACATGGCTTTGCCGTACCAGAAGTCGTTGTGACGGTGATAGAAGAAGTCGTTGTACAGGCGGTCGAACGTCCAGCGCTCGTAGTCGGTGAGGTAGCGGTAAGTGTATGTGAACTGGGCGGAGATACGCGGATGGTATTTGCCTTTTTCATACGGATCCTCAATGAACAGCACCTGGTCGATGAGTCCGAGCAGGCCGTTGCAGATGCGGGTGTTCTTGTCGTTCTTTTCTTGTGTGCCGAAGTAATCCGCCACTTCGCGCTGAGTGGTGAATCCTGCTGCAAGTTTATATCGGCCATAGCCTACATCCTTGAGGAAGCGGCCGCGTACCTCTTCGGTGTATTCACCGAAAAAGTCGTGCAGGAATTCCTCGCGTATGAACGGAGTGGTCTGCAGGTCGATATCGAGCCAGAAATCGCAGTTGTTGCGCAGTTCGTCGACGGTGAAGGGGAGTGCGGGATTGAACACACCCAGCAGTCCGTGCAGCTGGTTCATCGGAATCTGCCATATGCGGAAGAACCCGAGCACATGGTCAATGCGGTAAACGTCGAAATACTGGGCCATGTTGCGGAAACGGTTTTTCCACCACTGGAACTGGCCGTCGCGCCACATCTCTTCCCAGTTGTAGGTCGGTAAGCCCCAGTTCTGTCCGAGCACCGAGAAATCATCCGGCGGAGCACCGGCCTGACTGTCGAGGTTGAAAAGGCGGGGGAATGTCCATGCGTCCACACTGGTGCGCGAGATGCCGATGGGGATGTCGCCCTTGAGCGATACGCCGTGGGCATGTGCGTATTCCTTTACATGCAGCAGCTGCTTGTGGAGGTTGAACTGAATCCAGTACACATAGTTGGCCTGCTGCTTGTTTTCGAGCAGCAAAGCCTCAACCTTGGCGGGAGTGTAGGCTGCATAATCTCCCCATTCCGAAAAGTCGGGGGTACCGTTTTCATCGCGGAGGATGCAGAACGCTGCATAGGGTTTCAGCCATGAGGCATTGTTGGTCACGAACTGCTTGAATTCGGCAGTGCGTGTCACACTGCGTTCCACCTGCTTGAACAGCTCGCGGGTGAATTCGTTTTTGGCGTTGTTCACCCGTTCGTAGTCAATCTGGTCAAGTGCGTTGAGCTCTTTTGCCAAAGCGTCGTAATGCGCCTGGCGCTCGCTGTCGGCCAGTGTGCCGAGTTCGCTGAGCCTTAGATACATGGGGTGCAACGCATAGCATGAGTTGGCGTTATAGGGATAGGAGTCGGTCCATGTGTGGGTCATCGTGGTGTCGTTGACCGGTAGCACCTGAATGAATTTCTGTCCGGTTGCAACGGCCCAATCCACCATCTTTATAAGGTCTGGGAATTCGCCTACACCGAAATCCTGTGCGCTACGCAGAGCGAAAACAGGGATGGCAACGCCTGCACCGCGCCAGGGAGCCTTGGGGTTGACAAGGCGTTGACCTGCAAACACAATCACTTCACCCGAAGTGGCTGGCTGCAGCGCGAGGCGACGGTTGTCACCGCCTTCCCATGCCACGAGTTTACCGGTATTGCGGTTTATGATCAGGAACTTATATTCCAATTCGGCAGGAAGCGCTTCGAGCGGCAGAACGCATTCCCATGTCGGGAAAGAGGCATCAGACATGGCTACAGCCTTGTCGGCATTCCAAGCGCCAAGAAGCTCGCAGGAACCGCACACAGCCACCACTTCGTCGGGCGACACCATGGGGGCGTCGACTGTCAGCAGCAGTTTGCCTGGCTGGATTTCCGGAGGGAGTGCCCGGTTGTTGCGGCGGCACACGCAATCGGTGAACACCACCGAATAGTACGGCTTATCGAAGGGCTGGTCCTGCCAGCGGTCGAATATCTCATACTCGCGGACGTTGTTGCCGGGCCGGAATGTGTGGCCGTGGCCCCATTCGTGGCGGTCGTGACCGTTGTCGTGGCGGACAATGTAGCGGTAGGTGAATGTGCCGGTATTGTCGGGCAGAGTGACGTTAAGCCGCCAGGATTGCTCGCCGACAAGCTCCATTTTCAGAGCTTTTGCGGTGTCGCCGCCGCCCAGTTGCGGAGCATCACCTACGATATAGACCGATTCGCCCCAGTTTGTGCGGTAATCGATTATGAATTTCAGATTCATGGTGAAAGTGGTAAGGATGATATATAAGTAAGATTAATTAATTAATTAATGCGGGTGGTATTACAGCAGTTTGATGCTGATGTATCGTTTGGGATTGCGTTTCACATCGATGAGCAGAGAGTCGAGCGATGCGGCGCAGTTGTTGAGATTGTCGTAGAGTGCCCTGTCGTGGGTGATCAGCCCCAGCGAAGAGTTGGGATTGTTGAGAGAGGCGGAGAGTGTCTTCAGATTCTCCGACAGCACGTAGATGTTCTGCATGGTGGAGTCTATCGGCATCTCCTTGAGGTCGGCCGACAGTTCGGCCAGTGCGCCGCTCATGGTGTTGAGGTTTTCGGTGATTGAGGTCACGTTGTTCATCACGGGAGGGAGCGCACGGGTTGTGGCGTTGACGTTGCGCATTGTCTTGTCGATGCTGAGTGTGATGTCGTCCAGACGGCTGATGGAGGTGGCAAGTGCCGGGTTCGCCATAAGGGTGTTTATGTTTGTCAGCAGTGAATCGATTTTAGGGAAGATGGCGCTGACTGCCGGCATGAGGTTCTGCGACACATTGTCCATCAGCCCGGATGCCGTCTCGCCGATGAGGGTGCTGCCAACTGCCTCATATTCGGTGGAAGTGGTGGGATGCAGGGTGACGGTTGAAGTTCCGAGAATGTCCTGCTGGATTATGGCTCTGGTGCCTTTGGGAAGTTTCAGCTGACGGTCGAGGCTGAGTTCCGCTTTCACATGACCGGGGGAGTCATACTCATAGTTGATTGACCGTACCTGGCCTACCTTGAACCCGTTGAGTGTAACAGGCGCCGATACCTGAAGGCCGGCGGCGTTGGTATAGGTTGCGTAATAATAGTTGGCGGCTTTGAATACATTTATCCCTTTCAGGAAATTAATTCCGAAAAACAATGCGAAGAGTGCTACGACCACGCAGAGTCCGATTAATATCTCTTTCCTTGATTTCATATTGGTTAGTTATTTTTTTCGATTATAAAATATGGGGGGCTTGCTGTCATGGTTTGATGAAATCGATGCGTTTTCCGTTATGCATCTTGACAATAAAACACCCGGGATGCTGTTTTTTTATCTGTTTGTGTAATTTTTTTGCCTTGTTAAGGTTTTCGGTGCCGCCGACAGCGTATTTATACAAAGCCCCCTCGCGGTAATACACCACATCTTTTAGTCCTTGAAATTCTTTGGATTTTGAGGACAACGGGCTTGAGCTTGCAAGCAGCTGCACATAGTAAAGGGGCGTCTCGCTCGGGGCCATTTCCGGAATCCCTTTGAGTATGGAGGGGTTGGCAGGGAGCGGATCCACTTCAGGGAGATCAGGCGCAGCTGCGGGAGCAGTCAGCATCATAGGCTGTTCCTCGTTTGTGGCGTTCCCCTTGGCCGGCGTTAGCGGGTGTGCTACAGGAAGAGACCTGCCGGTGATACCGCTGCCATAAGTGTTGAGATATGCGCAGAGGGCATTGTAAAGAGATGCAACCATCTCGTCCTGCCCGCTTTCTGATGCCAGATATTTTTCCGAGCGGGGATTGCAGATGAAATCAAGCTCGACAAGTACAGCCGGAGCCGATGTTGCCCACAATACCCAGAAGCCGGCCTGACGCACCCCTTTGGGCGCGCGGTGGGCGGTGCCGACAAGTTGCTGATGGAGGGCGTCGGCAAATTCGATGCTCTGGTCAAGGCGTTTGTTCTGGCTCAGTTCGAAAATAATGTCGCTTTCAAGCGAGTTTGGGTCGAAGCCGGCATATTTCTCCGTATGGTCGGCTTCAAGTTCCATCACGGCGTTCTCACGTTTGGCCACTTCGAGGTTTTCAGCGGTCTTGTGCAATCCGAGAGTATAGACCTGACACCCTTCGATATTGGCGCGGTTGCGGTTACGCTTGTCCACCGAGTTGATATGAATGGACATGAAGAGGTCGGAATTTGCGTTGTTGGCAATCTCGGCACGGCGGTTTAGGGGGATGAACACGTCCGTATCGCGGGTGTAAACCACTTTTACATACGGAAGATTCTTTTCGATAAGGCGTCCGAGTTTCAGCCCTACAGACAGAACTACAGTCTTTTCGTTGGTGATTTTCCCCACAGCGCCGTAATCGCGCCCGCCATGACCGGGGTCAAGCGTAAGCACAAAATCGCGCGCTGACGCCCATTCAGTCACAGTCGTCAGGATAAAAACCACAAGAACAATGCGGTACAGGTATGTGATTAAAGCTTTTATAAAGCTCATCTGAACATTTATGATTTGATAGCAAAATTACAAAAATAATCCAATAGCCCCAATAGCATCGGGTGTGACAATTTTCTATAAAATGGGTAGAAAAGGCAATATATGGAAAATTCACCGGACTTCATACGTAAGATTCACCGGAATTTCCCGATATTAAAACGGGTCGACGTCATAGTAGATCTGCGCCGAACGCATCTCCTTGATGCCTGAAAGATCCACTATTGCCTGCCGCAGCAGTTCCTTTACTTTGGCCATGGAGGCGTTCACCTCTACTTTCAGCATGATTTTGCGTATGAACAACCCCTGTATGCGGCCAACAAGCGGCTCCTCCGGTCCGAACACACGTGTACCGAACAGTTTCCGAAGGTAATCGGCATAAATTCCGGTGATTGATTTCAATGCCGCAATGTCGCGGTGTTTCAGATAAATGTAGATTATGCGCGAGAAAGGGGGATAGGCGAAGGCCTTGCGTTGTTCGATCTCGTGGTTGAAGAACCCTTGGAAGTCGTGCTGTCTGACAAAACTGATGATGGGATGGGACGGCTGATAGGACTGTATGACCACCACACCTTGCTGGTTCTCCCGTCGGCCGGAGCGCCCGGACACCTGTTCGAGCATGTTGAACGCGCGCTCTGACGCGCGGAAATCCGGCATGTTTATAAGCGAGTCGGCGTTCAGGATGCCCACCATCTCGACACCGGCGAAGTCAAGCCCTTTGGTCACCATCTGTGTGCCGACGAGAATCCGGGCTTTCCCCTCGGAAAAATCATCTATGATGTTGGCATACGCATCCTTGCTGCGGGTGGAATCGAGGTCCATGCGCAGAATCCGTTTCCCTTTGAAATTGGCTTCAACCTCCTCTTCCACCCGTTCCGTACCGTAGCCGATAATCTCGATTGCCGGTTCGTGACATTGAGGGCATACTTTCGGCAGCGGATAAACCGCTCCGCAATAATGGCACTGCAATTGCCGGAGATGGCTGTGGTAAGTCAATGCCACATCGCAATGCTCGCAGCGAGGTACCCATGCGCACTGGCGGCAGCGGGCCAGGGGCGCGTACCCGCGGCGGTTCTGAAACAGGATGATCTGCGAACCGCGGTCAAGCACTTCATGGGCAAGCCGGAGAGTGTCGGTGGCGAAGGTGCCGTTGATGCTCTTTTCACGCCGCATGCGGTTCATGTCCATCACCTCGATGCGCGGGAGCGCCACGTTACCGTAGCGGGTTGTGAGGCTCACGAGCCCGAATTTTCCGGTGGTGGCCTTGTAGTAGGTTTCTACTGATGGAGTGGCGGAACCGAGGAGGGTTTTGGCACCATGCATCTTGGCCAGTACCATGGCCACGTCGCGGCCGTTATAGCGCGGAGCAGGGTCAAACTGCTTGTAGCTTGACTCATGTTCCTCGTCGACAATCACAAGCCCCAGGTGTGCAAACGGCAGGAACACGGCTGAGCGTGCGCCGATGATGACCAGTGGTTCATTGCTGTGGAGCAGGCGTTTCCATATATCCACACGTTCGCTGTCGGTGAATTTTGAGTGATAGATCACCACTGCGTTTCCGAACACTTTCTGCAGGCGACGGGTGAGCTGTGTGGTCAGCGCTATTTCCGGCACGAGCATCAGCACCTGGTCACCCCGGTTGAGGACGAAATTAATCAGGTGAATGTAGATTTCGGTTTTCCCGCTTGAGGTGACGCCGTGTAGCAAGGTTATATCCTTTTCTTTCCACGACAGGTGTATGGCTTCGAGCGCATCCAGTTGCGCCTCACTCAGGCGCGGAAGCTGTCCCGACGGTGTGCCGGAGAACTTGAAGCGATTAACCTCCCGTTTCGTCAGTTTCAGCAGTCCTTTGCCCGTAACTGCGGTAAGGATAGAGGGGAGCACTTCAGCCCGTTCGAGCAGCTGTTCCCGCTTCACAGGTATGTTCTTGCCCTGTTGCAGACCACTGAGTTCCAGAAACGCAAGCAGCAGCTTCTCCTGTTTGGGCGCACCTTTCACAGCGGCAAACGCATCCGAAAGCCCGGTGGTGTCAAAGCAGGCCTCCACAAGCTGTTCGTATCTTGGGCGGTAACGCTCGTTAAGCTTCTCGGCAACGATAAGGATGCCACGGTCAACCATGGCGTTGACCGTCGATGCCGCTCCGCGGTGTTTGAGCTTGTTGGCGATTGCGCCGGTGGTCATTGCGCCTTCATGGCTGAGGAGCTGGTAGATTTCTGTCTCACGCTCAGTAATCGGTGCGTTTTCAGCGATATTGTAGTCGGGATTGACCTCCACGAACGTTTCACTTTCGATTTTCAGTCCGGCAGGAAGGGCGGCCTTGTAGACGTCGCCAACTGCAGCGAGATAATAATCAGCAATCCAGCTCCACAGTTTTAGCTGTGGATGGCGCAGTACGGGTGCGTTGTCAAGCAGGAGCGCCACTTCCTTCACCTCCATGTTGGCCGGCGGCAGATTGGCGAAGCCTGTCACGATTGCGGTGTAGAATTTCTTGGTTCCGAACGGTACTATAACCCTATGACCCACACCTACATTCCCTATCAAATGGGAAGGGAGGCGATAGGTGAACACAGCATGGAGCGGAAGAGGCACGAGAACCTCCACATATTCGCTTCTGGACGGAGGCAGAGGCAGCCTGTCGGAATTGTTGGCCGGGGAGGTGCTGTTAATATCGATTGACTCGTGGCTCATTGTATCGTGGCTCAAATTTTGAATGGATTACCTTACAAATTTACGATTTTTATTGTAAATTCGCACCTCACAAACCCCTAAACAAGTTCCTATATCATGAAACTCGAATCGAAAAAATTCCCTTCGTCCAAAGGCGAAATCACATGGATAACTATAACCAACAGCAAGGGCGCACAGGTGGTGCTTTCATCGCTCGGCGCAGGTATAGTGGCTGTACGTCTCCCCGAGGCCGACGGTACACTGACGGATGTGGTGCTCGGGTACGATGACCCCGAGGCGTACTTCGGCGACGGTCCTTGCGCAGGCAAAACCCCAGGCCGTTATGCCAACCGCATTGCCAACGGCCATTTCAGCCTTGACGGCAAGGTTTACGACCTGCCTGTGAACAATGGCCCCAACCATCTGCACGGTGGCCCCGACGGTTATCAGAACCGCATCTGGAACTGCTCAACCGAAGGTGAAAACCGCGTGGTTTTCACCCTTGACAGTGCAGACGGCGATGCGGGTTATCCCGGTAATCTGCATGCTGCGGTCACCTATACTTTCGATGACGATAATGCGCTTGCCATCAGCTATGAGGCACAGGCGGATGCGCCTACGGTTGTAAATTTCACCAACCATGCATATTTCAATCTTGACGGACATGATGCAGGTTCATGTCTCGGTCAGACGCTGAAAATGAACTGCTCCCGCTGGCTTCCAACCGATGACACCTTGATCCCGACTGGCGAGATTGCTCCGGTGGCCGGTACGCCGATGGATTTCACGGCCCCACACACTCTTGGCGAACGCATCAAAGATGATTTTGCTGCTTTGAAATATGGTAAGGGTTACGACAACTGCTGGATGGTTGACGATTATGACGGGACTATGAGGGTTGTGGCCGAACTGGAGGCAGTGAACTCCGGGCATAAACTTGTGGTCAGCACCGACCAGCCTGCAGCTCAGGTTTACACAGGCAACTGGCTTGACGGCTGTCCCACAGGTAAGGGCGGGTATACATATAAGGATTATGACGCTGTGGCCATAGAGTGCCAGGGGTGCCCCGATGCCCCCAACCATGAGAATTTCCCGTCGCAGGTGCTCCGTCCGGGTGAGACATATCGCCGCAACATCGTGTTCAAGTTCAGTTGATACAAGCTGTTTGCGTTGTATGAAAAACGGGGCTGTGTCAAAATTGGCGCAGCCTCTTTTTGTAACCTGTTGTAAAACATAAAACAAAGAGGCTGTGTCGTAATTAAGGTTTACGGCGCAGCCTCGTCTATTTACAAACTGATTTTTTTCAGATTATTAGCCTGTTGATCTGCTCCGGTGTTGGGTCTACAGCTGCCAGGCGGCCTTCGGGATCAATCAGGAATGTGCGCAATCCGGAGTTCATGCTGAATTTCCGTCGTAATTGCATCGCTGCATCTGTGTCGGTTATATGCAGCAGTGTGCCGCCTATACCGTCGATCTGTGCAATTTCATTCATTAGCGCTTCGCTGCGGTCAAGGTTGACCGAGACGAAATTGATGTCGGCATTCAGGGCATTTGCATTTCTGTATGTCTGTGAAGCTGCGATGCGCGATGCAGCATCAGCTGCCGACCAGAATGACAGGATTACCCATTGGCCATGGAGGGTTGAGAGGTTCATTGCGTCATCGGCTCCCTGAACATTTGTCAGAGGCATCTGTTTCCCTATTTCCAGAGCCGCATTGCGGTTTGAAAATGATGATGAGGTGATCAGAGCGATTGCGATGGCTGCAATGATTAATGAGAATTTTTTCATTTCATTTTATTGAAATTCATAACTAAGGATAATGGAACCAAGGAGTTCCGCAGCGTAGGTGCGTTCATGCAGGATGCCACAATGTGAAGTGGGGATGTGTGTTCCTCGTCGTGCGCGGTGCGCTGACAGTTGAAAACGTGTGTTTGTGGCTCTGAGGTGTTTGTAGGCATGAACTATGCCGTACGTGCTACATGGCGTATGCCTCACCCAAGGCGATGCGTATTCTCTGTATGTGCCATGTAATATCCCTGCCGATTTTCGGCATATACGCCCCGTCTCTACAGGTGCGTTTTAATTACGGCTGCAAAGTTACGCAAAATATTTGAAACGACCAAATTTTATTAGTCTGAGGTTCATGTGGTTATAAAATACATGTTATATAACATATGTTTACAACACTTATCTCCTGCGCTGGAAAATCTTCCATAACCACATAATTAACAATTAGATGAGCCGTTCGTTCAATGTCACCTTATTTTTTGTGTAATAATGTTCATGGCCTTCTTTAGAAAAGGGTCGGTGAGTGTGGTTTTCAACTATTAGGAATCATTCTGTTTAAGGCGAATTGCCACTTTATTTACGAATACTGTCATCAGAGCAATAATTCTATAGCTGATATGATTTTAAAGAATGAAATGGATTTGTAAAGTGGTATTTGTATTGAAATGTAAAGTATGGAAATAATGGTAAATAAGCGTATTTAATTAAAGTGATGATTTAATATAATTATAAACTCTTGAAAAACAATCGTATTTAGGCGGATTTTAAAAAGCAAACAAAAACAGCATTGTTTTTTTACAAAAATCGTTGGAAATTTGTATTGGAAAAATGGTAGAAAAATAACTGTCGGGCATCCTTATCCGGAGCCACTGTTTGCATTGCCTACGCATCCAGTCAGGTTAATGCAAAGGTAAAAATTGTAAAACAAATGGACAAAACTCACCAACAACTTTGGGCGGAATGTCAGCGCATAATCGCCGACATAATACGTCCGGAGCAATATGACGCCTGGTTCAAGCCTGTGACGTCGCTCGGATTTGAAAACGGGCGACTGACTCTGAGTGTGCCTTCGCCCTTCTTTAAAGAGCATATTGAGGACACATACCTTAATATATTGGGTGCGACCTTGCGTAGAGTTTACGGTGAGGGTATCAGACTGTACTACCATTACAACCAGATTTCCAATAACCCAGACACAGGCATCAACGAGGCAGGTCTTACATCCTCGCCTGCGTTGCGCCGTAAGCCGTCCGGGCTGTTCCAGACGCCTGTAGAGGCCAATTTCAATTCTCAGCTTAATCCAAAGTACACTTTTGAGAATTATTGCGGGTCGTCCTCAAACAAGATTGCACGAGCCATCGGTGAGGCCATCGCCAACGATCCCAAGTGCAAGACGTTCAATCCGTTGTTCGTGTTTGGTCCTACCGGGGTGGGCAAAACTCATCTCATTCAGGCCATCGGTATTAAAATCAAGGAGAAGAATCCTGATGCGCGCATATTGTATGTCAGTGCGCGTCTGTTTGAGAGCCAGTACACCGTGGCTTCTCACAACGGGAAGATAAATGAGTTCATCAATTTCTATCAGAGCATTGACACGCTGATTGTTGACGACATTCAGGATCTGATTGACAAGCCGCGCACACAGGGTACTTTCTTCCATATCTTCAACCATCTGCATCAGAATCAGAAGCAGATCATCATGTCGAGCGACTGCTGTCCCACCCAGCTGAAAGGTATGACGGAACGGTTGTTGTCGAGGTTCAAATGGGGAATGACTGTCGAGCTTGAAAAACCAGACCTGCAGCTTCGCCGTGAGGTGCTTCAGCTCAAGGCCGAGCAGGATGGACTTTCGCTCCCCGACGATGTCATGGACTTTATAGCGGAGAATGTGACCGACAGTGTCCGCGAGCTCGAAGGGATTGTGGTGTCGCTTCTCGCACATGCCACGGTGATGAACCGTGAGATCAATGTGGACCTTGCCCGCGTGGTGATGGCCAATGTGGTGCGCATGCACAAAAAGGCCATCAACTTCGAGATGATTACCAACAGCGTTGCCGCTCATTATAAGATTGATCCGGATGCCATTTTCACCAAATCGCGCAAACGTGAAATTTCTGATGCGCGCCAGATGGTGATGTATATGGCGAAAAAGTATGCTAAGATGCCACTGACCGGTATCGGTACGCGTCTTTCGCGCAATCATGCCACAGTGATATATGCCTGCAAGAACATTGAGCAGCGCCTGCCTTTTGAGAAAAGCCTCCAGGAAGATGTCTCGGCGATTGAAAAGATGTTTGTCACTGACTGAAACTGAATTCTAATTCTATTCATTTTGTATATAGCCTGAGCGGCGACCTACAGAGGCCGCCGCTCTCATTATATCGGTATGATGAGGTTTCCGGTTGTCAGACGAACTTGGCTTTCTGCAGGAACGAACGGAAAATGTCGGAGAACAGTTCGTTGTTCTTGCGCGGGTATCTTACATCGGTGAACACCTGCGCCAATGTCTGTTTGCCATTTTCCTTCACGAATGCTTCTGAGTCGGGACGTGCTTCCTTCTCTGCGTACAGACGGTCGATGTCGGCGGGGGAGTAGTCATGATATTTGCCATTGTGTATGATGGCGTCGACCGGCAGACGTCCCACATCGGTTCCCTCCTCGTCGGGATATCCTACGGTCAAGGTTATCACAGGCACCACCAGCGTGGGGAGGTGTAGTATTTCCGCGATTTGTGGAGCATTGTATGTTGTTGTGCCGAGCCAGCAACATCCCAGTCCGGCATCTTCTGCCAGCGTGTTGAACTGCTGTGCGAAGGCGATAGTGTCGATGGCTGCGGCTACAAACGACTGCAGGTTGTCGTAGCAGGGCTCAGCCTGTCGGCATTCGCACCATTTGCTGAAGCGGTTGAAGTCGGCGCAGAACGTGAGGACGGCAGCGGCATTTTTCACCTGCGGCTGGTTGAAGTGGGTCGGTGCAAGGGCGGCCTTATCCTCTTCTGATGTGCTTATGACCACGCTGTACAGCTGCATATTTCCCGTTGTGGGGGTGTGCGATGCTTTCAGAAGCAACTCGTTCAGAAGTTCGGGCGGAATGGTGTGTGATGTGTAGCGGCGAATGGTGCGCCTGTTCATCCAATAATCGTTTTGCATATGGCGGCTGGTTTTTATGTATTTACTGCCAAAGATAATGCTAAATTTTCGATTTTGGAAACAATATAATTAGGGTGAAATTATAATGCGCTGTGTGTTAGGTTGTTCGCTTTTTAAATGGAAAACTTATCAACATTTAGCAAAATTAGAACATGTCAAGTTTGGCAAAATGGATTTAAATTGCGAAGTTTGCACTGTTTTACAATCGTTCAACATTTTTCCATACTTTTCAATCTTAGTTGCTTACCCTGCGGCTTCTGGCGGCATGGAGAGCCAAGTGTAAAATACTTTAAATATCAAATACGTGGACAACAAAACCTACACCTTCGACGATGCTTACCGTGCCAGTCTCGAATATTTTGACGGCGATGAGCTTGCTGCACGCGTCTGGGCAAGCAAATATGCTTTGAAAGACTCGTTCGGGAATCTCTATGAACTCACCCCCGACGACATGCATCACCGCATTGCAGCCGAGATAGCACGCATTGAAAAAAAGTATCCTAATCCGATGAGCCATGACGAGGTGTTCGGATATCTCAAGGATTTCCGTTACATTGTGCCTCAGGGCAGCCCTATGACCGGAATCGGAAACCGGTTTCAGGTGGCTTCGCTGTCCAACTGCTTTGTCATTGGTCTTGACGGAACCCCCGATTCGTATGGAGGTGTAATACGTATTGATGAAGAGCAGGTGCAGCTCATGAAGCGTCGCGGCGGAGTGGGACACGACCTGAGCCATATCCGCCCGAAAGGCACACCTGTGAAAAATTCGGCCCTCACTTCCACCGGCCTTGTTCCGTTCATGGAACGATATTCCAACTCCACTCGTGAGGTGGCGCAGGATGGACGCCGCGGCGCCTTGATGTTGTCGGTAAGTATCAAGCATCCCGATTCGGAGGCATTTGTTGATGCCAAGATGACTGAGGGTAAGGTGACAGGTGCCAATGTTTCTGTCCGTATCGACGATGCATTCATGGAGGCGGCCACAGAAGGGAAGCCTTACATTCAGTCGTATCCGGTGGATGCGGCAAATCCTGAAATCACCCGGGAGGTGGATGCCAAGGCATTCTGGGCCAAAATCATCCATAACGCATGGAAGTCGGCTGAGCCGGGTGTGCTGTTCTGGGATACTATCACCCGCGAGTCGCTCCCCGATTGCTATGCCGACCTCGGCTTCCGCACCATTTCCACGAATCCGTGCGGCGAAATTCCGCTTTGTCCCTATGATTCGTGCCGTCTGCTGGCCATCAACCTCTATTCGTATGTAAAGAATCCCTTTACACCGCAGGCCGAATTCGATTATGAGCTCTTCGCGCATCATGTGGCCAAAGCCCAGCGCATAATGGACGATATCATTGACCTCGAGATGGAGAAAATCGATTTGATTCTCAATAAGATTGACTCCGATCCGGAAACAATTGAGGTGAAAGGCCCGGAACGTCACCTTTGGGAAAAGATCAAGGCAAAGACATTGAAAGGCCGCCGTACTGGCGTGGGCACAACAGCAGAAGGTGATATGCTCGCAGCCATGGGCTTGCGTTACGGAACGCCGGAGGCGACGTCTTTTTCCGCAGATGTGCACCGCCGGCTGGCACTTGCGGCTTACTCCTCTTCTGTCGGGATGGCACGGGAGCGCGGTGCGTTCGAGATTTTTGATGCCGACCGCGAAAAGAACAACCCCTTCATATTGCGCCTTAAAGAACAGTCGCCCGAACTGTATGAGGACATGGTGAAGTACGGACGCCGCAACATTGCGTGTCTGACCATCGCGCCCACCGGTACAACGAGCCTTATGACCCGCACAACATCGGGTATCGAGCCTGTGTTCATGCCGGTATACAAACGTCGCCGCAAGGTGAACCCGAACGATGCCGACGTCCGCGTGGACTATGTGGATGAGACAGGCGATGCATTCGAGGAATATGTGGTCTATCACCCGAAATTCCTTGAATGGATGCGCGTGAACAATATCGAGCAGAAGGATGACTATACTCAGGAACAGCTCGATGAGCTGGTGAACCGTTCTCCTTATGCCGGGGCTACCGCTAATCAGATTGACTGGCTTGAGAAAGTTAAAATGCAGGGACGCATTCAGAAGTGGGTTGACCATTCCATTTCTGTTACAATCAATTTGCCTGCCGATGTGTCGGAGGAGGTTGTCAACCGTCTGTACGTCGAGGCCTGGAAAGCCGGATGCAAAGGTTGTACGGTCTATCGCGACGGTTCACGTTCAGGTGTGCTTGTGGCTCTTGAGAATAAAAAGAAGAAAAGCGAGCCTAAGCCGGAGGCAAAAGCCGAAGGCGCACCTCTCGCACTTAAGCGTCCCATCGAACTTGAAGCTGACGTGGTTCGTTTCCAGAATAACAAAGAGAAGTGGATTGCTTTTGTCGGACTTGTTGACGGTCGGCCGTATGAGATTTTCACCGGTCTGGCGGATGATGAGGATGGTATTTTCTGTCCCAAATCGGTTAACCATGGCAAGATTATCAAGGCAGTCGCTCCCGACGGGTCTAAACGCTACGACTTCCAGTTCGTGAACAAACGCGGCCATAAGACCACAATCGAGGGGCTGTCGGACAAATTCAATCCTGAATACTGGAATTATGCGAAACTTATTTCGGGCGTGCTACGTTATGGAATGCCTATCGATCAGGTACTCAAACTTGTGGGCGGTCTGGAACTTGATTCCATGAGCATCAATACCTGGAAAATGGGTGTTGAGCGTGCATTGAAAAAGTATCTGCCCAACGGCACCAGCGCAAGCGGCCAGCGTTGTCCCAACTGCGGCCAGGAGACACTGGTGTACCAGGAGGGATGTCTGATATGTACATCCTGCGGCACCTCGAAGTGCGGGTGATGTCGGGTAATTGATTTATAGCAAAATTGCATATGCGTCTGTCAGAACTGAAAACCGGTGAATCGGGAGTCATAGTAAAAGTGTTCGGCCACGGAGCGTTCCGTAAAAGAGTGATGGAAATGGGTTTCGTGAGAGGCCGTAAGATATCCGCCATCCTTTCGGCCCCGATGCGCGACCCGGTGAAGTATAGTCTGATGGGCTATGAAGTGTCGTTGCGCCGCAGTGAGGCTTCCATGATAGAGATTCTTCCTGTGGGCAATGACGCCCCCGATTTCTCTGACATCCAGTTGCCACCGGCAACCGGACAGCAGGAGATGGATAAGAACGGCTCCATCCGTGATGCGGACCGGAAACAGCAGATGCCCGTTGCTCAGCCCGACGATGCGAGCCGCAAGGCTTACGAAGGGAGCCGCCATATCATCAACGTGGCACTTATCGGCAATCCCAACTGTGGCAAAACGTCGCTTTTCAATGTGGCGTCCGGGGCACAGGAGCATGTCGGCAACTACAGCGGCGTTACAGTCGATTCAAAGACCGGTGTTTTCAAGTACGGAGGGTACACGTTCAATATCGTTGATCTTCCCGGCACCTATTCCCTGTCGGCCTACAGCCCGGAGGAACTGTTTGTGCGCCGTTATCTTCGCGACAATAACCCGGACATCATTGTCAATGTGGTGGATGGCTCGAATCTGGAACGCAACCTGTATCTCACCACCGAACTCATTGACATGGACCTCCCTATGGTCATTGCCCTGAACATGTTCGACGAGATGAGAGCTTCCGGATTTGAACTTGATTTCGATGCATTGGGCAAGATGATCGGTGTCCCGATTGTCCCGACGGTGAGCCGTACAGGCGAAGGTATCGGTCGGCTGTTTGATACGGTTATTTCCGTGTACGACCGTCGCAACGAAGCTGTGCGACACATCCATGTGCCTCTCGGTCCCGATTTCGAGGAGGCGATAACAGACGTGAAGAACGCCATCAAGGCCGATCCGCACATCAACAGGCACTATTCCCCCCGATATCTCGCCATCAAACTGATGGAGGAGGACAAGGAGGCCGAGCAGGCGCTCGACGGTGTGCCGGGCGGAGCCGCTATCTTGGAGATACGTGACCGTGAACTGGCGTCATTGGCCAAGAAACACCCTCAGGAGGATGTGCCTTCGCTTATCGCCGGCGAGAAGTACGGCTTCATATCCGGCGCATTGGCCGAAACCCTGCAGAAATCCGGCCGGAAGTCAGTGGCAGATACTACCAAGATGATAGATGCACTTGTAACGAACCGTCTGTTCGGATTTCCGCTGTTTCTCGCTGTCATGCTGTTTGTGTTTTGGGCCACGTTTTATATTGGCGGCTATCCGATGGGGTGGATAGAGTCGGGTGTTGACTGGCTTGCGGGGATTGTAAACAGATATATGCCCGACGGTGTGCTTAAGGATCTGCTTGCCAACGGCGTGATAGGCGGTGTCGGCGGTGTGATAGTGTTCCTGCCCAATATCCTGATTCTGTTTTTCTTCATATCATTCATGGAGGACTCCGGATATATGGCCAGGGCTGCATTCATCATGGACCGCATGATGCATCGCATAGGATTGCACGGCAAGTCGTTCATTCCGTTGGTAATGGGATTCGGCTGCAATGTGCCTGCTGTGATCGCCGCGCGCACCATCGAAAGCAAATCGAGCAAGGCTATTACTGTGCTTATCACCCCGTTCATGTCCTGCTCCGCGCGCCTGCCGGTGTTTGTGTTGCTGATCGGCACATTCTTCAGTTCACATGCCGCGCTGGTGTTTCTGTCCATGTATGCGCTCGGTGTGCTCGTGGCCGTGTTTACCGCCAGACTTTTGCGTAAAGTGTTCTTCAAACGCGATGAGACACCGTTCGTGATGGAATTGCCCCCTTATAGGGTCCCGACGTTCAAAACATCCTTGCGTCATATGTGGGCAAAAGGGAAGCAGTATCTCAACAAGATGGGTGGCATCATCCTGCTTTCCTCTGTCATTGTGTGGGCATTGAATTTCTTCCCGCTGCGGGATGAGTCTGCCAAAGATGTGCAGGCGGAGAACATTGCTGAGAGCAATGAGATAGACCCTGAAAGGGATTCATATCTGGAAATGATAGGAAAGGCTGTGAATCCTGCGCTTGCGCCTCTCGGTTTTTCATGGCGCGCCACGGTGGCCGCCGTGGCCGGTCTGCCGGCAAAGGAGATTGTAGTGTCTACTCTCGGAGTGCTTTACACCGGTGACGAAGAGGCTACGGACCAGACCCTTTCTGCCAGACTTACCCAACCGCTGGTAGGTGCCGACAAGCCCGATTTCGATACGGCGACGGCCTTAAGTTTCATGATTTTTATCCTTCTTTACTGCCCGTGTTTCGCAACTATCGTAGCTATCGTAAAGGAAACACGGTCGTGGCGCTACGGATTGTTCTCTATTCTGTATAACACGGCAGTGGCTTGGGTGTTGGCTTTTGTTGCCTACCGTCTTGCGTTGCTGTTCTGATTTGCCTGCACGCAACAGATTAAAAGGGGAACCGTCAGTCATCGGCCGAACCTATTACGAGCAGAATAAGACCTGCGAGCAGAATGGCGAGGTCAATCATCTTGGCTTTGACATCATGCTCTTTGAGCATCAGCACGCCGTAGAAGAATGTGACGATCACGCTTCCGCGTCTGATCATTGACACGACGGCAATCATCGAGCCGGGCTGCGACAACGCATAGAAATATGCTATGTCGGCCACTGTAAGAAAAAGGGAAATGAGCGGGATGCTCCATTTCCATTTGAACGGTGTGGGATGCCGCTGGCTTTTAAGCAGAAGCCCTGTCACAATTCCCATGATTATGAGCTGATAGAGCGAATACCAGGCCTGCACTTCGAGCGGTGCGTAACTGCGTAGCAGATATTTGTCGTAGAGTGCGCTCACGGCGCCCATGACTGCCGCTCCGATTGCCATCCAGAGCCATTTGCTGCGGCGGAACGAGAAACCCTCCCTGACGCCGATGCGGCTTATGAAAAACAGTGACGCGAATCCGAGGATTACGCCGCACCATTGGAGAGCGTTCAGCCGCTCTCCGAAAACAACAAGCGCCCCCACAAGCACCATGACGGGGCGCGATGCATTGACCGGCCCCGCAATGGTGAGCGGAAGGTGTTTGATGCTGAAATAGCCAAGCAGCCACGAGCTAAGCACAATCAGCGATTTCAATAATATTTTCGCATGCCCCTCGATGGAGTTGTCCATGCCGAAGTTGCCGGCCGTTATGCCGCCTATTAGCACAGGCAGCATGAAGAGGCTGCAGAACAATGTGTTGAGCATCAAAACCATCAGCACATTGTTTGAACGCAGGGAGAGCTTTTTGGAGATGTCATAGAAGCCCAGACAGAGGGCTGAGACGATAGCTAAAAGTATCCACATTTACTTTGTAGTCCTGATGAGTGAAAAAGGATGTTGCAGAAATCGGTATCCCTACCTTTCGTGTTTGTTAAGAGGTTTTGCAACATCGGTTACGGGACTGCAAAGTTAGCTATTTTTCAGTTCTCCGGCACATAGATAATGTCGCCGTTCTCCAGTTCGTAGGCTACGCCGACGCGTTTCCCTTTGTTGGAGGAGGGATCGGAGTCCTCAGAGGGGGTGTACCGGTTTATTTTCTCGCCCTCCTTGGTTATGATCTCCATATTCTCTTTACCGGGGTTCTTCACCATTGTGAAATCCTCCTGTGAGAACATTTCAGTCATGTTGTAACGGCTTACCAGAGCCACCATTAGTGCCACGGCAAACACCATGGCCACGTCAAAGAGGTTGCTGACCACGCTCATCGGGTCGTTGTCCTCGCTGCGTCTCAGAAGTGAACGGCGTCTCATAGGGTAGGGGTTTCAGATTGTTTCACAACGTCGGCAAGATATTCCAGAATGGTGAGGCTGCTGATGGCCCAGCGTTCCTTCACCTGCTGGGTAAGGAAGCCGATGCCGCTCACCACCAGTCCGACAACAGTGGTGGCGAATGCAACCTGCATGTTGTAGGCCATTGAGGCTATGTCGCCTGAAGCCAGTCCGACGAGTGCCGGGCCCATAGGGATAAGTGTGCCCATCAGACCAAGGATGGGACCCATTTTGGTGAGCACCTTTGAGGTGGCTATATTCTTGTCCGCCTCAATTTCGTATTCGGCAAGGAGCAGCTCGATTTTCGCATTGTTGCCTCGCTCGCCTATGATTTTTTTTGCATACGCCATAGTGATGGATGCAGGTGTCTCGGGGAGAGATGCGGTGAATTCCGGCAACGTGGCGGGTGTCAGGTTCCTGATGCGGTCGTAGAATTTCGTGGCAGTTCTCTTCTGGTTCAGGTATTGTCCGAAAAAGGCTCCGATCAGAATGAGAGCATGCACAAAAAAGAAGATTAGAAGCACAATCACCGGTACAAGCAGTCCGGTTGAAATCCAGTAAAGGATGTTGGAAATTGTATTCATTTCAGTTTTGAGATTTTTTTGTCGGTGATATATTTATTGCAGGCCATTCCGGCTATTGCTCCGGTTATGAGTATGGCAAACACTCCGGCAAGGGCAGTCCATTCCACATGATTGGTTCCAGTGGCAGCCGTGCGTCCGTTTACTGTGGCCACAATGCCGAGGGCAGCAATGAGCAGATTGATCATGAACAGCAGCTCAAGCCGTATCTCCTTTTCAGGGATAAGCCATCCCAGACCGTATGACACCATGGGAAACAGCACCACCACGGCAATGGCAGCCCCCCGACCGATGAGATTGAAATCCGTGCCGGGCAGAGAGAATATCAGCTCGGTAAGGGCTGCGAACAGCACCGGAAATATCAGTATGCCGGGAAACCAGAGGCAGATCTGGTAGGCAGCTGACTCGAAACGGGTGAGGGGAGCACCCTGCCGCTTGGCATAAAACACACAGAAGCATATCTGAAACGCCACATCTATGGTGAGCCATACCGACGTGTCAAGCATCAGGTCGGGTTGCCCGAGCCAATCGGCAATCTGGGTCTTTGACTGCGATATGGCCGACTCACATGTGAGCAGCAGGAAGGCAGCCGCCAGAGCACACAAAATCAATCGACCGCGCAGATTGTGGCAGGTCAGCTTCAGCGCGAAACTGAAGCCGACCATCACCATTATCAGGATTATCACTAATTCCATTAAGCGGTATATGTTGTCATTTATTTATTCTTCGTTCTTGTTGCGTCTGCGACGGATAAGGAACACCAGCCCGATTACAGCGACAAGAACCGCGATGCCCACAAGAACGCCGTTGATGCGGTTGACGGTGGTTTCGGTGGCGTTCAGTTCGTCACGTTTCATCACCATTCCGTCGTTGTCGGCGCTGATGTTTTCGGCTCTTACCAGTGCCACCGACTGATTGTAGTTTGAGGCGGCTTCGCGTGACACTTTGGAGGATATGAACTCGCGGAGTTTGGGATTGTCGCACACGAACGAAGAGCAGGCCGCTCCCGATTCATTCACTACCTCCGTATGCAGTTCGGCAATGGCCGCCACCTGTTCGGGAGTGGCATTCCACATCCCTTTCCGCACAGTCTCAAGCATCACGGCGGTCATCTCCTGGATTGCCGCCGGATTCACAGACTTGAAGTATTCCTTCAGTCCGAGATTGTTTTTGTCGGCGATATAGGTGGCATATATGTCGTTCCACAGTTCATCGTCGATGGCCTCAGGTTTCATCACGTTCCATCCGTAGGTGTTGCGGGTTATGTCGGCAAAGAACGATGCATCGCCGGCGCCACCCTTCATTTTCTCCTTGATGTATTGCGGATTGAGAATCGTTGTGCGGCTTTCAACACCGATGGCTTCCTTGACTTCCTGCATGCGCGCGTTGTTGCGGTTGCGGTAGTCGCTCAGATAGGCATCGGGCTCCTTGCCGGTGACATTGCGCACCGCCAGATTCATTCCTCCCATGAATTCATATACGTGGTCGAGGCTGAGGGCGCCCCAGGTGTTGCTCTGACGTGGTTGTACTACCACATCGGTACGTGTCAGTGCTGCCTCGAAGGCATGCTCGCGCATCTTTTCCCAGTCCTCCTCGCTTCCGTAGATGGCACCCATGTTGTTGAGATATGCCGAGGCTATTTCCGATTCGTTGTCCCAGCGGTCGCCGGCCTCAACCATCTCCTGAATGCCGCTGCCGTAGTTGCCGTTCACGCCGCCGAACACGCGTGCTGTTGAAAGTTCACGCGCTTCTTTTGGGGAAACACCGTGGTCAACAAGGTGTTTTTCCGACTCGACAACGCCTTCAGCCACATAGTTGGGGTAGTTGTCGTCCTTGGCGTCCGCCGCCATTTTCACTGCACGGCTTATGAGGAACAGACGTGAGGCCGCAAGGTCGCGGAGCTGTCCGGATGTCTGCACGACAACGTCGATGCGCGGGCGCCCAAGTTCTTCCGACGGAATCAACCGGAGGTCGGTGACACGTCCGAACGGATCGCGCACAGGTTCAACACCGAGCATATAAAGCACCTGGGCTATTGTGGCACCTTCTGTCTCTATGAATTCGCTGCTCCAGAGGGTGTAGCTCACTTTGCGGGGCACTGAATCGCCATGAGCCTTGCGGTACATGGTAATCGTACCGTCTGCCAGGCCTTTTCCTTTTTCCCATGCTACGGCCGACGGGGTTTCCTCGGCATTAACTGCAAACATGTTGCGTCCGGTGGGAAGGATGTCAGGGTTCAGCACCGGATCACCTCCGGAAGTGGGGGAGATGTAACCTCCGTTCAGGGCGTTCACAATGGACGACAGTTCGTTTTCCGGGCTATGCGCCAATTCCTCACGGTATACGTCAATGTTACGCAATGTACGTTTCACTTCACCTACTGCTGCTGCAAACTCCAGCTCTGCAGCAGTATATTCTTTCCGTTTCATCGAGCCATGGCCGTGCCCGTGCCCATGTCCATGAGCACCACCGGAGGTTGCAGCCGGCGTAACATTCTTATGTTTCATGGCCTCTTTCATCTTTTTCAGGTCATCCTCGCTCGCACCCATTTTGCGGGCCATTTCGATGGCTTTTTCCGGCGACATGCCCGGCATCATGGTCGGGTGTTTTGGGGATGCGGGACGTTCTGAGATTTTAGAGACTTTTCCGGGATTGGCCGGTGCCATTGCCCCCATCACCATCATACGCGACAGCATATCCTTCGAGCCATCGGCTGCCATATTGATGTTGCGTGCGCTGTCCAGTTCGGTAGGTGTGATGCCTGCAATGCGGCAGATGGCCTCGTCGTTGACCGGCGCGCCGGAGCTGACCAGACTGCGTGCCCGTTCGCGCCATGAGCGTATGTCGCCCCCTTTGAGTTTCTGCAGGCTATAGGCGATGGGGTCGATTGTCATTGCCTCCACAGTTGAGCGGATATGGTCGGACGAATAGGGCTGGCCGAGCACATAGAGCGCGCCGGTGATTTTTTCGTTGGCAAGTTCTTCGGCGAAGTTCTCTATACGCAGTATATCGTCGGCCGAGAATGGTTTCATGCTGTCAATACGCAGCTCCCGGTGTATGCCGAGTTCCAGAGTGTATTTTTTTACCAGTGCGGATGTACGCGCCGAATCGGCATGAGTGGTGGCGCGGTTATAGTCGTTGATGGCGTCCGACAGATTTTTGTAGATGCCGCGGACATTGCTCTCCATGAACGGAGGCGTGAGATAATTGACAATGCCGGCATAGCTTCGGCGCTTGGCAATCATGGCCTCTCCGACATTGGATGTGGAGTAAAGATATACATGCGGCATTGTGCCTACCAGACGGTCCGACCAGTCGGCGCTGCCGAGGGCCACCTGTTTGCGCGGGGTGAACTCAAGTGAGCCATGCGCACCGAAGTGCATGAGCGCATCGGCCTTGAACCCGTGACGCGCCCACAGATAGGCCGCCACATAATTGTGAGGGGGCGCGGCTTCGGTGCCGTGTATAATCTTGAAATCATCGTCACCAAGCCCGGCGGCAGTCTGCGGAATCAGGACTATATTGCAGAACTGAAGGCGTGCGACAGCTGCATTGCCGGCGCCGTCGTTCAGACCGTGTCCGGGAAACGGGCCGTCGACAGCGTCAATTTGGCGGCGCATGTCGTCAGACAGTGAGGCTGCACACCAGCCGTCATATTCTTCCTTTGATATGAGTTGGGGGTTACTGTTTTTGACAAAATCAGCCTTCGCGCCTTCGGCATAGCTGTTGAACACTTTCCCTTTTTCGGCAATCATCTTGCCGAGCTCAGCGGCATCGGCAGGGAGGGTGCCTGTGTTGTATCCCTCGGATTTCAACCGCGCAAGCAGATTGTAAAGCGACGGAACCACCTCCATCCCTTCGGCAACAAGTGCATTCTGTCCGGGGCCTTTGAAGTAGAAGATTGCTACCTTTTTATCCTTATTGGCTTTGCGCTGCAGGGAGATATAGTTGTTGACCGTGACTACGAAATCGTCCAGACGGCCCGGTATGGCTTCTACATATGGAAGTCCGTCGTTGCCTGTGAAATGGGCAAAGAGGGTGTACGGGCGGATAGCACCGTCTATTTCAGGCGTGACGATGCTTTGTGAAAGGAATCCGCCGTTCATGCCTGACTTGTCGGCCATCCATTCGTCAAAGTCGCGGTTGGCGTTGACGGGGGAGAACAGGGGTATGTTGGTCTGTTCGAGCCAACGCACCACCATGTCGCCCATGCGGCCGTGCGCCATGTTGATCATTGCGGCCGGATGGATTGAATCGGCATGGCCGTCGGCAATGAAACACTGGATCACATTTACGGGATACACCACATTGCCTGTGGCTTCAAGATGTGCTACCAGACTGTCGGAAACGCCCATCTGTCCCGTGAGGATGATTTTGGGCGCGTTTTCGTTCCATTTGCCGTTGTTTTTCAGCCAGTGCTCATACTCTGATACGGTTGAAAAATTCAAATCGTCATTTTCCGACGGGTAGTAGAGCAGGGTGGAGGTTGTGATAACGGGATCGCCGGGAGTATCAACAAAAAGTTTTTTCCCGTCGATAAATTTTCTGACATACCGGAGCATGTTGCGGTAATTGGCTCTGCCTCCCACGAGATATTGCCGCAGGAATTCATTGTCGACAGAATCCACCGATACAATCTGGTTCTGCGGGTTGGTGGCGGCTGTTGTTATCACAGGGGTGCCGGATTCGGCCGCTTTAATCAGCTCCTGCCGTTGCTCGTCGGTGATTCGCAGCCCCATGCCGTTTACGAACACCATGTCGTACCGGCCGGCTTTTCCGAGATTCTCTATTGGAATCTCTTCAATTTTTATGAACGAATTGTCGTTGGCTTTGGCAATCTGTCCAAGGGTGATGGTCTGGTAATTGACAAACGCTATGCGTGTCGGAGCCATCATAGTGTGCCATAACACGTAAGCCACGGCTATGAGCACCAAGCAAAGGATGGACAGAATGATTATTTTCTTTTTACTCATTATATCAATCAGTTGAAGAATTCATTTACGTCAAGTGTCACACCAACTGACCATGTACGTCCGGCGGTTGGTGCTGAATTCCAGTAATATACTTTCGGTCTATAGTCAAATAGATTTTCAATTGACATATTCACTTTTATACCTCTCCACATCCGCTGCTGCAGTGTGAATTTCCATAGGGAATAAGCGTTGTCGGTTTCGTATCTGCTTTGTGCTTTTGCAAGATACCGGCCGGACAGTGAGGTATATATCCCATACGTGCTGCAAATCTGTTTGTCGTAGTCAAGTCGCCATGTGGCGGAATGAGGACGAGGCTGAGAGAACTGTGAGTCGATTGACCTGTTGCCGATATGGAGGTAGTTGTAGCTCAGGGATGCTCCCAGACCCATTTCGGTGCGGTAACGTGCATTTAAGTCGATGCCCAAGACCTTCACACCGTCTTCGTTGGTATATACGGCACCCTCCTCGCGCTCGTCATCACCGGGATAGTCGGTGGTGGTGATTCGGCTTGTGTAATAGTTGTAGTAGCCGGAAAGTGTCAGGCTGTAGGAACCTGCCAATATGCCGTGCTGCACATACCCGTTGCGTTCGAGTGCCAGATTTATGTTGTGGCTTTTTTCCGGTTTAAGGTCCGGGTTGCCATAGATCATCTGGATGCCGGCCATATCGAAGCTCATGTACATCTCTTTCAGGGTGGGGGCGCGGAAGCCTCCGGCATATGATGCTCGGATTGAGAGAGGCTTGAGCTTGAACATAGTGGCAAAGCGCGCCGTGAGTGCATTGTTATCCGATTCGGAGAAATAGTCGTCGCGTACGCTTGCCACGATATTCAGCCATGAAAGAGGGTTGTAGTCAAACTGCACGAAAGCATCCAATGTGGTCTGCGCATGCGAATTGTTGCCGGCAAACTGATAGGTGGATAGGAAATCGTACATGCAGTCGGCACCTACGGTCAGGCCGTTGGCTCCCCAGAACTTAGTGTAAAGTCCGTGGGCAATGTGCTGACGGTTGCTGTAGTCGTGGTCGTGGGTTCTCTCCCCGCCTGTGTAACGGGCTTTGTCGTATTGGTCGTAACTGTAGGATAGTTCCAGGTTCTGTGTGGCATCTATCTGCCATACGGACCGCAGCCCTCCGGAGTAGTCATGATAGTGGTCGTCATAGTTGGCACGGTTGCTTACGCGGGCGAAATATCCTCCGCGTGCTATGAAGCGGAGATTATCGTTTACATGATAGGTAAGCCTCTCTTTCACGTTGAGCGTGTTGCCGCCGAAAATCTCATGGATTTTCGACTCCGTATCGAATGCACCGGTGAGGCGGATGGTCTCTACCGTGGAGTATTGCACGGTGGTGTTTGAGTTCCATCGGCCTGTGTTGAAATTAAGGTCGCCTCCGCTTCTCCATTCATTACCGGCACTGCGGTAGCGGGAATTCAGATTGAGATGCCACGGCTCTTTTCTCTCTTTCGTTATGAGATTGACAACACCACCGACGGCATTTGCTCCATAAAGAGCTGAGGATGCTCCTTTTACTATCTCCACCTGACCCACATTGTCAAGGTTGAGGCGGTTATAATCCACGTTATCCATTGTTTCGCCTGCCAGGCGTTCGCCGTCGACGAGAAACAGGACGGCGCTTCCGCCGAAACCGCTCATGTTGAGCGACGTCTCCTGACTCATGGCATATCCGAATTCAAGACCCGGAATTTCCTCCGTAAGCAGATCCTGAATGTTGGTGGCATCGGTTTTTCTGATCTCATCGGCTGTGATAAGGCGTGTGACTACGGGCACGTCTTTCAGAGCTTTGGGGGTGCGAGTAGCCGTCACCACAACCTCACCGAGCACATGCTGGTCCGGCACCATATGCCTGGTGTCGCTTTTAGGTGGATTGTCGGTTTCATCAAGCACCCTGCCGACAAAGTTGCCGGCAAGGGTGGGAGCTGACGAAAGAAGCCCGCAGACAGAGAGAACAATGCATTCAAGACTTCTTGACATGGCGGGTCAGTTTTTTGGTGCGGAGAATGAGAGAATCATCGGCATGGGCATAGCACCGTATTTGAGATTGATCCGGACAGAGAGTGTGTTGTCTGCAAATGTCCCCTGAAGGATGCCCGAATAGGTTTTGCCTGTATCGGTGTTTCCGGTGAATTCCGTCTCGGCGAGTGTATAGGCGCCGTCTGCTCCCGATACCATAACCCCCGTTATTTTCAGACCGGGAACCAGCATGGGAGGTTCGCCGAACGCCGAGACGCTTATGTTGACCGTGGCTTCGTCCGTATTCTCAATTATGAAAGTCACATCGTCAAAGGTAGATTCCTGGCCCATGACCGAGCATGTCATATTACCGTTGTATGTTCCTGCAACATTTGTTGCTGCCGGAATCACCGGTTCGTCATTATCATCGGAGCATGAAGTAGTTGTTGTGGCGCAGCAGATACACATCATCATCGCTGCAAAAAGATTGGTCAATGTTTTCATAACTGGTTGGCTATTTAGTTGTTAAAGCTTGTTGTCAAAAATAGATTCCGCTATTTATATCATATGCCGCATGGCGCAAGGGCGGCGTTGGCTGCATTTTTACGTTGCAAAATTATGCTCAATCCAATAGGGGGGCAATACCGTAAAAAAATGAAAAAAAGCCGTGATAGGCTCTCTCTTTTCAGTAATATCCGGTTTATTATAGGCCTATAATCACTGATTTTAGGTATTCCGGACAATGATATATATTCGTATCTTTGCATGGGTAAAAATACATTCCTGACAATTAAAAATGATTGACAAACAGAGAGGGTATCTCCCTTCCAACAGCATGAGGGAGTTGATTCGCGACAATGCAATGCTCCTGCCGGCAATAAGTCGTTTCGATATAGCCTTTGGATTCGGCGACAGTCCGGTGAGGGCGGTTTGTGAGGAAAACGGAGTGGACACGGGAACGTTCCTGTGTGTGTGCAATCTGCTGAGCGGATACCAGTATGAGGTTTCGCAGATTTCGTTATGTTCGCTCATGGGCTATCTCGAGCGTGCCCACACCTCGTTCCTCGATGTGCAGTTCCCTAAAATCCGCCATTATCTCATTGATGCCATAAACTATTCCGCATCAAACGAGACGGCACTCCTGCTGATGAAGTTCTACGATGACTATGTAATTGAGGTGAAAAAACACATGGAGCATGAGAACGATGTGATTTTCGGGTATGTGAACCGTTTGTTGAATGGTGAGACCGACGGGAAGTTTAACATAGCCATGTATTCGGTAAACCATGTCGATCCGGTAACCAAGCTCAAGGAACTGAAAGATATATTCATATACCATTATAAGCAGAAGGAGAACGCCCGTCTGAGCGGAGCGTTGTTCGATATAATCATGTGTGAACGCGACATGCTGCGCCACTTCGACGTGGAAAGCAAGCTGTTCATACCTGCGGTGGAAAGGCTTGAAAAGGAGTTGAAAAGATCACCCACAGCCGAAGTGCAGCCGGCGGCGATAACGGAAGATGAGACCGGAAGGCAGCTATTGCTGCTCAGCGAGAGAGAAAAAGATATAATCCGCTGCATCGCGCAGGGAAAAGTGAATAAAGAGATTGCCGATGAGTTGTGCATATCCGTGCATACGGTTGCCACGCACCGACGCAACATAAGTGCCAAACTTGAAATTCATTCGGCTGCCGGCTTGACAATCTTTGCCATTATCCATCACCTTGTGGATGTGAACGATGTGACGCCGGTATAAACCAATATAAATTGATGTAATCGACTGCTTGCGTTTGCATTAGATAACCGCAACGCCCCTGCCAGGGACTGAGATGGCAGGGGCGTTGTTTTTCGGGTTGTTGTGGAAATCAGGAACGCAATGCGATGACAAACCGAGCACCGCGCTTGTATTCCGTGTCAAGGCTTATTGATCCGCCCATCTTTGTCAGTTTGAGGTTGCAGATGGGTAATCCGAGGCCATCGCCGTGCGTAAGGTCACGGATGCTTGAGAACGGTTTGAACAGGTCGGCACAGTCGTCTTCCGGAATTCCGGCACCACTGTCAGTGACGATAAGCTGGTAAACTTTGGCACCGCGTTTCTTCAGTTCCAGAGATATCCGGCCGTTTTCCGGAGTGTGGAGTGCGGCATTGACGAGCAGATGGTGAAGCACCTCTGCAAGTGGTTCGCGACACAGCGGCATGGTCACCTTCGGAGCATCCACAACAAGCGATACCCCCGGCTTTGTCATGGCCTTTATGCCGTCTATGGCATCCTGACAGAATGTCTGGGCATTGCATTCTTCCGGCTCGTATTTCTGGCCGAGAGAATTTTCCAGGTCAGAAAGCTCCTGCACATCCTTAAGGAATGTCTGAATGGCTTTGACGGGCGGCTGCGACTGATCCAGCTTTTCAATGGTTGGACGCAGCTGGTTGGAAATGTTGGCTATGAATTCATTCTTAAGGCGCGCATGCTCGTTGGCTGTCTCGATTGTGTGTTTCTGTTTGCGGGTGAGCAGGATGTAGCGCATCAGGATGATGGCGCCGAACACGAGGGCTCCCGCCAGAATGGCAGCGAGAATGCATAGTGCGACTATTGTGTACTGCTTGGTGCTTATGGTGCTGTCCTTAGCTTCAATGGTTGCCAGACTTTCGTCATATTTCTTGGTGAGCACCGCCAGTTCGTCGGCAGCCATGAGTGCGCGCACGGAATCGTTCCATGCCATGAGCTTGTCGTAGGCACGCGAGGTGAGGCGTGCGTTGTTGGCTTTGGTGGCTATGCCAATGAGTGTCTTGTAACAGTCGCTCACCTTGCCGTATTCTTTTGCTTCCTTGTGTTTGGCCACCAGACGGTCGAGCGCGGCGTCGCCTTGCTGCGGCATTCCGAATGAGTAATAGTAATTTGCCTGTGCGTACAGGGCGTCATTTGCGAGAGAATCTGTGGCAGCGGTTTTGGCCAGCTGGTTGAGCTGGTCGACCAGTTCCTTTGTCTTCGCTCCGTTTTTCAGTTTCATGTACATCTGCATACGCTCCCGGACAATAGGGTAGTGGAGCTGAGGCAGGGTTTTCCCACCCTTGGTCTCGGATTCCGACAATACCGTTTCCGCACGGCGCAGCACGTCGAAAGCCTCTTTGTAGTAGTTCTCACGATGATAGAGCGCGCTGGCCTTGACACCGCATTCAACGGCATTGGCCATATCGTTGTGCTGTGCGAACGAGCTATAGGCCTGAAGGAAATAATAACGTGCCTTGATGTACTCCTTGTTGTCAAGAAATGTCTGTGCCTGTTTCTTAAAGGCCGCACCGTTCGATTGCGCTACGGCTGCATTGCCGGTAGCGGCCAGTACAATAATCAGTAATAAAAAACGGATTTTGTTCATAAAAAATACCAAATGTGAGTGATTTAGCTGTAAGAGGGTTTTGTGGCGTGATCGCGCCGTTAAAAGTTTTTACAAAGATATTATATTTTTTAGCAGACACGCAATAGTGGTGCGGCAACATTTCCTTTTTTCTTGCCGAATTAACATTTTGAGTTAATCGGGAATGTAAATGGCATATACGGGTTGCGGTGGATATAAACAGCGAAACCGGCGGGGAGTGCCCGCCGATTCGCATCTACCAGTTCAATCTTTTCTCGTTTTTTTAATCGTACCGTAGAATTGTAGCAATTGATTCCGTTATGCTTTGATATCGTATTTTATCAGTTTCGCATCAGGTTTGTCTGAGCTGAATGTATGCCCTTCCCATGTGACGCTGCCCGGGGCATAGAACACCGCTCCGGCAATGCCGAGCCGTTTGTTAACCACAATCTGGCACAGGGGCGTATTGGCCACTATCTCAATCTCTGCAGGGTCGAGATGCTGCACTGCCATTGGGGAGGCGATACCCGGTATGACCACGTAGGCGTAATTGCCGCCGTCAGCCTTGTCGCCGTGGCTTATGGCAAAGTTAAACACCGGTTTGCTTACCTGTTCGGTGGACTGGTTGAAGTTTATCCGGGCCCAGTTGCCGGTCTGCGTGGTGTTCCGCAGGTCGATGTTTGCCTCGTCGGGGAGATAGTAGGCCACCTTCCCCTGCCATACGTAGCCCTTGAACGGCCCGGTGTAGCGCGATTCGGGTGCAAGCCTTGTAGTGGTGCTGTCAGACATCAGAAAGACATCCGATGTGAGGTGGCACTGGTTCAGTGTGGTGAAAAGCGAGTCACCTTTAATTCCGGCGCCGAGGCACACCACCTGACGGTCAAACATGAACCATGACTTGCGGGCGCTTACCCCGTAATCGTCCATAGCATATGCCATGACGCCGTTGAGGCCGTCGGATGCACCTTTCACAAAGTCGGAACATCCGTCAACACCCCATTCGTGCGGGTTGTGCTTTTCGCCTGTGGGGAGGGTGGTGCCGGGAATGCTGTCCCACTCCCACACAGGGAATATGTCGGTGTATTCATCGCCCGCAACGCGGATGCAGGTTGCACCCTCGCTCAGATATAGTCCCAGCAGGTTCTCGCCGTTTCCGCTTTCCGACCGGCACGTCTGGTTCGACACGGCACGTACCGAGAAGTCGTAGCGGGGCTGGTTATGGAGCATGTAGTCGGAGGTGTAGAACATGGTGTTGCGCGCCTTGCGGCCTGCCGATGCATTGCCTGTGGCGAACCGTTTGGCAATCTGCGCATATTCGTCGGCATGCGCCGGGTCGAGTGCGCTCATGCGGGCAAACAGGTCCTCCGATGTGCCTCCGTCGAGCATCTTGGGGCGCGATACGGAGCGTCCGCATACGCTGAAGTCCATGTGCCGTCCGCGGAATACATTCAGGTAAGTGTCGCGCACAAACCGCGAGAACAGCTCCACCTTGTCGTCCGGCATGGCAAACCGTGTGCCTGTGAGCATAGGCGCTATTTTGGAGATGTTGTCGATGAACACCGTGCCGTAACCGCCTATGTACAGCTGCCGTTTATGCTGCTGGTACGAAAGGTCCTCGCGTATACCCTCGAAATCGGTGATGCGCACCGGCTCGAAAAATTCGTTTACATTCGTGGTGACAATCGAGTCGTTCTTCATCACGCATCCGCGCACAATGTGGTGGATGGAGATGTCCTGCTTGTTGGCGCCGGTCCATTCGCGCGGATCGCTGGCTGCCATCATGTCCATCAGACCCTGCAGAACAGTGGCCGACGGTTTCTGCGGCGCACCTTCAAGCAGCGCCAGTATGTCGCCCATTACTTTGGGGGCGGCAATCTGGTTGTACCACCAGTTGAACGAAGTGGGGTGGTGCTTGTTCCATGCGCGTATCGATGCGTCGATGGCGCGGAACAGTACCGGGTGTCCGTAGTAGGAGGATGCGGGGTTGGCAAAGGCAGTGCACATGCGTTTCACATTGTTCAGATGTTTCAGCGGATCCCAGTTGGTGCGGAAACGGCAGGCATAATCAATGTCGGGCCATGTGCCTTCCGGGGTCATGAGTTTCATCAGCGAGCATGCGTTCTGGTCGAGCTTTTCTGTTGCGATGGAGGCGAAGATCTGCTCGCGTATGCGCTGCAGCACGCGCTCGTAGTCGTCGGCCGGTTGAGGAACCGGTGCATTCGACCGTTGTCCTTGCGTCGGGTCGAAGAAATTCACATACGAATGGTGGGCAAGTTCCACGCGCCCCTCGATGGTGAGGGCCACAGGTTTGCCTGCATTGCTGAACACTTCCGATACAATCGAGATTGTTTCGGCCTTGCGGCCTTCAGGATGATAGGATATGCGCACTGTGCCGCTCTGTCCGGGCGCATACTCCTTGTCCGACCATTTGGCCGCGGTGCATCCGCATCCGGTTATCACGTCCTTGATTACAAGCGGGGCGTTGCCGGTGTTGGTGAACCTGAAGTCATGGCTCACCTTGCCGTCGGCCTCGGATATAACTCCGAAATCGTGCGAGAGATGCTCGAAGCTCAGCTCCTGTGCCAGACCGCCAGCCTGACATAGGATGAGAGCTGCAAGTGTGATTATATGTTTCATTCTAAAGCTGGGTTAGCAGGGGAGAGATGCCGTATGGCATTACTCTATTTCTATGAGCGATACGTTCTTGATGTAGTGGGTCTGTTCGGTGCCGTCTTTTGCAAAGAAGATTACACCGATTCCGGTACTGAAATCCACATTGCCAGTAGATATCTTCGACAAATCAACTTCAAGAGTCTTTGTGGTATAGTCGGCCTCCGTTTTCTCCACTTTTGCGGCAGTATTGCCCGCAACTGCGAAGTAAGCATTTGAGGTAAATGTTCCCGTTTCTTGTCCGCGCATTACAGCAACTTGGATATCAGTGCCACCTTTTACTTCAAATTTGAGCTGGAATTTATGTGCAGTATTGATGTTGATGTTGTTTGGCGCGCGGAAGTAGAGCGCGCGCTGATACCATGAACCGCCATTAGTGGCAATTACGGCTGCATCATTTTCAATGGTGATGGTTGAGCTGTTATCCGTACCGGCGATAAGGGCGTTCCAGCCTTCTTGGGCGCCTGACAAGCCGGTTATGGGATTCAGGGTTTTGCCGGTGAATGTTCCATCAGCTACAGAGATAAGTTCAAGATAATTGCGGGTTAATTCTCCGCTTTCATTCTCTGTTGCATTTCCGTCATTTGTCCAGTCGGTTCCGTTTACAACGCTCGATTCGATGTTAACGGTCTGGTCGGCATTTACAGTGAGTTTGAAGCGCTTTACTGTGCCTTCCTTGAACGCGATTTCGCCGGTGGGTTTGTATGAATAGCTGTCAGAGCCTATGGTGATTGCAAAAAGCTGCTCTCCGGCTGTGGTGGTTTGTGCCGGAATGAATGCCATAAACACAGATTTGTCGGCTGCTTTGTGCATTGTCACGTCGGTTGCACCACCTTCAGCTACAACAGCGTCGGTGCTTGCAGTCCAAGTCAGTGAGGGCTTGATGCCACGGAGCTTGAGGTTGGTGGCGTTTACGCCAAGAGCGCCAGCCATCTCTACATAAACCAAAGTCATGCGGGGGCTGAATGTAAGGCTGGCAGTTGGATTAGCCTTGCTGACAGTGGCTTTCGAGGTCATGAAGTTGGATGCGTTGAAATCATCTGCCACAGTCTGGTCGGGTTTGATGGTGAAAGCTACGTTGGCCGATGTGCCTGCCGCATAGGGTGTGTAGGCTGTGAGGACCGCCTCAGTGTTAAACTGGAAGTTGATGGGAGTTTCTGTGGTGAGGCTTGTGCCGTCGGCCGATACTGTGAATTTCGCATTGGTTGCGGATGCTCCGCCGGTGGCCGAAACGCCGATTTGATCGCCGGCAACAAAGGTGGTTTTAAGCACATTTCCGGTTTCGGAGGTGACGGTGCGCGACAGCACTACCGGTTCGCTGATGCTGAGTGTGATGGCCTGATTCTCGGCAGGATTCACGGGTGCGTTCTCCTCCGAGCACGATGCGAGAAGAAGTGTGCTGGCTGCTATAAATGCAAATTTTTTCATGATAATATTCTGTTTTATGATTTTTTTTGAGATAGATGTGTGTTTTTGTTTTTATTTCCAGGTGATGTCGTCAATCCAGAAGTCGATGCCGGCAGCGTTGGATGATATGTAGAGGGTCACAAGTTTCAGCATGTCGGCATCCGGTTCTGCCCATGCGGTCTGGGGGTTGCCGTTGTGAGTGGTGGATACTTTCGACATGTCGAACTCAAGTGTGTATTGGGCATATTCCTCAGATGGCACCTGATAGTAGATGGTGGTCACGAGGTCGTCGCCCTTGCGTAGTGCCACAAAATTGTCCTTGCCTTCGGCATCCTTCATGTATGCGCCGATGCGGAGCTGGTTGCCTTTCATGTTTTCGGCAAACGACGAGCGGGCGGTGAAGGTGAGGGTGTAGACACGTTTTTCGGGGTTTGCTGCGGCGTAATAGTAGGCGCCGTTATGCCATTCGAGACCGGTTTTGCCATCCTGAAGCACGCGTTTGATGTGCATCACTTTGTCGCGGTCGCCGTCGGCGGTGACTTCCAGGATATCATTGTCGTAGAGGTGGAAGAGATACCAGCCCGGGGCAGTGATCTCCTCTTTGTTCTTGCTGATCGCTATGGGATTGAAGGCGGAGAAGTCCTGCAGGGGCATGAGGGGATCGGGCTCAACCAGTTCGCCGGAACCTTCCACGTGATCGGGATCTTCCTGCCAGGGTTTGACCTCAAGATCCGGTGAGAATACAACAACGTCGTTCTTGTCGCCTATGCCGATGCGGAATTTTTTGATAAGACCTTCGCTGAGTGTTACGGGGGCGGTGGTGGTGAATGCATATGTCTCGTCACCGAAGTCGAGTGTGAGCAGGCGAGTGCCCTGTGCAACGGTCTGTGCCGGAACTGCTGCCCAGTAGGTGAGGCCGTCGTCGCTGCGTCCCCACATCTTCACGGTGGTGTTGGCGCCGGTAGCGCTCATGGTGTTCGCCACCATGTCCCAGACTGCGGTTCCTGCCACGTTGCATACTGACGCGCCTTTGAGTGCATCGGTCTGAGATGTCACAACCTCGAGCTGCACCACTGCGAGACGGTGCTGGAAGATAAGAGTGACAGGCGATTCGGAACCTGTGGGTATGCCCAGAGTGGAGGCTGTCATGAAATCGGAAGCATTGAACAGTTCGGCGGTCGACTGGTCGGCTCCGACAGTGAAGCTGACATTCTGGCCGCTCTGGCCGGCTGTGAATGGGTAGTAGGCATGGAAATCGGCAGTGGCTCCTCCGGTTGTGTTGTAGAAGATGCCGTTGCCTGCCTCGGCCTGGAGCTGCCCGTCGTTGCCCACCATAAAGGCAACGTTGGAGCCTGTGGCGCCTTTGAGACCGTAGATGCCGATGCGGTCGCCGGCGACGAATTCGGTGCTGTTGTCGGGGTTGGTTACGGAACGGTTCTGCACAGAGCTGATCTTGAAGCTTACAGGGCGACCGTCGGCAGCTGCCGGTTCTTCGGCCGGTTCGTTGCTGCACGCACTCATAAGGAGTGTTAACCCGAGAAAGAGGGAAATGTGTTTGTAATCCATAGCTTATGGGATGATTTATATGGTTAATTTTTTTGATTTTTAATGATGGTGCCTGTTTCCTCGTCGGGATCCGTGCCCCAGTTGAGAATGCAGATTGGCGATGAACCCGTGAATTTCATGTCAACATTCTCCGCACTCAGGTTGCCGGCAAGGTTGTAGATGGTGTTCTGCTCGAATTGGCGTCCGCCCGACAGTCCGAGCATTTCCCCCAAAGGAACCGAGGGATAGGTCCGGATTTCCTTGCCGTTTCTGTCGAGAGCAGTTATTTCGATTGACGGTCCGTTGACGGCGCTTTCTGTTGCCGCAACTATCGCGGTGAATTCAAAGGCGCCTTCTGTCACTTTCACGGTTGCGCCGATGGGGCTGGTGCAGTCAGGCGTGCCTACATAGCGGCCGTTGATGACATCGAAACCGCAACTTCGGGGAGCGCCATTAACTCTGACAACAATCCGTGCCGTGGCAGGGTCCTCGTTCAGCAGCCGCCCCTGTATCTGCGACAGCTGGGACTTGAATCCGAGCGACACCTTAGGATTGGCTCCGCTTGCGTTCCGGGCATCCGCCCAGACGCAGGCGTCGGCGGCCATCCCTTCACGCACGGTAATGGTGGTGATATGTCCATTCTCAACCGCCATGCCGTCAAACGGGTAGTAGGCAGTGATGTTTACAGCACGGCCGTCGGCCGGAAGATAGAGCGACGCCCCTTCGGGTACGAGATAACCAGTGGTGCCCCGGTTGTCGGCAAGGTGCTTCACGTTGGCTGCAATAGGGGCATGGTCGTTGTCGAGCATGTAAACCCCGAAAGCCTGTCCGGAATGCCAGATGGAGGAACTTTCGGCGTCTATGTCGTAGACGGCGCCAACCAGTACCAGCGCCGGCTGGTTCACGGCTTCCGGATCATCGGAGTTATGGCATCCGGTAAACGACAGAGCTAATGCCGGAAGGATGGAGGTAAGTATTGTCTTTTTCATCATGGTGCTGGTGTTCGGTTTTTATTTTCCCAGTCGCAGTTTGAGCTGAGCCTCGTAGAGCGACTGAGGTTCTACGGGTGTGCCGTAGCTCTCTATGACGGAGGTTTCGGAGGGGCTGAATGTTGCCGGACCTTTGAAGCCGGCGATGACGGGCATGACAAAGCGGTTGTTGCGGCTCCATAAGGAGAATTCTCCGGACTGTCCGCCGGTCTGAGTATAGTTCCACAGCACGAGGCCGCGCAGATGGTTAGGGCCGAGAGCGGCGTCGCCGCCGGCGTGGTTCTGATTCAACCCTCCCTGGCACAGGTCGAGCAGAGTGTTGCGCGGTTGGCTGCAGTGGGCCTCGAAGCTTGAGGACGCGCCGATGGTGCAACGCAGCAGCACAGTGTGCGAGGCGGTTTTTGACACACCCACGGAGTGATATTGACCGGAGCGGTCCTCAACATTGGATATCAGTACGTTGGTGGACGCCTGCGAGCGTATGGCCGAATGGCCGGCGTTGCCCTCAATAGTGCAGTCATCCACTGTGATATTGCATGACTGCATTATGCTGACGGCTTCACTGACGTTGACAAACCGGCAGCGTCGCACCCATCCGTGAGCCTGGCGCAGGAATGTGAGCATGCGCCAGCCGCTGTCGTGAACGGCGTCCTTGTGGTGGACAAATTCGTCGGTGAAGGCTCCTTCGAAACATATGTCCTCCACACCACAGCCGTTACGGTCAAGGACAGCATGCAACGTCCAGTTGCCAAGAGGGTCGATATCGTGGCCTAAAGGCTCGTACAGGGTGATGCGTCGGCCGTTGATGCGTTTCACTGTGTGATATTCCGCCACAGTCACACCTTCGGTTATCAGTTCGCTGAACTCTCCGTCGACGGCATGCGGGGCAAGCTCGGCGGCAATTGTCCCGGGGCGTTTGTCGCCGGCGAGTTTTACGAGCACTCTTTGTCCCACCGACAGGGCGGAGGCTGATGCTACTTCGATTTCGTGTGAACCGGCCTGCGATTCAGCGGTAATTTCTGTGAGTCGCAACTGTTCGTCGGAGCGGGAACGTACATAACGGAACGAGAGGAGTTCGGGCGTGTTCCACAACGTGCCGTCAAGCACCTGACCGGGACATGACATGCTGAGTACGGTAGCGTTGGCTCCTGCGCCCCTGAGCACTATGTTGTCCCCGTCAATGATTATCGGGGTGTTCGGATCTGAGTTGCCGTGGAGCTCGTAGCGTCCGGCCGGCACGTAGATAACGGCTCCATGCCGGTTGTCGGCTGTGGCCGCCTGGATGGCGCTTTCAAATGCCGCGCGGTCGGAGAGGCGGTCGTCGGGGATTGCACCGTAGTCGCATACGTTGAATATCTGATGGTCTACATCGGGCAACGGCCTTTCACCCCACGCATAACCTGCGTATGAAAAGTCGGGGAGCAGTGCTGAACGCCCTTCGGCGAAATCCACCCATAACCGGCACCCGGTTGGAGGTTCGGCCGGGATGTCGGGCTGCGGCTTTTCCTCGGTTACCGGAGGCAGCTGCGCGTCCGAAGGATCGTCGCTGCAGCTGCATGCCACTCCGGCAAGAGCGAGAAAGATTGGTGTTAGTGTGTGTTTCATCGTATGTAGACTGTGTGTTGTTGGATGTTGCGTTCGCTGTCCCACATGTTTGCGTTTGTGGCTACGAATGTGGCGGTGTAGGTTCCCGGTCGGGTGTAGACGTGATCATAGAAGTCAAGACGAGCTTCTATCGATTTGATTGCCACACCGCGGTCGGGTTCGACTTTGCGCGGGTCGATAAGTGTTGACACCATCCACACACGCTCGTCGGGTTCGTGTCCGGTGAGCGGGTCGACAACGGCGGCCACCGGCTGGAACAGCATTCCGTCGTCTGTTACGAGAAAGTTCGACTGCTTATAGGAACGCTCGTAGACCGGCCGGAAGCCGAACTGTGCCGATGCATTGTCGAGAACCTGAGTTGTGCCGTCGGCGAGCTTCTTGGTCAGCTCCAGGTCGGTTATGTCGATTCGTGGCCTTACCACGTATCGGCCGCCACCGTTGGCAGTCGGGATATTTGCGCGGCCGGGTGCATTGTATAGAAAGGCGAGATAGAACGGGCTGTCAGGCCTGATATACTGCTCCAGCTCAATGCTGCCCCTACATTCGACAGCCGATGCCGACGTGGCCACAGGCACAGGCAGGCTGTTGGCACCTGCACCGGTGAGCGGTGTCCATGTAGCAGCATTCAGACTTTCAGGGGTGTAGTCGCCATTGAAATCGGTGGAAACGTAGACATAGACCAGCTGGCGGTCAAGGTACTCGCGGTCGTTGTACTGCTGGCGCATGGCGCATGTGAGTTCCAGCCCTGTTATGTCGGCTTCCAGACGTCCTGCCGCGGCATAGTCGCATCCGCTTTCACCCGAGAAGAAGGTGATGTAGTCAGGATTGCCGGAGAACACGAAGCGTACCGGTTCTCCTGCGGATGCGTTCACTCCCGCCGGCACGCTTACCGTGAAGTCGACAGGTTCCACCGAATCGCTGCATGCGCTCAGCATGGATGCGGCTGCTATGGAGAAAATCAGAAGAGGTTTCATCACCAGTTGACGTTTTGTGTGCAGGCGGTGTTCACATTGAGTTCGGCCTGCGGGATGGGGAAATAGATGTGTTTGGGCTGCATATTGAGAGCGGGGAGAGCCTTGATTGATTCAAGGTCGTAGCCGGTCTTTTTGTTCTGGGCGTTGAGCGACTGGTCGGCGAGGACCTCTATCTGCGATGTGAAGAAATCGGCACCGTGACGGCGGAGTTCCATGCGGCGCGGCACTTCGAAGCAGAGTTCGCGTGTGCGCTCTTCAATGACAAGCCTGTTGAAGCTTTCGAAGTCGGGGGCATCCGAGGGGTTCACTTCGGATGCTCCTGCGCGGCGGCGCACACGGTTCAGGGCGGCGAATGCTTCGGTGGTGGGGCGTCCGTAAACGTGGTTGCTGCATTCCGCCACCATCAGCAGTACATCGGAGAAGCGCATGACAGGGAAGTTGATTGACGAATTGTTGCGTGACAGCGGACGTTCGGGTATATACTTCGCACGCCATTTTGCCGCGTTGCCGTCTTCCTGATTGCGTTCGGCTGTGGTGCGGGGTTGTTCGCTAACAACGCCGTTGGTCGTTACGTATTTGTAGTCGGCGATGTTCCACCATTGGCGGTCGTCACCATCCTCATAGAGGCGGAACAGGTATTTGGTGGCGTCGTACAGACCATAGGCGTAAGGGTGGTTGTCGCTGGGTGTCTGCTGGGTCACGCCGATGTACAGGCCGAGACGGCCTGCCTCATTGGTCTGCGTCTGTCCGTTGCCGTAGAATTCTATCTCGAACATGGACTCATAGGTGGAGAGATCATAGAGATTCGAGCACATGTTGATGAACACCTGCCGGTAGCCGCCATTTTCGCGCGGCAGGAGGTTGTGGCGTCCGGAATCGGCCACTTTGCGTGCCCAGTTCAGTGCCTCTCCCCACGTGTCGGCATAGAGAGGATAGCCGGCCTGCCACATGTAGGCACGTGCAAGCAGAGCCTCGGCGGCAGTCTGCGACATGCGTCCCGGCGATGGCAGCTCGCGCACGTCAAGGCATCCTTCGGCTGCATCTTTAAGGTCTGCGGTGATCTGGGCATATATCTCGGCCTGCGGGGCTTTTGCTTTAAGCTGTGTGTCGAGGTTATATGTGGGTTCAAGCCGCAAGGGCACTTCTCCCCAGAATGCCACGAGGTTCATGTAGCAGAGTGCGCGGAGGGCCTTGGCCTCACCGAGGTACATTGCTTTGGCACGAGGGCCGCCGCATTGAGTGTCGTCGCTGCGTCCGATGCGCTCAATGAAATCGTTAGCACGGTTTATGCCGTTGTAAAGGGCTGTCCAGCTGTCGAGAAGCGCCTTGTCGCTGTTGTTGTAGTTATAATTGGAAATCTGGATATATCCCGTTCCATAGTTGCGGTTGTAGACGAGAATGTCTGTTCCGGCGTCAAGGTCGCCCCACAGGTTCTGGCCGTAGGCACCGGTGGCGGTGAGTGCATCATAGACGCCCGCCAGCCCGGCCATACAGGTCTCGGGTGTGTGGTAGAGATCGTCGCCGTCGATATAGTCGAAGGGCTCGGTCTCAAGGAAAGAGCAGGACCACAGCATGCATGAGCATGCAGCCCCAAGAAAATATGTTTTAAGTTTCATAGATCGATTTTTACTCCAAAGGTGAATGATTGTGCCTTGGGATAGGCAGAATAGTCGAATCCGCGTGTCATGGCGGAATTGCGGGTTGACACTTCAGGGTCGTACCCGGTGTAGCGCGTCCATGTGGCCAGATTCTGTGCGGCGAGGTAGAGGCGGACAGCTGAGAGGCGTGTGCCGCGGAGCAATTTGGCCGGGAGGGTGTAGCCCAGCTGAATGTTTTTCAGACGCAGGAAGGATGCGTCCTCCACTTCGCGCGAAGTGTGCAGGTTGTTGAGGCCGCGGTTGGGTGCCCACAGGTAGTCGGTGGGGGTGTCCGGACGCCAGTGGTCGGCGGCAGAGGCAAGCTGGTTCAGATGCCTGCCCTGAAGGCTTTCGAGCAGCACGCGGTTGTAGTTTATCACGTCGTTGCCGTAGCTCCACTGCAGGAATATGCTGAGGTCAAAGCCTTTCCACTCAAAGTTGTTGATGAATCCGCCGGTATGTATCGGCAGTCCGTGGCCGATGATGGTGCGGTCCTCAGTGGTGATTTTCCCGTCGCCGTTGATGTCGCGGAGCTTGGGGTCGCCGGGGCGTATGTTTGCGCGGTCGTTGGTGTTGTCGGGAATGCCGTCCTTGAGGCGGAAGACGCCCGGCGACACCTCGTCGAAGTCGGAATACTGGTACACACCGTCGTAGACGTAGCCGTACATTTCGGAAAGAGGATGACCTACTTTGCATATGTAGAGGTCGGGAATCGACGGATACCTGATGCCTGCCATGCGGCTCTCCTGTCCGTTGGAAAGCGCGGTGACCTTGTTCTTGTTGAAAGAGATGTTGAAGCTTGAGGTCCATTTCAACGATCCGCGTATGCCGGGAAGAATAGTGGCGTTAAGCGTGATTTCAAGTCCACGGTTCGAGATGCTGCCGATGTTCTGCTGCACCTGTGTGAAACCGATTGAAGGGGGAACGTCGGCGTAGAGCAGAAGGTCGCGAGTGTCCTTGTCATAAACGTCCACCGACCCGTGCAGGCGGTTGTTCCATAGCGCGAAGTCGAGGCCGATGTTGGTCTGATATGTGGTTTCCCATTTCAGATTGCGGTTCGCCAGCTGCAGCATGTACAGGGCCTGATGCAGATTGTTGTTCCACGGATAGTTCTCACCTCCCCAGTAGAGAAGGTTGGAGGGATACATCTCACGGGTGGCGTTGTTGCCTGTAGCACCCCAGCCTATGCGCAGTTTCAGGTTGCTGAGCCATCCGGTGGCTCCGGCCATGAAGGGCTCGTCGATGATGCGCCAGGCCATGGATGCCGAGGGGAAAATGCCCCATTTGTGGTTGTCGAACCGAGAAGAACCGTCGGCACGCAGGGTGGCTGTGAACAGATAGCGCCCCCGGAAATCGTAGTTGAATCGTCCGAAGAACGACATCATTCGGTCGCGTACGTTGTCTGCCAATACGCTTTGGGCTGTTCCGGAGTCTATGCCCCAGAATCCAAGTTCGTCCCAGGGAATCATGACACTTTTTGCCCCGACATTTGAAATCTGCTTGCTTGACAGAGACATACCGACAAGACCATTGAACTTGTGCTGTCCCCATTGGTGGCGGTAATTGAGCGTGTACTCGTTGCTCCAGCTGTTCCATTCCTTGATGTTGAAGCTGCCGTTCGAGCCGGTAGGGGAGTAGGCCGGATCGCCGAAATATGTGTCCTTGTTATAGAACTTTTCGGTGCGGGCCTCCCGCCAGGTGTAGGCGAAGGTGGCTTTGAACAGAAGGTCGGGCAGAATGTCCCAGTTCAGATAGGCGTTCATTGACAGCTGACGGTTGCGGAGACGTTCATACGTATTCTGTATCGTCTTAACGGGGTTGTAGGGATAAGTCCCTCCGTTGTTGTCAACTATGTCTTCCAGATCGTCGGTGGAACGGTATTTTACCGGGCGGTAGGCAAGCACCTGATAGAGGAAATACTGAGTGGATTGACCGTCGCCCTGTGTCGGTGCTGATCCCACCGACAGATTGTTGGCAAAATTGATTGCGGCGCCTATTTTTACGGTGGGGGAGATGCGTTGGTCCAGAGTGGAGCGTGCTTTTATGCTCTCGTAAGAGGATTTGATGATCGTACCCTCCTGCAGATAATACGAGAGGGCCGCGGAGTAGCGTGTGTTCTTTGTGCCGCCGGTAAGGGCCAGATGGTGGTTGGTCATCGGGGCGTTGCGGAACACCTCGTCCTGCCAGTCGGTGGATTTGCGGTTGTTGTAATCGTCGAGCGTCTGATAGCGGCCGAGAGCCTCATCATAGCTGAAGTAGGTTTTGTTCATCTCGTCGGGAGTGAGCATTTCGGCCTGCAACTCAACAAATTCACGTCCCTGCAGCAGTTTCAGGCCCTTCGGACGCCGCTGGTAACTGACGGAGCCTTCATAGGTGATGCGCGGTGCGGATTCCGTGCCGCGTTTGGTGGTGATTATGATTACACCGTTGGCGCCGCGGGCGCCGTAGATGGCCGTGGCCGAAGCGTCCTTCAGGACGTCGATTGATTCGATGTCGGCGGGATTGATGGCACCGGCGTTGGGGTCGTCCGTTGCGAAACCGTCAATTACATAAAGCGGAGTGCCGTCGGCCGAATCGGAAATGGTGTTTGAGCCTCGTATCACGATGTTGGCACCCTCGCCGGGCTGTCCGTCGGAGGCAACGACCTGCACACCGGCAATGCGGCCACCGAGAGCCTGGTCGAAGGAGGACACGTTTGCCTTGTTGAGGTCCTTCATCGAAACTTTTTCCACCGACCCTGTAAGGTCGCTTTTTTTGGTGACTGCGTAACCGATTGCCACCACTTCCTCGAGGGCAGTGGAGTTTTCCTTGAGGATAATTTCCATGTTTGTACCCGGCGTGGCCTTGACTTCTGCAGTTTCATAACCGACGTAACGCACTTCAAGAGTTGCATCCGGTTTTGTCAGCTGCAGTTCAAAGTTCCCGTCGATGTCGGTGATTACACCGACGGGCGGTTTGGTTCCGATTACGTTCACGCTGGCGCCAATCAGAGGCAAAGAGGCTTCGTCGACCACTGTGCCGGTGACCGTGACGCTTCCGGATGCTGTCTGAGCCGACGAGTATGCCGGAACCAGAAGCATAAGAAGCAGGAGCGAGAGAACTGTAAGTTGTTTCATGTCTTGCAGGGGTCGGTTTATTTGTTCAGAACAGCTTGGTGCAGCCTTCGTCAAGCTTTTTCTTGCGAAGGAGTGCTTCTAAATAATAGTAGTCGGCATAGTTGATGGGCACGTCGATTTCATGACCGTGGGGGATTGAGCCGACAGAATGCATGAGCAGGAAATGGTTGTTCTCTCCCGTAGCGGTGCGGTAGGCAGGGCTTGAAAGAGATGCGACAACCTTGTCGGCCAATTCCTTGTAGCCTCGGCCGGGCAGGTAGGTTGACAGTTCATAGAGCGCCGATGCGGTGCATGCCGCAGCCGATGCGTCGCGTGGTTCCGACGGTATGTTCGGGGCATTGTAATCCCAGTACGGCACAAGATCGTCGGGCATCGAAGGTGTGTTGAAAATCATATCGCACACTTTGATAGCCTGATATATGTAGTTGGGATCGCCGGTGTAGCGGTAGCACATGGTATAGCCGTAGAGCGCCCATGCCTGTCCTCTGGCCCACGACGATTCGTCGGCATATCCCTGTGCGGTCTGCCGGTGACGCACATCGCCCGTAGCCGGATCGTAGTCAACTACATGGTAGCAGCTGAAATCAGGGCGGAAATGGTGTGCCATAGTTGTGTTGGCATGTGATACGGCAATATCATAGAAGGTGGAGTCGCCTGTAAGGCGGGTGGCCTCAAACATAATCTCGAGGTTCATCATGTTGTCTATGATCACAGGGCAGGCCCATCCGCGTTCGCTTTGCCATCCTTTGTCGACGTTCCACGACTGAATCACTCCGGCACCGGGACGGAAGCGTGTTGCCAAAGATTTTGCGGCATTGACAACTACGGGGGCATACTGCTCTTTTTTCCCGAGGCGATAGCCGTTGAGATAGCTTGACCCTATTATAAAGCCGACATCGTGATGCCAGGTGAGATATTGGGCTGAGTCGAGCGTCTCTGTGTAATCAGCGGCACGACGGCTCCAATCCTGATCGCCTGTCAGCTCTCCAAGATACCACAGACTGCCGGGGAAAAATCCGGAACACCAGTCGTCGACCGGTACATACCATATACTGCCGTCCGGAAGGGTGGTGCGGGGATTTACAAAATGCCCTATGCTGTCAATTGTATCCAGGTGACCCCGGTACTGATTTGCTGCGTGGGCTACATTCTCATTGATGAAGTCCGATGCAGGCGAACCTGCTGCCGATGTCACAACTGTAGCGGCGAACAACAGCGGACATGATTTAAAGAGTGCTTTCATGGAGGGTGTTGTGTTTGTTGTTTTTCATTTACAATGCAAATTTATTACTTTGGGATAAAGGGTATCTGTGCAAACCGTACAAATAATGCACATGTAGAGAATAATACGTGCTATTTGGAATTATATTGTACGTTTAGTTGGATTATTTATGCATATTATTGAAAAATAATGCCTAATTTTGCAGCGTTATGAAAAACATCCGCACAGCACATGCCAATTTCAACGGATCCAGGCACCTGACAGTGCTGACATTGCTTATAATCAATCTGCTGTATTCATTCTGCACGGCAATTGCGTCAGAGCCGGCGTTCAGCCGCCTGACAATGGCCGACGGGTTGTCTCACTATTCGGTCATGGCCACGTATCAGGATGAGCGGGGCTTGTTATGGATCGGTACGCGAGGAGGACTTGATGTATACGACGGTACCCATATCAGGAATTTCAGAAAAATTCCGGGCGATAAATTTTCGCCCATGAGTAACTATGTGCGTGCCATTACCGGTGACAGAGCCGGCCATGTGTATGTGCTCACTATCCCGGGCATCTGCATTTATGACTTGTCGGCTGACCGGTTCACGAATGTTCCGGTGAGGCAGGCAACTGCAGTGGCCTACGGCAGTGGGCGCCTGTTTTACGCCTTCGGGCGGCGCATTGCTACGTTGACCCCTGATGGAAGGAGCACCGAAATAGATATCAAAGGTGTAGGTTCGGAAGTATCGGTTCTAAACGTTGTTGATTCCGCTTTATATATTGGTATGGTGGATGGGGGGCTGATAAGGCATGATCTGCATGACGGGAAGAGCAAAACGGTGCTTCCGCATGGAAATATCACATGTGTCTTTGCCGATTATGACGGTAAAATCTGGGTCGGCACGCATGCTGACGGACTGTATATGATAGATCCTTCCGGACACATTCAGCAGTTCAGACACAACGCCGGTAACCCTGCATCTGTATGTTCCAATTTTATCCGCAGTGTGTGCCGCGACAACAGGGGGCGCCTTTGGGTAGGAACATTCGAGGGCCTGTCGTGTTACAGTGGCCGAGGTGCGCACTTCGACAATTATCTTACCGGGGCATATACTCCGGAGAGCACTACAGCCGAGCGCTTGAGCCATTCATCTGTGTGGTCGCTTACCTGCGATCTGCAGGGTACTGTGTGGGTGGGCACGTACTTTAACGGTCTGTTGTATTATAACCCCGAGAATGACATTTTCAATACATACCGTGCCGACAATTCGCCCGGTATGTCGCTGAGTTATCCGGTGACGGGAGAGATGGCTGAAGATAATTACGGGAAGGTATGGATTGCAACCGAGGGGGGAGGACTCAACCGTTTAGATCCTCTCACCGGTGCTATTGACTGGCATATGCATTCCGGAAGTGACTATAATAACATAAAAGCGCTTAAATATGATGCGCACAGGCGATGTCTGTGGGTAGGCACTCATCTGGGCGGCCTCAAAAAATACAATCCGACCACGGGCGAGTACACCGTGTTCCCTCTGGGGAATGATAAGGCCAATATTGTTTGCGACATAGAAATGTACGACCAGAACACCCTACTGTTGGCAACCCATGACGGCATTTACAGGTTTGATATCCCATCGGGCGCATTTTCGCCATTGTTCCGTACCGGCTCGGAGGGGCACGTCATATCGCTCGCTCTGGACATAGTCCTTGACCATGCCCGTACTCTCTGGATCGGTGGCGCCGAGGGCGGTTTGTACAGCTATAATTTCAACACAAGGCGCATGAAGCTTTATCGTCACGATGATGCCTTGCCGCATTCGCTGGGCAGCAACGGCATAAATTTTCTTTATGTGTCGCCTTCAAACGATATCTGGATCGGCACATCTGAAGTCGGCCTTGACCGTTTTGACCGTGAGCGGGAGCAATTCATACATTATACGCATGCAGAGGGAAGCTTGCCGTCCGATTGTGTGTTTGGTGCGCGTCAGCTTCCCGACGGACGTTTGCTTGTGCTGACCGACAAGGCACTTGCCTTGCTTGATGGAGAACAGACCACCTCCTACAGCATCGGCAGAGCTGTGCCGCTCAGTGCATTCAATAACAAGGCAATACATTTGTCGGCTGACGGAACCATGGCTTATGCAGGAGGAATCGACGGGTTGGTTACGTTCTCCCCGAATGATCTTAAACCGCGCGAAACGCGCTACTCGGTGTTCCCCGTCAGGCTTTTTGTAGATGGCCGGGAGATTGGTGCCACCGACGATTCAGGGATATTGCCCACGGCTTTGTCTGCCACAAAATCTCTCACTCTCAACGGTGCTCATAACTTTTTTACGCTGCAGTACGCCATTACGGACTTCACTCACGACAGTAATCTCGTTCCGCAATATCGTCTTGAAGGCTATTCGGACGATTGGCTGCCCATGCCTGCCGACCGTCAGGTAAGTTTTACCAATCTTGATCCGGGCGACTATCGGCTGCATGTGCGCGGATCGTCGGACCCCGATGCACCGGAGCATATTCTTGAGGTCAGCGTGCTCCCTCCGTTCTATCTGCACTGGACTCTTATTGTGGCCTATGTCCTTGCTGCACTGGGGCTTGGATGGTGGAGTGTAAGCATTTACCGTCGACGCGTTGCCATGCATCAGGCCATAGCGCTCGAGCGCCAGCGCAGCAATGACATGGAAGAGCTGAATCAGAACAAGTTGCGTTTTTTTGTCAATATATCCAACGAGTTCCGCACGCCGTTGGCTCTGATTATGGGGAAAATGGAGTCGCTGATGCGTTCGCCACAGATGCCACATGCACTTCTTAATAAAGTGAACGGGGCATATACCAATTGCGTCCTTATGCGTGACATGATGGCCGAACTGCTCGATTTCCGCCGCTACGAGCAGGGTGCCATGAATATCAAGGTAGGTGAACATAATGTGGTCAAGTTTCTGGCTGAAATTCATGCTCTTTTCCGTGATTATGCAGCGGACAAGGATATCAGGTTCCGTTTTAACCGTTCCAATGAGTCGTTGATGTTATGGTATGATCCCGCGCAGTTGCGGAAGGTGGTGAATAATCTGCTTTCCAATGCATTCAAGCATACGGAAGCCGGCGGGGAGGTTACACTGAGTGTGCGCCGTGGCGACGGAACAGTGGTAATCGAGGTGTCAGACACCGGATGTGGTATCCCGGCAGAGGACATCGACAAAATTTTCAACCGGTTCTATCAGGGGAATACAGATGTGGATGGCGACTGGCAGGGTGTGGGTGTCGGGCTTGCGCTCGCCAAGGGTATCGTGGAGTTGCATCATGGCAAAATAGAGGTGTTCAGCACTCCAGGGCAATCAGCCTCGTTTGTTGTGACACTGCCAACGGGACGCGATCATTTTGCCGATGACCAGATTGCCGGTTCCGGAGATTACCGTCAGGCTAAGGAGTATAACGTTCAGCATACGCGTCCGATGTTGCCGGTCGAGATTCCGGCTGTCCAGCAGGAGGAGCCGGAGCCTATGCGTGATGATGTCATGGTAATCGCAGAGGGAAACGTTCAGCTGCGTGACATGCTTACTGATATTTTCCGTCCTTATTTCCGCATCTTGTCAACCGGTGACGGCACAGAGGCCATGAACATGATTGAAGAGAACTCGCCGCGCCTGATTGTCAGCGGCTACAGTCTGCCGGGTATATCAGGTGTGAAACTATGCCGGAAAGTGAAGTCACAGAGTGCGACGGCCGATACACCGTATGTATTTGTTAGCTCGCATAGCGCTGACCACGAGATTCTTGAGGCTCTTAATGCCGGTGCTGACGATTACCTTACACTTCCGTTCGATGTACGTCAGTTGCTGGCCCGTTGCCGCAATCTTGTGTCAAAACACCAGAAGCGTGCCGACAACAAAGTGCCGGTACCGGCGCGTCCTGATGATACGACTAACTCCATGTTTGCCTCAGGTGGTGCAGATATTGCGTTCATGCGCCGCGCAGTGGAGGTGGTGGAAGCGAACCTCGCCGATGGAGACTTCAATATAGACCGGTTTGCAGCGGCAATGAATGTGTCGCGTACATCGCTGTTCTTACGCATCAAGACTGTTTCCGGACAGACGCCAAACGACTTTGTGGTTGCCATAAAGATGAAGCATGCAATGAAAATGCTCAGCGAGCAGCCTGAAACCAATATATCCGATATCGCCTATGCCTTGGGCTTCTCGTCGCCACGGTATTTCAGCCGCTGTTTCAAAGAACGCTTCCATCAGTCGCCGCGGGCTTATCGCGCAGGTCATGGAGGAGTGTGACAGTAGGTGGCTGGCGCTGAATGCATGCATTGGTTCTTATTGTGCGTAAATATGTTTAAATTTGCGGTGTCATGAAAAAAATCATAGCTTTATTTTTCTTTTTAATTTCTTTGGTGTCCTCAAATGCAGTGGAATTAAGATTCTATCCCTATGAGCTGAAGTTGCGTCATGCATTCAATCTTGCGTCCATGTCGCGCACGTCCACTCCGGGAGTGCAGGTGGAAATCACCATCGATTCAATCACCGGCTATGGTGAGGCATCGATGCCCCCATATCTTGGAGAGTCGGTAAAATCCGTCACTGAATTCCTTTCGCTCATTGATCCGTCACGGCTTTCTGATCCATTTGCGTTGGAGGACATACACGCATATATGGATTCACTTGCGCCGGGCAATCGTGCCGCAAAGGCTGCAATCGATATTGCCCTCCACGACCTTACGGGCAAAATGATGGGACGCGCGTGGTATCAGATTTACGGACTTGACCCCGCTTTGGCGCCGTGTACGTCCTATACGGTTTCCGTTGATTCGCCCGACGAGCTCTCACGAAAGCTTGCCGAGGCTGAACCATACCGTATAATCAAAGTAAAGATGGGGGTGCCCGGCGACCGTGAGTTGATTGAGACAATCCGTCGCCATACAGACCGACCTATATGTGTTGACGTCAATCAGGGATGGAAGTCACCGGAGGAGGCTCTTGACAACATAATGTGGCTTGCTACCCGTAATGTGCTTTTTGTGGAGCAGCCGCTGAGAAAGTCGGATTTCGAGGGGCATGCGTGGCTGCGTGAGCGGTCGCCGCTGCCCATAATAGCCGACGAGGCAGTACAGACGTCGGCCGATATCCCGGCACTTGCCCGATGCTACGACGGCATCAATATCAAACTCATGAAAAGCGGCGGTATGCATGAAGCCTACAAAATGGCTGTGTTGGCCCGCGCCCTCGGCATGAAGGTGATGATCGGCTGCATGACCGAGACCTCGTGTGCTGTGTCGGCCGCCGCTCAGCTCGCACCGTTGGCCGATTGGGTGGACCTTGACGGCAACCTGCTGATAGCAAATGACCTTTTTGACGGGATGAAGATTGTGGATGGCAAAGTCACCCTTCCGTCCACTCCCGGTATCGGGATTGTGAAACGGTGACAGGCCAAGTGTGATGCTCTGCCGGATGATGTGGCGTCCGCGTCATCCAATCCTCGCCGGATATTGCCGAGGTTTATATATTGCCGTGCTTTCACCTGAGATAAATCTAAATTCAGTCTGAACCGCATGCTCCTTCTGTGCGTTGCAATATTGTTAGGGGAGGGGTATTGCAGGAAATACATTTAGAAAAGATTGAAATATGGTGAATAAAGCAGGAATTTACAGATTGGCTTCAATTGCATGCATTATGGTTGCTGCGGCAGCTGTTACCGGCAAATCAGACGCGTGTACGCGTGCAGTTTATCTCGGTCCGGACAATATGATAGTGACAGGCCGAACGATGGATTGGAAAGAAGATCCACAGTCCAACATCTATTTCTTTCCAAGAGGCATGGAACGCCGGGGAGGTAAGACCGATAATACAGTTAAATGGACATCGGTTTACGGCAGTGTGGTGACGGCCGGATATGACATCGGTGTGTGTGACGGGATGAACGAAAAAGGCCTTGTGGCAAATCTGCTGTTCCTGGCGGAATCGGATTATCATAGACCGGACGACAAACGCCCCGTCATGGGACTTAGCATATGGACACAGTATGTGCTTGACAATTTTGCTACGGTCGATGAGGCGGTGGAGGTCCTTGGCAAAGAGGTTTTCCGTATAGATGACCCTGATTTGCCGAACGGCGCAAAATCGACTTTACACCTTTCCATATCGGATCCTACAGGGAACAGCGCCATATTTGAATATATTAATGGAAATCTCGTGATTCATCACGGGCGCGACTGTCAGGTGATGACCAACTCGCCTACATACGACAAGCAACAGACTTTGGATGACTATTGGGAGCAGATCGGCGGTCTTGTCATGCTGCCGGGCACCAATCGCGCGTCCGACCGTTTCGTCAGGGCATCTTTTTACATAAAAGCCTTACCTCAGACAGCGGATTATCGTCAGGCTGTGGCCGGGGTGTTCAGTGTGATGCGAAATGTATCAGTGCCGTTAGGCATCTCCATCCCTTCCCAGCCTAATATTGCCTCCACCCGATGGCGGACTGTGGCAGACCAGAAAAACAGGGTTTATTATTTCGAATCGACACTGAGCCCGGACATTTTCTGGATAGATTTAAATGCTCTCGATTTCAGCGCTGACAAAAGCGTCAGGAAACTCACTCTGACCAATGGTGAAATATATTCAGGCGATGCCGCCGTCAAGATGCAGGATGCGGAACCGCTGTCCTTCCTTTTTGGAATCTGACGCCCGATTTCTGAGAAAGATTTCGCGCGCATTGCCGTCATGTTATATAACGCCTGCGATAATCCCAATAGATAGCGGAGTGATAAATGGCAATAGGAGATAGCCGGTCCTCCAGCATCATTAGCTGTACAAAAGCAGAAAGTTGCCGATTGTTGTAGATAATCGGCAACTTTCTGCTACAATAGTCTGTGGAGATGGAGGGACTTGAACCCTCGTCCAAACGCGGAACTAATGAGTTTTCTACATGCTTAGTTTCAGATTGGTTTTCGTGGTGACACAGGCCTGAAACAGCCAATGCCGACCCTTATCCGCTGAAATTTCGGAGGCTTCGCGCGGCTTTCGGCCTCCTATCCCCGATTTAACTGCACCGCCTTGTCAATCCGCCTCGGGAAGTGGGCGATTGGGCGATGTCTTGTCTCTGCAACTGTTGCGGAGATTAAGCGTGATCTACTGTACTTCGATCAGGCAGCAAGAGCGTAGTTGTTTTCGCCATTTAAAATTGCAATGTCCCATATTATAGAGCGTAGGCATTATTGCTCTGCATGCTTGCTCACCACCTCTACGCGCTGTCAAAACCGGTCATCCCCATTTTGATTTTCACGCGGGTTGCGTGCTGGCAGTCCGTTTGTGTCACTCCTGACATCAATCGGATTTATGCAAAGTTACGAACTTTTCTGCGTTCTGCAACCGCAGACGTGTAAATTTAACAGTGCTTTGCGCTTATTTGTTCGTAGAGCTGATATTCACGGCCTGTCGGGCGCCGTAATTTACGGTGCAAAGTTCCCATATCAGTTTTAGCCATACCAGCAGGACAGGCAGTGCTTTCAAGGAGTATGGGCGGATGAAGCCGCGTTTGATTACCGACGGCATAAGGTCGCTTGTGCCGAAGCTGCCGAGTATGAGTGCGAAGATAAGGAGCGCAGTGTCGGTGGTTGTGCGTTCGCCGGGTGCTGTGACATACCATATGGCTACTCCGAGCATTGCGATGATGTAGCCGCTCGATTCGCTGCCGGTGCTGAACAGGATGATGCACATCAGGGATGAGGCTATCATGCCATACTGGTAGCCATGAAAACGGTATTGCGATGTTCTGGCCAACGGCAGCAGATACAGCAGGGCGGCGGGGAGGAGTATATACATGTCGGAGAATGCGAGCTGAGTGATGCGATGAATCATGCCGAGCACCGATATGTTCTGGTAGTAATTGCTTTGTGTATTGAACCCTACCGCCACGTTCATGGCATTCTTGTCGGATAGCGACGTCGCCCATTCGGCGTACTGGGAAAGTACATATTCAGGGCTGCTTATAATCATGGGGAGTGCGAAGAGGATGGCAGCCCATGCTATGTTCCATCCGATAAAGCGGAGTTTCTTGTCGGTGAAAAAGAAGACCACCAGTCCGAGAATTCCGTAGATTTTCGTCAGGGCGCTTATCCAGATGAAGAATGCAGCCGAGCCGGTGCGTCCCTTTCTGATGGCTATGTATGCCCCGATCAGCAATGCCGCCACGGCAATGTTAAACTGGGCCATCTGCATGGAGCTGAGTACCTCGTTTGAGACGAACCAGAAAATCAGGATTTTGCCGGAATGGTTGATGGGTAGGGGCAGCTTTAGGATTGCCACATAAAGCATTGCGCCGAGAAACAGCAGCCAGCTTATCAGGCCGAGAAACTGAGGCATCAGTGCGAATGGCGCAATGATGATGCTGAACACCGGTCCGTAGTGGTTGCAGTCGCCGTATTCGGCAGGGTAGAGGGCGTAAAGCGATTTGAAGTCGACAAGATGATAATAGACGTACCGGAAAATCTGGAAGTTGTTCAGCTTGTCGCCTGATAATCCTCCTTTTGTTATGGCGGCTACGACCGCAAGGATGACCCACAGCACCGCAATGGTTCTGTAGTTCTGAAAAAACGGCTTTTTAAAAAAAGCTCCTATGTTCTGTAATATAGACCCCTTATCTGTTATTGGGGCGGCAGTATGATGGCGAGTGCTCATGATTGGTTGCAATGAAGTGCCGGTGTGCCGGAGGACGGAGGCCGTCCCGGCGTTTATTTGCCGGGCTTATTCCTGTGGGAGCCGTGCCGTTCGGCTTCAATCTGCTCGGCAAATTTATTTGGAAATGTCAGATGCTGGCGTTTGTGCATCATGGCGTACATCACCAGTCCGATGCCCATCAGAATGAACGGGATGGACAGCAGCTGGCCCATGTTGAGAGTCATGCCGATTTCAAAATCTTCCTGCGGATTCTTTACGAATTCGATAATGAAACGGCTTGTGAACAGAACGATGAAGAATACCCCGAATATCAGTCCGGGACGCTCCTCTGCGTTCTTCTTCCAATACATCCACATCAGCAGCGCAAACAAGGCGAGATAACATGCCGCCTCGTAGAGCTGAGTGGGGTGTGAGGGTAGGGAATAGATGGGCTGTGCACCTGCCATCCATTGATGCAGGTTCACCACAAAGCGGAATCCCCACGGGAGGTCGGTGGGATGTCCGTAGATTTCGTGATTCATCAGATTGCCGATGCGGATGAGTGCGCCCACCAGTGCGATCGGTATAACGAGCCGGTCGAACGTCCACAGCGGGCTTTTCTTTGTCACGAATATAGAGAACAGCACCACAGCAATCATCAGGCCGATTGTGCCGCCGTGCGACGCAAGTCCACCCTCCCATGTGTAGAGAATCTCGATGGGATGCCGGGAGTAATAGTCCCATGCATAAAAGAACACATGACCCAGACGGGACCCTACAATGGTGGCGACAACTACGTAGATCAGAAGTATGCCGAGCCATTTTTCAGGGGCGCCTTCATGACGGAATATGCGTTCCACAATTTTGTAGCCTAAAAAAAATCCGATCACGAACATTATGCCGTACCATCTGATGGTCACGGGCGAGGAAATCAGAATCGGGTTGGCTGTCCAGATAATGAAGTCAAGCATGAGGTTGCGTGGTGCTGTCCGGTGGGTAATTCAGGGTTTATTTGCCGTTGACAATCTTTTCGGTGTCGCGGGCTATCATAAGTTCTTCGTCGGTGGGTACAACCACAACGGTGACTTTCGATTCAGGAGTGGAAATCACTGTTTCGGTGCCGCGGGTTTTTGCATTGACGTCTTTGTCAAGGGTTACACCCATGAAGCCGAGAGGAGCGCATACATTGGCACGCAGACCGGTCTGGTTTTCGCCCACGCCGCCTGTGAACACGATGATGTCGACACCGCCCATTTCGGCAGCGTAGGCACCGATGTATTTGATGATGCGCTGCTCGTACATGTCGAGGGCGAGTTTGGCACGTTCGTCGCCGGCGTTGACAGCTGCTTCGATTTCGCGCATGTCGCTCGATATTTCAGATACACCGAGCACACCGCTCTCCTTGTTGATGATGGTCTGCAGCTGGTCAACAGTGAGGTTGTGTTTTTTCATAAGGAATGTGAGGGCTCCGGGATCCACATCGCCAACGCGTGTGCCCATCATGAGGCCCTCTGTGGGGGTCAGACCCATTGACGTGTCGATGCTCTTGCCGTGGAATACGGCTGTGATTGAACCGCCGTTGCCGATATGGCATGTGATGATGCGCTGTTTCTCGATATCAACCCCGAGAATTTCGCAAACTCGTGCCGATACGTAGCGGTGGCTTGTGCCGTGGAATCCGTAGCGGCGCACGCCATCCTCCTTGTAGAAACGGTAGGGGAGAGCGTACATGTAAGATTTTGCCGGCATGGTCTGGTGGAATGCGGTGTCGAACACGCCTACCTGAGGGATGCCGGGCAGAATCTCCTCCACGGCCTCTATACCTGTCACGTTGGCAGGGTTATGGAGCGGAGCGAGGTCGTAGCATTCCTTTACCTGCTGGAGCACCTCGTCGGTGATGAGTACGCTCTTGCTGAATTTTTCGGCGCCGTGTACCACACGGTGGCCAACGGCGTCAATTTCGTCGTAGCTGGAGATGCATCCCAGTTCGGGATCTGTCAGGATGTCGAGAACTGCCTTGACGGCGCCTTTGTGGTCCACCAGGCCAAGTTCCTTGATGGCTTTTGAGCCGTCTGCGAGTTTGTATTTCAGGAATCCGTCGGGCAGACCGATTTTTTCCACGCCACCTTCTGCCATGACGTTGTCGGTGGCGGTATCAATAAGTTTGTATTTAACAGAACTGCTGCCGCAGTTAAGTACGAGAATTTTCATGATTTATATGATTCAGTAGGTTTGGGGTTAATATGCGAGTGAACTTATATTCAAGCCTCATGTATGGCCTGGTTTGCGGTCATGATGATAGTCTTGTAGATGTCGGCATCGGAGCACCCGCGCGAAAGGTCGCTCACAGGAGCAGCAAGACCCTGCAGCAGCGGGCCGACGGCTTCTACACCGGCAAGACGCTGCACCAGTTTGTAGGCGATGTTGCCAACTTCGAGCGACGGGAATACCAGTACATTGGCTTTGCCTCCGATAGGCGACTGCGGAGCCTTGAGCTTGGCTACAACCGGCACAATGGCGGCATCAGTCTGAAGTTCGCCGTCAAGGTCAAGTTCGGGTGCCATTTCGTGGGCTATGCGTGTGGCTTCAATGACTTTGTCTACACGCTCGTGCTTGGCACTCCCTTTAGTCGAGAATGAGAGTATGGCTACATGGGGCTCTATGCCGGCAACATCTTTGGCGGTGCGTGCAGCGCATACGGCAATTTGTGCCAGCTGACGGGCATCAGGATCGGGGACTACGGCACAGTCAGCGAAAACCATCAACCCGTTTGTGCCGTAAGGCGAATTATCGGGCAGAAGCATGATGAATGCTCCTGAAACGGTGTCGATGCCCGGCTCTGTCTTTATCACCTGGAATGCTGCGCGGAGCACGTCGCCGGTGGTGTGAATTGCTCCTGACACCATTCCGTCGGCGTCGCCGGCTTTCACCATCAGGCATCCGAAATATAGCTCGTCTGCGGTATATTTGCGTGCATCTTCCATTGTGATGCCTTTCTTTTTGCGCAGCTCATAAAACAGAGGCGCATATTTGTCGATGGAGGCTTCGTCTTTGGGGTCGATTATGGTTGCCTTTGAAATATGATCGAGGTTGAGTTCCCACGCCTTGGTGCGGATCTCTTCGGGATTGCCGAGCAGAATGAGTTCTGCCAGACCGTCGGCAAGAATGCGGTCAGCAGCTTTTATGTTGCGTGTTTCGCTCCCTTCGGGAAGTACGATGCGTCGGATGTTGGCTTTGGCGCGAAGTTTAAGTCGTTCAAAGAGTTGCATGATTTTTTCTTTCTTTTTACGTCGCTCGTGGAGCGGCACGTTGGATTGTGTTTTAATGTTCTGCAAAATTAACAAATTTCATGCAAATAACATCTTTTTAAACATGCAATTTGTTATGGTGTTATAGTTGGATGAATCAATAGAGTGACTATGGATTATGTTTATGTCGGTATCGGATTATTTATGATTGGTGCCATCTACAGGGCCGTATCTTCTGCGCTTTTGTACAAGGAGTACAAGAGCAGGCTTCGTAATGGCATTCAGACTGCAGAATATCGGCATAAACTGTCAGTTCAGAAATTCATCGGATTGGGCATTATGTTGGCCGGGGTGCTGGAAATCCTGATACTTTCCGTTGCCGTGAAATGAGCCGGCCAACGTTGTATCCTCTGATATCTGAAATTATAAGACGGTGTGCCGAGGTAGTCAATCCGGCACACCGTCTGTGGTTAATAGGGATTATTGCGGTTATGCGTACATGTTAACTATCGCCTCATAGAGCTCCTGCTTGCCGGAAGTAACGGCCGGTTCCGGCTGGGTCTTAGCGTAATCCACAACTTCCTCGAGAGTGAGTTTGCCCTCTTCGAATTCCTTGCCTTTGCCGGAGTCAAACGAGGCATAGCGCTCGGCCAGCATCTTTTTGTAAGGCGATTTCTCAAGCACGTCCGCAGCGCTGAGCAGGGCGCGTGCCATGGCGTCCATACCTGCGATGTGTGCAATGAAGATGTCTTCAAGGTCAGTGGAGTTGCGGCGGGTCTTGGCATCGAAGTTGGTGCCACCGTTGCCGAGGCCACCGTTACGGATAATCTGCATCATGGCCTGTGTCAGCTCGTAGTTGTCGATGGGGAACTGGTCGGTGTCCCAGCCGTTCTGGTAGTCGCCGCGGTTTGCGTCGATGCTGCCGAGCATGCCGTTGTCCACTGCCACGGCCAGCTCATGCTCGAATGTGTGGCCTGCCAGTGTGGCGTGGTTCACTTCGATGTTCACCTTGAAATCCTTATCGAGGCCATGGGCCTTGAGGAACCCGATCACGGTCTCGGTGTCCACGTCATACTGATGCTTGGAGGGTTCCTTCGGTTTGGGTTCGATCAGGAAAGTGCCGGTGAAACCTTTGGCGCGGGCATAATCGCGTGCCATACGCAGCATGGTGGCCAAATGTTCTTTCTCGCGTTTCTGGTCGGTGTTGAGCAGGCTCATGTAGCCTTCGCGTCCGCCCCAGAACACATAGTTCTGTCCGCCCAGCGCAATGGTGGCGTCGATGGCGTTCTTGATCTGAACAGCCGCACGTGCCACCACGTCGAAGTCAGGGTTGGTGGCGGCTCCGTTCATGTATCGGCCGTTGCCGAACACGTTGGCTGTGCCCCAGAGGTTGCGGATGCCTGTGGCAGCCATCTTTTCCTTGAGATAGGCCACAATCTCCTTCATGCGGTTTTCGTAGTCCTCGATGTTGTCGAGGTCGCCGATGAGGTCGGTGTCATGGAAGCAGAAGAATTCCACACCGAGCTTCTGCATGATTTCAAATCCCGCATCCACGCGCTGTCTGGCCGCTGTCATGGCGTCGGGGGCATCGTTCCAGGGGAACTTCTTTGTGCCTGTTCCGAACTGGTCGCCACCTTCGGCACACAGGGTGTGCCACCAGGCCATGGCGAAGCGCAGCCACTCCTTCATGGGCTTGCCCAGCACAATGCGGTCTGCATCATAATAGCGGAATGCGAAGGGATTGTGTGATTCTGTTCCTTCAAATTTGATTTTCCCTATCGTGGGGAAATATTCTTTCTGTGACATTATTTATATATTTAAGTTGTTGTATTATTTGGTGCTTGTAACTTAATGACACATCATTACTGTTGCGGATTGGCCAGTTCCCGGGCAAGGCACTCTTTCCAGCGTGTGTAAGCCTCAAGATATGGCGTACGGTTGGCTGACGGATGTATTTCATCTATCATTTTCAGAGAGGCGAATGCTTCGGCTGGTGAAGCATATATGCCTGCTCCGATACCGGCGCCACGGGCAGCCCCGGCGGCTCCGTCAGTGTCGAACAGGCGGATGGTGGCTCCGCTGACGCTTGCAAGCGTGTCGCGGAAAATGGGGGAGAGGAACATATTGGCGTTTCCGGCATGGATGGTGTTGACGGAAAGTCCTATCTGCTGCATGATTTCAATTCCGTACATGAATGAGAATACAATCCCCTCCTGTGCGGCACGCAGCAGATGGCTGCGGTTGTGCAGATTGAAATTGATGCCGTGGATAGAGCTGCCTATGTTGCGGTTTTCAAGAACACGCTCAGCACCGTTGCCGAAAGGCAGGATGGTCACGCCTTCGCTCCCGACTGGAGCCTGCGCCGCGAGCGCATTCATTTCGTCGTAAGAGCATCCGGTGGGAGCTATGTTCCTTTTCATCCATGAATTCAAGATGCCGGTGCCGTTTATGCAGGTCATTACTCCGATGCGGGGCTTCTCGGCCGTATGGCTCACGTGGGCGAAATTGTTCACACGGCTGAGAGGGTCGTATTCAACGGTGTCGTTTATGCCGTAGACAACTCCGGATGTTCCGGCCGTCGATGCAATCTCTCCCGGTTCGAACACATTGAGCGATAGGGCATTGTTGGGCTGGTCACCGGCACGGTATGTTACCGGTGTTCCGGCTTTCAGTCCGAGTTCGGCCGCAGCCGATGCCGTGAGGCCCCCCTGATAGCCGAAAGTAGGGGTAAGTTCGGGCAGCATTTCGTTCTGATAGCCGAAATAATTCATCATGATTTCGGCTGGACGGTTGTTGACGAAATCCCATAACATGTATTCCGACAGTCCTTCCGGGTTGGTGACGCATTCACCGGTCATGAGCCATGCTATATAATCGCCCGGAAGCATCACCTTCCAGATTCTGGCGAATGTTTCAGGTTCGTTTTCCTTTATCCATGCAAGTTTGGTAGCGGTGAAGTTTCCCGGCTTGTTGAGCAGGACCGGCATTATCTTTTCAGACCCGATTTCGGCAACGGCTTTTTCACCGTACGGCACACCGCGACTGTCGCACCAAATAATGGAGTCGCGGAGCAGATTGCCATCCTTATCCACAATCACCACACCATGCATCTGATAGGATATACCGATAGCTCTGACTTCATCGGCCTGAACAGCAGCCTTCTGCATTACGGACTTTGTGGCTTCTTTCAGCGACGTCCACCAGGATTGCGGATCCTGCTCGGCCCATCCAGGTTTTAAAGATTTGATTGGTGCTTCCTGTTTCGGAAAAAAATCGGATGCGGCGATCGCTCCGGTTTCTGCATTGACCAGACAGGCCTTAACACTCGATGTGCCTATGTCATATCCTAATAAGTACATACGTTGAATATGATAAATAAATTTAGTTACTAATTTACCATTTTTATTCGTATTATATAGACTTTCCACCTATCCGTAATGAAGGTTTTATCTTATTTAAGATTTCTCCGATTTGTTAAATTTTACTAACTTTGCGGCATGAATCCATTACGTATTATTGCATTGTGTGGCCTGGTGGCTTTCTCTGCCTTTGCAATTGAAGCTTCGGAGTTGACCGGGCTGGAGAAGGGCGATAAAGGCAGTGAGTTTGCTGTTGCGTCGGTTTCCGTCGCCGACGGAGCAGCGAAGAATAAAACAGACTATGTTCCCAAGATTCATGGCGTTATAAGGACACGCTGGGAGGGGGAATTCGCACATGACGGCGAGGATTTCCATCAGCGTTTCCAGGTGCGCAACGCGCGTTTGCTTGTTGAAGGCAATGTGCTCAGTAATGTTGGCTATTATGTCCGCATCGATGCCTGTGACCGTGGAAAGATGAAGATTCTTGATGCATGGGTACGGTGGACCATCGACAGACACTGGCGTGTGCAGGCCGGTCAGTTCCGCATCCCCTTCGGAACCGACTGTTTCCGAGGCCCAGGCTCCTATTATTTTGCCAACCGTTCGTTTGTCGGAAAATATCTGCTTAACATCCGTCAGGTGGGTGCGAAAGTGGGTTATTACGGCACAAAGGTTCCGTTGACGGTGGAAGCCGGCATGTTCAATGCCACTCCTATGACCGATCATGAACCATGGCAGGATGCCATGGACTATGCAGTCAAGGCATCGTACACACTGGGGAATATAACACTTGCATCGAGTTTTGCATCGGTTGAACCGTATGGCGTGAGAATGAATGTTGTATCCGGATCGGCCACATGGCAATGGGACCGCATGATTGTTGAAGGGGAATATGTGAACAAGCATTATACCAACCACGCACACGATGCCGTGGATGGCTGGAATGTGTTCGGTTCTTATGCGTTGCCGCTTCGTAAGAGTGTTTTCAATCAGCTGTCCTTTCAGGCCCGTTATGACGGCATGCTTGCCCATTCAACAGGAAAGCCGGATAGCGACGGATTGCTGCCTACCGACGACCCTCGCCGGCACCGCATCACGGTGGGCTCTCAGTTAGCTTACGTTAAGAAGCCGCTGAAGGCGCTGATTCGCCTGAACTACGAACATTATTTTTATGGCAGCGGAACACCGGCTCCGCAAGGGGAGAGCAACAAAGTTGTGGCTGAACTTGTGGTTACATTCTGATGTGCCACCCGGATGCTTCATCAAGACAACCCCGAATAATAAATCAAAACACAAAGTGCAGTGGCTATGCTACTGCACTTTTATTATGTTCATATGGCAGTTGCGGCAGTCGAAATCCAGCCGGAACCGCAGTTGCCCGGAGGTCAGGAACAGTTTTGCCGGAAGTTTGGTTGCATTCTCTTTTCTTAGGCATGCTCCCATTTCATTGCGCAGGCAATAGCGGGTCTGCATCACGCGCATCTCTTTGGCAACTACTGTATTGTCTGCCTCCACTGCGCGTGGCAGTGGTGAAGCGTGTGGAGTGGTGGATGCTTCTGCATAAAAGTCTGCTGCCAGCCGGTTGGCGATGTTGTCATGACGGCTGAGTTCATAGGATGCCGGAAGTTTTGGCGACACCTGTTTTGTAAGCGGACGTCTGTGAAAAGCGTGTGTTGCGCGGTAAGTGTCGGTCAGTGCATCTGTGGCTTGGCGGCGAAGGTTCGTAAGGACCGAGGCGGGAATGAACAGGTTGCCTGTCTCGTCTGTAATGTTCGTGGCAACATAGGGGGTGTCGCCGAGTTTAGTCAGTATTCTGGCGCGGTTGGCATGCTGGTCGGTCTTTGCTTCAACGGCTTCAATGTGTGTTGAAACCGAGATTCCTGTTCCGTTAGCATCCGTGATGTCAATAATAAGCTGAGAGGCTGCGGTGCGGAGGCGGATGGAGACTTCGATGGTGCGGGTTGCCGTCCCTTTGGTTTCCAGAGTGTCATTCCAGGCTTTGTCGTTATTACGGTATAGCTCAGTGCCGGGAGTGACGTCAATATCGGTGGCTGTGTTCAATAGATTTCCATCTATTCTGTTGAGCCTGAATCCCACGAATTCCCCTGATTTATTGAAGTACCCCAGTCCGTCGCCATTATGCAGCTCGGTCATGGCTCTAACCTTGACTTTCCGTGACGTAGGGAGTGAAATGACCGTGGCCACTTTTTCACCTGTCCATTTGGGCGAGTTGAATGTCGCAATTTTTTCATCCGATTTCGGGCGTCCGAATAGATATCCGGTGTAGTTGCGGTTGAAACTTTTGTACAGGTCGGGGCGGAATGTACGTGTGGATTTGCCCCTTGAGGCTCGCACCCATTTGCCTGGATTCGCATCGATTATACGGTCAAGAGCGTCGCTGTAGGCGGCCACCACATTCTTCACATAAGCCTCATCTTTGAGCCGGCCCTCTATCTTGAATGAACTGGCTCCGGCCTTCAGAAGGTCGGCAAGCATGTCGATGCGGTTCATGTCTTTAAGCGACAGCAGATGTTTGTTGCGCACCAGCACATTTCCTTTATCATCCTCCAGATTGAATGCGTAACGGCATATCTGGGCGCACTCGCCGCGGTTGGCACTGCGTCCGGTGGAGAGGAAGCTGGCCTGGCAGTCACCGCTGTAGCTTACGCATAGCGCGCCGTGCACAAACACTTCCAACGGCACTGTCACGGCCTGACGCATGGCCTGAATTTCCTGCATGTTCAGCTCTCGCGGCAGCACGAGTTGTGAGAAGCCGGCATCCTGCAGGAACCGGGCTTTTTCAGGAGTGCGTATGTCACATTGCGTGGACGCATGTAGAGCGATGGGGGGCAGATGCATGCGCAGCAGAGCCATGTCCTGCACAATCAGGGCATCCACGCCGATGCGGTACAGGTTCCAGACAAGACGTTCCACCTCCTGCAGCTCGTCGTCGTAAACAATGGTGTTGACCGTCACATATACCTTTACATTGAAGATATGGGCGTAATTTACTACACGCGCTATCTCTTCAAGCGGGTTGGAAGCCATTTTGCGTGCCCCGTGAGCCGAAGCACCGATATAAATGGCGTCGGCACCGTGGTCTATGGCCGAAATGGCGATGTCGGCGTTACGTGCCGGAGCAAGCAGCTCTATCTGTTGTGGCATTTGCAGTATTCACAGTTTAGGTTGTGGGAAAGTCATTTGCCCCAGCGTGCGCGCTGAAGCTCGGCCGAGCGGTTTTCGGCAGGATTGTCACAGTGGTTCCAGAACCGGTGACCTTCGAGTGCATCAGGCAGGAACTGTTGGCGGACAAAATTTCCGGGATAATCGTGGGCGTATTTGTAATCGGCACCATAGCCCAGGTTTTTCATCAGCGATGTGGGAGCGTTGCGGATGTGCAGCGGCACCGGGAGGTTGCCGCTTTTGCGTACTTCGGCCAAAGCGGCGTCGATGGCCATGTATGCCGAATTGCTTTTCGGTGATGTGGCGAGATAGATGGTGCATTCAGCCAAAGGGATGCGGGCTTCAGGCATACCCACTTTGTGCACAATATCAAATGTGGCATTGGCCAGCAGCAGCGCGTTCGGGTTAGCCAGTCCGATGTCCTCGCCGGCGAGAATGGCGAGCCGGCGCGCAATGAACACAGGATCTTCGCCCCCTTCAATCATGCGGGCAAGCCAGTAGACTGCTGCATCGGGATCGCTGCCGCGGACACTTTTGATAAAAGCCGAGATGATGTCGTAGTGCATCTCCCCCTGTTTGTCGTAGGCGAGGGGATTTTGTTGCAGGGTGGAGGTGACTATGCTGTCGTTTATCACCATGGGGGTGCCAAGCGGAGTTGACTGTTGCAGCAGGTCGAGGATGTTCAGTAGTTTCCTTGCGTCGCCTCCGGAAAAGCGGAACAGTGCATCGGTCTGCTCAACCTGTACGTTAGAGCTTTTCAGAATCTCGTCGGTTGATATGGCGCGGTTAAGCAGGGTCAGCAGTTCCGGTTCCTCCAGCGATTTAAGGACATATACCTGCGCGCGCGACAGCAACGGGCGTATCACCTCGAACGACGGGTTCTCTGTTGTAGCTCCAATCAGTGTCACCGTGCCGTTTTCCACCGCTCCGAGCAGGCTGTCCTGCTGGGATTTGCTGAAACGGTGGATTTCATCGATGAAAAGGATGGGACGTCCGGTGGAGAACATCCCCATGGCCTCGGACCGGCATCGGTCAATAACCTCGCGCACATCCTTCACGCCGGATGTTACGGCACTGAGGGTGAAAAACGGGGCTTTGGTGGCGTTGGCCAAAATGCGTGCCAATGTGGTTTTGCCCACACCGGGAGGTCCCCACAGGATGAACGAGCTGACGTTCCCTGTGGTTATCATGCGGCGCAACACGCCGTTTTCACCTACCAGATGGGTCTGGCCGATGTAATCGTCAAGTGTTTTCGGGCGCAGCCGTTCGGCTAATGGTGCAAGCATATTGAAGTCTGTTTGTCAGGGAGAAAGAATGTGCTGGAGTAGAGAATGTATATGTGTCAGGAAAGTCGTGCTCCGCGAAGATATTCCGCAGCACTCATGCGGCGTTTGCCAGCGGGCTGCACTTCGGTGATTTCAAGGCCGCCGCCGTCGGAAGCACGTGCAATCAGGCGTCCGTCGGCAACTGTCAGGCCGCAGTCTGTAGACACTCCATCAGGCGCGTCAATTAGTTGTGCCGAGAATATTTTCAGGGTCGTGCCGTTGAATTCGCACCAAGCCGCGGGGTAGGGCGAGAGGCCGCGAATCAGATTGTAGATGTCGCGCGCCGGCTTTCCCCAGTCAATGCGGCAGGTTTCCTTGAAAATCTTCGGTGCGGGAGTCGGTTCGCAATCCGTCATAAGTTCCGATTGCGGTGTTGAAGAAAGGTTGCCGGCCGCGATTCGCTTGATGGTCTCGACCGTGAGGCGTGCGCCCAGTTCCATAAGCCGGTCGTGAACACTGCCTACATTCTCGTCAGGAACGATGGCAATTTTCTCCTGCGAGATGATATTGCCGGTATCGATTTCGTGCTGCAGGAAAAATGTAGTGACGCCGGTTTCGGTTTCCCCGTTGATTACAGCCCAGTTTATAGGGGCAGCTCCACGATACTTTGGAAGAAGGGATGCGTGAAGATTGAACGTGCCCAGCGGCGGCATCGTCCACACCACCTCCGGGAGCATGCGGAACGCTATGACTACAAAAAGGTCGGCGTTAAGGTTGCTGAGCGCATCCACAAATTCGGGATCCTTGAGCTTTACAGGCTGGAGCACCGGAATGTTGTGGCTGACAGCATATTCTTTGACAGGCGACTGGTACATGTGATGACCGCGGCCGGCCGGTTTGTCCGGCATCGTGACAACGGCCACAACGTCGCAGCCGTTCTGAACCATGGCATCAAGGCTTGCCACGGCAAATTCAGGAGTGCCGAAAAAAACTATTCTTGGTTGCATGTTGTGTCTTGTGTTTCTGATTAGGATTGAGAATTGGCGGATGCAGCGTCGCTGAGTGCTGTCCACAGATTGTCGTCAGGCACCGGAGCTGTTACCGATATCGGTTTGTGGCTGACAGGATGCTCGAACTCTACGTGCCGTGCGATGAGCGAGATCGATCCGTCAGGGTTGGAACGTTTGTCGCCGTATTTCAGGTCGCCTTTTATCGGGCAGCCTATTGCGGAAAGCTGCACTCTGATCTGATGTTTCCGGCCGGTCAACAGTTCCACCTCAATGAGATGATAACGTTCTGTCGATGCCAGAAGTTTGTAGCGCAGGCGCGCTTCCTTGGCATTGGCGGAGGGACGCACGGACGCATAGCTCTTGTTGTTGCGTTCAGTCGTGGTGATGTAATGCACCAGCTCTCCTGACTCCTGTGGCGGACGGTTGCGCGAGATGGCCCAGTACGTTTTGTGAATCTGGCCTGTGCGGAACATCTCGTTAAGGCGTGTAAGCGCCTTTGATGTTTTTGCAAACACCACCAGGCCACCAACCGGGCGGTCCAGTCGGTGTGCCACGCCACAGAACACGTTGCCGGGCTTGGCATATTTTTCTTTGAGATACTGTGCCACGATGTCGCACAGGGGCGTGTCGCCGGTTTTGTCGCCCTGCACTATCTCGCCGGGGGCTTTGTTTATGATTATTATGTGGTTATCTTCGTAAACAGGCGTCATTTATGAATCGCGGATTTGTGAGGTATAATTCCAAACTACAAATTTACTAATTTCTCAAGAAATAACGGCATTCGTTGCGTCTGTTGAGAATTGGTGCAGGAAAGTTCCCGTACCCCAAAAAGTTGCAGGAATCAAGAGGATTGATGAGAGAATACAGCAGGCGCCGTGTCACATATAATGACACAGCGCCTGCGGTGTTAGTGTGCGCAAATGTGCGCGGTGGCATTTTCAGATGCCGAGCTCTTTTTTGAGCACCTCAATCTTTGCTTCTGCAGCGGCATTCGCAGCGGCATAATCCGCCTTCGAGGCCATGTGTCCGTGCACTTCCATGTAGAACTTGATTTTAGGTTCTGTACCGGAGGGGCGGATTGAAACCTTCGTGCCGTCGGCTGTAAAGTATTGCAGAACATTGGAGGTGGTGGGGAAGTCCATTTTGCTGACTTTACCGGTTGCCACATCAGTGCAGTTCAGGTCGGCGTAATCCTTTACGGTCACAACAGGGCTGCCGCCGAGCTCTTTGGGAGGATTAGCACGGAAATCCTTCATCATTGCGATAATCTCCTCCGCGCCTGATTTGCCGGGACGTACAACGGAAATACCTACTTCATGCGAATAGCCGTATTTCACGTATATGTCCTGAAGCATCTCCATGAAGCTCATGCCCTTTTCGCGAGCCCAGGCAAGCGTCTCGGCCATAAGCGAGATAGCCGATACGGAATCCTTGTCGCGTGCGAAAGTCTCGGCCAGGAAGCCGTAGCTTTCCTCACCTCCGCCAAGATAACGGGCTGTGTCCTCGTTGTCGCGGATTACGGATGCAATCCATTTGAAACCGGTGTAGCAGTCGTACATCTTGATGTTGTTGGCATCGGCGATGGACTTGATGGTTTCAGTTGTGACGATTGTCTTTACAATGTACTCTTTGCCGGTGAGTTTGCCCAGCTCCGCATTACGGTTCATCAGATAGTTGAGCAGAATCATCACAATCTGGTTGCCGTTGACCAGTACATATTCACCGGTGGTGTCGCGGATTACGCAGCCGATGCGGTCGGCGTCGGGGTCAGATGCCACAACGAGGTCGGCTTCCACTTCCTTGGCTTTGGCGATAGCCATTGCCATTGCCGAGGGATTTTCGGGGTTGGGGGAGTCGACTGTGGGGAAATCACCGGAGGGAACATCCTGTTCGGGAACATGAATGATGTTGTCGAACCCATAGTTGTTGAGCGACTGCGGAATCAGTTTTACACCTGTGCCGTGGATAGGGGTGTAGACAATCTTGAGGTCGTGATATTTTTTGTTTATCTCCGGGCTGAGCGAAAGCTCCTTGATTGCATCGAGATAATCCTTGTCCATCTTGTCGCCGATGATCTCGATCAGTTCGGGATTGCCTTTGAATTTAATGTCGGCGACGCTCTTGATGCGGTTCACATGATTGATGATGTTGACATCGTGCGGAGCAATGATCTGCGCACCGTCGGCCCAATATGCCTTGTAGCCGTTGTATTCTTTCGGGTTGTGCGAGGCAGTGATGTTCACGCCGCTCTGGCATCCGAGATGACGGATGGCGAATGAAAGTTCGGGAGTGGGGCGGAAGCTGTCGAAAAGATATGCCTTGATTCCGTTGGCCGAGAAGATGTTGGCCACAATTTCAGCGAATTTGCGCGAGTTGTTGCGAACATCATGCCCCACTGCCACGGAAATCTGCGGCATGTCGGGGAATGCTTCCTTGAGGTAGTTCGCAAGGCCCTGGGTGGCAGCGCCCACGGTGTAGATGTTCATACGGTTGGTGCCTGCGCCCATGATGCCGCGCAGACCGCCTGTGCCGAATTCAAGGTCTTTGTAGAAGCTTTCAATGAGCAGTGTGGGGTCTTCTGCCTCAAGCATCTGCTTCACTTCGGCGCGTGTGGTTTCATCGTATTGGTCACTTAGCCATATGGTGGCTTTTTCCTTTACGCTTTTCAGCAATTCCTGATTGTCCATAGAGGTTGATTTGTAGATTTTTATGTTGTTTAATGATTTTATGCGGTAATATGACTTAAAATGCAAAGTTTTTACGTCTGTCGCTAAGGGGCATCCCGGCATCGCCCGGGTGAGGCATACGCGGACAGGCCATAGTTTTTACAAGGCCATAGTTTTTTACAAAGATATTTTATTTTAACTTAACGCACAAACAAATCTGCGCCAAATTTACTTTCATTCCTGTCATATATGTGCCAATAAAACAACGGCCGGAACAGGTTTGTTCCGGCCGCCATATGAGGTTTCGCCTTTATTTACGGGAGTTTAACTTTAATTGCGTGCCCACATAGCCTCGGCCACAGTGGCACGGTAGGCCATCAGACCGTCCTGTGAAAGTTCAACCACCTGGTCCTCGCCCGACGGGGTGGGCATATTTACGTGGTTGTCGTCAATGAATGTCATGAGCTTGTAGGTTTCGCCCTCGTTGGCTGTCACGCTCCAGCTGCGTTCGGTTTCATCGAAGTCCAGACGTACCACCGAACCATCGTTTTCGGAAGTGATGGTGTAACCTTTGCCGTCGCACTCCACAAGGTAGCGGCCGTCCTTGCCGTCGATGTAGCTTTTGCCCTGTGCGATGGGATTTGAACCGCTCCAGAACTCTATGGAGTTGAGGACAAGCACATCGGCAAGTGCGGTTACTTCATAAACGGGAATAATCCAGAAAGCGAAGAACACAAGCTCGTTGATAAACTTATTCCCGATCTGGTTGTTCCAGCCGAGGAGTTTCTTTGTCAGGGCAAAATTGCCGATGCAGGAAGAAAAGAGCATCGAACCTGCCAGTGCAGTGACAACAGCCACTGAAAGATAGCGTTTTTTCATTTCGATATGGATTTTTTAATTAAGTTGAAGCGTGAAGTTGATGATGAATTTTGGCGTTAATCGGTTCGTATCGGCTATCGTGCGACCTGCTTTCTGGCCTTGTTATAGAATTCCATCACTTTTGCGACGTATTCCACGGTTTCGCGTCCGCGCAGATATCCGGCTTTGCACACCGGGTCGCTGTAATATTCCGGGTTGGCCTTGAGCAGCAGCGACTGTTCCACATTGCCTTCCCATATCTGTGGGTTGCGTCCGTATTTGTCGGCCAGAGCTATGGCATCATAAATATGGCCAAGACCGGCATTATACGCTGCTATAACAAATTTGAGCCGTTCATTGTTGTCGGGAACCCGTTTTTTTAACGATTTGTCGAGGTCGTTCAGGATTCGGGTCGATGTTTCAACGTTGGCTTCGGGGTCGGCAATCATGTCGAGAGGCAGATGATAGGCTTGTGCGGTACGGGGCATTATCTGCATCAGGCCTCGTGCGCCGGCCCAGGATACGCGTTCCGGATTGAAATGGCTTTCGTGGTAAGCCTGTGCCGCGAGCAGACGCCAGTCAATGCCGGCCGCTTTGCCATACTTCTTGAATATGTGGTCGAAAGGAGAAATGTTACCGTTTTTGAAATCAGGAGTATATACAGATGGTGAGCCATCCGTCTTGCTTAACTCAAAGTAGCGTTTAAGCAGATTCGCGCTTCTTGATTTGGGCTGCTCCTGTGCGAACCATGCATCAATCGAGTCGGCGAGCCAGCTGTTGTCGTTCCGCACTCCCCACGCCGAGCGTTGATCGAAACTGAGCGGCAATGAAATGTCAAGGTCGCGATGATAGGTCTTGTTGATTTTCGCAATGTCGGAGTCTACCACGGTGAGCGGAATTTCGCCGGACGAGACCATGTCGATAAGGTCCTCGGTGATGAGAGTGTCACGCTCAATGGTGTGGATTCTGATTCCACCACCCAGCTCTTCGTTCAGATTGCGCAGACGGAATTCGTATTTCGAATTCTTGGGAACATAGATGTCCTTGCCTACCAGCTGAGTCTCGCTTGTGATAGTGGAATCGCGATTGCCCCGCGGCTGCACGAGAACCTGATGAGTGAGATATTCCGGGCCGCATGCCAGCACTTTCTGCTTGAATTCGGCCGTCACCGGAATTTCATATGCCAGAAGGTCAACTACCCCTGAATCGAGCATTTCTATCCCTTTTTGCAAGGATGGGGCAACCTGAAGGTCAACAACCATCCCCTTGTCTGCAGCAAACTGCTGCAGAAGAGAATAGTCGTAACCCATAGGCTCGTCGCGGTAGATGAAATAGGAGGTGGGGCTGTAGAGGGTGGCCACGCGCAGAGTGTCGGGCAACGGATGCGTTACGTCTTCGCTGTCGTAGCCGTCTGAAGTCTTTTTACCGTTGCATGCCGAGAATGTTGCCGTTATAATCAGCAACAGGCACAGAATGGCTTCATTATATGACGTGCGAGGTTTCAACAGAACGATGTGCAGACCGGTGCATGTATGCGGCTCCGGATTCAGTATTCAAAGACTCCGTAAGGCGATTTGATGGTGAGGTGGTTGGCTTCGGCATTTTCTACATGTCCGATGATGCGTGCATCGATATTGAACGCGCGGGCAATGTCGATAACCTCCTGGGCGTGCCGGGGCGATGTGTACACTTCCAGTCGGTGTCCCATGTTGAACACCTTGTACATTTCCGCCCAGTCCGTGCCACTCTCTTTCTGTATAAGATCGAAAAGGGGCGGGATGGGGAAGAGGTTGTCTTTCACCACATGTTTGCCGTTGACAAAATGCATGATTTTTGTCTGTGCGCCTCCGGTGCAATGCACCATGCCGTGTACGGCGGGACGCATCTCCTCAAGCAGACGGCGCACAACCGGAGCATACGTGCGGGTGGGCGACAGTACGAGCTTTCCGGCGTTGAGCGGGGTTCCTGCAACGGCATCAAGCAGCTTGCAGGTGCCGCTGTAAACCAGCTCATCCGGTATTGCGGCATCAAAAGTTTCAGGATAGCGCTCGGCCACAAGCTTGCAGAACACATCATGGCGTGCCGAGGTGAGGCCGTTGCTGCCCATACCGCCGTTGTATTCGGATTCATATGTGGCCTGTCCGAACGAGGCGAGACCCACAATCACGTCGCCGTCCGAGATATTGGCGTTGTCAATCACCATGTCACGGCGCATACGCGTGGTAACGGTGGAGTCTACAATTATTGTGCGCACCAGGTCGCCTACATCGGCCGTCTCACCGCCTGTTCCGTAGATTTCCACCCCATAGCCGCGCATGGTCTCGAGCAGTTCCTCTGTCCCGTTGATGATTGCAGCTATGACTTCGCCTGGAACCAGGCGCTTGTTGCGGCCTATTGTGGAGGACACGAGCATGCGGTCGGTGGCACCTACACACAGAAGGTCGTCAACGTTCATTATCAACGCATCCTGAGCGATGCCTTTCCAAACCGAGAGGTCGCCTGTCTCGCGCCAGTATGCGTAGGCCAGAGAGGATTTGGTGCCGGCGCCGTCGGCATGCATTATGTTGCACCATTCGGGATCGCCACCGAGTATGTCGGGGATGATTTTGCAGAATGCATGGGGAAATATTCCCTTGTCAACATTCTTTATTGCGTTGTGCACATCTTCTTTTGCGGCTGATACTCCGCGGAGATCGTAGCGTTGCATTATGTTTGAGTTATTATTTATAGTTGGGTGATGTAATTGGTCAATTTCAATAAAATAGAGATGTTAACAGTGTGCTGTGATTGCACGGATGGCCGTAACTTAAAACAGCACAATGAACAGGAACAGCATAGTGGCCGGCACCACAAGCAGCAGCGAGTCGATGCGGTCGAGGATGCCGCCGTGCCCCGGCAGAATATTGCCTGAATCCTTTACACCGAGTGAACGCTTGATGAGCGATTCCACAAGGTCGCCCCATGTGCCGAACACGCATACCACCGCCCCGAAAATCATGGCTGTCCACAGGTCGAGGATATTGAAAATGTAGTGGAAGGCAGCGCCTGCGGCGATGCAGAATACAAGGCCGCCGAAAAAGCCTTCCCACGATTTCTTTGGAGAGATGCGTTCAAACAGTTTGTGCTTCCCGCAGAGAGAACCTACGCAGAATGCACCTGTGTCGCTCAGCCAAATGAGGATAAACATACATAAAGTGATTTCCTTGCCACCCATCAGATACAGAATGCTGAGAGCGGCGAGAGGGAAGACCACATATACCTGCCCCATGATGGAGTGGGCCAGATGCGACAAGGGGTTACCGTCGTGAACATAGAGCTGGGCGATGAAACGGGCGATGAAATAAGCGAAATACCCTGTCAGGCAGATTATCTGCGTATTGGTGGCTCCCAGACTCAATTTGTCAAGCCCTGGCGATACGGCAGTGATGAGCAGACAGGCCCCGGCAATGTCGAGTAAAGACGTTGTGTTCGATACAAAGTTGCTGTTTGTGATGCGGTTGAATTCATTCACGCCGAGAACGGCAAAAAACATTAGCAGGCCCCACATCCACCAGGAGCCGGCCATAACGGCACCCACGATGGCTGCAACATAAAGCAGGCCGGTGAGTGAGCGTTTGATTAAATTTTTCATACTTTGATGGAAACGTCAGTTTTACACGCAAAATTAGCATAATTTGCCGAATCCACCAAATGAAGCTGACACTTCCGGGTTGTTTGCTTGCGCTCGGATATTTGCTGTCTGAGCGGTCAATGCCACAGCTTGAAGAATAGCCCGGGAAGATCGGATGGGCGTTCTGCAATTATATCGAAATTAGTGCCGAAGAACCTCAGAACCTTTATGAAATGGCAATAAGCTATCCCCATGTCGATGGCCGAGAACCTGTTGTATGTGGCACATGAGAAAGTGACACCGGTAAGGTGACCTTTTATATCGCGGTTGGCCTTTGCTCTCCAGGGCTGCGAGTTGGAGGACGAGGGTGCGCGGCGCACACATTCAAGTGCAACAGACACGGAATCGTCGAAAGACACTTCGGACACAGCTGTTTCACCTGTTATGAGGCGCTCGATAAGTTGCGGTGGCGGTGCGGATATCCCTTCAAACAGTTGTGCGAACGGTTTGCGTATATCGGCCTGGCAGATGCGGCGCATGATGCGTTCGGTGAACCTGTGGTCGGCTGCCCCATAGCCAACCGGAATGACAATTGAAACACTTTCGGGCCGGTCATGTGCAATTGCCCGAGCCCCTCCCATATGATCACCGGCTTTATCAAAGGCTTCCTGGAATGCCGTTTTCCCGAATGTGCCTCCCAGCCAGCATGTGTCGAGATTATGCTGTGTGCAGGCAAGCACCAGGCTTTCCATCCGCATGCCGGCCAGGATTTTGTCGGTTACGGACGGTCCGGACGCCATGGCCAGAAAATTCCGCGCGCCTTTTATCACGCCGTATGTTCCCGGGCGTTCGCCGGCCGGTACGTCGGCAATAAATCGGATTTCGGGGAGTTGAGCATCTGTCAATGCGGTGCAGTCAGCTTCATTTTCCGAGAGTTTGTGGCAGAGGCTCGTTATCAGATTTTCATTAGTTGTGCCGAGCGGTTTGTCCGTATATGTGCGCCGTGATTGTCTGAGTGTGACGGCTTCGATGATGTTCATGTTTTCCCTCATGTCGATGGTGTATAGTTGGACGTTGACAGTTACCTATATAATTCCTGAGGCAGCTTCATGGTTCAAAGTTAAATAAATTTTTGATAAAGGAAAGCTATTGTGAAATTCTGGCGGAATGAGTAACTTTGTTCGTTATGAGCAGTGAAACAATCACGTTTGCAGAAGACATTCGCAGTGCCGTCGATGTGATGCGTCGCGGTGGCGTCATTATTTATCCCACTGACACAGTGTGGGGTATCGGATGCGACGCAACAAACAGCGCTGCGGTAAAGAAGGTGTTCGAAATAAAGCGCCGTGCCGATTCCAAGGCGATGCTGTCGCTTGTGGCATCCGAGGCGATGCTTGAACGTTGGGTTTCCGACATCCCCGATGTGGCGTGGCAGCTTCTTGATGTTGCTGTCAGGCCGTTGACAATTGTTTTCGACCACCCTGTGGGACTGGCTCGGGAGATGCTCGCGCCCGACGGGAGCGCAGGCTTCAGGCTGACTAATGAAAAATATTCGTCAGAACTGTGCCGCAGACTGGGGCGCCCGGTGGTCTCCACATCTGTAAATATAAGCGGTTGTGCGCCTGCGGCATGTTTCGCGGACATCCCCCCAGAACTGCTTGATGCAGTGGATTACGTGGCTTATTACCGCCGTGATGACACTGTTGCGGCTCCGCCGTCGAACGTTATAAAACTGAGCGGATCCGGGGTCGTCACTGTTCTCAGGTAAGATTGCGCGTGTGACTACGCGATATGCCCCAGGCAGGATAAGACTTATCACATATCACGAATTTCAGAGTGGAAAATAATTGATGTTGACCCAGACCAGACAAAAAATTACATATGTTGTCGGCGATTTCTTGTCGACGGCACTGGCGTGGTTTCTTTTCAATATCTTCCGGTATATCGATATCGTTGAGGCGAATTCGGGTTGGGGTAGCCTGAAAAGCTTCCTGCTTTCGCCCACCATCCTTCTCGGGCAGGTATTGTTCCCTGTGGGAATGCTTATGCTGTACTGGCTCAGTGGATATTATAACCGTCCGTTTCTGAAATCGCGTATCGAAGAACTTGTCACTACACTTACAACCGCTCTCGCAGGTGCCCTCATCATATATTTTATCGCTATCGTAAATGATCCCATTCCAGACAGGCTGAGCAATTACGTGCTGCTGCTGATGCTTGCGGGCATTCTGTTCGCAGTGGTGTACACGGTGAGAGTGATATTGACCACGCGCACCACGCGCAAGATACGGCGTGGAGAACTGCGGTTCAATGCATTGATTGTAGGGAACCGGTCGAGGGCACGCGTATTGCTGACGAGACTACGCATGCCGGTCAACATTGCAAGCCATGCCTTCAATGTCGTAGGGTTCGTTGATACTGACGCTTCGCATGCCAAGAATGCCGACCTTCCGGTAATAGGTTTGGAGGACGTTGAATCCTTCTGTGTTGCCAATGATGTCCGGGCAATTGTGCTTGCAACCCGTAGCCGGGAGTCGAGAGAGACATTGACGCTGATAAACCGTTTTCTGCCGTTGCGTATCCCAGTATATCTGCCGCTTTCAGCACAGGATTTCGTGACCGCCAAACCTCAGCTTCAGCGTGTGGCCGCCGAACCCCTCATTGACGTAACCACCCCGAACATACCTGACCATACCGTTAATTTCAAGCGTGCATTCGATGTGGTGGGCGCATCCGTTGCATTAGTGCTTTGCATGCCGCTGATGCTCGTGCTGTCTGCTATAATAAAATGCACTTCAAAAGGACCGGTGATATTCCGTCAGGAACGTATCGGACTTAACGGCACACCGTTCCGCATCTACAAATTCCGCAGCATGGTTGTTGACGCCGAACCCGCCGGACCTGCATTGGCTGTGCCGAACGACAGCCGCATCACTCCCATAGGACGTTTCATGCGTAAATACAGGCTCGATGAGCTGCCTCAGTTCCTGAATGTCATAGGTGGCAGCATGTCGCTGGTAGGGCCGCGTCCGGAGCGCGCATTTTATGTGGAACAGATTCTGCAGCGGCAACCGTACTATACGCTTGTGCACAGGGTCCGCCCTGGAATCACATCACTCGGCATGGTGAAATACGGTTATGCCGGCAATGTCAATGAGATGATTGAGCGCATGCAGTATGACTTGATTTATCTTGAAAACGTTTCGATAACAACCGATCTTAAAATCCTTGCATACACCGTCACTACTGTGATCAGTGGGAAAGGTCTATAACAAACATAAACCTATGCACTATAATATACTGAACCGCCCAACAGCTCAGCGTGCACATTCCGCATGGCTGAAATTCCTGATCTGGCGTCAGCATCACATAAAGGAAAAATCGCTTGTCATTATCCTGTCGCTCATTGTAGGGATCTTGGCCGGGTTGGCAGCCATGGTGCTCAAATGGCTGATACACCTGATTTCCGGAACCCTTACAGCCGACATAAATGAGGCACAGGGTAATTATCTGTATATCATATATCCGGTAATCGGCATTCTGCTTGCGTGCTGGTATGTCCGTTACGTTGTGCGCGATAATATCTCGCATGGTGTCACTCGTGTGCTTTATTCCATATCGCAGAACAAGAGCCGCCTGAAACCTCACAACATGTACACATCGGTTGTGGCATCATCGATAACCATCGGTTTCGGTGGGTCGGTGGGAGCTGAAGGCCCGATTGTCTACACCGGAGCTGCCATCGGTTCTAACCTCGGTCAGGCATTCAGGCTGTCGCCGCGTGTGCTCATGATTCTGGTGGGCTGCGGGGCCGCAGCAGGTATCGCCGGCATCTTCAAGGCGCCTATAGCTGGGATGCTGTTCACGCTGGAGGTGCTGATGCTCGACCTCACTACGGTCACCGTGATGCCGTTGCTGATGGCCTCGATATCGGCAGCATCCATAGCCTACATCTTCACCGGTTATGATCTGGAGTTTTTCTTTGTCCAGAGCGAACCGTTTGTGACGGCACGCATACCCTTTTTTGTAGGGCTCGGGCTGTTCTGCGGTCTGGTCTCGCTCTATTTCACAAAAGTGATGATGATGATGGAGTCATTCTTTAAGAAACACCTCTCATCTCAATGGAAGAAAACACTTTTCGGTGGTGCGGTACTTGCATCGCTTGTGTTCCTCTTTCCCCCGCTCTATGGCGAAGGTTACGGTTCGATCAACTCGCTGCTCAACGGCGATCCGTCCTCTATTGTCGATGGCTCGATTTTTTATAACGACCGCGGCAGTGTCACGCTAATAATAGTCTACATCGGTCTCATCATAGCGTTGAAAGGATTCGCCACCTCGGCAACCAACGGTGCCGGCGGTGTGGGCGGAACATTCGCCCCGTCGCTTTATGTGGGCTGCATGGCAGGATTCTTTTTCGCTTATCTTCTCAATAATCTGTTTCCCGGACTGGATTTGTCGGTCAAGAACTTCGCGCTGATGGGAATGGCCGGGGTGATGTCGGGCGTGATGCATGCGCCTTTGATGGGCATCTTCCTTACTGCCGAGATGACCGGAGGCTACGAACTGTTCCTCCCGTTGCTGATAGTTTCGGCGATTTCATACGGCACCATCAAAATTTTTGAGCCATATTCCATCTACACCATGCGTCTTGCCCGCCGCGGCGAGCTGCTCACGCATCATAAGGACAAAGCTGTTCTTACTCTGCTGAAAATGAATTCGGTTATAGAGACAGATTTTCTGTCGGTGAAAGCCGACATGAATCTGCGTCAGATGGTGGATACCATCTCCAAGTCGAGCCGCAACCTGTTCCCCGTGCTTGATGACGACAGCCATCTGATCGGGGTGGTGCTTCTTGACGATATACGTAATATCATGTTCCGTCCGGACTTGTATAAACGTATGTATGTGAGTCGGTTCATGGCCATGCCGCCGGCCAAGCTGTGCATCGGCGACTCTATGGACCACGTAATGAAGACATTTGACGATACCGGAGCCTGGAATCTTCCTGTGGTCGATGCCGACGGCAAGTACGTAGGGTTTGTATCCAAATCCAAAATCTTCAATTCGTATCGCCGTGTTTTGCGGCACTATTCGGAGGATTGATACTTCCCTCTTCACGATTCCACTTCTGTGTATTGTGTAGTTAAATTCAGTGTTGAAATATTATGATTGAATATATATCTGGCAGCATAACCGAGCTGACTCCGACCTACGTGATTGTGGACAATCATGGTATCGGGTATGAAATGAATATATCGCTGACCACATTCAGCGAGCTGGAGAATAAAAAAGACGTGCGTCTGCTGGCGCACGAGGTTATACGTGAGGATGCGCATGTGCTTTTCGGATTCTCTACTGCGCGTGAGCGTGCGTTGTTCCGCCTGCTAATTGGGGTGAGTGGTGTTGGTGCCAACACGGCGCGTATGTTGCTGTCCTCTGCCTCACCTGCTGAGTTGGAAGTAGTTATAACTTCCGGAGACGTCAAACGTCTAAAAGCAGTGAAGGGCGTGGGTGCAAAAACCGCCGAACGTGTAATTGTTGACTTGCGCGATAAAATAAAACCGGCCGGCGATACGTTAGTATTAGAGCAAACGCCTGCTTCCGAGGCATTCGATGAGGCTCTTGCGGCCCTGACCATGCTTGGCTTTGCCAAACCTCAGAGCCAGAAGGTGCTTACGAAGCTTTTTGCCGACGATCCGTCGCTTAAAGTGGAGAAAGCTATAAAGAAAGCGCTTACCATGCTTTGACCTGCGAGGGGAGGACATGCCGGAGAAGCCGTCTGTAAGGATGGACATTGTGCGTTGCAACCAACAGACATGCCGATTAAGACGCTGCGCAATAATAGAATATGGAAAAAGTTGATGCTGCTGTCGGGAGCCGTTGCGCTGCTGACAGCCACTTCATTCTATGCCATTGCCCAGATTTCCGGTGGTGCAACCCCGCTGGCTCCGTCTACACTTACACCTCCGCCGATGTATCCCGGTGTACCGGTGCCGCTGAATCCGGCCGACAGCATAATGATGCCTTTCCCGGTGCAGCAGACAGTGCCAGCCACTTATGAGGACCTGATGGAGGATCAGTTTGCCGCTGACCTCTCCACACCGTCAAACATCACCACAGTGGCTGAGTTCGACCCTGTAACAGGCTTCTATGTGATACGAACAAAGCTGGGTGACACGGAGATTACCACCCCGTTCATGCTTTCAAAAAAGCAGTATGACAACTGGCAGCTTCGCAAGTCGCTTCAGGAATACTATCAGGAAAAGAATCAGGAACTTAAAGACAACAAGCAGAAGGAGCCGTTCAATATTTTCGACATGAACTTCGCCTACGGGCCTCTGGAGAAAATATTCGGCCCCGGTGGCGTGTCGTTGAAAACACAAGGATCGGTGCAGATAAGGATGGGTATGAAGTCGAACAAGACAGACAACCCTTCGCTTGCGCTGGATTCACGCAGAAAGACATTTTTTGACTTCGAACAGAAGATTCAGGCCAACATCGGAGCCTCTGTGGGCGACCGCCTTAAGTTCGACATGACCTACAACACCGACGCTACTTTTGAATTCGATTCAAAAAATATCAAGCTCGGTTATGAGGGGAAAGAGGACGACATTGTCAAAAGCATCGAGGCCGGTAACGTGTCGATGACAACCGGGTCGTCGCTCATACGCGGATCAACGGCATTGTTCGGTGTAAAGACACAGCTGCAGTTCGGCAAACTGACAGTCACCGGGCTGGTGTCGCAGCAGAATTCGGAGTCAAAATCAGTCAACACCAAGGGCGGGGCACAGGCAACAGAGTTTTCGGTGAATGTTGACCAGTACGATCAGAACCGACACTTCTTCCTTTCGCAGTATTTTTATGAGAACTACGACCAGTTCGCATCCAAGCTGCCGTTTGTTTCGTCGGGCATCAACATCACCCGTGTGGAGGTGTGGGTGACCAACAAGAGCGGCCGTTACGAGCAGGCACGCAACGTTGTGGCGTTCACCGACCTCGGCGAAAACAAGAATCTGGCCAACAGCTACTGGATTCCGTCGGCAGCCGTTCCCGTGCCGAACAACAATTCAAACAATCTGCTCAGCACCATCAAGGAGCAGTATCCCGACGCACGTAACATCAACACTGTCACACAGGCTTTGTCTCCTTTGGCAGCATACGGCATCGAGGGTGGTCGAGATTATGAAAAAATTGAGAGCGCCCGTCTGCTCAACAGCAATGAGTACACCCTGAATTCAACACTCGGCTATATCTCCATTAAGTCGCAGCTCAATGCTGACGAGGTTCTCGGTGTGGCGTTCCAGTACACTTACAATGGTCAGGTGTATCAGGTGGGTGAGTTCTCGAGCGACATCACCACCACATCCCAGTCGCTTTATGTGAAGATGCTCAAAAGCACCACCACAGATCCCAAGATGCCGATGTGGCGCCTGATGATGAAAAACGTTTATTCGCTCGGTGCATATCAGGTGCAGAAGCAGAATTTCCGTCTCAACATCAAATATCTCAGCGACACCACCGGTACACAGATCAACTACCTTCCTGTGCCGGGGCTCAATAATCTCAGCCTGCTTCAGGTACTGGGGCTCGACCGCATCGATTCAAACGAGCAGAGCAATCCCGACGGATTCTTTGATTTTATTGAGGGGTATACTGTCATAGCGTCCACCGGCAAAATAATCTTCCCTGTCGCAGAGCCGTTCGGCGCTTATCTTGAGAAAAAAATCAACAATCCCGCCATTGCGCAGAACTATGTGTACAAGGAACTGTACGACTCCACTCAGGTGGTGGCCCGTCAGTTCTCCGACAAGAACAAGTTCATACTGTCCGGATCCTATCAGGCATCTTCCGGCTCTCAGATACGCCTTAACGCCATGAACGTGCCGCGCGGATCTGTGGTTGTTATGGCCGGGGGCGTGCAGCTTGTGGAGAATTCCGACTATACCGTCGATTATGCCATGGGTATCGTGACGATAACCAACCAGAGCATCATCGATTCGGGGCAGAGCATCAGTGTCACTCTGGAAAACCAGAGCCTTTTCTCGATGCAGAGGAAAACACTGCTCGGACTTGACCTCCAGTATGCCGTCAACAAGAACTTCAACATCGGTGCCACCATCATGCATTTCTCGGAAAAGGCTTTGACCGAGAAGGTGAACATCGGCGACGAGATTATCAACAACTCTATTTTCGGGTTCAATCTGTCGTACAACACCAAGTTCATGTGGCTTACCAATCTGTTGAACAAGATACCTACCGTCAATGCCACAGCGCCGTCTACGCTCAACCTCACGGCGGAGTATGCCCGTCTGGTGCCTCATAAGCAGAAGGCCGGTTCGTCGAAGGGGAGCTCGTATGTTGATGACTTCGAGACATCGCAGACCGGTATCGACCTGCGTTCACCTTATTCATGGTTCCTGGCATCAACACCTTACGACAGCGGTAAAAACGCACTGTTTCCCGAAGCGGCATTGAGCAACAATGTGGATTACGGCAAGAACCGCGCGTTGCTCAACTGGTATTACATTGACCGCATGTTCACCGAGCGCAATTCATCGCTTGCGCCGGGCTATATCAAGAATGATTTCAAACAGCAGTCGAATCCCTACGTTCGCGAGGTAACGTCGCAGGAGATATTCCCCGGACGCGAACTGACGTATGGTGAATCTAACGTGATCCAGACGCTCAACCTCTCGTTCTATCCCACAGAACGCGGTCCCTATAACCTCGATGCCGACAATATCGACGAAAACGGCAACCTGCTCAATCCCGAGCGCAGGTGGGGCGGCATCATGCGCCGAATGGACAATACGAACTTCGAGCAGTCGAACATAGAATACGTGCAGTTCTGGCTGCTCAATCCCTTCCTTGATCCGGAGAATCCCAACTATGATGGCGGTGACCTCTACCTGAATTTCGGTGAGATTTCCGAGGATATTCTCAAGGACGGCCTGAAATCATATGAAAACGGCATTCCATACGACGGGAACGACCAGTTCCTTCAGAACACCGTGTGGGGACGTGTTTCCTCGCAGAATTCACTGACATATTCGTTCGACAATAATTCCGGCTCACGTGCAGTGCAGGACGTAGGTCTCGACGGACTGCCCAATGAAAGCGAGTTCACATTCGACAGTTACCGTAGTTATCTCGACAAGCTGCGCACTAAACTGTCGGCAGCTGCCATTGAGCGCATGCAGTCCGACATATTCTCGCCGTTCAATGACCCCGCCGGTGACAATTACCACTTCTTCCGCGGATACGACTATGACGACATGCGCCTCGACATCCTCCAGCGCTATAAGCATTACAATGGCGTTGAGGGCAACTCGCTGTCGCCCGAGGAGGCTGCCGACCCGCTGTACCAGAGTGCGCGCAGCGTGCCGGATGTGGAGGATATCAATCAGGACAATACTCTCAACGAGTACGAGCGCTACTTCCAGTACAAGGTATCCATCCGTCCGGAGGACCTCGTTGTCGGGAAGAATTTCATCACCGACAAGCAGACGTCGGTGGTTCTGACCCGTGACGGCCAGGAACAGCAGACCGAGTGGTATCAGTTTAAAATTCCCCTGAGCGCATATGAGAAAATCGTTGGATCTATCAACGATTTCTCCACCATACGTTTTGCCCGCATGTTTCTGACCGGATTCAAGCAGGTGACCCACTTGCGTTTCGCCACCCTTGAACTGGTGCGTGGCGAATGGCGCACATATGATTTCAACCTCAACACCCGTGGTGACCTGCCTGCCGAAGGTGATCTGGATGTGTCGGTGGTAAACATCGAGGAAAACGCCGACCGTGAGCCGGTGAACTATGTGCTGCCTCCCGGTGTGACACGTATTGTGGATCCCGGGCAGTCGCAGATAACTCAGCTCAACGAGCAGTCCATGTCAATGAAGGTGACCGGGCTCCAGGCCGGCGACGGGCGCGGGGTATATCGCGACACCCAGCATGACCTGCGCAACTATAAGCGCCTGCAGATGTGGGCACATGCTGAGCGGCTTATCGACGATGTGACCAATCTGCGTTCCGGCGAGCTGTCGATGTTTATCCGTATCGGTACGGACGTCAAGAGCAATTTCTATGAATATGAGATTCCGCTGGTGCTGACGCCTCACGGACGTTACAACAACTGGCTTGAAACGGACCGCGACAAGGTGTGGCCCATCGAGAACTTCATGGACCTGAAACTGCAGAATCTTGTCAACCTCAAAAAAGAGCGAAACAAAGCCAAAGCGCAGGAGGGAAGCAACGTGGGTTATGCCACACTCTACACCGCCCGTGACCCGGACAACGAACGCAACCGCATGGCCGTGATGGGTAACCCCTCGCTGAGCGACATCCGTGTGATGCTCGTGGGTGTGCGCAATAACTCTAATGTTGTCAAGGACGGTATCGTATGGGTGAACGAACTGAAGGTAACCGACTTTGATGAAGAGGGTGGATGGGCAGCCAAGGCCAACGTGAACCTGGGCCTTTCCGATGTGGCCACATTCAATTTCGGCACGCATATAGAGACATCCGGTTTCGGAAACGTGGATCAGGGCCTAAATGCACGCCGGATGGACGACTATCACCAGTACAACTTTGCCGTGCAGGCCGACCTGGGGCGCTTCCTCCCTGAGAAGGTCAAGCTCCGCGCGCCGATTTATTATTCATATTCTAAAGAAAAAACCACCCCGAAATACAATCCTCTCGACCAGGACGTGCTGCTCAAGGATGCCCTTGACGAAGCCGCCGACAAGCATGAGCGCGATTCAATCAACGCCTATGCCGTGGAGCAGAACACGGTCAAGAGTTTCTCCATTTCCGGCCTGAAGTTCGATGTGACGAGCAAGCGTCCCATGCCGTGGGACCCCTCGAACTTCACATTCAACTTCTCGTTCAACAAGCAGACGCGAGTAAATCCCACGACGGAGTATGAATATACCAACGACTACCGCGGGTCGCTGGCCTATAATTATTCGCCGATGATCAAGGGCTTCAAGCCCTTCGGCGGCATAAAGTCGAAGAACAAGAACCTGCGTTTCCTGCGCGAATGGGAACTGAACTATCTGCCCAACAATATCTCCTTCCTCACCAACATGAGCAGATATTATTACGAGCAGCAGACCCGTTCGGAAACCGACGTCATGTTCCAGCTTCCTGTCTCTGTCAGCAAGAACTTCCTTTGGGACCGTCAGCTGCAGGTCACCTGGAATCTCACCAAATCGCTTAACCTTTCGTTCACCTCCAACACGTCCGCACGCATTGAGGAGACAGTAGGAGCTGTGAACCGCAAGCTGTTCCCCGACCGCTACAAAGAGTGGAAGGACACCGTGTGGCAGTCCATTCTGTCGCTTGGCACACCGTGGAGCTATAACCAGAATTTTGTGGCTACCTACCGTGCGCCCTTCAACCGCATTCCTGTGCTCGATTTCCTCACGGCGTCGGCATCCTATAACGCTACTTACCGTTGGGATCGCGGAGCTGAGGTGGATGGCGTGTCGATGGGCAACACCATAGCCAACCAGTCGTCGTTCAACGTTGACGGACGCATCAACTTCGAAAGCCTCTACAATAAGATTCCGTTCGTGAAGGATGTGAACAAGCGGTTCAGCAACACACGGCGCAACACTCCCGAGAAAAAGCCCAAGCGTTTTGAGCGCACGTTCAAACTGAATCCGGACACCTCCTTCGTGATAAAGCACAACCTGCGTACACGCAAGGTGAAAGTGACCGCCAAGCTGGCCGACGGCAAGCCGTTCGTGATGAAACACCGTGTGGTGGATGCCAACAGCATCGAGATTCTCACCCGGAGCGACAAGGATGTGAAATTCACCATCGAGGAAATCCTCAAGGAGGATAAGTCGATATGGCGCCAGATAGGGGAGTATTCACTCCGACTGGCCATGAGTCCGCGGTCTGCGGCCGTGCGGTGGAAGCGCACCAAAACGTTGTCCCTGCCTTTGTTCCGCAATGAAATCGGCGATGTATTCGGGCAGAGCACACACTATGGCCCCATGTCGCCCGGTCTGGATTTTGCATTCGGTTTCACCGGAGAGGATTATATCTACAAAGCCAAGGAGCATGGCTGGCTTATATGCGATGACGGCCAGACATCCCCGGCAATGTGGTCCGTAGGCAACGAGCTTAACATCGAGCTACAGCTTGAACCGATAAAGGGCCTGAAAATCCAGCTTACGTCCAACCGCACAGATAACCGCACAAGTCAGGTGCAGTTCATGTATGCCGACATGCCGGTAAGTCTGTCCGGCTCATATACCAAGACGCATGTAGCGCTGAAAACCGCACTCGGGTCATCAAAGGCTGAGGATGGCTACTACAGTCAGGCGTTCCAGAATTTCATCGACTATATTCCTGTGATTGCGGGGCGCGTGCAGGACCAGTATGCCGGTGCCACTTATCCCTCAACAGGATTCATGCGCGACAATCCGCATGCCGGTATGCCGTTCGACCCACAGGTAGGGGGTGTGTCGGAAACTTCGTCGGATGTGTTGATTCCAGCTTTCATCGCGGCATACACCGGTTCGAATCCCACAAAACAGTATCTGGATCCGTTCCCGTCGTTCGCCCATGTGCTGCCCAACTGGCGTGTCACCTACGACGGGCTGATAAATCTGGGTAACATGCGCAAGTATCTCAAATCGTTTACGCTTAGCCATGCATACCAATGCACATATTCGGTGGGCAGCTATTCGTCTTATCTGAACTGGCTGAGTGCCGGCGACAACATCGGTTTCACACTTGACGAACTTACCGGCTCACCGATTCCTTCGTCGCCATATAACATCTCATCAGTGTCGATTACCGAACGTTTCGCGCCGCTCATCGGCTTCAATGCCACACTCCGCAACGACCTGCAGGTGAATGCCGAATGGCGTGACCAGCGTACCCTTACTCTGAACAGCTCGGCAGGGCAGATGGTGGAGGCCACTACCCGTGGACTTACCGTCGGTCTGGGATACAAGATTGTAGGTTTCAATACGATTCTGAAAATGCGCGGTTCGCAGAAAGGTGTGAGCAACGACCTGACAATAAACGCTGATATCTCGTTGCAGAACACGCAGGCGCTAATCCGGCGCATTGAATCGAATTATACGCAGCCTACCTCGGGGACGCGTACGTTTACCATCAATTTCAATGCAAGTTATATTCTTAGCCGGCGCTTGACCCTGGCCGCCTATTTCGACCATCAGGTCAACACCCCTCTGGTAAGCACATCAGCATATCCCACAAGTAATTCGTCCTACGGATTATCGTTGAATCTGAATCTTGCGCGGTGACGGATCTGTCCGCCTTATGGTAAATGACGCGAATTATACGTTGTATTCCGAAAACATTAACCCACATTAAAGTGTTAAAATTTCAAATGATATTGCAGCTCAACCAGACAGGCACAATACGTTTTTAAACTGAACAATAACTTAAAACATTACAATAATGACACGTGACAACAATGAGGACCGGCCGAGCATGGTTCCCTCGACAATGAGAGTGGTTTTCGGGATAATAATGATAATCGTCTATGTAGGTATGGGAGTATTGCTCCTTATCAACTATTTCCAGTGGAACACTCCGGTGCTGACATGGTTGCGCTGGATCGGCGGAATTATGTTCATCCTCTACGGCATCTGGAGGGGGATACGTCAGTTCTGGGGCATAGACTCGTCATTATGACAAGGCGCCGTGTAGCCCCGGCGTAGGTAGGTCGTGTTTTATCTCCGGGATTTGCAGTTTGACAATTTTTAGTAGTTGTGTCCTGCAAATTTCACACTAAAATGTAAAATGTTAATTTAACATTGACTATCTTTGCTTTTGAAACGGTGGGGTGCGTGCACCGGCTCCGTTTCAAAGGCAATTTATCTATAATCAGGATTATGAAAAAATCAGGATTCTTGGCACTTGCAATGCTCGCCATGCTTGCCGCCGGATGTCACGGCACGGGGAAGCGGGAGGCTCCCAAAGGAAATTCATCGACATCGGGCACTTGCGTGGTGGCGTGTGATGCATCCTTTGAGAATGTGATGCAGCAGGAGATAGAAGTATTCGAATACATTTATCCGAATGCGTCCATCCTGTCCCGCTACATGGATGAGAAATCGTGTGTGGATTCATTGCTTTTCGGTAGTGCGCGTGTGGCCGTCATTGGGCATGAATTGTCGAATGAGCAGATCAAATTCCTGCGTGATAAAAAACACTTTGCAAAAACGAAGAAAATCGCCGTTGATGCTGTCGCTGTCATTGTGAATCCGGATAATCCGGTAGAGAACCTTTCGGTAAGCGATCTGCGCGAGATTCTTACAGGAAAGCTGACCGAATGGAACAGTGTCTATCCATCAAATCTTGGCAAGATTCAGGTGATTTTTGACCACAACGGTTCGTCGGTTGTGAAATATGTGGCCGACAGTGTGCTCAACGGAGAGCCTTATGCTTCGAATGTATATGCTGCCAACTCAATGCAGGCGGTGTTTGATGCGGTGAAGAACCGCCGCAACGCCATCGGTCTTGTTGGTGTAAGCTGGATATCCTCGGATCTTAAAACAACCGACATGACAGCGGAACAGCGCGTAAAGACGCTTGAAGTGGATGATACCACAGCCACTTCATTTACCGATGAAGTGAAGGTGCTTGGTATCAACCGAAACAACTCACTTGTTGCCTACAAGCCTTATCAGGCGTACATATTTGATGGAAGCTATCCGCTTTACAGGTCTATATACATGGTTAACACCGGAGCTTCCGGCTCGTTGGCCAACGGTTTTTATGCGTTTGTCACTTCGTTCCGGGGGCAGAAGCTGATGATGAGCACAGGCGTTCTGCCTGCTACGGTTCATCACAGGATGGTGTCTGTGGACTGACAAATTTGCCGCTGAGATTTTGAATTGAAAAATATTAAACAATAACGCTTTAAACATACGACGTTAAATCAATTATGAAAGCAAAACTTTTATTTTCCCTGCTTGTGGGAGGCGCATTGAGCCTTTCAGCCCAGGGCTTCAAGGACGGTGTGGAATATTACCGCGCCGACCAGCCCGAAGAAGCAAAGATTATCCTTACCAACACCTTGAACGCTGCAGGCACAGATCAGGCCACCGCTTACTATTATCTTGGCCAGATTGATCTCAAGAACGGCGACAAGGCAGCTGCCAAAGCCAATTTTGATAAAGGTATTGCAGCAAATGCAGAAAATGGCTACAACTATGTCGGCCTCGGTGCCCTCGAACTCGCCAACGGCAATGCATCGGCAGCATCCGATTACTTCAAGGATGCCAAAAAATTCGGCAAGAAAGATGCTGATCTGCTCACCGAGGTAGCCCGCGCTTATTTCGTGGCCGACCCAGTGAAATACAACAAAGAGGTTAATAAATGGCTTGCCGATGCCAAAAAGGCTGTAAAGAATGCTCCGGCGCCCGCAATTCTTGAAGGCGACCGTCTTGCCGGCACAAATGTAGGCGATGCTGCCGGATGGTATGAAATGGCAGCCCAGTTCGACACCAAGCTTGAGCACCCTGAGGCATATGTGAAATATGCGCGTGTGTATTTCCCTGTGAACCCCACATATGCCATTGATAAGCTCAAGGCTCTTCTTGAGGCCCAGCCCAATTCCGCTCTTGCACAGCGTGAGCTTGCCGAAAAATATTACGACAACAACCAGCTCACCATGGCTGCCGAGCAGTATGAGAAGTACATTCTAAACCCCAACCACTTCAAGAAGGACAAACAGCGTCTGGTGGGACTTATGTTCTTTGCAAAACGCTATCCTGAAAGCTACAATCTCGCAAGTGAGATTCTGCGTGAAGAGCCCGACAATCATTTCATGCAGCGTCTGCAGTTCTACAACAAGAAAGCGCTCGGTGAGAATGAGGCTGCCAAGGCAGCTGCCGAGACATTGTTCGCAAATGCCGGGGCTCAGATCAACTCACAGGACTACATTCAGTACGGCGAACTGCTTCAGGACATGGGAAGTGACACAGCCGCCGTCGAGATGTATGAGAAGGCTGTTGCACTCTCGCCTGATAAGACATCTCTTCTCAAGGACCTGAGCGGGGCTTACAGCAGTGCCAAGATGTATGACAAAGCAGCCGACACAATGGCTAAGTTTATTGATTCGGAAGGTGAGAATGCCAACCCCAACGACGTTCTCGGACTTGCACGCCGCTATCAGAATCTCGCAATCTCCTATATGGAGACAGACTCCGTTGCATCGTTGGCAGCAGCCGACAAGGCTCTTGCCACCATCAACAAGGTTATCGAGAAAATCAGCGACAATCCGCTGGTGCTCAACACCAAGAGCGATATCCTTCGCGTGAAAGCCCGCGGTGTTATCACCCCCGAGGTGATTGCAGCCGATGAGGTGACCCTCGGTGTGCTCGATTCCGATCCTGCAAACCTTGAGAAGCGCAAGAATATCTATCGCGCCATCTACACCCGCATGGGCAACTATTACCTGACAAACAAGGACACCGACAAGGCCAAAGAGTATTTTGAAAAGTTCTATCAAATCGAACCTTCTGAAGAACTCCGCACATTTATCGACGGTCTTGGAACTCCTGCGAAATAATCAGTTTACTCCGGACATCTGTTGAGTCCGGGAAGTTATTACCGAATCTCCGGCATTCATCAATAATGTATGCCGGAGATTTCATTGATACTTCCGTACCTAATTCTGAGTAAGGTCAGTAAGGTCAGGCCATACAAGTATTAACATTTATTAAACATCAGCCGATAAGGCCAGCAGGCGCATTGACCGTATTAGAAAACGTGGCTGATGTCATAACCAATGAAAACACATCACGAAAAAATTTTACTATGTCAGAATCGCTAATCAATGAAGCAAATGCAGGCTTTACACTGGCTGAGGCTATTGCTGAGGCTAACCGTTGCCTTAACTGTGCTGTTCCGCAGTGTAAAAAGCATTGCCCCATCTCGAATGATATTCCGGACTGGATTCATGAATTTGCCAGAGGTAATTTCGGCAATGCCATGTCTATTATAAACGCCAAGAGCAATCTGCCTGCAGTTTGCGGCAGGGTTTGTGCACATGAACGCCAGTGCGAGGGGAACTGCATACTCGGTAAGAAGGGAGCACCGGTGCGTATAGGGAAGCTGGAACGTTTTTTGGCAGACTTTGATTCCGAAATGGGAGTCAGCCACGACCGTCTTGTCCCCAAGACGCGTGGATCAGTGGCCGTAATCGGAAGTGGACCGGCCGGACTGACCGTTGCCGGAGAACTTGCCCGGCATGGATTCGAGGTGGACATTTATGAAATGGAAACGAGCGCAGGCGGTGTGCTTATGTTCGGCATCCCGGAATACCGGTTGCCTAAAGCCGTAGTAAGCCGTGAAATAAAGAAAATAACCGAACTCGGAGTGCGCATCAACTGTGGTGTGACCATCGGCAAAGACATGACAATAGATGATCTTTTCGCTAAAGGTTACGACGCTATTTTTATGGGCACCGGTACAGGCAAACCCAAAACGCTTCCTATTCCGGGGTCAGATAATAATGCAGTGCGTCAGGCCATCTATTTCCTTCGCAGAGTCAGTCTGTATAATTCCGGGCTGATTAGTCGTGAAGAGGTGCCCGTCAAGGCCGGCGACAAGGTATTTGTAATCGGATGCGGCAATACGGCCATTGATGCCGCCCGCACTGCCATGCGGCTTGAAGCATCGGAGGTGTCTATCGTGTATCATCGTGACATTGACAGGATGAAGGCATTGCGCGCCGAGTATGATGATGCTGTTGCCGAGGGCGTGAAGTTCCTCTGGAATACGTCGATCGTGGATATACACAGTGACAACGGCATTCTTGATGCTGTCACTCTTGATTGCAATGGCGAAAGGACGGTAGTGCCGGCCGATAAGGTGATTCTTGCCGTAGGCAGTCAGCCGGCCGCCCGTATCGTTTCGACTACCGAAGGTATTGATGTGGATGAGAACGGATATGTGCTCACCCGCGATGAACCATACGGCATGACAACACGCAAGGGCGTGTTTGCCGGCGGAGATGTCACCAACCGTCCGGCCACTGTGGTGCATGCCATGCAGGATGCGCGCAATGTTGCCCATGGCATCGAGCAGTACGTTGATGCCGTCAGAATCTTCGAAAAAATCAACACGAAATTGTAATGGTGATTTAGTCAGATGTTTTCTATCCTCTAAACGCACTCTTATGAAAAGATATAGGAGTGCGTTTTTGATTGAATCTGAATGCCGCTATTTTTGCAACTGCCGCGTTCTCATCGGGCATTAATAATGTACTAAGGCAAAATAAAATCTCCATTTGTCTGAACATCAAACAAATGGAGATTTATATTGGTGGTCCCACTAGGGCTTGAACCTAGGACCCACAGATTATGAGTCTGTTGCTCTAACCAACTGAGCTATAGGACCTTGCAGCAATCTTTTTTTGCTGAATTCGGCGGAGTGAGGGAGATTCGAACTCCCGATACCCTTTCGGGGTATACAAACTTTCCAGGTTTGCCTCTTCAGCCACTCGAGCATCACTCCGGATGTGAGTTGTACGTTGAGTACGCATCCGTTTTCGAAGTGCAAATTTATAATTAATTTTTGGTTTAAGCAAATTTCAGCGGTGTACGGACGTGTTTTTTCTGTAAATAATTTTACGGCAGATGCCGCATAATTAATAACAGTAGCCGTACTCCAAAGATTATCAGCCGTTGCGGCGGATTTTGCCATTTTCAGTGCGCGGTAGTGCCGCTGTGAATTTAATTGATTTGGGACATTCCACTGCAGTGAGATGTGTGCGGCAGATATCCTGTAACTGCTGCTCAAGTTCAGAAGTGTCGGCCAATTTGGAATCAGGCAGCTCCACGACCAGTTCTACAGCAGTTCCCCAGACTGGGTGAGGGGCGCTCCCCACGAAAAACGGCATTCCGACATAGGGTTGAAGTTTTGCTTCAAGCTGTTCGGGGAATATTTTTATGCCACCGCTATTGATGACATTGTCGTAACGTCCTTTCCAGATGAATGACTGTGGCGAAAGGAGGTGGACAATGTCGTTGGTCTGAAGCTGACGGAAACTGAATCGCGGAGCGTTTATTCTGAGGCAGTCACGGTGATCTGTGGAAAAGCGTGTGCCCGGCATTGCAGTATATGCATCGGTTCCCATGCGCCTGAGGGCTACATGGCTGCAGGTCTCGGTCATGCCGTAAGTGGCGAATGAGTTCCAAGGTGCCGACAGCAGCGCCTGTTCTGTGGCATGGCTGATGGGGGCGCCACCTATTATCACGTTCCGCAGACGCTTTATTGCAACAGGATTGCTCAGCAACTGGCTGCATTGTGACGGCACGACAGCAAGCAGATCTATGTCACCGTAATCGATGGAGAGAAGCCCGTGATTTGCCGGGGATTCATAAGTTAAATCGCAGCCGGCTTCAAGTGCACGCACAATCATCATTTTCCCCGCTATATATGCAGGTGATAGAGTAAGGTGAAGATGCGAATGACTGCTGATGTTGAACCGGGCATTTGTGGCGCGTGCCGACATGACCATGTCGGATTTCAGCAGCTTTATCTCCTTGGGCGTTCCGGTTGAACCGGATGTATGGGCTATAATGTATGGCCGACGGTCGCACCATTCTGCCATGAATTGCTCAATCAGCTGTTGCATGGACGGAAATACATGTTGTCGCCTTCGAGTTGCAATGGCGACGGGAAGTTGTTCGTGTAAAGGGCGCCTGTGCCAAGTCCTTGCGGCATAGTGGGATTATAGCGTGCCACCCACTGGGCGATGGCATTGAGGCCGATGTTCGATTCGAGCGCCGAGGTGGCCCACCAGCCGATATTGCGGTTCTCGGCCAGTTCAATCCATCTGTCGGATTCCTCAAAACCTCCGCAAAGCGATGGCTTGAGGATGATGTAGGCCGGCGATATGGTGTCGAGCAGACGTGTCTTGAAGTCGTCGGAATGAAATCCTATCAGTTCCTCGTCCAGAGCTATCGGGATAGGTGACAGCCGGCACAGTCGGGCCATTTCCTCCCATTGTCCGCTTTTGATGGGTTGCTCTATGGAGTGTATGTCGAACTCCGAGAGCCTGTTGAGCCGGTCTAAAGCGTTTTGTGGGGTGAAAGCCCCGTTTGCGTCGAGCCGGAGTTCGATGCTTCCGGATGGAAACTCCCTGCGGATATTTGCCAGCAATTCCGCTTCGTCGTCAAAGTTGATGCCCCCGATCTTAAGCTTTACGCATCGGAATCCGGCATCAAGTTTTTCGGCAATACGGGCGCACATCTCCTGCTTTGTTCCCATCCATATCAGTCCGTTAATCTGAATGGGGGAGGATTGTGTGGTGAAAGCCGATTCAATCAGTCTAGAGCTTCCGCGTGCGTTGAGCGACAGCATTGCTGTTTCGTATCCGAACCGGATAGACGATATTTCTGGCAGCGTATCGGCCGACGGATTGCTGCAGAAGCTTTCGAGATGGTCCGTATACGAGGGTGTGTCCTCTACGCTTAGGCCTTTGAACAGGGCGCACTCCCCGATGCCGGTGACATCGGGAACCTCTGAGTCATGAACGCGCAGAATGAAAGTGTCCTTCACTTTCATTCTGCTGCGTGATGTTATTGCAATCTGCTTGAAGCGGAGTGTGTATGGTTCGAAATCAGCAGTCAGCATGGTCAGACATTTATCCCGGGAATTTGGGGAACTGGTCGAAATCAGGGTCGCGTTTTTCAAGGAACGCATTCTTCCCCTCCTGAGCCTCGGGCATGAGGTAGTAGAGCAGGGTGGCGTCGCCTGCAAATTCCATCAGGCCCGCCTGACCGTCAAGTTCTGCGTTCAGCGCACGTTTGATCATTCGTATGGCCATGGGCGAACGTTTCAGGATTGTCTCGCACCATTCCACGGTTTCATCTTCCAGACGCTCAAACGGCACCACAGCATTGATCATACCCATTTCGAGGGCTTCGGCGGCGGTGTATTGGCGGCAAAGATACCATATTTCGCGTGCTTTTTTCTGACCGACGCAGCGTGCAAGGTATGATGAGCCGAAACCTGCGTCGAAACTTCCAACCTTGGGACCGGTCTGTCCGAAACGGGCATTTTCCGAAGCGATGGAAAGGTCGCACACCACATTCAGCACATTGCCGCCACCGATGGAGTAGCCGTTGACCATGGCTATCACAGGCTTCGGAATGGAACGGATGGCGCGGTGCAACTCGAGCACATTAAGGCGTGGGGTACCGTCGGCATCCACGTAGCCTCCAAGCCCTTTGTAGTGTTGGTCGCCACCTGAGCAGAACGCCTTGTCGCCGGCGCCCGTGAGGATAATCACACCTATATCAGCTGCGCCTCGGCAATAGTTCATTGCGTCAAGCATCTCGAAGTTGGTCCTCGGACGGAACGCGTTGTAAACTTCGGGGCGGTTGATGGTGATTTTGGCAATCCCTTTATATTGTTCAAACAGGATATCTTCGTAGTCCTTTATTTTTTTCCACTCTCTCATATTGTAATATACTTTTGTTTCGGTTGATCAATTGTTGGTAGTCGTCTCGGTGAGCACAGCGGCATCAATCCCGGCGTCTGTGGCTATCTCAAGTATGGCTGGTGCTGGCCCGGCGAAAAATGCGGGCACGGCCTCCTGCAATGACTCATAAGAGTCTGCGTGGTAATATTTAAGACCGAACGCATTTGCTATAGCCTTGGCATCCACATTCAGCTGGCACCGGAAAAGACTGTCGACTTCCGGAAGCGAGCGCGTGGTCTTTATGTATTTGAAAATTCCTCCGCCGCCGTTGTTCAGCAGCACAATGCGCAGCTTTGAGGTAAGGTAGTTGCTGGCAAGAGCGCCAAGATCATACTGAAAACTCATGTCGCCGGTTATCAGCAATGTGTCTCCCCCCTTGTATGCCAGTGAGGCGCCTACGGCAGTTGAGGTCGAGCCGTCTATGCCGCTCACACCACGGTTGCAATCCACCCGGTGAAACTTGTCCAGGCATGACATTGACGCCACGCGTACGGCCAGCCCGTTGCTCAGTTGCAGATTCATGCCTAAAATCGGAGCTGCCTCTATCACATGACCTATAGCTGTAGCTACATTCCAAGGGGCAGCCTGCAGCTTATGCCAAAGCACTACGCTACGCCGGTTTGCTATATCAATCCAGTTTTTCTTGAACTGGCTTATCCCGGCGCAGTTTTTATTAAGGAAATTGAGGGCGCCGGCGAAGCGGGGGAAAAAAGCCGGGGCCGAAATCAGTATTGCCGTGGAGAGATGTCGGTATGTATCGATGAGGTTCCGTTCAGTCCCCACATGCCAATGCTCCGCTATGTCGGCCTGACGCAGAAACCGTTTCAGCGGAGCCGACACTATGGCGCCCCCGAAGCTTATCAGCAGGTCAGGCACAAAACCGGCAGACTTATCAGCGGATATGCCGGAAAACAGGCTGTCGGATACCTGCAGCACGTCGTCTGAATGCAGGTTTGAGAGACTTTCGGCGAGTACAACCACATTAGGCAGCCGGCCAAGGGTGGATATGGCCTTGTTCAGAGCTGCATCCGGTGCGCCAAAACCTGCGACAATCAGGATGTTTTTCTGTCTGACATCGTTAGCAAGGGCGCGTGCTGTAGTTGTGGATACTTTTTCGGGAGGCGTGACAACCGAAATGCGGTGGAATTGCTCGTTGTGATATTCCGCCTGAGCGGTCAGCGGCTCGGAAATCCGGATATTGATATGAACCGGACCGGGACATCCGGCGAGAGCGCAATCAAGAGCTTCGTTCAATCGGCGGGTATATAGCCATTTCTGCTCCTCGTCGGCCGGCTCCGCTTTCATATCCACGGATAGTTTTACGAAATTTGACAGTGCGTCGGGCTGCCTCATGGTCTGGCTGTCGGCCTGGTCAATCCATTCTTCCGGGCGGTCCGCCGAAATCACTATCAGGGGGAGATGTTTGTGGTAAGCCTCGCACACAGCAGGGGCATAATTGAGCAGTGCGGTTCCTGAAGTGCATATCAACGCCACCGGGCGCTGTGAAATCTCGGCGATACCCAGTGCGATGAACGCTGCCGACCGTTCGTCGACAACCGAAAGCGTCCTTAATCCGCCGTGTCTCGACACGGCCATTAACAACGGAGCATTGCGGCTCCCGGGTGAGGTGACAACACTCTCAACACCGAAAGCCGCAAGCGCAAGCGCCGCATGGCGGCAAGTCCATTTATCAGTATTCAGCATAAGGTTTACGTCATAAATGACAACTTATCGGGAACAACCGGTGTGGTTGCTTCCACAGGAACGCGCCACTTATTTGTTGACGCGGAAACGGTCAACCCCGTCGCGCAGGAACGCTACCACCTGATTGGCGGCTGCTATTCCGGCATTGATGTTCGCCTCGGAGGTCTGCGCACCCATTTTCTTGGGGGTGAAGAACACTCGGCCTGCAAATTCAGTTTCCATGGCCTCGGCATTGTCGGGACGCACGTCGGCCACGTATTTCAGGTCGGGACGTTCGCGCAGAGCCTTGCACAGGCCTTCCTCGTCAATCACCTCCTTGCGGGCGGTGTTGATGAGCAGGCCGCCTTTCGGCAGCAGTGTCACCAGATCGAAACCTACCGATTTGCGTGTCTCGTCGGTAGCGGGGATATGAAGCGAAACAACCTTGTTGTTCTTGTAGAGGTCTTCAACGGATTCAACGCGGGTCACATCGGCTGCAGCCATCACCTCTGCGGGGCAGTAGGGGTCGAGGGCGCTCACATTCATACCGAAGCCTTTGGCTATGCGGGCTACGTTGCGGCCTACCTGACCGAATGCATGGATACCGAGCGATTTGTCCTTCAGTTCAGAACCGGAGGTGCCGTTGTACATGTTGCGCACAGCCATTACAGCCATGCCGAACACAAGTTCGGCCACGGCATTGGAGTTCTGACCCGGCGTATTCTCAACACACACGTTATGAGTAGTGGCGGCAGCAAGGTCGACGTTGTCGTAACCGGCACCGGCACGCACCACAATCTTCAGCTGTTTTGCAGCGTCAAGCACTTCGGCGTCAACTTTGTCGCTGCGCACAATGAGGGCGTCGGCAGTGGCGACTGCATCAAGCAGTTCGGCCTTTGAAGTGTATTTCTCAAGAAGTGCGAGTTCGTAACCGGCATCTTCAACCACTTTCTTTATTCCGTCGACAGCAACGGCTGCGAACGGTTTTTCTGTAGCAACCAGAACTTTCATTGCAAATGAGTTTAGTTTGGGTTGTTATTCTATTATGCCTTTGCGGCAAACTCTTTCATTGCAGCAACAAGCACATCCACGCTCTCCATGGGGAGTGCATTGTAGAGTGATGCGCGGAAGCCGCCTACAGAGCGGTGCCCCTTGATGCCTACGATGCCCTTGGTGGCAGCAAAGTCCATGAATGCTTTTTCAAGTTCCTTATACTCGGGTTTCATCACGAAGCATACGTTCATAATCGAGCGGTCCTCATGGTTGGGAACAGTAGCTTCGAAGATGGGGCTTGCATCGATAGCCTCGTACAGACGGGCTGCCTTGGCGAGGTCGCGCTTCTCAAGCTCTGTCACACCGCCCACTTCCTTATAATAGCGCAGTGTCTGGAGTGCGCTGAAAATGGGAAGCACAGGGGGAGTGTTGAACATCGAATCCTTGTCGATGTGGGTCTTGTAGTTGAGCATGGTGGGGATGGGACGCGACACATGGCCGAGTGCCTCCTCACGTACGATAATCAGGGTTGCACCGGCGGGAGCGAGGTTTTTCTGTGCGCCGGCGTAGATGATGTCGTATTTGCTCACATCAACCGGACGTGAGAAAATGTCGCTGGACATATCGGCAACCATGCGTACGGGCGAATCGGGATCCTTGCGGATTTCTGTACCGTAGATGGTGTTGTTGGTTGTGATATGGAAGTAGTCTACATCGGTGGGGATGGTGTAATCACGCGGGATGTAGTTGTAATTGCGGTCCTCGCTCGATGCCACAACATCGACTTCGCCGAACAGTTTTGCTTCTTTAACGGCTTTGTGAGCCCATACGCCTGTGTCGAGATAAGCGGCTTTGGTTGCAAGCAGGTTGTAGGGAACCATGGCGAACTGCAGGCTTGCGCCGCCACCGAGGAACAGCACGCTGTAGCCTTCAGGAATGTCGAGGAGTTCTTTCACCAAAGCGCGGGCTTCGTCCATTACTGCCTGGAATTCTTTCGACCTGTGCGAAACTTCGAGGATACTTAAACCGGTGTCGGCGAAGTTGATAACTGCGTCAGCCGTGTTCTGAATCGTGTAGGGACTAAGAATGGAAGGCCCTGCATAGAAATTGTGTTTCTTCATGTGCTTTGGTTGTTAGTATTGTTTGAAGATTTTAACTTGCGGACTCCCACCGGGAGTTCACATGCAAATATAGCTCAATTTGATGAAACTCCAAATTTGCCAGTAAGAAATTCGGGCGGAAAAGTGATAAAATTAAATGGTTCTTTGACGAACCGCTTCATAAATCATCACTCCGGCTGCCACCGACACGTTGAGCGACGAGATGTGCCCACGTTCCGGAATGGCTACTCTGGCTGTTGAAAAGCGAAGCACATCCTCGCTTATACCGGTGTCCTCCGCACCCATCACGATGGCGGTGGGCAATGTGAAATCAGCGCGGGTGTAGGGTATGTCGGATTTTTCAGTGGCGGCCACAATCTGGAATCCGCAGTCGCGCAGAAATTTCACGGCATTGATAATGCTGTTCTCCCTGCAGATGGGCAGATAGGCGAGTGCTCCGGCCGAAGTTTTCATGGCATCTGCCGTGACAGATGCGCCTCCGCGACGAGCTATGACCATTGCATCAACCCCGGCGCACTCGCATGTACGGGCTATCGCTCCGAAGTTGCGCACGTCAGTAACACCATCGAGCATGACGATCAGCGGCGTTTTCCCCTCTTCAAACAGGGTTGGCACCAGTGTGGCAAGCGAACAGTAGGACACTGCCGACAGAATGGCGAGTACCCCCTGATGGTTGCGACGTGTGATGCGGTCGATTTTTTCTACCGGCACTTTCTGTATGAGGATGCCGCGGGATTTCAATGCCGTCATAAGTTCAGGCGCGAGGGCGCTCTGAAGCGTGTTTGATATAAGCACCTTGTCAAATTCCTTTCCGGCTTCTGCGGCTTCAATCACGGCACGGATGCCGTAGATATAATCATTCTTTTCAAGCATTTTTCAGTTTTGTTTAGGCGTTGTCAATCAGTGCGCGTGCATTGGCGAGTGCAGCCTGGTCGATAGTGGATCCCGAAAGCATCTGAGCTATCTCCGCAATCCTGTTTTCAGGGGTAAGCAGCTCTATGCGCGTAATGGTGGAGCTGTCGGTGTCGGTCTTGAACACCCTGAAATGGGCGTTACCTTTTGCTGCCACCTGTGGGAGATGGGTTATGGCTATAACCTGGATGTTTTCGGAGATATCTTTCATCAAAGCTCCCATGCGGTGAGCCACATCGCCTGAAACACCGGTATCCACCTCGTCGAATACAATCGACGGCAGCTGCATCTTGTGCGCCACCAGCGATTTTATCGAAAGCATGAGGCGCGAAATCTCACCACCCGAAGCTGTGCTTCCCACAGGCATAAGTGGCTGGTTTTTGTTGAAAGCAAAGAGGAATTCTATGGCATCGATACCGGTGGCCGATAGCTGTACAGGCTTAATGGAAATCTCTACCTGCAGATTTTTCATACCGAGCGGTGTTGCGCGCTCTTTGAGGTCGGCAGCAAACTGCTGTGCGGCAGCCTTACGTGACGCCGAAAGCTCCTCAGCCTTCTCCATGGCTGCACGTTTGGCCTTTTTGGCAGCAGTCTCGCTTTTCTGTAGTCCTTCGTCGCCAAGATCGATGGCCTTGATTTCGTTGGCAAGGCGGTCGCGTATTTCAATGAGTTGCTCAATGGTTTCCGCCTGCTGCCGGCGTAGAAGGTCGTAAAGCAGATTTAGCCGTTCCTCAACCTCGTCAAGCCTGGCAGGGTCATCGCTCAGCGCTCCGTCGGCATCGGCGAATGTTGCGGCAATATCGCGCAATTCCACGCGAAGGGCTTCCAGACGGTCGGCCAAAGCCTCGCCGTCGTCGACATACGAGGCAATCTGCGATGCTTCAGCAGCGGCTTCGCGAACGAGATCGTCGGCATTGGTGTCGCCGTCGGTCAAAGCACCCCCTATAAGTTGCAGCGACGCTTTCACCTGAGCCATGTTGGCAAGCAGCTTGCGTTCGTTCTCCAGTTCTTCAAGTTCGCCAGGCTGCAGTGAGGCATTAACAAGCATGTCGTACTGATAGCGCAGAAACTCTTCGTTGGTTCGTGCCTTGTCAAGCGCGATACGCTCCTGTTTGTATTGTCGCAACGCTTGCCGGTATGAGTTGTATAGGGTATGGAATTCGTCGTTGAGGGTCGCATTGCAGGCAACGGAATCGATTACCTGCAGCTGATATGGAGGCGATGCAAGCAGCAGGTTCTGATGCTGCGAATGTATGTCGATGAGAAACAGCCCCGCCGTCTGCAACTGTGCCAGATTTACCGGGGAATCGTTGATAAACGCACGGGAGCGGCCTGTGGTACTGATTTCGCGGCGTAATATCACGGTATCGTCATCCCAGTCGATATCGTTTTCCTCGCAGAATTGTTGCAAAGAGGTGTAGCCGTCAGCCGAGAATGTGGCCTCGATAACAGATTTTACATTCGGGTCGCGCACCACCTTGGTGTCAGCTCTACCGCCGAGCAGGAGGCCGAGGGCTCCGAGGATGATTGATTTTCCGGCACCCGTCTCACCTGTGATGATGTTAAGCCCCGGAAAGAAAGTTATGTCTATCCGGTCAATCAGGGCATAATTGGATATGTGGAGCGTCTTAATCATTTCTGCGATCCTGCCTTAATCTGGTTAATGCGTTTCATTTCTGTGGGATACAGCGGCGTGAGCAGAGTGGCTACTGTTTCACGCTCGGTCTGCGATGCTTTCGAGTAGATGTTTACAAGTTCGTCAAGTTTGGCATCCTTGAACAACGACAGGGCCACATTCATCGGGTCTATGTCATATACCTTCTGAAGCACCGAAAGTGATTCAGTGATCTGTGCGCGCCCTTTGTCGGGAGCCAGGAACATCTCGTCAAGCCCTTTGCGGTGATAGTTGTACAGCAGCGAACGTGTGGCCGAGGTCGAGGGTTCTGTGAACGCGCCAAGCAGAGCCGAACGGTTCTTTTTGTCCTCGAAAGCTTTCCATCCGCCTTCGCCCGACGACTGTGCCATCTGCACAATCATTTTCAACCGTTCAAAAGCCTCGTCACCGCCGTTGGGGGCGAAGCTGTCGCGGTCAAGTGCAATGATAAAGTAGGCATAGAAGTTCAATATGGCTGTTAGCTGGCTTTCCATCGTATTCACGGTGAAATTAAGCGGTTCACCCTGCTGATAAGAGAATTCCACATTGGAATCCTTGAAATTGAGCAGCGTGGTTGTGTAAGTGCTGTTATAGACGGGACGGGTGGACTGCACCTGAATATCGCCCTTTATCACATCGTCGGCATACTCAGCGACTGTGAGAAAAACGCGGCAGTCAATCCGTTCATTCACCGCATATTGGTCGTTGGTGAAATGATTGGAATTCATGTATTCAGTGATGGATTCCTGCAACGTCTGGAACACCTCCTTGCTCACATTCTGCAGTTGGTCAGTGTTGATAGTCACCTCACAATTGAGTTCCTGAGCCTTTGCTGCCCCACAACATATACATAAAAAAAGAATGAACGGAGCAATAGCCGATATGCGTTTCAGGGAGTTTGTCATATTTAGTGAAATGTAATGCTTCGTAATGATGTGTGGGCACCACGCTGTCATTTGCCTTGTTGCTGCGCGTGTCGCGTAATGGCCGCGAGAATATCTGATGCTACTTCCGACTTCGGTTTGAGCGGGAAAGTGCGCGAGGCACCGTTGTTGTCAAAGATGGTGATGCGGTTTGTGTCTGTTCCGAAACCGGCGCCCTTGTCGTTGAGCGAATTCAGCACAATCAGGTCAAGATTCTTTCTGTGCAGCTTTTCAAGAGCATTTGTCTCTTCGTTGTCTGTCTCAAGTGCGAATCCTACCAGAATCTGTCCCTGACGTTTCTGTGCGCCGAGTGTGGCCGCTATGTCGGGATTCTTTGTGAGTTGAAGCTGAGGGGGGACATCGGTGTGCTCGCGCTTTATTTTCTTTTCAGCCACGTCGGCAATCCGGTAATCCGCCACAGCAGCCGACATTACGGCAACATCCGTTGTGGGGAACAGCGCCTCACAGGCATCAAGCATCTGTTGTGCGGATTCAACCTTTATTATGTTGACTTTGCCGCTTTTCGGGCGGGCCTCGCACGGACCGAGAACCAGACTGACATCTGCCCCCATGGCAGCGGCGGCATCCGCGATGGCTACCCCCATTTTGCCTGTAGAGTAGTTGCTGATGTAGCGTACCGGGTCAATCTTCTCGCGGGTCGGACCAGCTGTAACAAGAATCCGTTTGCCGCAGAGCTTATGTTCTTCCGGAGTAGCGGAGTTTTTGAAAAAGTCATCCACCGCGCGGAATATCACTTCCGGTTCGGCCATCCGTCCTTTCCCCACGAGGTGCGATGCAAGCTCACCTTCGGCAGCCTCTATGATATCGACTCCGTCAGAGGCGAGTGTGGCAAGGTTCCGTGTTGTGGTGGGATGCTGCATCATGTCGAAATCCATTGCAGGCGCTACGAACACCTTTGCGCGGGTGGACAGATATGAGGTGACGAGCATGTTGTCGGCTATGCCGTTGGCCATCTTCCCTATGGTGGACGCCGTGGCTGGCGCTACCACGAATGCATCGGCCCACAGGCCGAGGTCAACATGGCTGTTCCACACGCCGGTATTGGCGGTGAAAAATTCGCTGATAACAGCTCGGCCCGACAGGGTGGAAAGCGTCAGTGGGGTTATGAACTCCTTGGCGTTGGGAGTCATGATCACCTGCACTTCGGCACCGGCCTTAACAAACAGCCTCACAAGCATGGCGGATTTATATGCCGCAATGCCGCCGGTTATACCTACAACTATGTGCTTTCCTTTCATATCGGTGTTGACTTGTGCAATATTACATTCAGGTGTGGGTGCGTTATTTGCGCATCCGCAGTTTGATGGCCGTAAAAATCCTTTTTGTATCACTGGGGAAATCGCCCTGCTGAATCCAGCTGAAATAGCCGGGGTCTTTGGTTAATACTTCGGATGCAAGGCGTCCCTTGTATTTGCCGAAGTTGATAACTTCCCGGTGCTGGTCGTCGTAGACAAGGCGTCCCATGATGTCCACATTTTTCTGCTGCGACGAGAATTCCGACAGTGCCGCCACATCGTTTGGCAGGTCATCGTATCGTTCAAGTTGCGCGAGAAGCACTTCATAGGTGGCGCGTGTATCGGCGTTGGCAGAGTGTGCTCCGTCAAGGTCCTTGTCGCAGTAGAATCGATAGGCGGCAGTCAGAGTGCGTTGCTCCTTCTTATGGAAGATGGTCTGGACGTCGATGTAACGCGGGCGTGTGAAATCGAAATCCACACCGGCACGGGCAAATTCTTCCGACAGCATCGGCACATCGAAGCGGTTGGAATTGAAGCCGGCAATGTCGCAGCCCTCGAAGCTGTCGGCGAGTTGGCGGGCAATTTGCCGGAACGCAGGTTTATCGGCCACGTCCTCATCATAAATGTGATGGATGGTTGATGCCTCCTCGGGGATATGTCGCTCGGGGTTCACACGCACCGTGCGTTGCTCGTCGTGCCCGTCGGGGAAGACCTTAATCATCGAGATTTCGACAATGCGGTCGGTGGTTATATTCGTACCGGTGGTTTCAAGATCGAAAAACATCACCGGTTTGGTAATATTCAGTTTCAATGCAAAAACAAAATTTTGTAGAGAATTACGCTTAATGCATTATGATGCCTGGCCGGAGAGGAATCAGAAATCCGTCACCGCCATCGGCATCAGGATGATGACAAGGCTTGTGTTTTCAGGATTGTCTTCCGGTTCGAACAGTCCGGGGCGAGAGGGGTCGGCAAGCTTGATGATAACATTCTGTGTGTCGATGGTGGAGAATATCTCCATGAGGAACATGGCGCTGAAACCGATTACCATCTCATTGCCTGTAAAATCGCAAGGCACTTCCTGCTGTGCGAATGTACCTACGTTCGGGTCATCGACTTTCATCTCGAGCATGTCGGGCTTGAAGCGGAATTTTATCAGTCCGTGCCCGGGATCGGTGCAGACTGCAACGCGGCGTACAGCGGTAATGATAGTGTCGCGGTCAACAGTGACAACGTAGGGATTCTGAGTGGGGATCACTCGGTTGTAGTCGGGGAAATTGCCTTTGATGAAGCGGTTGTTGAGCGTGAGGTTCTCGGTTTTGAACACGGCGCTGCGCGGCGAAATCTGCACGCTTACAGTTTCGTCCTTGTCAAGGAGAGATTTGAGGATTACAGCAGGCTTGAGCGGAAGAATAAACGATGCAGCTATCTCCGGAGCGGAAGTGTTGTCGATGTAACGCACGAGTTTGCGCGTGTCGGTTGACACGAACGTGATGCCGTCGGGCTTGATGTCCCAGAGGATACCCATCATCTGCGGACGTAATTCGTCGGAACCCACGGCGAACAGAGTATTTTCTATACCGTTGATTATCTGAGAACCGGGGCAGCAGAAGCTCATGGTCTCCTCGGCATCCTCAACAGTGCGCGGGTACTGCGAGCCCTCGAGTGTCATCATGTCGAAAACACCACCGGGGAACTTGATTTTCATGGCGCCGTTTGACGGGTTGATACTGAACTCCACATCTACATCAGGCAACTCCTTTGCAATGTCGGATATGCGTCGTGCATTCACGCAAAAATCGCCCTCGCCCTCCGATGCTGTGATAGGGAGAACTGCAGTGAGCGTGTTTTCGGAATCTGAGGCCGTGATGGTAAGTTTGTCCGACTCGACTTTCCAATGGAAATTGTCGAGAATGGAGAGGGTGTTCTTTGAATTAATCACCTTGCTCACACCCGACAGGGTGGAATAGAGCGCTTTGCTCGCGATTTTAAATTTCATATATTGTGAGGTTGTTTGGTTCAGCCTTGAAGGGCATCGCGCATGCGCTACACCCATACATTTATCCCCCAAAGGTACAAATAAATCTTCGTTCCGGCAATAGCGGGACTTGCAAGAATCGGTGCTACAAGCATAGGAGAGCAGGGGCCAATATGACGCATTCAAGACAATTCCGTTTTGGCCGTTTAAATCCTGTCCGACACGAACAAAACGGATGTCCTGCAGGTTTTATATAAAGACACAGAAAAACATACACAACTAAATTTACTTATAAAGTCATGGCAACAACAACCACAATGCCCAAAAGCATAAAGGGCACTCGTACAGAGCAGGCACTGGTCAATGCCTACATGAATGAATCACAGTCCTACAGCAGATACATGTTTTACAGCCAGCAGGCCGAAAAAGAAAGCTATTTCCCGATACAGAAGGTGTTCGAGGAGACCGCTTTGAATGAACTGCGCCACGCCAAGGTGTTCATGAAGATGCTTGAGACCGGTGTGGTGCCCTGCAATGTGACTGTAGATGCAGACAAGATTCAGGACACTGCGGCCAATCTTCAAATCGCAATCAAGGAAGAACGCGACGAGGGCGTGGCACGGTATCTGGCCGATGCGAAGATTGCCGAAGAGGAAGGCTTCCCCGAGATAGCTGACCATTTCCGTGCAATCGCAAGTATAGAACAGCATCACCTTGACCGTTTCGAGCGCTACCTGAAACGCGTGCAGGACGGGACAGTATGGAAACGTGACACGCCAATTTCCTGGCGTTGCCTTGTGTGCGGCTATACATTTGTAGGCACCGAACCCCCGATGACATGTCCGGCATGTGACCATCCTTATCAGCACTACATGGCTCTTGACATGGACTGAATCGCCTGCAATAAAAGTGCCCCACAATCCGGCCGGATGAAGCCTTTTTTACAGTAATATATTGCGTCGTGAAGGTAAATTTAATTATCTTCGCGACGCATTTTTACTGTAACAATCCGTTATAACCCGACAGAAACTCCATGTATACCCCGTCATCCGAATTTTTTCAGTTTGTAGATGCTCATGTTAATGAGGATCCTGTCAGATTGCGCCTGAAATATCAAAGCAAAGGGGAGAATTGGGTACAGGATGCCATAACGCACATAGAATGTCTACACAAATGCAATGGCAAATTCGGAGATTTACAGCCGGGACTGATGTTGCATCCCGTTTCGGTGGAGCAGGCGAGTTCTGCCCGTGTGGCACGTTTCCATGTAGAAGTGATGCATTGCCACGCGCAACGGGCGGTGTCGTTGCTTGACATGACCTGTGGGCTCGGGGTGGATTTTGCAGCCATGTCGGCTGCCATCACTGACGATTCAAAAAGATGCCTCGCCATTGAATTGGATGAAAGGCGCTGTGCTGTGGCTCAATATAATTTCAGGGACCGCGAGGGGGTGAAGGTTGTGAATGCCGATTCGGTGCAATGGCTGTCTGATTACAAAGGCGACCGATTCGATGTTGTATTCATCGATCCGGCGAGGCGCAATGCCACGGGTGGAAGAGTGTTTAATCTGCACGACTGTCAGCCGGACCTTATCGAGTTGATACCCTTGATTGCATCCAAAAGCAACGTGCTTATCGCCAAGCTGTCGCCCATGCTTGATGTGACCCAGACATTGCGCGATTTGCCACAGGCAACTCATCTGTATGTGGTGGAGGAAAGAGGGGAGTGCCGCGAACTACTGGCCGTTGCCGACTTTTCGCAATCTGACGCCCCATGCGGACTTGATGCGGAGATTGTGGCCACAGACTGTGACAAGACTTTCCGCTTTTCGTTGGCGGAGGAGCGGCAGGCGGAGATGCGGTTCGGCGTGCCGGAAAGAGGCTTATATCTGTATGAGCCGTCGCCGGCGATGATGAAGGCTGCGCCGTTTGCCACCTTGTGCGCACGGTATGGGGTGCGTAAGCTGCACCCCAATTCGCATGTTTATGTTGCAGACAGTCCGTATGCCGATCTGCCGGGCCGATGGAACAAGATAGCTGATGTGGTTGATTTCTCCTCCAGAAGCGCGAAAGCCTTGTCAGCCAAAATAGGAGGCGCGGCCGATGTGGCTGTGCGCAATTTCCCGATGCGTGCAGAAGAATTCCAGAAACGTTTCGGATTTAAAGGTGGAGACACTTGGCGCGTCATGGCCACCTCACTGTCACACCCGCGAAAAAACGTACTGGTGCTGTTGGAAAAACAGCCGTAGGCTTATTTCCGCTGGAACATGCGGGCCATATCCCGCTTGTCGTCGCGCTCTTTGATTGATTGGCGTTTGTCGTATTCCTTTTTACCACGCCCGATGCCGATTACAAGCTTTGCATAGCCACGCGACGATATGAACAGCCGTAGCGGAACGATGGTGAAGCCCGACTCCTTGCCGTTCTTTTCAAGCTGGCGTATCTCCTTGCTGTTCAGCAGCAACTTGCGGTCGCGTCGCTCGGTGTGATTGTTGTATGTGCCATAGAAATATTCGGCGATGTACATGTTTTTCACCCATACCTCACCGTTGTTGACGTAACAGAATGTGTCGGCCAGCGAGGCTTTGCCCTGTCGGATGGATTTGATTTCCGTGCCGGTCAGCACAAGGCCGGCAGTAAAAGTGTCGCCTATGGCATAGTCGAAAGTGGCTCGGCGGTTCTTTATGTTTATTTCCTTGAATTTCATGCAGACAATGGGCTTTTTAGATTATTCGTGCGACGAGCGGGTCAGATAAGGGCGTTCAGCAGAATAGAGAGAAGGTAGGTCGGACCGAGGATGGATAAAGTGGCGATAATCATGTACAGTCCCACATTTTTCTCGTCGACGCCGGCGAATTTAGCCCCTTTCCATATAATGAATATAACGTAGAACGGAAGGAACTCGATTAACGCAAGGTGAGTTTTGACAATATTTGACACGAGCGTGATAGTTCCAAGGAAAGTCAGGCATTGCATGATAAGGACAAACCATCTGCCCTTGGGTTCAATCAGCACAGATGGCGCCATGATCCGGGGCATGTACACCATGAAAATATACCTCGCAAACTGCGATGAGAGGAATAATGTCACAAATGTGACAATAGCCTTCTGAATGCAGCTCAGCAGATCGTCTGTGCCATAAAGCGCCCGGACAAGCCAGGAGAGTGCAAACAGGCATATTGCCGGAAGGAAGCACGAATAGAAACACCGTGTGGCACGATGTTCCTCCCACACATTCTGCTCTTCCACGTACGAAGCGCTACGCACCCGGGGTGAATCGGCAGAAATACCGTCTTCGCGCGCGATGCGGAACTGCTCTCCGCTTTCGCGTTCGATGTCCTCCCAACCTTTGGTCGGGGCAAATATAAGCTGTACGAACTGCTTTAGATATTGTGCAAGCACCTTGGTTGACTTTTCCTGATAGATTGTTTAGCTTGCAAAGTTACTTAAAGTTGGTTAACTTTGCAAGCCGGGAAGGGGCTGCATGGCTGTAAGCCGAATGAATTATTCATAACCCCCATAATATAATTATGCTTAAAGGAATTCTTTCTATTGCGGGAAAGCCTGGCTTGTTCCGTCTTGTGAACCAAGGAAAAAATATGCTGATTGTCGAGAACATCGCAACAGGCAAACGCATGCCGGCGTATGCACGTGACAAGGTTGTGTCGCTCGGCGATATTTCAATGTACACATTCGATGGCGACGTGCCTCTGTCGGACGTGCTCGAGAAATTAAAGGAAGTGACAGAATGCAAGCCTGTTGATGCAAAGAGCATGGACGATGCGTCTCTGCGCGCATTCTTTGCAACAGTTTTGCCCGATTATGACGAGGAAAGGGTATATTCTACCGACATCCGCAAACTTTTCAGCTGGTACAATCAGCTCCTTGCTGCCAATATAACAGACTTCGCCGAAGAGGAAACCGCAGCCGAGGAGGGAACTGAAGAAGCCGATAACGCTGAATGACAGACAGCATTGTATAAACCAAAAGACTACAATTGGGAACCGTAAGAAAAATGCCGCAACACGAGGCTGCCGCCTCTGTTGCGGCTCTCTATAAGGAGCATTTCGGAACAGCTCCGGACTCGCTGTCCATGATAGAGGGCGCGGGGTCGAACCGCATGTATTTTCGTGCGTGCTCCAAGGGGCAACGCTCTGTGATAGCCACCTTTGGCACTGACCCGGCGGAGAACCGGAGTTTCATATATCTGGCAAGGCATTTTGCTTCGCTTGGGCTGCCTGTCCCGAATATTCTGGCTGTATCGGCCGACGACATGGCCTACTTGCAGTCGGACCTTGGCGACACTTCGCTCTTCAGTGCCATAGCGCAGTCAAGGCAATCGGGAAATTTTTCGGGCGAAGACGTCGGGCTGTTGCGTGATTCCTTAGCCATGCTCGCGAGGGTACAGTTCCTCGGTTCCCGCGGCATTGATTTCAACCGCTGTTTCCCTTCGCCGGCCATGGATGACGACATGATTCTGTCGGACCTCAATTATTTCAAATACTGCTTTCTGAAAACCAGCGGAACTGAGTTTGATGAAAACAGGCTTGCATCGGAATTTGACCGATTGCATGCAGTTCTGGCCAAAAGGGCCGCCACGGCGCGCCAATTCATGGTGCGTGATTTTCAGAGCCGCAACGTGATGCTGGCTGAAGGTACGCCTTTCCTGATAGACTTTCAGGGAGGCCGCCGCGGACCGGCGGAATACGACGTGGCTTCGTTCCTTTGGCAGGCCAAGGCGCACATTCCGGCCGGCCTTCGGAAGGAACTTGTGGATTATTACATCTCATTCGTGAAAGCTTCGTTCGGAGATGAGTTCGACGAGAATGAATTCCGCGACTGTTTGCCGTATTTCGTACTTTTCAGAATGCTGCAGACGCTGGGCGCCTACGGTTTTCGCGGTCTCACCGAGCGCAAGCCGCATTTTATTTCAAGTATACCCTCAGCTGTGCGCAATCTTGCCTCATGGCTAAAAGATTCCGGTCTCGAAAGGGTGTTCCCTTATATAACTTCTCTTGTATCTGATCTTGAGGGCTCTCCTTTGGTCTCGCAAATCTCTGCTCTTAATTCTGTCCCGGAGCTTGAAGGGCGTCTCACTGTCACGGTGTCAAGTTTTTCATACAAGAAAGGCGTACCGATTGACCTGAGCGGTAATGGCGGCGGTTTCGCATTTGACTGCCGCGCCATCCACAATCCCGGGAGATATGATGAATACAAGCCTCTCACGGGGCGTGATGTCCCTGTGATACAATTTATCGAAAGCAATAACGAGGCTGCCGATTTCCTGTCGGCTGCGGCGCAGATGGTCGACGCTTCAGTGCGCCGCTACTTCGAACGGGGGTTCACGTCACTTTCGGTTGCGTTCGGCTGTACCGGAGGGCGCCATCGTTCGGTGTATTGTGCCGAGCATATGGCACACCATATTGCTGAAATGTTTCCGGAGGTAAGGGTGGTGCTCTGGCATCGGGAACAGGACATTATGGAAATTTTCAATGGAGTTTCCGCAAAAAGTGATTGCAGCCATGAATAAAGCGATGATTTTTGCTGCCGGTATCGGCTCGCGCCTCAAACCTTTTACCGACAGCCATCCGAAGGCTTTGGCCAGGGTTGGGGGTGTGCCCGCGCTGCAGCGTGTGATTGAAAAATTGCGCGATGAGGCCGGAATAACCTACATGGTGGTGAACGTGCACCATTTCGCGAATCAGGTGGTGGATTTCCTTGAACAGAACCGAAATTTTGGTGTGGAGATCAAAATCAGCGACGAATCTGACTGCTTGCTTGACACCGGAGGCGGCCTGCTGAAGGCGCAACAGTTGCTCGACCTATCCGATTCCGATGCTGTAGTGCTGCATAATGCAGATATCCTGACTGATTTCCCGATTGCGCCGATGATAGACTTTCACCGGGCGCAATGCGCTGATGCCACTCTGATGGTTTCACCACGGCAATCGTCAAGGGTGTTCAGGTTTGACAGCGGCATGAACCTGGCGGGATGGCAGAACCTGAAAACCGGCGAATGCCGGCCGGTATATGCCGGAGAGCTTGCCAACTGCAGGGCTCTGGCGTTCGGGGGAGTGCATGTAGTGTCGCCGTCGGTTTTCAACCGTCTGGAATCTTATAGCAGGACCATCGGTTCCGATGTGTTTTCCATAACACCTTTTTATATTGACGCTATAGGGCATCTTGCCATTAAGGGATATTGCCCGGCGTCAGCTTTCCGTTGGTTTGATATCGGGACACCGGAAAAACTTGCCGCTGCAGAAAAGGAATTTTGTTAATTAAAGGTTTTTTGTTAACTTTGCAGTCGCTTTGGAGGCATGTACTCCGGAGCCCCCAGTGTGATGGGAAATTAATCACTACATTAATTTTGAGTAACACAACAAATTAAACAAAAATGAAAACATTTCAACTGATCGCCGAGCCCCGTGTGGATCTTGGCAAAAAGGCTGCCAAGGCCCTCCGTTCCGAAGGTAAAATCCCCGTTGTTCTCAATGGCGGCGAACCTTTTGAGCTTCCCTACAAAGGCACTCTCAATCCCGGTGAAAAAATCGTGGAAATTGAAAATGGCCGTGGTCTGATCACAACCGACCTTACCGTTACCAACGAGGCTATCCGCAAGCTCATCTACACTCCCGAAATCTTCGCTATCGAGCTTCAGTTCAACGGTGGCAAAAAGATGGCTGTGCTCCGCGAGGTTCAGTTCCACCCTGTAAAGGACAATATCCTCCATCTCGACCTGCTCGAAGTAAACGACACCAAGCCCGTCGTAATGTCCGTGCCAGTCAAGATTGAAGGCCATGCAGAAGGTGTTAAGGCCGGTGGTAAGCTCACACTTTCCATGAAGAAACTCAAGGTTAAAGCTTGCTACACCGAAATTCCCGAACGCCTTGTCATCAATGTCGACCACCTCGGTCTGGGCAAGACACTTCAGGTTGGAGAACTTCACTTCGAAGGTCTTGAACTCGTTTCTCCGAAAGAAGCTGTGGTTTGCGCCGTTCAGCTCACCCGCGCCGCTCGTGGTGCCGCTGCTGCCGCCGCTGCCGCTGCAAAATAAAACAGCTTAGCCAATGAAATATCTTATAGTGGGGCTCGGTAACATCGGTCAAGAGTATCAGGGCACCCGCCATAATATAGGTTTCAGAATATTGGATGCCTTTGCCGAGGCATCCAATATTTCTTTTTCCACCGACCGTTACGGCGACGTGGGTACCGGCCGCATCAAGAATCAGCAGGTGGTGCTTCTAAAACCGTCAACCTACATGAATCTGAGCGGTAACGCCGTGCGGTACTGGAAGAATAAGGAAAATATCGATATCGACCACATCCTTGTGCTTGTCGATGACATTGCGCTGCCGTTCGGAGCTATACGAATCAAACCGGGCGGAAGTGATGCCGGGCACAACGGGCTTAAGAACATTGCGGCGATGCTTGGCACGCAGGCTTACCCCCGGCTGCGTTTCGGCATCGGTAACGATTTCCCCAAAGGTTGTCAGATCGATTATGTTCTCGGCCATTTCACTCTCGACGAGAGACAGAAGTTGCCGCTGCGCGTAGATGTGGCTGTGGATGCCATCAGAACGTTCGTCCTTGCCGGCATCCAGACCGCGATGTGTGATTTCAACAATAAGTAAAGAGACTACAGGTCGTAGACATTCAGTCCGAGTGTTTCGTCGAATTTTCGGCCTAACTCCCCGTCGAATACGCGCACAACAAATTCGCCGGCTCCCGACAGTGTGGCACAAAGCAGGTGGCCCGCAATTGCGGTGTAGTCTTCGCACCCAAGCGTGACGTGCAGGTGCAGATAGGGCTGCCCATCCTTTGCAGAGACGTTGCCCGTAAGGTTGGCAATCTCCATCTGTCCGGTGAATGTGCGGTCGACGTATGCTTTTGTGGCCGGATTGAAGAAACGCAGCGTGGCCTCGTTAACGGCGCCAAGTCCTTCAATCACGCCGCTGTTCACGTTGTGGTCCTTGCAGAACTCGGTGAGAACTTCGCATATTTCCGAATGGCTGGCAATGCTTACCACAAAGCAGTCGCCGAACTTGCGGCAGCCGTATTTTTTATCGTTTTGCATCTTGCGGTTGTTATTATATTTATAATCATGGTTCGGCGGCTGCATAGTTTGGCCACGACCATTTATTGGAGGCAAATATAAGGAATAAAATCAGGTTTAATATAATTCTGTCATGAAAACAGAGGTCAGAATCGATAAATGGCTATGGGCCATGCGTGTGTTTAAAACCAGGACGGTGGCCACAGACAGCTGCAAGAAAGGTCGTGTCAGCCTAAAGATAGGAGGCAAAGACCCGGAAGTGACAGCCAAGCCGTCGCGTATGATCAAGGTGGGCGACGTGGTGATGGTGCGCAAACCGCCCATCACATATTCGTTTGAGGTAAAAGCCCTGACGGAAAACCGCCTCGGGGCAAAGCTTGTGCCGGAATACATGACAAACATAACGCCGAAAGAGCAGTATGACATGCTTGACGTGATCCGTATAAGCGGATTCATTGACAGACGCAAGGGGCTCGGACGTCCCACAAAACGAGAGGGGAGGGAGCTTGCATCCTTCACCGACCAGATTTACAGTGACGACTCCGACTTCGGCTTCGATTTTGACGAGGACGACTTCGACGAGTAAACATCCGCAAATGCCCGTCAACTCCTGTCCATATTATAAAAAACGGAGGAAAGCATTTTATCCATGCTTTCCTCCGTAATGTTTTGTCCTTATAGTGCCGAATTCAGGACACGATGTGCCGTCTATGTGGCACATGGAGCTGAATCAGCCTTCTATTGCTTTGGCGTTGAAATAGCCGCTCATGGCTTTCCAGCACAGGGCAGCCAGAAGAGCGCCTGCAAGCGGGCCGACTACCATAATCCAGAAATCGGGCCATGCCGAGGGGCTCCAGAGGGCCGGGCCGAAGCTGCGTGCGGGGTTGACAGAGCAGTTGTCCACAGGGATGCCTACGATGTTTACCAGGCCGAGCGCCAGACCGATGGCGAGGCCGCCGAAGTTGCCGAAGCCTTTCTTTGCGTCGGTCACACCGAGGATGACCAGGACGAAGAAGAATGTAAACAAGCATTCAACCATGAGTGCCATACCAGCATTGGCACCGGGCTGCAGAACGTTGGCGGCAAGATTGCTTTCGCCGGTTATGCCACCGAATTCAAATCCGGGAGCCATCTCCACCATCCAGTAAAGGAATCCGGCACCGATGGCTGCGCCGAGAAGCTGCGACACTACATACCCGCAGAATTCACCGAAATTCATGCGGCCGCTCAGCCACATTGCAAACGATACCGCCGGATTTACATGGCAACCGGAGATGTTGCCTATGCAGTAGCCCAGACACAACAGAACCAGACCGAAACACAGACCGATGCCCAACACACCGATTTTCGGTCCTGCAAGCACTGCGCTTCCGCAGGCCAGGAGTACAAGGAACATTGTCCCGACGCACTCCGCAAGATACTTTCTCATAATAACTGATATTTGTGCATCCGTTGCGTCTTTTCAATAAATGGCGACAACTTTTGCGAGTTTGGTTTAAATATATGATAAAAATTAAACAAGAAAGTTTAATTTTGTGTTTAGGTTACAAATTTAAATTTATGAACAATTCGCCTGTTTTGGAGCGCCATCCCTGGCAACCGTTTGTACCGGATAATGCCAAAGTATTGATTATGGGGACATTCCCTCCGCAGCCACACCGGTGGCGCATGAATTTTTATTATCCCAATCCTACCAATGATTTCTGGAGGGTCATGGGACTGATATTCTACGGCGATAAACTGGCGCTATATGACAAGGAGAGGAAAGAGTTTGATCTTGCTGAGATAAAGGTCATGCTCAACCGTGAGGGGATTGCACTTTCTGATACAGGGCACAAAATTCGGCGCCTTAAAGGCAATGCGTCTGACAAGTATCTTGAAATCGTGGAGCCGGTGGACCTGCAGGGATTGCTTGACCGTATGCCGGAGCTTACAGACATTGCCACAACCGGGGAGAAAGCGGCAGGTGTGGTAGCTTCGCTCACCGGTTCGAAGATTCCGCCGGTCGGCTCGTTCGTTCAGCTGGACTTGCCCGAACGCCGACAGTCTCTCAGGGTGTGGCGCATGCCCTCAACGTCGAGAGCCTACCCCTTGGCCGTTGAAAAAAAAGCAGCCGCATATGCACGCCTCTTTGCCAGCGATAAATCAACTTTTTGGGAGCGATAAAAATTGCCGTGCAAGTTTTCTATGTAATTGAGCCTCATTTGATAAAAAATTTGTAACTTTGTGCTGCCTTTTGAGGGCGCATTATGTTTGGTTGCCACGTTGTTGGTGGCAATTTATTGATAAACAGCTATAAAATGATTAACATCACTTTTCCCGACCAATCGGTAAAGCAGTTTGAAGACGGCGTTACACCCCTTCAGATTGCGCAGTCGCTGTCGCCTCAGCTCGCGCGCGACGTTCTCGCTGCATCTGTAAACGAACAGGAATGGGATCTTACCCGTCCCATCACTTCCGACTCGACCATAAAACTGTTCAAGTGGGATGACTATGAAGGCAAGCATGCTTTCTGGCACAGTTCGGCCCACCTCCTCGCTGAGGCGCTGCAGGAACTTTTCCCCGGTGTGAAATTCGGTATCGGACCGGCTGTGGAGAACGGCTTCTATTACGATATCGACCCCAACGGCCATTCCATCACGGCGGCCGATTTCCCTGCTATCGAGGCCAAGATGCTTGAACTTGCCAAGAAGAATGAGCAGATTATACGCGCTGACATCTCCAAGGCCGATGCACTCGAAATGTTCGGGAACCGTGGCGAAACATATAAATGTGAGTTGATCTCCGAACTTGAGGACGGTCATATCACTACATATACACAAGGCAACTTCACCGACCTTTGCCGCGGTCCGCATCTCCCCTCAACCGGAGCAATAAAGGCTGCAAAAGTGATGTCGCTTGCCGGGGCATACTGGCGCGGCGATGAAAAACGCAATCAGCTTGTGCGTGTCTACGGCATCACCTTCCCGAAAAAGAAGATGCTCGACGAGTATCTGCAGTTGCTTGAGGAGGCAAAGAAACGAGACCACCGCAAGCTCGGCAAGGAGATGGAACTGTTTGCATTCTCTACCAACGTAGGAGCCGGTCTGCCACTGTGGCTTCCCAAAGGCGCGGCATTGCGCGACCGTCTGGAGCAGTTTCTCCGCAAGATCCAGAAGAAATACGGTTACCAGCAGGTGATCACCCCCCATATCGGCAACAAGATGCTCTATGTGACATCGGGACACTATGCAAAATATGGCAAAGACTCGTTCCAGCCGATTCACACACCGCAGGAAGGGGAGGAGTACATGCTCAAACCCATGAACTGCCCCCACCACTGCGAAATTTTCAAGACCTTCCCCCGTTCGTACCGCGACCTGCCTCTGCGTCTGGCTGAATTCGGAACGGTTTACCGCTACGAACAGACCGGCGAGCTTCATGGTCTGACCCGCGTGCGCGGTTTCACTCAGGATGACGCCCACATCTTCTGTGCCCCCGACCAGATCAAGGATGAGTTCCTGAAAGTCATGGATATTATCTTCTATATATTCAAGGCTCTGGACTTCAATAACTTCGAGGCTCAGATTTCGCTTCGCGACCCGAAAAACAAGCAGAAATATATCGGCAGCGACGAGAACTGGCATCTTGCAGAGACCGCTATCATCGAGGCGTGCGAGGAGAAAGGCCTCAATGCACGCAAGGAACTTGGTGAGGCAGCCTTCTATGGCCCGAAACTTGACTTCATGGTCAAGGACGCCATTGGCCGCCGCTGGCAGCTCGGCACCATTCAGGTTGACTACAACCTCCCCGAGCGTTTCCAGCTGGAATACACAGGCGCCGACAATCAGAAGCACCGTCCGGTGATGATTCACCGTGCCCCGTTCGGCTCGCTGGAGCGTTTCGTTGCCGTGTTGCTTGAGCACACTGCCGGAAAATTCCCGCTGTGGCTCGCCCCCGACCAGGCCATCGTGCTCCCCATTTCGGAGAAGTTCAATGATTACGCCTACGAAGTGGCGAAACAGCTCACGGAGGCTGATGTCCGCGTGACCGTGGATGACAGAAACGAGAAAATCGGCCGAAAAATCCGTGACAACGAGCTTCGCCGCATCCCCTATATGCTGATTGTAGGTGAAAAAGAAGCGGAAAATGGTGAAATTTCTGTAAGAAAACAGGGCGAAGGTGATAAGGGTACGATGAAAATTGCTACCTTTGCAGACGAAATCGCTCGCCTTGTGAGTGAATTGAAATAAGAAACGGACTCTAACATAACAAAATCCGGGATATTTAACACTGCAAACGGCAGTTCCCGAAACAGTTAATGGATAAAAAACCACAACACACCGGGGCTCCGCGCCCCACGCACTCCAGTGCACCACGCCCGCAGGGCGCACCGGGCTTCCGTCCCGGCGGTACTACAGGATCACGACCCGGAGGATTCTCCGGACCGCGTCCGGGTGGCTTTTCAGGCCCTCGCCCGAGTGGTCCCCGTCCCCCGATGGGACCGCGTATGCCGCGCAAAGAAGAGCCATATGCAGTCAACGAGCGTATACGTGCCAAGGAAGTGCGCCTTGTGGGCGATAATGTTGAAAACGGAATCTATCCGATTCAGCAGGCTCAGAAGATGGCAGACGAGATGGAGCTGGACCTCATCGAGATTTCTCCCACCGCCCAGCCCCCTGTATGCAAGATCCTGGACTACTCGAAGTTCCTTTATCAGCAGAAAAAACGTCTGAAGGAACAGAAAGCCAAGGCAACGAAAGTTGTGGTGAAGGAGATTCGGTTCGGACCTCAAACCGACGACCACGACTACAATTTCAAGCTGAAACATGCGCAGAGCTTCCTGCAGGAAGGTTCGAAGGTGAAAGCTTACGTGTTCTTCAAGGGGCGTTCAATCCTCTTTAAGGAACAGGGCGAAGTGCTTCTGCTGCGTTTTGCCAACGATCTGGAAGAGCTTGGAAAGGTGGAACAGATGCCGGTGCTTGAGGGGAAACGCATGATTATCATGATTTCGCCCAAAAAGAAAGCCTGACGAAGGGTTCCGGAATCTGGCCATGTCATACTGATGCCTTAGCGCATAAATGTAATTATCTGTCGCCCTCTATGGCTGCGGCAATAATATAAACCAATAAATATTTACAAAAATGCCAAAGATTAAAACCAACTCGGGTGCTAAAAAACGCTTTGCACTCACCGGGTCAGGAAAAATCAAGAGAAAGCACGCTTTCAAAAGCCACATCCTGACCAAGAAAACCAAAAAGCAGAAACGTAACCTCACCCACTTCGGTCTGGTTGACCGCGTGGACAATGCAAGCGTAAAAGCTCTGCTGGGCATGCGTTAAGCAACCCCGACGGTACATGACATATCCGGCAGTTTCAAAAGCCCCGGATGTGCTGTCCGGTTTTAAGTTCAACAAAATTCATTAACCGAATGTGTAGCATAAAGAGTGCAGAGAACAACTAACCGCACCGCTCACAATCAAAAAAAGAACAAAAAATGCCAAGATCAGTAAACCACGTTGCATCACGTGCTCGCAGAAAGAAAATCCTGAAACTTACCCGCGGTTACTTCGGTTGCCGTCGTAACGTATGGACCGTTGCCAAAAACACATGGGAAAAAGGTCTTACATACGCTTACCGCGATCGCAAGGATAAGAAACGCAACTTCCGCGCCCTGTGGATCCAGCGTATCAACGCTGCTGCCCGCATGGAGGATCTGTCTTATTCCAAGCTGATGGGTCTGATTCACAAATCAGGTATCGAAATCAACCGCAAAGTTCTTGCCGATCTCGCTCTGAACAACCCTGCCGCATTCAAGGCTGTTGTAGACAAAGTGAAGAACGCCTGATTCAGGCCCGGCTCTTAATCACACATCAAAGAGACTGTCTAACAACCAAAGTTAGGCAGTCTCTATTTTTACACGCAAAATCAG
>UQER01000004.1 GCA_900540205.1 uncultured Porphyromonadaceae bacterium | reverse complement strand
GCCCCCGTCAATTCCTTTGAGTTTCACCGTTGCCGGCGTACTCCCCAGGTGGAATGCTTAACGCTTTCGCTGTGCCACCCAATCCCCAATCGGACCGGACAGCTAGCATTCATCGTTTACTGTGCGGACTACCAGGGTATCTAATCCTGTTCGATCCCCGCACTTTCGTGCCTCAGCGTCAGTTGAGCGCCGGCAGGCTGCCTTCGCAATCGGGGTTCTGCGTGATATCTATGCATTTCACCGCTACACCACGCATTCCGCCTGCTTCTCGCTCACTCAAGGCCGGCAGTTTCGACGGCAGGCCGGGGTTGAGCCCCGACATTTGACCGCCGACTTGCCAGCCCGCCTACGCACCCTTTAAACCCAATAAATCCGGATAACGCTCGCATCCTCCGTATTACCGCGGCTGCTGGCACGGAGTTAGCCGATGCTTTTTCTCCGGGTACTCTCCATCTCGGCTCACGAGCCAAGACTTGCTCCCCGGCAAAAGAGGTTTACGACCCGTAGGGCCTTATTCCCTCACGCGACTTGGCTGGTTCAGGCTCTCGCCCATTGACCAATATTCCTCACTGCTGCCTCCCGTAGGAGTCTGGACCGTGTCTCAGTTCCAGTGTGGGGGACCTTCCTCTCAGAACCCCTACGCATCGTCGCCTCGGTGGGCCGTTACCCCGCCGACTAGCTAATGCGCCGCATGCCCATCCGTCTCCGGATCGCTCCTTTGACCTCCAAGGGATGCCCCTTGGAGGTGTCGTGGGGTATTAGGCGGGATTTCTCCCGGTTATCCCCCTGAGACGGGCAGGTTGCATACGTGTTACTCACCCGTGCGCCGGTCGCCGGCAGATGAAGGCAAGCCTTCATCCCCGCTGCCCCTCGACTTGCATGTGTTAAGCCTGTCGCTAGCGTTCATCCTGAGCCAGGATCAAACTCTTCGTTGTTGATATCTTTTTTCTTTCTTTTTCAAGAATTGTTGTTGCGGACTTTGCGACCGGCCTTGCGGCTGGCGTTGATCCGGCCCGGCTTTCGTCGGGCACCATCAGAACGGACAGAAGATTCCGTGGCGGCGTGAACCGCTATGTTTTATTGGATTTTCAGAATTGACCAAGGTGTTCTGCCTTATGGCAGAAAGCTCTTGTACTACTCTTATCTTGTCTATTGTAAACCTTTCAATGTGCTATTCCGGGGCTCCCTTGCGGGAGCAGCGAAAAACGTTGCAAAATTACAAGTTTTATTTGAAACCCGCAAATTTTTCGCGATATTTTTTCAACTTTTTTTTCGGAAGCTCCGAGGTTCATCGGCCCTCGCTGGACCGCTCTCGCCTTGGCGGGACCTCCGTCCCAAAAGCGAGTGCAAAGTTACACCTTTCCCCCATTCCCTCCAAACATTTTCCCGAAAAAGTTCATCAAAACTATGTTTTCAAGCATGTATTTAACATCCGTTTGCAATTGCCAGAATTGCATCCTCCACACGATTTTCACGCAACGGCCTCTATATTCAATAGATAAGGCAAAATCTCAAAAATAGCCCCCTCAGACGCGACAGAGCCGATAAAATCTCAAAAAAAAATCAAGTTTAGCCGAATGAAATATAAAATGCACTCCAGAAAACTCATTAAAATATCCCCTTCTTTTTTACCGCCGGGCATGATACAGGCAGAAATTAAACGGACCCCTATTGCACCGCCTAACCGGATTTTGTAATTTTATGCTCACAAAACACGCAAAAAAATTGCCATACCATGCCAGAAAAAACATCACACATAAATACGCCGGACATACAAACCGGGATTTTTGCGAAATTTATTTCCGCAGCTATAACCGTTATCGCCATTGTCACCACTCCCCTCTCCGCCCACGGGCAGGCGATACGATTTGCCAACGAGGCGTCTGACACCGCGCGCATCACCCGTATTCTCGTGGAGGAATGCAAACAAAAGAGCCCCGGCAATGTGGAACGGCTTGCACGGCAGTTCATCGGCACCCCATATGCGGGTGGCACTCTCGAACATTCGCCGGAGACGCTCACGATAAATCTTGACTCGCTCGACTGCACCACATTTGTGGAGACCGTGCTCGCACTGGCTTACACTGCGGCCGAAAACCGCCCCTCGTGGCGCGACTTCGCATACAATCTGCGGCGGATGCGCTACCGCAACGGCGAAACCGACGGCTATGCATCGCGCCTGCATTATCCGAGCGCGTGGGTGGTGGACAACGTGTCGCGCGGCAACCTGAAAGAGCTGACGGGCGATTTGGCCGGTGTGCGCTACAATGTCAAGACCCTCGACTATATGAGCTCCCACCGCGATAGCTATGCCACACTTGCCGATTCGGCGAATTTCGTGGCTGCAAAACGTATGGAATCCGGATTCAGCAACCACCGCTACCCTGTTCTCAAGACAGCTCAGGTCAAAGAAAAGGTACTGTTGCCGGTGGCTAAAAGCGGTGACGTGGTCATGTTCACCACTTCTACGAAGGGGCTTGACGTGAGCCACATGGGCATACTTTTCTTCGACGGAAAGAACTATCGGTTCATCCACGCATCACAAAAAGCCGAGAAAGTAATTGAAGAACCACTCACACTTAGCGAATATCTCAAACGCCACCGCTCGGAGGGCATCCGCATCGTCCGCCTCACCCCCTACTGAGAAGATTAGCATCAAAAAAAACAACACCCAGCCGCATGATGCGGCTGGGGTGTTATTTTTTTTGCGGCTCTGACAGCTGGACTGTCAGATTATGCGCGCACCAAAGGCACGAATTTATTCGGGACGTTTGGTCTTTTTGCCATAACCGTAAACGGCAGCTGCGCCGAGTTCCTCTTCGATGCGGAGGAGCTGGTTGTACTTGGCCATACGGTCGGAACGCGAAGCGGAACCGGTCTTGATCTGTCCGGCGTTGGTGGCAACAGCGATGTCGGCGATTGTGGCATCCTCTGTTTCACCCGAACGGTGAGAGATGACTGCGGTGTAGCCGTTGCGCTGTGCGAGTTCAACTGCACGGAGGGTTTCAGTGAGCGAACCGATCTGGTTAACCTTAACGAGGATCGAGTTGGCGCAGCCTTCTTCGATACCGCGTTTGAGGTATTTCACGTTGGTTACGAACAGGTCGTCGCCAACGAGCTGGCAACGGTCGCCGATGAGGTCGGTAAGAATCTTCCAGCCTTCCCAGTCGTTCTCGGCCATACCGTCCTCGATAGAGTCGATGGGATATTTCTCAACGAGGTCCTTGAGGAATTCAGCCTGCTGCTGCGAAGTGAGCTTGGGAGCGTTGGCACCCTGTTTCCAGGTGTAGTCGTAAACGCCATCCTTGTAGAACTCCGACGAAGCGCAGTCCAGACCGATGGTAACGTCCTTACCGGGTTTGTAGCCTGCGAGCTCGATTGCCTTGATGATAACCTGGAGGGCATCCTCTGTACCGTCGAGGTTGGGAGCGAAACCACCTTCGTCACCTACAGCGGTGGAAAGATTGCGCTCCTTGAGAACTTTCTTGAGGTTGTGGAACACCTCTGTACCCATGCGGATGCCTTCGTGGAACGATGTAGCGCCGATAGGACGGATCATGAATTCCTGGAAGCAGATGGGGGCATCGGAGTGAGCACCGCCGTTGATGATGTTCATCATGGGAACGGGGAGCACGTAGGTGTTGCAGCCACCGATGTACTTGTAGAGGGGAAGGTCGAGGTAGTTGGCGGCAGCCTTAGCAACTGCAAGCGATACGCCGAGGATGGCGTTGGCGCCGAGGTTGCTCTTGGTGTCGGTGCCGTCGAGTTCGAGCATCTTCTCGTCGATGGCGATCTGATCGAGGGCGCTCATGCCCTTGAGGGCTTCGGCGATGGGGCCGTTTACGTTGGCCACTGCCTTGAGCACGCCTTTGCCCATGTAGCGGTTCTTATCACCGTCGCGGAGCTCGAGAGCCTCGTTAACGCCGGTGGAAGCGCCCGAAGGAACAGAAGCGCGACCGAAAGCGCCGCTTTCAAGAACTACATCAACTTCAACGGTGGGATTGCCACGCGAGTCGAGAACTTCACGACCGATAATTTTTTCAATTTTCATAATTAATGCTTTTAAAGCTTTTATATTGATAGTTTTAGATGTGTTGTCACAACATTTCGGGTGTCGCGTACGCACATGCTCAGACATTACACCGCGAACCTGAAACATTACGGATGCAAATTTACTAAAATTTCGGCATATTCGCGTTTTTAACATCTCAAAGTTTAGCTATTTAAAGCTAAAAAAATCGCATTAAGGCTAAATGAAAACAAGCAACCCCGCCACACGTGGCAGGGCTGCTTGTCTTTAATATAGCTGGGCGCCGGATATTATTCGGCTGCGGGAGCTTCGGTAGCGGGTGCTTCAGCGGCGGGAGCCTCTGTTGCAGGAGCCTCGGCTGCGGGAGCTGAAGCCTTGCGGCTGCGGCGCGTGCGTGTGGCTTTCTTGGCTTCCTTACCCTTGAGCATGTTTTCATTGTAGTCAACAAGCTCGATGAAGCAGGTCTTGGCGTTATCGCCCAGACGGTTGCCGGTCTTGAGGATACGGGTGTAGCCACCGGGACGGTCGGCGATTTTCTGCGAGATTTCGCGGAAAAGCTCTGTGACGGCCTCCTTGTTCTGAAGATAGGAGAAAACAAGGCGACGGTTGGCCATATTGTCGTTCTTCGCGCGGTTGATCAGCGGCTCGCAGTAAACACGGAGTGCCTTTGCCTTTGCCAGAGTGGTGAAGATTCTCTTATGCTTGATAAGAGAGATGGTCATGTTGGCGAGTAAGGCGTCGCGGTGAGCTTTCTTACGCGAAAGGTGATTGAAAGATTTATTGTGTCTCATCGTTGTTTTTTACTCTTTGTCTAATTTATACTTTGAAATATCCATTCCGAACGAGAGCCCGAGGTTAGCCAGAAGCTCGTCGAGCTCGGTAAGCGATTTCTTACCGAAGTTGCGGAATTTAAGGAGGTCAGTCTTGTTGAACACGACCAGTTCACCCAGTGTCTCCACCTCGGCGCTCTTGAGGCAGTTGAGGGCACGGACGGAGAGGTCCATGTCCACGAGCTTGGTCTTGAGCAGTTGGCGCATGTGAAGAATCTCTTCATCGAATTCTTCTGTGCCTTCGTTGTCGGTGGTCTCGATGGTAATCTTCTCGTCGGAGAAGAGCATCAGGTGATAAATCAGAATCTTGGCGGCCTCTTTCATTGCCTCTTTGGGCATGATTGAGCCGTTGGTCGTAATCTCGATGACAAGCTTTTCGTAGTCGGTTTTCTGGTCAACGCGGAAGTTTTCTACAGCGTACTTCACATTCTTGATGGGCGTGTAGATGGAGTCGATGGCCAGAGTCTGGATATCCTGGATGTCCAGCTGGTTTTCATCGGCAGGCACCCATCCGCGACCCTTGTTGATGGTCACTTCGATAGTGAAACCCGCGTCGGGATCCAAATGACAGATGACTTCCTCGGGGTTGAGCACCTCGAAGCCCGTGAGGGCCTTGCCAATGTCACCGGCTTTGAACACCTCCTGACCCGACACCGTGATGGAAGCCTTTTCGGTTTCAACATCTTCGGCGATCTGCTTGAGGTCCACCTTCTTGAGATTGAGGATAATGTTTGTTACATCCTCTTTAACTCCGGGAATGGTATCAAATTCGTGCTTCACCCCGTCAATCTTTATCGCTGCGATGGCATAGCCCTCGAGCGAAGAAAGAAGAACGCGGCGCAAAGCGTTTCCGACAGTGATACCATAGCCGGGCTCCAAAGGCTTAAACTCAAACTTGCCGTAGAAGTTGTTAGCTTCTAACACCACAACTTTGTCAGGTTTTTGGAATGCTAAAATAGCCATGGATCTTAGTTTATTGATGATTATTTAGAATACAACTCGACGATAAGCTGCTCCTTGATATTTTCAGGGATGTCCTCGCGGGTGGGAACGTGCAGGAGCTTGCCGCTCTTTGCAGATTCGTCCCATTCGAGCCAGGGATATTTGCTGTGGTTGAAACCAGCGAGTGCATCAGCGATGACTTCGAGCGATTTCGATTTCTCACGCACGCCAACCACGTCGCCGGGCTGAACGGCATAAGAGGGGATGTTTACAACGGCGCCGTTGACAGTTACATGCTTGTGGAGCACGAGCTGACGGGCTGCTGCACGTGTGGGAGCGATACCCAGACGGTAAACAACGTTGTCGAGACGGCCTTCGAGAAGCTGCAGAAGGATCTCACCGGTGATACCCTTCATTGAAGAGGCTTTCTCGAAAAGGTTGCGGAACTGGCGCTCGAGCACACCGTAGGTGTACTTTGCTTTCTGTTTTTCACGGAGCTGTGTGCCGTACTCCGAAGTTTTGCGGCGACGGTTCTGACCGTGCTGGCCGGGGGGGAAGTTGCGGCGGCTCAGAATTTTATCTTCGCCGAAGATAGGTTCGCCGAATTTGCGTGCGATTTTGGTCTTGGGACCTGTATATCTTGCCATTTTTCGTTCTTGATAATTTGTGTTGGTTGATTTCTGCCCTTATGCCCTTGAGCGGCATGGCTGTCGGCATCAAAATGCCCTGACAGCTGCTCTGCCGCATTGCTGAGTGTGGCCCGGTAATGAATCCCCATTACGATCCGGACCTGATTCGGCGGACGCACCGGCATTGAAGCTGATGCAGACCGCGCGGTGGCTTACGGCATTTCAGGCAGGTTATCTGAAAGAATTGCGAGTGAGTGCCTGAGGCATCCGTGCATCAGACGCGACGACGCTTGGGAGGACGGCAACCGTTGTGGGGAAGCGGAGTAACGTCGATAATCTCTGTCACCTCGATGCCCATGCCATGCACGGTGCGGATTGCTGATTCACGGCCGTTTCCGGGGCCCTTCACATAAGCCTTTACTTTACGCAGGCCGAGATCGTAGGCAACTTTGCCACAATCCTGGGCTGCCATCTGGGCTGCATAGGGGGTGTTCTTTTTGGAACCGCGGAAACCCATTTTGCCGGCGCTCGACCAGGAAATAACCTGACCCTCGCTGTTGGCTAAGCATACAATGATATTGTTGAAGGAGGAGTGAACGTGAAGCTGGCCGGCTGCGTCGACCTTGACGTTTCTCTTCTTAGCTGCGACTGTTTTCTTTGCCATATTGCTAAAGATGAATTTAATTGGAGGAGACTAAAATTATTTTGTAGCCTTCTTCTTGTTAGCGACTGTTTTCTTGCGGCCCTTGCGGGTGCGGGCGTTGTTCTTGGTGCTTTGACCGCGTACGGGCAGGCCGATACGGTGGCGGATGCCACGGTAGCAACCGATATCCATCAATCGCTTGATGTTGAGCTGCAGCTCACTGCGCAGGTCACCTTCAACTTTGTAGTTTTCCTGGATCACTTCACGAACCTTCGCGGCTTGTGCGTCGGTCCAGTCCTGTACCTTGATGTTGACATCAACGCCGGCTTTGTCCAGGATGGTCTTTGCGGCGCTTCGGCCGATGCCGAAGATATAGGTCAAGGCGATTTCGCCTCGTTTGTTCTGGGGGAGGTCAACTCCCACGATTCTTACTGCCATAAATGCTTTTTGTTATCTCTTATTTTTCTGCAAAAATAATAAATTTCAGGCACATATGAAAATTCCGGGCATCAGCCCCATGGACGGCAGATTTTCGACCGCCGTCTATATCCTGACGGGAGATGCTGGATTTCAAGCCCTTAATCGTTATTATCCTTGACGCTGTTTGTTTTTAGGATTTTTCTTGTTGATCACATAGAGACGCCCCTTGCGGCGTACAATCTTGTCCTCAGGGGTGCGCTTCTTGATGGAGGCTCTTACTTTCATAAGGATAATATGGGTTTGGTGTTAATGGGGATTACGTTTTATTTGTAGCGGAAAGCGATACGACCCTTGCTGAGGTCGTAGGGCGACATCTCCACACGTACTTTGTCGCCGGGAAGAATCTTGATGTAGTGCATACGCATCTTACCGGAGATGTGAGCCGTGATTTCGTGACCGTTTTCCAGCTCCACGCGGAACATGGCGTTGGATAGCGACTCGACGATTGTGCCGTCCTGCTCTATAGCCGACTGTTTTGCCATATAATAAAAAGTGTTTTTATGAATCGGGTTGGGGAAAGAGTTGCCTTTCTTTCAAGGTCGGGGGGAATAAACCGGACAAGCCGGCTCAGTCAATGCCGCGTGGGCAGGCTCAGATGAAGCGCTCACCCAGCACGTCCTTCACATAATCGAACGTGGTGAGCACATCAGCCTTGCCGTCGACAACGGCCACCGTATGCTCGTAATGGGCCGAGGGCTTGCGGTCGCGGGTGCGGCACGTCCAGCCGTCAGGCTCTATCACGATGTTGCGGCTTCCAAGATTTATCATCGGCTCGATGGCCAGACACATGCCGTTCTTGATGAGCGGGCCTGTGCCGCGGCGTCCGTAATTTGGCACCTCAGGATCTTCGTGCATCTTATGTCCGATGCCGTGGCCACACATCTCGCGCACCACCGAGTAGCCCCGGCGCTCGCAGAATGTCTGCACGGCGTTGGCAATGTCGCCGATGCGGTTGCCCTCCCGGCATGCCTCGATTCCGCGGTAGAGCGATTCCTTGGTGTCGCGCATGAGCTGCATGACTTTTTCGTCGACCTGGCCCACGGGGAACGTGTAGCACATGTCGCCGTTGAAGCCGTCGAGCTCTACCACTACATCCAGTCCGATGATATCGCCTTCACGGAGCGAGTAGCTCGAGGGGAAACCGTGCACCACAATCTCGTTGACCTCCATGCACACGGCACCGGGGAAGCCCCCGTAGCCGAGGCAGGCGGGACGGCCGCCATTGTCAAGGATGAATTCCTTTGCAACTGAATCGATCTTGTGGGTGGTGACTCCGGGCTGCACCCATTTTGCCATCTCGGCGAGCGTACGGCTCGTCAGATCGCAAGCTGCGCGCATTTTTTCAATTTCGTCCGGTGTCTTGAGATAAATCATTTTCAACCTTTCTGAAAGGGCTGCTCCGGAGGGCGGGAATCACCGCGCCTCCGGGCAACTCAATTCGTTTCTGTTTTATCAATAGGCGCTTCCTGTGGTGCGGCCCTTGATCTTGCCTTCTTTCATGAGGCCGTCGTAGTGGTGCATCATCAGGTGCGACTCAATCTGCTGGAGCGTGTCGAGCACTACACCAACCATAATGAGCAGCGATGTACCGCCGAAGAACTGGGCGAAGTTCTGGCTGATGCCGAAGCAGCGCGCGAATGCGGGCAGGATGGCAACGATGCCGAGGAACAACGACCCGGGCAGGGTGATGCGGCTCATGATCGAATCGAGATATTCGGCCGTTTTCTTGCCGGGTTTCACACCGGGGATGAAGCCGTTGTTGCGTTTCATCTCTTCGGCCATCTGGGTGGGACGCACCGTGATGGCGGTGTAGAAGTAGGTGAAGGCAACAATCATGATGAAATAAACAGCGTTATACCAGAACCCGTTGATATCGGAAAAAGTGGCGAAGAAGCCAGTGGAGCTTTCCGACGAGCCGAAGCCCGCAAGGGTGATGGGTATGAACATGATGGCCTGGGCGAAGATGATGGGCATCACGCCGGCGGCATTCACCTTCAGGGGGATGTACTGGCGTGCGCCGCCATACTGTTTGTTGCCAACGATGCGTTTCGCATACTGCACAGGCACCTTACGTGTGCCCTGCACAAGCAGAACAGCGCCGATGGTCACGGCGAACAGCAGACCGATCTCCACAAGGAACATGATCAGACCACCCTGGTTGCCGGTGGAACCCGGCAGACGGCTGGTGAACTCATAGAACAGCGCGATGGGGAGACGGGCGATGATACCCACGAGAATGATGAACGAGATACCGTTGCCGATACCGCGGTCGGTGATGCGCTCGCCGAGCCACATGATGAACATGGAGCCGGCTGCCAGGATGACGGTGAGGAACACCACCGTCCAGAAGCCCATCTCAACCGAGCCGCCTGCATTCACAACCTGAGCACGCAGGTTGTAAAGATAGGCAGGGCCCTGAACAAGGAGAATAAGGACGGTCAGATAGCGTGTGTACTGGTTCAGCTTCTGACGGCCGCTCTCGCCCTCACGCTGCATCTTCTGGAACGAAGGAAGCACCATGCCTGCAAGCTGGATCACGATGGACGCAGTGATGTAAGGCATGATACCCAGCGCGAAGATGGAGGCCTGAGAGAAAGCTCCTCCCGAGAACATATCCAACAGCTGCATCAAGCCGCTGCGGTTGGTGAACGACGTGAGGGCGTCGAGGTCGTTGGGGTTGATGCCCGGAAGGACCACATAGCAGCCCAGACGGTAAACCAGAACCAGCAGGACAGTGATGGTGAGTCGCTGACGCAGCTCCTGAATCGTCCAGATATTCTTTAATGTCTGAATAAATTTCATCGAATTACTTTACTTTGTTGATGGAGCCGCCGGCCTCAACAATGGCTTTTTCGGCGGTTGCGGAGAATGCATTGGCTTCAACTGCGAGCTTGGCGGAGAGGGTGCCGTTGCCGAGCACTTTCACCAGATCCTTCTTGCCCACCAGACCGGCGGCACGGAGCTCGTCCAGACCGATCTTCTCAAGCTTCTTGGCTTCGGCGAGTGCCTGAAGGTCGGAAAGGTTCACCACCTTGTACTCAACACGGTTGATGTTCTTGAAGCCCCATTTGGGGAGACGACGCTGCAAAGGCATCTGACCACCTTCAAAGCCGATTTTACGCGAATAGCCTGAGCGGGATTTTGCACCCTTGTGACCGCGGGTAGAAGTTCCGCCCTTGCCGGAGCCGGGACCGCGACCAATGCGTTTGGAATTGGATGTGGCGCCGACGGCAGGTTTCAAATTACTTAAGTCCATTTTATGGAGTATTGAAATTTTCTGTTAACAAATATGGATTATTGATTCTCGAGACGGGGGCATGTCACCGCTGGGGGTGGCGGCCCGCTCAATCAGGCCTTGGTCACCTCAACCAGATGGTGAACGCGCTGAACCATGCCCATGATCGAGGGGTTATCCTCCTTGACAACGGTGTGGTTCATTTTTCTGAGGCCGAGGGCATCGAGCGTACGCTTCTGTACGGCGGGCGCGCCGATGCGGCTTTTTATCTGTTTGATTTTTATCTGTGCCATTTTTAAGAGCTTGTGAAGAGTGTGGAATTAACCGTTGAACACCTGGCTTACGGCAATGCCGCGGTTCTGTGCCACCTGGGCGGGCGAACGCATTTCGCCGAGAGCGGCGATGGTGGCTTTCACCAGGTTGTGGGGGTTCGACGAGCCCTTTGATTTGGCAAGCACGTCGGTGACGCCGACACTTTCAAGCACGGCACGCATAGCGCCACCGGCCTTTACACCGGTACCGTGCGAAGCGGGCTTGAGCAGAACCTGCGAACCGCCGAATTTGGCAGCCTGTTCGTGGGGGATGGTGCCTTTGTGCACCGGAACACGGATAAGGTTCTTCTTTGCGGCTTCAACGCCTTTTGCGATAGCGGCGGTTACTTCATTGGCTTTGCCAAGACCCCAGCCCACGATGCCGTCCTCGTTGCCAACAACAACAATGGCAGCAAAAGTGAAGGTGCGACCACCCTTGGTCACCTTGGTAACGCGGTTGATGGCCACCAGACGGTCCTTCAACTCGATGTCGTTGGTCGTTTTTACTCTGTTATTTTTATTTGCCATGATGATGTTTAGAATTTAAGTCCGCCTTCGCGTGCAGCGTCAGCCAATGATTTAACTCTGCCGTGGAAAAGATAACCGTTGCGGTCGAAAACCACCTGGGCCACGCCTGCTGCGAGAGCCTTCTCTGCGATGGCTTTGCCCACCTTGGCAGCGATTTCTGATTTGGTTCCTTCTTCAATGCCTTTCGAGGAGGCGGCAGCAAGGGTCTTGCCGGTCATGTCGTCGACAAGCTGCACGTAGATTTGCTTGTTGCTGCGGAACACGCTCATGCGGGGGCGTTCGGCAGTGCCCGAAATTTTGCCGCGGATGCGTGCCTTGATCTTATTTCTTCTTTCTTGCTTAGAGATCATGATAATTTACTTTTTATTTGGCACCGGCCGTTTTACCAGACTTGCGGCGGATAACTTCGCCTACGAACTTGATACCTTTGCCCTTGTAGGGTTCGGGCTTGCGGAGCGAGCGGATCTTGGCGCAAACCTGGCCAAGGAGCTGCTTGTCGTCGCTTTCGAGGATGATCAGAGGGTTCTTGTTACGCTCCGACTTTGCCTCTACCTTGATTTCGGCGGGAAGCTTGATATAGATAGCGTGGGAGAAGCCCAGCGAAAGCTCAAGCACCTGTCCGGTGGCATTCGCGCGGTAACCCACACCTACCAACTCCATTTCTTTGCGGTAACCGGTCGACACGCCCACAACCATGTTGTGAACCAGCGCGCGATACAGACCGTGCTGTGCGCGGTGCTCGCGGTCGTCGGTGGGACGGAGGATATGGATGTGGCCATCCTCCACCTTTATCTCGAATTCAGGGTTAACAGCCTGTGTGAGCTGACCCTTGGGGCCCTTGACGGTAACTACGTTGTTTGCATCGACGTTTACGGTTACGCCTGCGGGAATCTCGATGGGAGCTTTACCTATTCTTGACATAATTGATTTCCTCCTTTAAGATTAATAAACGTAACACAAAACCTCACCGCCCACTTTCTCCTGAGCTGCCTTCTTATTGGTCATCACGCCTTTCGATGTGGAAAGGATGGCGATGCCGAGGCCGTTGAGAACGCGGGGCATGTTTTTATAGCCGGTGTACTGGCGCAGACCGGGACGGCTGGCGCGGACGAGGCCCTTGATGGCGTTGACGCGGTCAACGGGATCATACTTGAGGGCAACTTTGATCACTCCGGCAGGATTCTCACCTTCTATAAACTTATAGTTAAGGATGTAGCCTTGTTCGAAGAGGATCTTCGTGATTTCCTTCTTGAGATTCGACGCCGGGATCTCAACAACGCGGTGCTGAGCCTTGATGGCGTTCCTCAGTCGGGTCAGATAATCTGCAATTGGATCTGTCATTTTGATTTGTTGGGGTTTTAAATTGATTGGAAACGGATTCCAACAATATTTAAATAACTCACTGATTTTAATTAATTTCACTCTCGGGCACGCGGCCTGCTGGTTGCCTCCCGGGGGTTCCCCGCAGATTGGGGCTTACCCGGCGGACCGGGGCTTGGCACGCAGCCTTTTGCTCGGGCATCCCGCCCGGCAACGAGCCTTGGTTGCTGTTGGTTGCCCTGCGGATCACCAGCTTGCCTTCTTCACGCCGGGGATGAGCCCTGCAGACGCCATTTCGCGGAACTGGATACGCGAGATGCCGAACTGACGCATGAAACCTTTCGGACGGCCGGTAATGGAGCAGCGATTGTGCAGGCGTACGCTCGAAGCATTCTTGGGCAGCAGCTGCAGACCCTCGTAGTCGCCGGCTTCCTTGAGGGCAGCCTTCTTGGCGGCATACTTGGCAACGAGCTTGGCGCGCTTCACTTCGCGGGCTTTCATTGATTCTTTTGCCATGTCGATGTTTTAAGTTAATAAAATAAATGAATAACACTCTGAATCACACCATCTTGCATCAGACTTCGGTTAAAGCCTGCCCGATGGTGCGACTGCTGCGGGGCATATAGTTGTGGTTCAGACCATTCAGCAGTCCCCACAAAATTTCGTGCAAAGATAAGAATTTATTTCGTAACCGCCCAACAAACAGCATTCAATAATTTCTTAAATTTATTTAACAATTTTATCTGAACCATCAGTCCATAAAAAAAAAAGACTGCCACGCACGGATGCGCGGCAGTCTTTTTTTCATTCAGAAAGCAAGTGGCCCGCGGGCTTACTTGTTCTTGAAGGGAAGACCAAACTGCTTGAGCAGAGCAAAGCCTTCTTCGTCGGTGTTGGCCGTTGTCACGAAGGTGATGTTCATACCTGTGAGTTTGTTGATGGTGTCGATGTTGATTTCCGGGAAGATGATCTGCTCGGTGATGCCGAGGGTGTAGTTGCCGCGGCCGTCGAGCTTGCCTTCGATACCCTTGAAGTCGCGGATACGGGGCAGAGCCACACGGATCAGACGCTCCAGGAACTCATACATGCGCTCGCGGCGCAGTGTGACGCGTGCACCGATAGGCATTTTTTTGCGCACCTTGAAGTTGGAGATATCCTTCTTCGACAGGGTGGGCACAGCCTTCTGGCCGGTGATGGCGGTGAGCTCGTTGATGGCTGTCTCGATGATCTTCTTGTCCTGGGTTGCGTCGCCGAGACCTTCGTTGATAACGATTTTCTTCAGGCGGGGCACCTGCATGACTGTGGTGTAGTTGAACTCCTTGGTCAGTGCGGGGACGATTTTCTCGTCGTATTGCTTTTTAAGAGTTGTGCTGCTCATTATTTGATCTCCTCTCCTGATTTTTTAGCGTAACGAACTTTCGCGCCGTCCTCGTTGAAACGGATGCCCACACGGGTGGGTTTGCCGCTCTTGGGGTCGATGAGCGCGAGATTAGAGATGTTGATGGGAGCCTCCATCTTCACAATGCCGCCCTGGGGATGCTTGGCGGTGGGTTTCGTGCTCTTCGACACGATATTGATACCCTCTACGATGGCGCGGTTCTTGTCTGCCTGAATCGACAGCACACGGCCCTGACGGCCCTTGTCCTCGCCGGCGAGAACGTAAACGGTATCTCCCTTTTTGATATATGTTTTGCTCATTGGGATTTTCTCTGTGTTTACGGTTGTTGCTGTAATGTGTTAGAGCACCTCGGGGGCAAGCGACACGATTTTCATGTTGGTGGCGCGGAGTTCGCGGGCCACCGGGCCGAAAATACGGGTGCCGCGGAGTTCGCCGGCGTTGTTAAGCAGCACGCAGGCGTTGTCGTCGAAGCGGATATACGAGCCGTCGGGACGGCGGATTTCCTTCTTGGTGCGCACGACAACTGCCTTCGATACAGTGCCTTTCTTTACGTCCGACGAGGGGATTACACTCTTCACCGTAACTACGATGATGTCGCCCACAGAGGCGTAGCGGCGACCGGTGCCACCCAGCACGTGGATGCACAGTGCCTCTTTTGCTCCGCTGTTGTCTGCAACGGTTAAACGTGATTCGGTCTGTATCATTGTTACTTAACTTTTTCGATGATTTCTACTAAGCGCCATCTCTTGGTCTTTGACAGAGGGCGGGTTTCCATCAGGCGAACGGTGTCGCCCACTTCGCACTCGTTCTTTTCGTCGTGTGCGTGGAATTTCTTCGTCTTGTTCACGAACTTGCCGTAGATGGGGTGTTTTTCCTTCCACTTCACTGTTACAGTGATGGTCTTGTCACCCTTGTTGCTCGAAACAACCCCAATACGCTCTTTGCGGAGATTTCTTTTTTCTTCCATGATTTTGTTTGGACGGGTTTGAGGTTATTATTTATTATTGAGTTCGCGGGCGCGGAGCTCGGTCTTAACGCGGGCGATCATTTTGCGGTCAAGTGTAATCTTGGCAGGATTGTCGAGGGGCGATACCGCATGGTTGGCCTTTTGCTGGAGATAGTCCTTCTCCATCTGTGCGAGGCGCTCCTTGAGGTCGGCCGTCGACATCTCTTTGATTTCTTCTTTCTTCATAGCTTCTGGTCAATTACACGTTGAGACTGGGATCATAATCGCGGCTTACCACAAACTTGGTGGTGACGGGGAGCTTCTGAGCGCCAAGGCGGAGAGCCTCCTTTGCTACATCGAACGGAACACCGTCGATTTCGATGATCATGCGGCCGGGGGTCACTGATGCCACGAAACCTTCGGGGTTACCTTTACCTTTACCCATACGCACATCCAAAGGCTTCTTTGTGATGGGCTTGTCGGGGAAGATGCGGATCCAGAGCTGTCCCTGGCGTTGCATATAACGGGTCACAGCGACACGGGCTGCTTCGATCTGACGTCCGGTGATCCATTTTGTCTCAAGGGTCTTGATGCCGAACGAACCGAATGCGAGCTGATTGCCGCGCTGGGCGTTGCCCTTTGCACGGCCCTTCTGGACTCTGCGAAATTTTGTTTTTTTCGGTTGTAACATTTCTGAAAGATGTTAATCGATTTTTGATTTGAGTAGTTAGCTCGGTGTTTGCCTGCCGGTGACCGGAGCCGGGTGCGCAATGGCCGGGGAGTGTCCTTGAGGAAGGGTTGGGCGGACACCTGGCCGCTGATGCATCGGGGCAACGTCTGAGGGATGGTTAACGAGGCCGTCCCCCGTCGGTTGGCCGCCGGCCGGGTTCCGCCCTCACAGGAGGAGGAAACCCACAGTTGCCGGTTGCAAACGTTTTTTTATTTGAGGGTGCTGACTTCCGGTGGCTACCGGAAGTTCAGCGTGTCAGAATCACTGACGGGGTGCGCGGGGCTTGCGGAAGCCGCCACGGCGTTCGCGGCCGCCACGTTCGCCGTTGCCTGCGGGACGGTTGTCCTTGGCGGCAGCGGTGAAGTTGGGGGCAAGATCGCGCTTGCCGTAAACCTCGCCACGGCAGATCCAGACCTTCACGCCGATCACACCGACCTTGGTGTGAGCCTCAACCAGTGCGTAGTCGATGTCGGCACGCAGGGTGTGGAGCGGTGTACGGCCTTCCTTGAACATTTCGGAGCGGGCCATTTCGGCGCCGTTCAGACGGCCCGAAACCTGAACCTTGATACCCTCGGCACCCGAGCGCATTGTGGCTGCCACGGCCATCTTCACGGCACGGCGGTAAGCCACCTTGCCTTCGATCTGGCGGGCGATGTTGCTTGCCACAATCTGGGCGTCGAGTTCGGGACGCTTCACCTCGAAGATGTTGATCTGAACATCCTTGTCGGTGATTTTCTTGAGTTCTTCCTTGAGCTTGTCAACCTCAGCGCCACCCTTGCCGATGATCACGCCGGGACGCGATGTGCACACGGTGATGGTGATGAGTTTGAGTGTACGCTCGATAACGATGCGGGAAACGCTCGACTTGGCCAGACGCACGTTGAGATATTTGCGGAGCTTGGAGTCCTCAAGCAGGGTGTCGCCATACTTTTTACCTCCAAACCAGTTGGAATCCCATCCGCGAATCACACCTAAGCGGTTGCTAATCGGATTTACTTTCTGTCCCATGTCTTAGTCCTTGTTTTTAGTGTCGTTATCGATTGTGTCTACGAAGAGGGTCACGTGGTTGGCGCGTTTGCGGATGCGGTAGCCACGGCCCTGGGGGGCGGGACGCAAGCGTTTGAGCATGGGAGCGCAATCTACGAAGATGGTGCTCACATACAGTTCGCCGTTTTCGGCCTTGCGCTCGTTCTTGGCTTCCCAGTTGGCGATAGCCGAACGGAGGAGCTTCTCTACACGGGCAGCGGCCTCTTTATTTGAGAATTTGAGGATGCCCAGGGCGCGGAACACCTCTTTGCCACGAACCAGGTCGGCCACCAGACGCATCTTGCGGGGGGAGGTGGGCACATTGGTAAGTTTGGCAAAGCTCTGCGTTTTGAGGGCTTCCTTTCTTGCCTGAGCTGAGTTTCTTTTTCTTACACCCATTTTATTTTGTGGTATTTTTTTGTCGAAAAAAAGTTAATTTAAACGTCGGCCCGACAGGTTATTTTTTCTTGTTGCCGGCGTGGCCGCGGAAGGTGCGCGTGGGAGCGAACTCGCCAAGCTTGTGTCCAACCATGTTCTCGGTCACGTAGACAGGGATAAACTTGTTGCCGTTGTGGACGGCGAAAGTGTGACCCACGAATTCGGGGGCGATCATCGAAGCGCGGCTCCAGGTTTTGATAACCGATTTCTTGCCGCTCTGCTCCATAGCATTCACTTTCTTTTCAAGTTTAACGCTGATGAAAGGGCCTTTTTTTAATGAACGACTCATTGTGATGTCTTTGAGATGTTAACTTACGAGTTTACTTCTTTCTTCTCTCGATGATATACTTCGAAGAAGTCTTTTTCGGCGAACGAGTCTTAAGACCTTTCGAGTAGAGACCAGTGCGCGAGCGGGGATGTCCACCGGAAGCGCGGCCTTCGCCACCACCCATGGGGTGATCCACAGGGTTCATGACAACACCACGGTTGTGGGGGCGGCGTCCGAGCCAGCGTGAGCGGCCGGCCTTGCCCGAGCGCTCCAGCGAGTGCTCCGAGTTGCCTACAACGCCTACGGTTGCCATGCAGGCTGCGAGGATTTTACGGGTTTCACCTGAGGGAAGCTTGACAATCGCATAGTCACCTTCGCGCGACACGAGCTGAGCGAAAGTGCCGGCCGAACGGGCCATGAAGGCTCCCTGACCGGGACGCAACTCGATGTTGTGGACCACAGTACCCACGGGAATTTTGCCCAGGGGAAGTGCATTGCCCACTTCGGGCGCTGCATCGGGACCGCTGACAACAGTTGCGCCAACTTCCAAGCCGTTGGGTGCAATGATGTAAGCTTTAGCTCCGTCAACGTAGTAGAGAAGGGCGATGCGGGCCGAACGGTTGGGATCGTACTCGATTGCCTTTACTACGGCGGGCACACCGTATTTGGTTCTCTTAAAGTCTATGATACGGTATTTGCGTTTGTGGCCGCCACCAAGGTAGCGTGTGGTGAGGTGGCCCTCGGAGTTACGTCCTCCGGTGCTTTTTTTACCGACTGTAAGAGATTTTTCTGGCGCTTTAGCAGTGATCGCTCCTTTGAAGACGCCAATAACTTTGTGTCGTTGCCCCGGTGTGGTGGGCTTGAATTTTCTTACTGCCATTTTTGGTTATATCAGATATTGCTATAAAAGTCGATAGTTTCGCCTTCACCAACAGCGATAAACGCCTTCTTCCAGCTGGCAGTCTTGCCGCGGAGCAGGCCGCTCTTGGTGTAGCGCGATTTGTTTTTACCGCGAACAACGCATGTGTTCACATTGAGCACCTTGACGCCGTAGAGCTTCTCCACCATATCCTTGATCTGGAATTTGTTGGCTTCGGGCGAAACGCGGAAGGTGTAGCGGTTGAGCTTCTCGGTGAGATTGGTGGCCGCTTCGGTAACGATCGGTTCGATTGTGAATTCCATCTTGTGTTTCCTCCTACGGTTTTAGAGTTTGTTAATAACTTCAAGGCTGCTCTCGGTCATCACGATGGCCTTGTTGTTGAGCAGAGCGTAAGTGTTCACGTCGGAAGCGGTCATCACGCGTGTGTCGGGCACGTTGCGGGCCGACAGGTACACGTTCTTGTCGATTCCGGCAAGCAGCAGAAGGGTCTTTGTGCCTTCGAGCTTGAGGTTCTTGGTCAGAGCCACGAAATCCTTTGTCTTGGGTGCTTCGAATGTGAAGTCCTCGACAATCACGATCTTGTTGTCCTGAGCCTTGGCAGAGAGGACAGACTTGCGTGCGAGCTGCTTGATTTTCTTATTGAGTTTGAAACGATAGTCGCGGGGACGGGGACCGAACACGCGGCCACCACCTACGAGCACAGGCGAGTTGATGTCACCGATACGGCTGCCGCCGCCGCCTTTCTGCTTGTGCAGCTTGCGGGTGGAACCGGAAACCTCGCTACGTTCTTTCGATTTGTGAGTACCCTGACGCTGGTTGGCGAGGTACTGCTTCACATCGAGATATACGGCATGCTCGTTTGCATCAATAGCAAACACCGCGTCGTTCAGCACAGCCTTGCGGCCGGTGTCTTCACCTTTTATGTTGTATATTGCGAGTTCCATTATTTCTCTATCATTACGATTGAACCTTTACTTCCGGGGATTGAACCCTTGATCATCATCACGTTGTGTTCGGGGATCACCTTCACCACCTTGAGGTTTTGAACGGTCACACGCTCGTTACCTGTCTGGCCGGCCATGCGCATTCCCTTGAACACCTTTGCGGGGTAGGAGCAGGCACCGATTGAACCGGGGGCACGCAGACGGTTGTGCTGGCCGTGGGTTGCCTGGCCTACACCGCCGAATCCGTGGCGCTTTACAACACCCTGGAAACCTTTACCCTTGGAGATTCCGGCGATGTCAACGAAATCGTTCTCAGAGAAGAGATTCACATCGATAACGTCGCCGAGCTTGAACTCGCCTTCGAAACCTTTGAACTCGGCCAAGTGGCGCTTGGGGGTTGTTCCGGCTTTCTTGAAGTGACCGGCCATGGGCTGGGTGCAGTGCTTTTCTTTCTGCTCCTCAAAACCAAGCTGCAGGGCATTGTAGCCGTCGGTCTCAACAGTCTTAACCTGAGTAACCACACAAGGACCTACTTCGATAACAGTGCACGGCATGTTGCGGCCGTCGGCACTGAAAACGGATGTCATTCCGATTTTCTTTCCTAATAATCCTGGCATTTCTGTAGTTAGTTTATAATTATCGGGTGCGTTGCCTGCGCCGCAATGTGTGGCGCAGGACGCCCGTCATGTCTGTTTGTTTTTTTATCTGATTCGATTGTTCTTCTGAAACCGCGGGGGCATCACACTTTGATTTCAACCTCAACACCCGAGGGGAGTTCGAGTTTCATCAGCGCGTCCACAGTCTTGGCGGTGGAGTTGTAGATGTCGATGAGACGCTTGTAGGCTGAAAGCTGGAACTGTTCGCGCGATTTCTTGTTTACGAATGTCGAACGGTTCACGGTGAAGATGCGCTTGTGGGTGGGCAGGGGGATAGGACCGCTGATCACGGCGCCTGTGGCCTTCACTGTCTTCACAATCTTCTCGGCCGATTTGTCGACCAGATTGTGGTCGTACGATTTCAGTTTGATTCTGATTTTCTGGCTCATTTCTGTATGAGTTGTTTGATGATTTATTTATTGTTCCGCCGGGTCAAGAATCATTTGCTGCCCCGGCGGAGTTTGTTTTATTTTATGAGATCCACACGGCCCTGACAGTCGGTGAGCACCTTCTTGGCGATCGACGACGAAACTTCAGAGTAGTGCGAGAATGTCATGGTCGAGGTGGCGCGTCCGGAAGTGATGGTACGGAGTGCGGTAACGTAACCGAACATCTCTGCGAGGGGAGCCTGTGCCTTGACGACGCGGGCACCGCTGCGCGAGGTTTCCATACCCTCAACCTGGCCGCGGCGCTTGTTGAGGTCGGAGATAACATCGCCCATGCTCTCTTCGGGGGTAACCACTTCAATCTTCATGATAGGCTCCATAAGCACGGGACCTGCCTTTTCCGAAGCCTTCTTGAAGGCCTGGATGGCGCAGAGCTCGAACGAAAGCTGGTCGGAGTCCACCGGGTGGAACGAACCGTCGATAACGGTCACCTTCAGCTTCTCCACGGGATAACCTGCAAGCACACCGTTCTTCATAGCGGTTGTGAAACCCTTCTGGATCGAGGGGATGAATTCCTTGGGAATGTTACCGCCCTTGACCTCGTCAACAAACTGCAGGCCGCCTTCGAAGCCTTCGTCAACCGGCTCGACGCGAACGATGATGTCGGCGAATTTACCACGGCCACCGGTCTGCTTCTTGAACACTTCGCGAAGTTCGACGGGCTTTGTGATGGCTTCCTTGTAGGTAACCTGGGGCTGACCCTGATTGCACTCTACCTTGAATTCGCGTTTCAGACGGTCGATGATGATGTCGAGGTGAAGCTCGCCCATACCCGAGATAACGGTCTGGCCGGTCTCCTCGTTTGTCTCCACGCGGAATGTGGGGTCCTCTTCGGCGAGTTTCTGCAGACCCACGCCGAGTTTGTCGAGGTCCTTCTGAGTCTTGGGCTCCACTGCGATACCGATAACGGGATCGGGGAATTCCATTGCCTCGAGTACGATGGGGTGGTTTTCGTCGCAGAGAGTGTCGCCGGTGCGGATATCCTTGAAACCTACACCTGCGCCGATATCGCCGCAACCGATTTTCTCCATCGGATTCTGCTTGTTCGAGTGCATCTGGAACAGACGGCTCACGCGCTCCTTCTTGTCGCTGCGTGCGTTGAGCACATAGCTGCCGGCAACAACATCACCCGAGTAAACACGGAAGAATGTCAGACGGCCTACATAGGGGTCGGTAGCGATCTTGAACGCCAGGGCACACATGGGAGCCTCCGACGAGGGTTCGCGGGTCTCGATCTTGTCGGGATCGTCGATGGCGTGGCCTTCGACCGCACCTGCATCGAGGGGGCTGGGGAGGTATGCGCAGACATTGTCGAGCAGGCACTGCACGCCCTTGTTCTTGAACGAGGAGCCGCAGGTCATGGGCACGATGTCCATTTTCAGTGTTGCTGCACGGAGAGCGCGGCGGATCTCCTCCTCGGTGATGGTGGAGGGGTCGTCGAAGTATTTCTCCATGAGAGCGTCGTCGTACTCGGCGATTTTCTCAAGCATCTTGTCACGCCACTCTTCGCATTCTGCCAGCATGTTGGCGGGAATTTCTTCCTCGGTGTAGTCAGCACCCATCGACTCGTCATGCCAGAAGATAGCCTTCATGGTGATGAGGTCGACCAGACCCTTGAATGTTTCCTCAGCGCCGATGGGCACCTGGATGGGACAGGGGTTTGCACCCAGCACATCCTTCACCTGACGGCAAACCTCGAAGAAGTTTGCGCCGGAGCGGTCCATCTTGTTGACGTAGCCCACGCGGGGTACGTTGTACTTGTCGGCCTGACGCCATACGGTCTCACTCTGGGGCTCAACGCCACCAACGGCGCAGAATGTTGCCACAGCGCCGTCGAGCACGCGGAGCGAACGCTCTACCTCAACGGTGAAGTCAACGTGTCCCGGAGTGTCAATGAGGTTGATTTTATATTTGTCGCCCGCATATTTCCAGAAAGTGGTGGTGGCGGCGGAGGTGATTGTGATACCACGCTCCTGCTCCTGCTCCATCCAGTCCATGGTAGCGGCACCGTCGTGCACCTCGCCGATTTTGTGGGTAAGGCCGGTGTAGAACAGGATACGCTCCGATGTGGTGGTCTTACCGGCATCGATGTGGGCCATGATACCGATATTGCGGGTAAATTTAAGATGTTCGTCTGATTTAGCCATTGTTTGGAGTTCTCTTAGAATCGTTTAACCAGTGAATTATGCCGCGGCATCAGAAGCGGAAGTGTGCGAATGCGCGGTTGGCCTCGGCCATTTTGTGCATATCCTCCTTACGCTTGAATGCACCACCCTGGTCGTTGAATGCGTCCATGATCTCGGCGGCGAGCTTGTCGCTCATTGTCTTGCCGCCGCGTTTGCGGGCGTAGTTGATAAGGTTCTTCATTGAAATTGACTCCTTGCGGTCGGGACGGATTTCGGTGGGGACCTGGAAGGTGGCGCCACCTACTCGGCGCGATTTAACCTCAACCTGGGGAGTTACGTTCTCGAGCGCTTTTTTCCAGATTTCCAGAGAGGTCTTCTCTTCGTTGTGCATCTTCGACTTCACAGTTTCAAGCGCGCTATAGAAGATGGTATAGGCGGTGTTCTTCTTACCGTCGTACATGAGGTGGTTGACGAATTTCGTCACTTTCACATCGTGGAACACGGGATCGGGAAGAATCACGCGTTTCTTAGGCTTTGCTTTTCTCATTTTAAGTTTTAAGCGAAAAGTTGTTTTTGCTTTTTCGTCGTGGCTGGTGTCTTATCTTCGGCCCGCGCTCTCATGCGCTATCATAATCTTGGGCCTACTCAACCGTTGTCAGCTCCGGGAAATCAAAAACAGGGTTGGTGAAAATGTTTTGGGTTGATTTCTCGTGGTGCTATTTAGTCACTTCACCCGGAAGGATATCAGGCGCGGAGCGCCGGATCCGTTCACGGATTACTTCTTAGCCGCACCGGCTTTAGGACGTTTGGCCCCGTATTTGGAGCGACGCTGTGTGCGGTCCTTCACACCGGAGGTATCAAGTGTGCCGCGCACGATGTGGTAGCGAACACCGGGGAGGTCCTTCACACGGCCGCCACGTACAAGCACGATCGAGTGCTCCTGCAGGTTGTGGCCTTCACCGGGGATGTAGGAGTTGACCTCCTTGCCGTTGGTGAGGCGGACACGTGCAACTTTACGCATTGCCGAGTTAGGTTTCTTAGGTGTGGTGGTGTAGACACGCACGCAAACTCCACGACGCTGAGGACAGGAGTCCAACGCGGGCGACTTGCTCTTATCCACAAGGGTTTCGCGTCCTTTTCTTACTAATTGCTGAATAGTAGGCATCTTAGTTTGTTAATGATTTTGTTACTTTGGTTCTATATTACTTATTTTTCCTTTGCTCGGATAAACAGGCTTTTCATACGCATATCACGCGCACCCATCCACCTCACCCTCAACGGATTGCAGTAGCGCCGGGCACACGAGCCTCTGAAAAGCGATGCAAAATTACGACATATTTTCCTAACTGCCAAATATTTTGATAGTTATTTTACAGCATCAGGCGGTAAGAGGTGTAACAGACACCACGGCCGCCGAAGCCCGATTTCTGCCGCAGCAGTCCGGCATTGAGCACCTGCCCTCCCCTCTCGGTGGATATACCGAAATCGAAATAACGGCAGCAGGCGGCGAAACGCTCCATCACCTCCGAGAACAGCATGGGGAGCGCACCCACGGCGCAACCCGCATCCGAGGCGGCGATATACTGCGCATGAGCAACATGTCCGCACACATAAATCACCGTACCGGCGAGCACATCGCCCTTCGGATTTCTCACCGTAAAAAGGCGGATGTTCTGCGGAAACCGTGATGCCAGCAGCTCCATCTCAGCGAGCGAATGCACCGGCCCCACGCCATGGCGGCTCGTCAGCACCTGTCCGAGCACCTCCCAGAATGCTCCGAATTTGTCGGATTCTTCCACAGTCAATCCTGCCGCGACTGCCTTACGCAGATTTCGGCGGCTGTTCTGGTCGAATCCCAAGGGCGCCTGCAGGTCGACGGTGCTTGAAATCTGGCACGTCTCCATCTGCGCCCCGAGACGGAATAGCCCGTACACATCATCCTCTGCCCCGCAGCGTGCATATATCCACGGAATCGCCTTGTAATGAAGCTCCCTCACCCCTGCTGCACGCAGAAAATCGAGCGCGGCGTCCCAGACGTCGAGCATCACGGAAGCGTCGAACCCCGATACAGGAGTGAGCCATCCTCCGTAAGTGAGTCCGCGGTGCGACCACACTTCATCCCCCTCGCGGTTGGCAGGCAACAGGGCGCACACCCTCCCACCGCGCAGAGCCACAAGCGAGCAATCCTCGAAGCGATCGGCATGATAGTCCATGTAGCCGCGCTGAAGCAGGAACGTGCCCTGTCTGGACGCGGCGACAAATTCATCCCACATCCGCTTCATCGAAGGCTCATACCTGACTATTTCTATTTTTTTGGCATCCATGCTCTCTAACTTTGAGTCAAAGTTAGTAATTTTGCACCAAATATAATAACGACCTGTATAATTGCCGTAAAACCTCACAACATGAACATAGCTATAGTCGGCGCCAGCGGCGCTGTCGGGCAGGAACTCCTGCGCGTTCTCGATCAGACCGGATTCCCGGTAACCACACTGCGTCTTTTCGGTTCGAGCCGTAGCGCCGGCCGCTCATATACTTTCCGCGGAAACAGCTACACCGTGGAAGAACTCACCCATAATCCGGATCTGTTCCGCGGCGTCGACATCGCCTTCACCTCGGCCGGAGCCTCCACTTCGCGCGAGTTCGCTGACACAATCACCGCCCACGGCACGCTTATGATTGACAATTCGAGCGCTTTCCGCATGGACGCCGATGTGCCTCTGGTAGTACCGGAAGTAAACGGCGACGATGCCTTCAACGCCCCCCGGCGCATCATCGGCAATCCCAACTGCACCACCATACAGATGGTTGTGGCACTCAAGCCAATCAACGACATCAGCCCCATCACACGCGTGCATGTGGCCACCTATCAGGCGGCCAGCGGTGCCGGACAGGCAGCCATGGACGAGCTGGCCATGCAGTACGAGCAGATAACACGCGGCGAGAAACCCACCGTCGAGAAATTCTCGGCACAGCTGGCCTACAACGTCATCCCGCACATCGACGTCTTCACCGACAACGGCTACACCAAGGAGGAGATGAAGATGTTCAACGAGACACGCAAAATCATGCATGCCCCCCACCTCAGCGTCAGCGCCATGTGCGTGCGTGTGCCAGTGATGCGCGCCCACTCCGAGGCCATCTGGGTGGAGACGGAGCAGCCCGTCAGCCTTGATGCCGCACGCCGGGCTTTCAGCAACGCCGAGGGTGTGGTGCTCATGGACGACCCCGCCAACAAGGTTTACCCCATGCCGCTCGAACTCGCCCATCACGACCCGGTGTATGTGGGACGCCTCCGCAAGGACCTGGCCAACCCCAACGGCCTGACATTCTGGACCGTGAGCGACCAGATCCGCAAGGGCGCCGCCCTCAACGCCGTCCAGATAGCACGCTATCTGCTCGACCACAGGAAGTAAGCAACCACTCTTTCAACTTTTCAGTCACCACAGCTCATGATTATCTGCGCATCAGTCACCGATCCGGTTGCGATTTTCCTCATCGTACTCGCCATAATCCTGCTTGCGCCGGTGATTCTCACACGCCTCAAGATTCCCCACATCATCGGCATGATCGTGGCAGGCGTGATTGTGGGCCCGTACGGATTCGACGTGCTTGACCGCGACAGTTCGTTCAACATATTCGGACAGGTTGGGCTGCTCTACCTCATGTTTCTGGCCGGACTGGAAATCGACATGTACCACCTGCGGCTCAACCTGCGCCGCGGAGTGCTTTTCGGGCTTCTCACGTTCTTCATACCGATGGCCATGGGTGTGCTGGCAAGCGTATACATCCTGAATGTGGGCTGGCTTACATCATTCCTGCTGGCTTCGATGTATGCTTCCCACACCCTGATAGCCTACCCAGTTGCGGCGCGATTCGGAATAACCAAATCGCCTGCCGTGCTCATATCCGTGGTGGGCACCATCATAGCCGTGGTGGGCGCCCTCCTTGTGCTGGCATGTGCCGTGAACATCCACGACAACGGTTCGTTCCAGTCCACGCGCCTGCTATGGCTGCTCGGCAAGCTTGGCGCCTACTGCGCCGTAGTTCTCTACGCATATCCACGCCTCACGCGCTGGTTCTTCAAAAGCTACAGCGAGAAGGTGACGCAATACGTCTACGTGATGGTGATGGTGTTCCTGTCGGCATGGGTGGCCGGAGCCATAGGTCTGGAGCCGGTGCTCGGCGCATTCTTCGCCGGACTGGTGCTCAACCGCTACATCCCGGCATCCTCCCCGCTGATGAACAGCATCGAGTTCGTGGGCAACGCTCTTTTCATCCCCTATTTCCTTATCGGTGTCGGCATGATGATCAATGTGGGCGTGATAGTCAAGGGGAACACCCTCGTGGTGGCCATGGTTATGCTCGTGGTGGCCATAGTGAGCAAATGGCTTGCCGCATTCATAGCCCAGAAAGCCTACGGCATGGCCGCCATAGACCGCCGCATGATGTTCGGTCTGACCACAGCCCACACCGCAGTGGCCCTCGCCGTGGTGACCATCGGTTACAACATGATTATGCCCGACGGCCACCGCATGATGGACGAGACCATTCTCAACGGCACCGTCCTGGTGATACTCGTGACATGCGCTCTGGCTCCGATCTGCACATCCGAAGCCGCCGCAAAAATCAAGATCCGCATGCTCCAGAACGGAGACGGAGCCGAAGACACCCCCGACCGCACCACATCGCCCATTCCATCCCATCCCGTCAACACGCTGATTGCGCTCTCCAATCCTATAACGGCCGAACCGCTCACAGAGCTTGCCATGATGATGCGCCTGCGCCGCACGGGGCATCTGGCCGACCGTCTGCACGCCATCCACGTGCGCAACGAGAACACGCCGCAGTCAAAAGCCATAGGGACCAACGTGCTCCAGTCAGCTGTACGGACCGCATCCGGAGCTGACGTACGCCTCGACACCATCGAGCGCTTCGACATAAACACCGTCACCGGTATCGTCAACACCATTCAGGAACGCGACATCAGCCATATAGTCGTGGGAATGCACCGAAAGACCACGGTCATAGACTCATTCATGGGACAGAAGCTCGACCAGCTGCTGCGCTCCACCAACTGCATGACGGTGATCTCGCGCTGCTTTATTCCGCTGAACACCATCACACGCATAGTGGTGTTCGTTCCGGCCAAGGCTCAGTACGAAACCGGCTTCACAAGCTGGGTGCTCGCCACCGGCAATCTGGCCGCACAGGTGGGCTGCCGCATCATATTCTGTTGCCGCAGTGAGCAGCAGGCCATAATCCGTGCCGTGATTCACCGAGCCGCCTTAGGCATTCGTCATGAGTACCGCAACGTCACCGACGATGACGACTTCATGCTCCTTGCCAACCGCGTGCTCGACGACGACCTCATGATTGTGGTGAGTGCGCGCCCCAACTCCGTGTCCTATTCATCGCACGTGACAGAAACGCAGCTGTTGCTGCAAAAATATTTCCAGCGCAACAACCTCTGCCTCATCTATCCGGAACAGTTCGGACAGAACGAGCAGCCGTTCTCGTTCACCGACCCGCTCGGCGCAGACATTGCCACCACCCCGTCGCCGCTGTGGCTCAGACTCCGCGGTGTGTTCCACCGTCTGAACGTGATGAAAAAACGTGTGACCCACCGTCACCGGAAATGAACATTGCGCATATGTGCGAAGTTATTTTCCTGTACATAGTACCCCCCTTTGCAATCGTAACCCCTTTCATAATCAAACCCTGATTCAATGAGCATCATAGACCCCACTCGTCCAGGAAACTTCAATCTGGCGGAACTGAAATCGCCCGCCGACATCCGCACTCTCAATTTCGAACAGCTCAACCACCTCGCAGCCGAACTCCGCACACCGCTGCTGCAGAAACTTGCAGCCGTGGGTGGCCATGTTGGTCCCAATCTCGGCTTCGTGGAGGCCACGATAGCTCTCCACTACGTGTTCAACACCCCGGAAGATAAAATCGTGTTCGACGTGTCGCATCAGACCTACGTGCACAAAATGCTCACAGGACGCATCGCATCTTTTCTCGATCCCGCCAAATACCGCGATGTTACAGGCTATACCAATCCTCACGAAAGCGCCTACGACCTCTTCTCCATCGGCCATACCTCCACATCAATCGCCCTGGCAGCCGGCCTGGCAAAGGCCCGTGACATGCAGGGTGGACATGAAAATGTGGTTGCCGTCATTGGCGACGGCTCTCTCAGCGGAGGCGAGGCTTTCGAGGGACTGGACTACGGAGCCCTGCTCAACAGCAATTTCATTGTGGTGGTCAACGATAACCAGATGAGCATTGCGCCCAACCATGGCGGCATCTATCAGAACCTCGAACTTCTGCGCAACACCAACGGCACCGCCGAGTGCAACCTCTTCCGCTCCTTCGGCTACGACTACATCTATGTAGGCGAAGGCAACAACATCGAAAAACTCATCGAGGCATTCCGTGCGGTCAAAGATTCCACCCGTCCGGTTGTGGTGCACATCAACACCTTCAAAGGCCTTGGCCTCCCCGTAGCCGAACGCCACAAGGAGCAGTTCCACTGGTCCATGCCGTTCGACCCCAAGACCGGCGAGCCACTGCAGCACAACTCTACACCAAACTATTTCGACCTCTTCGCCAACCATATGCTCAACCGCATGGCCGTTGACAAAAACATATGTACCATCACAGCCGGCACGCCCGGAGCCATCGGCTTCGACCCCGCACGCCGTGAGGCAGCCCACGGGCGCTTCATCGATGTGGGCATCGCCGAGCAGTGCGCCGTGGCGCTCGCGTCCGGTATCGCCAAAGGAGGTTGCCGTCCGGTGTTCGGCGTGCAGGCATCATTCCTCCAGCGCGCCTACGACCAGCTGCAGGAGGATGTGGCCATCAACTCCAACCCGGCAGTGTTCGTGGTGTTCAACAGCAGCGTATGGGGCATCCCCGACGAGACACACCTCGGGTTCTTCAGCGCCCCCATGTCGGCCACCATCCCCGGTCTCCCCATCCTGGCCCCGACCAACGGCGACGAATTCACAGCCATGCTCGACTGGGCCATCGACCAGACAGAGACACCTGTAATGATTATCGCGCCTGCCGTAGCCGTGGCAAAGGCTGAAAAGCCCGTTGCAACCGACTACTCACATGCAACCTACGACATCGAACGCCAAGGTGCGGATGTGGCGATAATCGCCGCCGGCGATTTCATCGGCATAGGCCGTGAGGCCGCCGCGCTAATGGAGCAGCAGGGGCTGAACCCCACGCTTATCAACCCGCGCATCATTTCCGACGTCGATGCCGCCACCCTCAACACCCTGCGCGACTACAAACTGGTGGTCACTCTCGAGGACAACAGCATTGCCGGCGGCATGGGACAGAAGATAGCCGCCTACCTCGGCACTGCGCCCGTAAAAGTCAAGTCTCTTGGCCTCCCCAAAGCCTTCCTCAACCGCTACAAGGCATCGGAAGTGCTCGCACAGCAGGGAATCACCCCCGAGGCCATCGCTGCCCTCGCCACCTCCCTCTGAACCGGCCCTCCTGAATAGACAGATTTTTAATAACACTGAACGTCCCGACCTTCACAGGCCGGGACGTTCGCTGTTATTAAATCTATACAAAGTTACTTAATCATTTCGTACGTTATTTGTAGTTTTCGGCCAGCTCGCGGATGGCGTTGAAGATGCGGTAGTCTGCTTCGGAGAATGTCCGCCCGCGGCGCGCCATCATGCGGTGCGCGATATCGAAGAACTTCTCCATAGGCAGGTCGGTGAATCCGGAGGCGCCACCTTCGCTGAACGATGCGATGAAGTTGCGCGGGAACCCTGAACCGTGGATGTTCACACCCACACCCACCACTGTGGCTGTGTTGAACATTGTGTTGATGCCGGCCTTTGAGTGGTCGGCCATTATCAGGCCGCAGAACTGCAGACCCGTGCGGAGGAAACGGTGCGACGGGTAGTTCCAGAGCTTGATTTCCGTATAGTCGTTCTTAAGGTTCGATGCCACGCAGCCTGCGCCGAGATTACACCACTCGCCTATCACGGCATTCCCGAGGAAGCCGTCGTGCGCCTTGTTGGTATAGCCGAATATAACCACATTGTTGAGCTCTCCGCCCACTTTACACCACGGGCCGAGCGATGTGCCGGGATAAATGCGGGTACCCATGTTGACGGTGGAATGTTCACCCAGAGCGATGGGGCCTCGCAGGCAGCTCCCTTCCATGATTTCCACATGGCGACCCACGTAAATCGGGCCATGCGATGCATTGAGGACAACGCCCTCCACCACAGCGCCACTCTCTATGAAAATCTGCTCGTAATCGCCGATGACGGTGTTGCTGCGCGGAATCGACTGGCCTTCGCGACCGGCAGTAAGCACTTCAAAGTCGGCGGTTATCTGCTGCGAATTCAGCAGGAACACGTCGTAAAGATTCTCAACGGCGTCAACCTTCTCGTCATACAGAATCCCTTCGGGAACCTCCGCCAGAGCCGAGACGGGCATCCCGGCACCGCCGCGGCGCGCCACAAGAATCCTGTTGCCCGAACGGGTATAGGCCACCAGAGCCTCCCCTTCGGCAAGTTCCGACACCGCACGCGCAAGCTCGCGTGTGGCAATCACATTCGAGGCGATGAACAGATTGTCGGCCTCAAGGGTCTTCGGATATTTCTCCGACAGATAGCCGGCGGTGGAATATGAATATGTACCCGGTATGAAATGTTCCCATTTCTGACGCAGTGTGGTGATTCCCAGCAGGAAATCAGCCACTGGCCGGGTGTACGACAGCGGAAGGAGATTATCTCTCACCGCAGGTTGGTCGAAAAGGATTACGTTGCTCGGATTCATATCGGGTAGGTGTTTATGGTTAGTTATCCTTATTTTTTTATTTGTAGAGCAAAAATAGTAAATTTGCCTAAGATTAACAATTCAAAGCCGGTTATTTTTTCACGCCGGCATAACTTCAATATTACCAGCTATGAACCACCGTCACCTCACCCTTTCCGAAATCGAGCTGCTCGAACAAAACAACTGCCAGTGTCCCGACTGGAACCTTGTGGAAGTGGCCGAGCCGTTCTGCCCCGACCATTACATCGACGTACGTTTTTCGGGTACGGTGAGACTTGGCACCACATCCACCTGCATGATGCGCAACGGCAAGATTCCGATGCCCACAGGCATTTATCACGCCGCAATCCACAACTGCACCATTGGCAACGAGGTGCTCATCAACCATATCGGCAACTACATAGCAGACTACCGCATAGGCGACAATGTGCTCATCGAGAACACCGGATGCATCGACATGTCGGGTGTCTCGGCGTTCGGCAACGGCGTAGAGGTGTCGGTGCTCAACGAAACCGGCGGACGCGAGGTGCCCATCTACGACTGCCTGTCGGCCCACGTGGCATACATCATAGCCATGTACCGCCACAACAAGGACCTTGTGTCGCATCTGCGCGATCTGGTCAACGACTATGTGGAAACACGGCGCTCGGCTACCGGAACCATCGAGTCAGATGTCACCATACTTAACACCGGGAGCATCCGCGATGTTTATGTAGGCCCGTTCGCATCGGTCGACGGAGCCACCCGCCTCAACAACGGATCAATCATGTCGGAGCAGGCCGATCCCGTGCACATCGGCCCCAATGTCATGGCCGACGACTTCATTATATGCGCAGGCGCGAAGGTGGATTCAGGCGCCGTGCTCGTCCACACCTTCGTGGGACAGGCCACATCGCTCACCCGCCTGTTCTCCGCCCACGACTCGCTGTTCTTTGCCAACTGCGCTTGCGAGAACGGCGAAGCCGCAGCCATATTTGCCGGTCCATATACCGTGACGATGCACAAGTCGTCGCTTCTCATAGCCGGAATGTTCTCTTTCCTCAACGCCGGTTCGGGTTCGAACCAGAGCAACCACATGTACAAACTCGGCCCCATACATCAGGGAGTGGTGGACCGCGGGTCGAAAACCACTTCGGACAGCTATATTCTTTGGCCGGCACATATCGGGGCGTTCTCGCTGGTGATGGGCCGACACGTGAGCCATTCCGACACATCCCGTCTCCCCTTCTCCTACCTTATAGAGAAAGCCGGCGAATCGCATCTTGTGCCGGGAGTGAACCTGAAGAGTGTGGGAACCATCCGCGACGCCATGAAATGGCCCAAGCGCGACAAGCGCCGCACCCCCAGAAAGCTCGACTACATAAACTTCAATCTTCTCAGCCCCTACACAGTGTCGAAGATGATTGACGGCATCACGCTGCTCAACGACATAGAGACAACCTCGGGCGATACCTCGGCCATCTACTCCTATCAGGGTATGACCATCTCGGCCTCCGCTCTGCGCAAAGGCCGCATGTACTACAACATGGCAATCGACAAGTTCATGGGCAACTCAGTGCTCAAACGTCTCGAAGGGATGCAGATCACTTGCGACGAGGACATCCGCCGCCGTTTGCGCCCGCAGATGGCCGAAGGAGTTGGCGAATGGCTGGATATCGCCGGACTTATCGCCCCGAAAAACGAGATAAAACGCCTGTGTGTCGACATTGCACAGGGCACAATCACATCGCTTGCAGAGGTGAACAGCCGCCTGCAGACCCTGAGCGAGAACTACTATGAACTTGAATGGACCTGGGTGGCAGAGAACTTCCACCGGTGGTGGGGCAAAAACTGCGATGAACTCACCGTGGCCGACATCAGGGCCATTGCCGGACGATGGGTGGAAAGTGTGGTGAAACTTGACCGCATGCTCTACGACGACGCACGCAAGGAGTTCTCGTCGGTGGCACGCATAGGATTCGGTATCGATGCCTCCGCCCGCAATGCGCGTGTGGATTTCGAACAGGTGCGCGGAGAATTCGAGCGCGACCCGTTTGTAAAGATGGTGCTTGACCATATAGACGCCAAAACCGCCCTACACGACGACCTCATTTCCCGACTGCCGCAGCAGTAACCAGTGCCTGGGCTTACAGCTCTATGGTCAGTCCCTCGTCGGCGGCTATGGTATCAGGAAAAATCAGGCGCGCCTCGGCAAGATGCTGCGCCTCGGTATTATAGGCTTTAGAATAATGCCCGAGCATAAGGCGGCCCACTCCGGCCGCCTTCGCTATGTGCGCGGCTTCGGAAGCTGTGGAATGAAACCGTTCGCGGGCACGGTCGGCAGCCTCGTCGGTATACGTGGCCTCGTGGTAAAGCAGATCGACGCCCTGCACCTGCGTTGCGAGCGAAGGAGTGTAGACCGTGTCGGAACAATAGGCATACGATGCCGCATGGTCGGCCGCAGTGGTGAGCATGGCGTTGGGGAACACACGGCCGTCGGGAGCGACATAATCCGCACCCTCCTTTATCTCTTTCAGCCGGCTGAGCGGGATGTCGAGAAATTTCACCATGTCGCCGCGCAGATGCAGCTGCTTGGGCTTTTCACGGAAGATATATCCCACACATGGCACACGGTGGCGCAACGGGAAGGCTTCTACCGTAAGGCCGGAGGTCTCGAGCACAATCTGCCTTTCGTCAGGCCGCACCACATTGAACTGAAGCTCGTAGGGACGTTCACGACAGAAAAAGTCCATGATGCGGCTGAACATCTCCACACCTTCGGCAAATGTATGCACGGTGACTGTGCCACCCTTCTGCTGCAACGCCAGGGTGGAAAGCAGACCGGGCAGCCCGAGACAATGATCGCCATGCAGATGGCTGATGAAAATGTGGTTGAGGCGTGAGAACTTCAATCCCTGCCGGCGCATGGAGAGCTGTGCCCCCTCGCCGCAGTCGACCATCATGAGCGAGCCGCGGTAGTCCACCACCTGACACGCCGGCAGATGCCGGAGCGAAGGTGTGGCCGAACCGCAACCGAGTATATGCACTTTGAATTCACTCATGCATTTATAACGTATTTCGGCCACGGTTTATTAAAACCATGGCCGAAAAAACTTTGCAACAATCTATGTATTTGAGTTTTTCTGCGGGATTACTGTACGGGAGAGAACGTTGCCGTGCCGTCAGCGCGGACCACGGCCACCGGGAGGAGGACCGCCGTGACCTCCGGGGGGGCCCCAGCGGCGCGAGTTGCGGTCGGTGGGTTCGTTGCCTTTGCCGAAGGTGTTGAACTTGTAGGTGAACGAGAGCATGAAGTAGCGTGTGAGCTGGTTGTACTCCACATCGTCGATATAGTTGGCCGTAATCTGGCGCTGTATGTTCGATTTCTGCTGGAGAAGGTCGTAGACCTTGAGCATCACCGTGGCTGCACGCCCTGCCATGAACTGATAGGAGATGGAGGCGTTCCACATCCATGTGTTGGTGTTGAAGCCCTCGGAGTAGCCCTTGGAGGCGGTGTAGGTGAGGTCGGTGGCCAGCACCAGCCCGAACGGCGCATAGTAGGAGCCGTTGAAGGTGCCCCCGTAGTTGTGAATGGTGGAGGTCTGGATGTTCTCTATGCTGTTGTGTGTCCACTGCAGACGGTAGTTGGGACGCAGTTCGAGTTCGAGGCTCTGCGGGCGGAATGCAATCGACGGGGATTCGGCGAACATCAGCGAACCGGAGCGGTTGAGCAGGCCATTGTTGTAGCCGGCCTGGTGATTGTAGTTCACGAACACATGGTTATTGAACGACCACGTTTTGTTATGCCCGAAAGGCTGGGAAAACATGTTCATGCCGCGGATGCTCCACACGCCGTTCACATTCTCATAATACGTGGTGCGTCCGCCAGTCACGGGGTCATAATCGGTGCGCGATATGATGCTGTTCTGCGACACCTGCGCATTCACCATCGCCATGATGGAGCGCTGACTCTCGGGCGAGAACTTCTGGAAACGCAGATGCATGTTGTGGGTGAATGTGGGGCGGAGCGAAGGATTACCCACAATCACGTTCAACGGGTTGGAATAGTCAGGCACGGGCTGCAGCTGTGTCATCGAAGGCTGCGAGGAGCGGCCGGAATAGAACAGGTTCATCGAGGTCTGCTTGTCGAACTTGTAGCGCAGACGCAGGAACGGTGCGAAGTTCCACACCCACCGTTCGGGGATGTCCGACTTGCTTCCGGTGAGATACTTGCTTTTCGACATCGAAGGCACCAGCGACACACCTGCATCGAGGTTATACTTGGCACGCACCTGCTTAAAGCCGAGACGTATGTCCTGAGTGAGGAAGTCGTTGCGGAAGCTGTTGGAAAGGTCCTCCATGTACTGCCAGTCGGAGAAATTGAGTGCATACATGTTTTCGGTGTCGTCGAGCAGGTCGGGGTAACGCCTGTCAACCCATTTGTCGGCGTTGTTCCAACGGTACTGGAACCGGTAGCTTAACGTAAGGAACCGGCCGTTGGCCGCATCGCCGAGGGGCTCGATCCAGCTCAAACGCGCCGAGATGTTGTTGCTCCACGTATGGTTGTCGGTGTACTGCTCGTAGGAGTCTATCTCGTCGCGGTCATCATCGTCGGAAAGGAGATAGAAACGGTTGTAGGAGAAAGCGTCCTCATACTCCCTGACATCGCTGAAACGGTAGTTGGCCATGACGGAGAACGAACGCCCGCGGTGGTTGGCGAAATTGTGGTTGAAGATAAGGCGTCCTGATGCCTCATACGATGTTCCGCGCGAATATGAGTTGTTGAAGCTGCGGTTCACCAGCGGTGTGAGGGGATTGTTGGAGAACAGTGTGTCGGTCTCCGCAATGTCGCTCCGGTTCTGGTTGAACGAGAATGTGGGGCGGAAATCGAACGTATTGAACGAGTCGGGTTTCCATTCTATGCGGAAATCGGCGCGCACGTTATGACCGCGGTCGCGTGCGTCGGATTCCGAATTTTCATCTGAATAGGAGTCGCTCAGCAGATATTCGCGGCGCTTGCGGGTAATGGTGGTGCGGTCAGTGTGGCTGTACATCACGTCGCCGCCGACACGGAATTTCTCATCTTTGCCCACATTGAAGTTTATACCGAAATTCTGCGAATCATTTATACCTCTGTCGCCTCCGAAACGGCGGAAACGGTTGCCGTTGCCGTCGGTGAAGCCGAGTTCGTTGGTATTGTTGGCCGAACCGATAAATGTGATTTGGTTGTTGTTCCAGAAGCGGTTCACGTTGAATGTGGCCTGATAGCGGTCGTCCGTGCCGTATCCACCCTCCACGGTGCCGAACCAGCCGTTTTTCATCCCTTTCTTCACCGTAAGGTTGATCACGGTCTCATCCTCGCCGTCGTCAACGCCGGTCATGCGGGCGAGGTCGCTCTTGCGGTCAACCACCTGCAGCTTGTCCACCATGTTCACAGGCAGATTCTTCGAAGCTACCTTGGGGTCATCGGCAAAGAACTCCTTGCCGTCAACAAGTATCTTGGTCACTTCCTTGCCGTTGGCTGTGATTTTGCCGTCAGAGTCCACCTCCACGCCCGGGAGGCGCTTCAGCAGGTCCTCCACCACGGCGTTCGGCGGGGTCTTGTAGGTGTCGGCATTGAACTCCACAGTGTCCTGCATCACCTTCATGGGAGTTTTAACACCCGTCACGGTGATTTCCTTAAGTATGGCCGACGATTCGTTGACCTTCAGCGAATCAAGTTTAACGGATGCTCCGGATATGCTGAATGGCTTGTAGGCCTTCTCATAACCCACATAACTCACTTCAGCCAGATACCGGCCGTTATTAAGCCCTGTAAGCTTGAAATTACCGTCCACATCAGCGATCGTACCCTTTACGAAAGCACTGTCGCGCGCATTCAGAATCCTGATTGTGGCATCGGTGAGCGGCTCGCCCGCCGGGTCCGCCACGACTCCCGTCACATTATAAGCCCAGACAGCCACAGCCGTCACGGCTGCAGTGGCAGCTGCAAATAATCGCCTTGTAGGTGTCATCTCTTCTTGATTGTGCAGTTTTAGTAAATATAAATAGTTGCCGTTACAGTGACTGTGTCCGCGCCACGCGCCTCACATACACCTGTGCGCCGGAATATAAACAAATTCCGGACTTAACTATGATGCAAAGTTACCCATTAAGTTAAACTGCTTCCATGCACGCCGGAGCCATTTTAATGAATTACAACATTTATCTGCCGCTGTTAGTAAGCGTTAACACTATGCGCTTAGGGGGGAGCCGGAATCCGGGCACAGTATGAAAAAAGCGACGGCACGCACGTGGAATCCGGCGCACCGTCGCAGATGTATTCATGTGGTCTGTGCCATGGCTCACGGCAACAGACTTTCAGCTATCTCAGTCCTTGCACTTGGCACTGATAAACTCGCGGTTGAGACGCGCGATGTTGCTGAGCGAGATGTTCTTGGGGCATTCGGCAGCACATGCACCGGTGTTGGTGCAGTTACCGAATCCAAGCTCATCCATCTTGGCCACCATGGCGCGTGCACGGCGTGCACGTTCCACCTGACCCTGAGGAAGCAGAGCAAACTGGCTTACCTTTGCCGAGACGAACAGCATGGCCGAACCGTTCTTGCAAGCTGCCACGCAGGCGCCGCAGCCGATGCAGGTTGCCGAGTCCATGGCCTCGTCGGCCACAGCCTTCGAGATGGGGAGGTTGTTGGCATCCTGAGCGCCGCCGCAGTTGAACGACACATAGCCGCCAGCCTGCTGAATCTGGTCGAACGCATTACGGTTGACCATGAGGTCGCGTATAACGGGGAAAGCAGCCGAACGCCAGGGTTCGATGGTGATTTCCTCCTCGTTGTGGAATTTACGCATATGGAGCTGGCAGGTGGTGATGCCCTGCACGGGACCGTGGGGATGTCCGTTGATATAAAGCGAGCACATGCCGCAGATACCTTCGCGGCAGTCGTTGTCGAACACAACGGGCTCCTCGCCTTTATCCACAAGCTGCTGGTTGAGCATATCGAGCATCTCCAGGAAAGAGCTGCCGGTCGACACATTCTCGACACGATATTTGACGAACTGACCGGGCTCTTTGGGACCACGCTGACGCCAAATCTTCAAATTTACGTTTATTGTAGTTTCCATTATTGTTCTAAGTGTTGAATGTTACGACTTGTAGTTGCGGGTCTGAACCTGAATTGCCTCATACTTCAGAGGTTCCTTGAGCAGCACGGGCTTCTCATTGTCGCCCATATATTTCCAGCAACCTACGTACATGTAATCCTTGTCGTTACGTGCAGCTTCGCCGTCGGCGGTCTGGTACTCTTCGCGGAAGTGTGCGCCGCACGATTCGTTGCGGTGCAGTGCGTCGATAGCCATCATCTTGGCGATTACCAGGAAGTCCTCCAGACGGAGAGCCTTTTCAAGCTCGGTGTTGAGGTCGTCGGCCGAACCCACGATGCGCAGGTCAGTGTAGAATTCCTTGCGTACTTCGGCAATCTCGTCAATGGCTTTGACAAGGCTCTGCAGAGTGCGGCCCATACCTACGAGGTTCCACATGATATGGCCGAGTTTCTTGTGCAGCTGGTCGGGCGACTTGGTACCCTTGATTGCCATGAGTTTGGCGATACGCTCGCGTACGCCCTTCTCGGCGGCGTCGAATTCGGGAGTATCGGTGGTGAAACGCGGCACCTTGATTTGGTCGCTGAGATAGTTCTGCATTGTGTAGGGCAGCACGAAATAACCGTCAGCAAGACCCTGCATCAGCGCGGAAGCGCCCAGGCGGTTTGCACCGTGGTCCGAGAAGTTGCACTCACCGATGGCGAAGAGGCCCTTGATGGAGGTCTGCAGCTCGTAGTCAACCCAGATACCACCCATTGTGTAGTGGCTGGCGGGGAAGATCATCATCGGGGTTTCGTAGGGGTTGTCGTCCGAAATCATCTGGTACATGTCGAACAGGTTGCCGTAACGGTCGCGCACCACATCGGCGCCGAGACGCTGGATGGCATACTTGAAGTCGAGATATACGGCATTACCGGTGCCGACACCGTAACCGGCGTCGCAACGCTCCTTGGCGGCACGCGAAGCGATGTCGCGGGGACAGAGGTTACCGAAGGCGGGATAACGGCGCTCCAGATAGAAGTCGCGGTCCTCGTCGGGGATATCGGTAGGTTTCTTCTTGCCGGCGCGGATGGCTTCGGCATCCTCTTTCTTTTTGGGCACCCAGATACGGCCGTCGTTACGGAGCGATTCGCTCATAAGTGTGAGCTTGCTCTGGTCCTCGCCGTGAACGGGGATACATGTGGGGTGAATCTGAGTGAAAGCGAGGTTGGCCAGGTAGGCGCCTTTCTTGAATGCCTGGACAGCGGCCGAACCGTTGCAGCCCATGGCGTTGGTGCTCAGGAAGAATGCACGGCCGTAACCGCCGGTGGCCAGAACCACGGCATGTGCGGCATAACGCTCGAGCTCACCTGTGATGAGGTTGCGCATGATCACACCGCGTGCGCGGCCGTCGATCATTACGATGTCAAGCATCTCGCGGCGGTTGAAGCTCTTGACGGTGCCTTTCTTGATCTGGCGGTTGAGCGATGCGTAGGCGCCGAGCAGCAGCTGCTGGCCGGTCTGCCCCTTGGCATAGAATGTACGGCTCACCTGTGCGCCACCGAACGAACGGTTGGCCAGCAGACCGCCGTATTCGCGTGCGAAGGGAACGCCCTGTGCCACGCACTGGTCAATGATGTTGTTCGACACTTCGGCCAGACGGTAAACGTTGGCCTCGCGCGAGCGGAAGTCACCGCCCTTTACTGTGTCGTAGAACAGACGGTAAACCGAGTCGCCGTCGTTCTGGTAGTTCTTGGCAGCGTTGATACCACCCTGTGCGGCAATGGAGTGAGCGCGGCGGGGTGAATCCTGAATGCAGAAGTTATACACATTGAAACCCATTTCGCCAAGAGTGGAGGCTGCGGATGCGCCTGCCAGACCGGTACCTACAACGATGATGTCGAGGTGGCGCTTGTTGGCGGGGTTCACGAGTTTCTGATGTGCTTTATAATTGGTCCACTTTTCAGCTACGGGACCTTCAGGAATTTTTGAATCGATTTGAAATTCGGGGAGCTTTGACGATTCGATATCGGCATAGTCCTTCATGATCGGCGTCGAGTCGATCATGCCCTCGAGATTTTTTATATCGGCCATATCTGAAATGTGATTATTCGTTTACGATTACTTGTTCTTCACTCTCAACCTCAGCCACAGCTGCGGGGCATTCGGGGTTGTTGCAGTCAGGATTGGTGCATTCACCCTGAGCGCAGGGAGCATTCTTGCAGGGTGCGCCTACACATGCCTTGCGGCCGCAGGGAGTTTCGGAGCACTCTGCGTTAAGGCAGGGGGCTGCCTCCTGAATGGAGATATGGTTGCCTTCGGCTGCCATCTCCTGATACTGCTCGATGAGCGCGGGGCACGAGGTGTATGTGCCGCGGTGAGCATGTACGGTGAACACGATTGCCTGTGCGATGAAGAGAGCCACCACGCATGTCACCCACACGTTGCCGATTGTCTTGATGCGCTCCATCCAGATACGGTTGTTCCAGCCGACAGTCTGCATCATCGACCAGAAACCGTGGGTAAGGTGGAACCAGAGGGCGATGAAACCGATCAGGTAGACAACCAGTGTGAGCGGATTGCGGAAGGCAATCTCAAGGAACCAAGTACCTGCTGCAGCGGGAACGGTCTCCTGAGTGTTGGCGTCAACCACGTCGCAGTGCAGGATTTCGGCAAGCTGCATTTTGCTCCAGAACTGGATGAGGTGAATCACCAGGAAGGCAAGAATCACAACGCCGAGCACATACATGTTCTTCGACGACCATTCAACCTGCTTGGGGCGCGAAGTCTCGGCGTAACGCTCTACGCCGCGGGCCTTGCGGTTCTGGATGGTGAGCCAGCTTGCATAGACGATGTGAAGCACCACAAAGGCAGCGATTATCACTGTGCCGATGAGTGCGTACCAGTTGGCGCCGAGCATAAGGCACACCTCGTTGTAGGCGGTGGGCCAGAACAGTGCCACTCCATTCATCAATGCGTGAAACGTCACAAATAGGAACAGGAAAGCACCGGACACTGCCATGATCACCTTCCTACCTATGGATGAGGATGTTAACCACATAAATGTTTTGTTTTAAAGGATTTAATTATTGAATTTTTGAGTTGTTTTTTCATGATCATGGGCATATTTACCCACGCAAAATTAGCAAATTGCCTTAATGTTCACAAATTTTAAGTATGGAAAAACACAATGCATGATGCACAATTCACGATGCACAATTCACGATGCACAATTCACGATGCACGATGTTCGATGCATAGAGTTTGGTGGTAGGGGCGCAATAAATTGCGCCCGCATCTTCATTAAATTGCGCCCGCATCCTCAGCTCACAAATTAATCCCCATTTTAATACCACATATTAACCCGCACAATAATTGGGGGAATGAATTGCCTGGCATGGATGGTGTGGGCGCTATGTATAGCGCCCGTACAATGATGGCACCCCCATGTTCGTGGGATTCACCACAGCCCATCGCCTACGGCGAAAACTTGGCGGCATCAAACATCATGCATCATGTAGCGTACATTGTGCATCACGCATTGAGCATTGAGCATCGTGCATCGTGAATCTACAAAAAAGAGGCGCCTCGCCGAAAACGGTCAAGACGCCTCAGGGGAAGGGGAAGCGCTTCAGGATGGGCTTGAACCAACGACCCCCTGATTAACAGTCAGGTGCTCTAACCAACTGAGCTACTGAAGCATTTTCTTATCGCAACAGGATGGAGAATCCTGACAGCGACCCACCCCTCCGGGTTTTGCGTTGCAAAATTACATTCATTTTTTCAATTACGCAACACTTTAGGCAAGTTTTTGCATCAAGATTTCACGCCTCAGCGCGATTTTTCTTCCACTCACATGCAAAATAGCGCCTTTGCCAACAATGCACACGGCACTCCGCCATGGCATTCCGGCCGATGTTTGCCGGAGAAGGCCTCACGATAGGAGCCGCGCCGTTGCCGATTTCTCAACAATTCAGAACCTCAAAGCGTTATATATACAAAGATTACTTGAAACACACACTCCTGAAGGGAGGAATGGAACAGAATTCCGCATCTAAAAGGCACCACAGGCCGTAAGCGCAAGCCATAACTCCACGACCCTACTGCCGCAGCAGCATGTGACGTTGGAAGCGACGTCAGACCTCTCCTTCAATCTACGCCACGGGGCACTTTGAACGCAGATTCACACCCCCACGGGCATCTGCACCAAAGCATTCCCGACAAAGCGCAAAAAAGCGATGCATCAGGCCAGCGCCTGCACGCATCGCTTTTTAATCGTTAATCCGGGCTACGTTACGCCTCGGCTGCCGGCTGCACGTTGATGAAACGGCGGCCTTCCTTACCGGTGGTGAACACAACCACACCGTCAACGAGAGCATAGATGGTATGATCCTTACCCATGCCTACGTTCAGACCGGGATGGTGAACTGTGCCACGCTGACGCTTGATGATATTGCCCGCTTTGGCGTGCTGACCGCCAAAAATCTTCACTCCGAGTCGTTTGCTTTCTGACTCACGGCCGTTCTTAGAACTACCAACACCTTTTTTATGTGCCATTGTTTCTTAGAGTTTTATTTTGGGGTTAAGCAATCACGTCCTTGATCACAATCTGGGTGAACATCTGGCGATGTCCGTTCTTGCGAACATAGTCGTTGCGACGTTTTTTCTTGAAAACGATGACTTTGTCGCCTTTCACGAGGGGACGTTTCACCTCGCAAACAACTTTTGCCCCTTCCACGGTGGGCGCGCCTACTTTAACGGCACCGTCGGCGTCAACGAGCAGAACACGGTCAAATTCGAGTGTCTCGCCTTCTTTTTTCTCGTCGCCGAGATAGTGAACATACAGAAATTTGCCTGCTTCGGCTTTGAACTGCTGTCCCTGGATTTCTACAATTGCGTACATTGCAACTAACTGATATTTATAGATTAACACCGTCGGGCGGATGCGCAGACACCACTTATTCCGAGCCCAAAACGGCCAAAAAGCCCACAAAGGTAACAATTATTTGCCAATCAACCAAATAATTATTTACCCCATTTAATTTTAAATTTTGCGGAGTTGCTGCCGTTACTTTTATCTCGGCCATCATATTGTCACTTTAAATGTTCTGCCGTCAACAACAACGAGGTACAAGCCGGCGCACAGTCCGCTGACCGTATGTTCATTGCCCCTATATAAGCAACGCCCCATGGAATCAAACACCACAACATTTGCATTGTCACTTGCGGTGGCAATCTGTATACAATTGTCCTTGGCATTTATTCTGACATCAGCCAATGCTACCGTAGACACAACCGAGCTAATCGGCTCATCGGCCAATCCGGCATTAAATTCAGGCGTATAGTGCGTCAACATTGACTGACTTCCGTTTAATGTATATTCAACTGTGATATCGAGATCGTCAGCAGGCGTATATCTGTACAGATTGTCGCCATCCAAGTAAACGACATCACCATTAATTACGACTCTATCAATGACAACACCAGCTATTGCAGGCCGAAGTGTGACCGCACCTAAATCCTTGTGTAAGGAATATGACCACATCTCTTTTTTCTTCGCATCAGCTATGTGATCAAAGACTGCCAGCGTTTTACCGGGAATATAAAGGTTCTGGCACCGTATGGCATCATCCTCCACAGCAAAGCCTTGGATCGACGGCGTATACACATTAACACATGAGTTCGAATTCAGGCCGAATGACGCAACATTTTCAAGGGCAGCATTCAGATACAAATCGGTATAATTGCCGGATAAAGCACTCTGACCAATCTTTCGTATCTTATCGCCCAGTCTTAAATCAGAGTATCCATTACATGACATAAATGTACCGTCTTCTATTTCCACGAGTTGATTGCTTAGGCTCAACTGTTTGGCACTCGTACAATTATAGAATGCATACTTGCCGATTGATTCCACAGAATGAGGGATTTCAATTCGCTTGAGAGAACAATCATTATAAAATGCACTTTGCCCAATATTAACAAGAGAGGCCGGGAATTGGATATCGCTTAACGAAGTGCATTCTCTGAATGCATAATCCCCGATTGCTATCAGAGAGTTTCCTAAATTGGCATGGCGCAACCCTACACATTCATTAAATGCATAGTTACCAATCTCAGACACATCCCCCTCAATCGTCACAGAACTCAAATTAACACATCCATCGAATGCGTTGTCCGGAATACGCGAAACGCCCGAGGGTATCGTTATCTCTGTCAGCCCCTCACATTTATCAAAACATAACCTCCCCATCATCTTCAAATCAGAAGGCAATGAGATACCCGTGAGATATTTGCATCTTGAAAAAGCCTGATCGCCAATCGACTCCAAACCCGATGGGAAGGAAACTTCCTTCACCGCGCTGCAAAGGAAGGCACTTTGGCCTATGGATTTCAAATCGGCCGGAAGTATAACTCTTTCTAGAAAGCGCCTGTTATCTAAACCTTGTAAACCGCTCCCTGCATCGTCTGAATACGAACATTGCCCCATATCGAGGGAGTACAGCAACGGCAATCTGTCTTTAATTTCGACCATGTCCAGAGAACCGATTTTGCCACTTAAAGAAAGGGAACCTATTTTGAAGTCTTCTTCACTTAGCATGGAACTCAACATTCCCGCATTCTCCACATGTACATGCTTGTCAATAAGTTCTGATTTGTCATATAACCTCACCTCTACCGTATAAACGGGTTGACACAGTTGTTCCAGCGGGAGCCAGTTGCCTGCATCAAGATATCGGTAAACGTAACCAAAATCGCAGTGCGAGACCTGAACGGCATGCAACTTTGACGGATCCTCAAAAGACACTTTAGCCCTCAAATTTGTTCCATAAGGGAACTCTCCCGCCGCGACGGGATGGTTAAGGTCCATATCATCTTCGGTCTCACCAATAAATAATTCAACTTTGACCCCGGCATCAAGCTTCAGCTCCAGATTACACTTTTGCGCTCTGTATATTTGTGGATAAATAGCGGTATTGCATATACACCAGGGCTGCCTTATGATAAATTGCCAGTCGTTACTTCCGGCTTCCCGCGAAACCACCGTGACAATATCTCCTTTTTCCACCGATGACAGTTTACAACCGGGAAAAACCATTTTAGAATTTGCCTCTCTTTCAAGAGTGAGCTCTTGCGTTGACAGCACTTCTTTAATATTACCGTTCTGATCCGCCAACACTGCAGCCACCTCACCTTTAAACCCGGATTGAATTGAGAACAGATTATTCACCAACAACTCAAACTCATTTCCAGCATGCAACTCGGAGGATGTGGAAGTCACCCCTATCGGATAAATGCACAAGGGGGAAACTCCGATTTTGTGCTGGGTTTTATTGGGAACAACTCCAATCAAGGCTTCTGCATAGTCATTGTATCCTGCCTCGCTATCAGCCTGACCATAAGGATTCAGGTCGTTCAACGCAAAATAACCATTGTAGTTTCCATCCCATCCCCAGTTTATATGAAAGTATGACTGATTATAGCCATCACACACCACCGCATGATTTCCTGAAGCACCTCCCACGAAATAAATTAGCGGCCGATTAAGACTCAATTCATATTTTAATATATTTGCCCAATCATCTTGCGTATAATTCTTATTCGATATTAATTGTGAAAGGGGAGAATAAACAAAATAATCCGACATGGCGATAGAAACTGGAGCCGAAAACGCACCGCTTTCCTTTTGAGAATATCCCATATCAACTGCTATGCCGCATGCGCTCATTAATTTAGCGACATTGTCGATTTCCTCATCACTTGAATCCCCCGTCAGACGAGAGGGTGTATTTGTCCAATCAAAATCTATTCCATAGTCAAAACTCAGATTTTGTCCATTACACACATATGAATGAAACCCTTCACCTCTTTCGGGCCAATTATGGTACTTCATTATGATTGCCATCGCAGTGGCGACGCATCCTGCAGGAGCCTGCACACCATCAATTACAGGACAAAGCGAATTGTACGGTGCACCTTGTCCCCAACAAGCGGTCTCAAGCAGGATGGATTCATTTCCGGGCACACCAACGCCAGGACTGCGCCAAGACGAGTGTGCCGGAGCATCGGCAGGCATTTTTTTAATACGCTCGGAAAACAGATCCATCATGTAGACGAGCTGAGGCGGCACATCTGCGTAATCAAATTTCCCATAATCCGAATATCCGAGAACACACTGCGCCCGATCGTCACCAGAGATGATAACGAAGCCTTGGCCGTCGTTGGCGTTGAAAACATAAAAAGGGGCGCTATCGGAATTTCCACTATAACTGCCGGCAGCACGATGCACACTTTTTCTTACCGGCTCATGCTGTTCAATGGTCGAGCCTAAAAACTCCGAAGCGATAGACGCGGCCTCGGTTTCTGAAATTTGTCGGGCGTGAGACATTACGGCAATACAAGCAACCGACAGCAAAAACAACTTTCTCATACATCAAATATACCCACCGATTCCTCTCGTTGGTATCAGATTGGTTTATAAACAAAAAAGCGCAGGAATCTGTATCGTTACCGTCCTACCATCTGAGGCTTCTCGCATTGCCTTATCTAAGTCAGACGGCAACTGCAGAAGCCCACGCCAGTATATGCAATCAATGCCTCCGGCCGTATTTCTCCCGAAATATCATGCCGGATGCAAGATAATCACATATCCACGGGCATCTACCGTTGCTCTATCCTTGACTTAGATAAAGAAAAGTTTGCGAGACATTTCAGATGGTCAAGAATCAGCGCGGATAAACGCTTTCTTATGTATTTCAACTACATCCCGTTCCGCTAAACCCCAAACAGGGGATGGTTCGGCGAACCTCACCCAACTGATGTGGTTTGCAAAACGGTCTGCAAACGCAAAATTACTATTATTTTTGAAACTATATTTTAACGATGCTGAAAAACATCATTTTATTTTGCACCTAAATGGATGTTTAGCCGAGAGACGCTTTTCCGGCTCTATGCCACCCTTAGATAAGCTAAGATTCCGCACGCTTATATGCACAAACACTGTACTCCTCACATCCGCTGATGACTGCGGATATACAGCCCCATATTGATGAGAATCGAACTTATAAGAAATTCTTATAAGCTCGCCAAGAAGGAAATGAAGGGTTGGGGGGGAATGAATGGTTAGGCGTTAGATGGTGATGCGGCGGGTGGAGGTGCCGGCGCGGAGGATGTAGATGCCGCGCGAGGCGATGCGGAGGCGGTGAAGGCCGGGCTTGACGGTTTCCTGCGCTATGAGCTGCCCGAGGATGGAGAAAAGTTTGACCGTCACCGGCTTCTCGCTCCAGAGGTAGATGTAGCCGTCGCTCACGGCAATCTGCGTGTCGGCATCCATCTCCATTGTCTGCGTTATGGCGGCATGCGGCGAGTTGACCTCCTCCCACACAGGAGCGGCGCCGACAGCCGTAGCCACCGCCACCATAAGGGTCACAACCAATGTCGCAAGCAATCTGCGCATAACGTTCAGTGTCTGTTCAGTTCAAAATACATACGGTCAACCGCGTGCCTCACATGCTGCGCTGCTGACACAGTACGACTTGCAAAGTTACAATTTCCACTTCATTCGGCAAAGCTCAATGCGGCATTTTGCATTTTTTCTGCAAGAATGCAACGCAGATTCCGCCGGAATGCAACGGGAATCGCCATACAAATGTGGCTCGATATCAGGATTCGTACATGGCATCGATCTGCGCAGAGTAGTTGCGGTTGATCACCGGCCGGCGGATTTTCAGCGTGTTGGTAAGCTCGCCCGATTCCATGGTGAACTCCTTGGGAAGCAGGGTGAATTTCTTGATTTTCTCAAACGAAGCGAGGCCTTCCTGAAGCGCTTCGATTCGGGATGCGACGAGATTGTAGATTCTTGCGTCGGCCATGAGTTCATCAAGCGAGTCATATGTTATGCCGTTGGCGGCGGCATATTCCTGCAGAGCCGGGATGGACGGCACGATGAGGGCGGTGACAAATTTACGGTTGTCGCCTATTACGGCCACCTGCTCGATGTATTTGTCCTCGCCCAGACGGCTCTCGATGGCCTGGGGAGCTATGTATTTGCCGTTGGAGGTTTTGAAAAGATCTTTGAGGCGGTCGGTGAGAATCAACGCGCCGTGCTCATCAAAACGACCGGCATCACCCGTGCGGAAATACCCATCCGAAGTGAAGGCATCAGCCGTCTCGGCAGGTTTGTTGAAATAGCCACGCATCACGGTGGGACCTTTCACCAGAATTTCGTCGTTCTCCCCTATCCGGACATCAATCCTGTCAAGCACGGTGCCCACCGTGCCGATTTCATATCCCACATAAGGATAGCAACTCACGGTGGCGGTGGTTTCCGACAATCCGTATCCTATCACGATAGGCACACCCATCGAACGGAAAAATTCTGTGATGTTGGCGCTGAGCGGCGCTCCCGCCGTGGGGAATATGTTGCCGTGCTCGATTCCCATGATGCGCTGCACCTTGCGGAACACACGGCTGTTGAAAAATCCGTACTGCAATTCCAGCATGAACGGCACCTTCCGGCCCACGCGCGCATACTCCAGATTGCGGCGACGGCCAATGGCGAGTGCGCGGCGGCACATCCAGCGGTTGAAGGGCTTCATGCGGGTCATCTTGTCCTGTATGGTGGCATATGCCTTTTCCCAAAACCTCGGCACCGAGCACATGCAGGTGGGACGCACCTCGCGGATGGTGGTCTGTATGTCGCGCGGATTGCGGTTGACATACACTTTGATGCCGCAATCAAGCGCAAAATATGTCCAAGCCTTTTCAAAAATATGGCTCAGCGGGAGAAAACACATGGCCGTGTCGGCATCCGAGAGCGATGTGAGCCTGCGGTGATGCATCTCTATGGCGGCATCGAAACAGGAATGCGGAAGAATGGCGCCTTTGGGGTCGCCGGTAGTTCCGGAGGTATAGAGCAGTGTCGCGATATCGTCGGGGGTGGCTGCAGCCTTGCGGCGCGCCACTTCACGGCGGGATGCCTCTGATGCCTCGGCGCCCAGCCGGAGAAAACGGGCGAAGGTCATCGTGGTGGTGTCCGACGAATCAAGCCGCACGTCGGAATATACCACAATCTGACGAAGTCCGCTCTGACGGCGCGCAACATTGCGCGCTATCTGATACTGTGTCTGGTCGCCCACAAAGATGCATTCGGCCTCGGCATCGCGGACTATGTACTCTACCTGCTGTTCCGACGAGGTGGCATATATGCTCACAGGAACGGCACGGTTGGCAAAGGCCGCGAAATCGGTCACGAGAATATAGGGGTCATTTGCCGAGAACACAGCCACACGCTGTGTTTCCTTTATGCCTATGGCCTCCATGGCGGCAGCGGCCTGACCGGCCATCTGTTTGAGTTCATTCCAGCTATAGGGGAGCCACATGCCGTCGGGACGGCGGTGATATACAGCCGCGCGGTCGCCATATTTTGCAGCCTGGCGGTCAACCAGTGTTGTCAGTATGTTATCCATTACTCTCTTTTCGATTGGTTCGTAAACAAGGTGGATGCCGGGATGCCGACAGCCACCTGAGAATTATTATTTACCAAACTCGCGTCCCTCACGCAGCAGGCGGTTGTAGCGGCGTTCGTCGTTGATAAGCCCGAGAGCTTCGCGGTATACGGGACTGAGCTGCGGGTTCACCACACGGAAATAAGCCGATGTGTCGAACAGGTCGCGCGCAATTATGCCTTTGACTATGGTCTCGATCATCGGGCGTGAACGTTCAAGCTGTACCGAATCAAGCTTCACGCTGTCGGCTACGCCGAGTTTCACAATATCGTCGATCATGGCCGAATCCACACTGAATTTGGCTATGAATGCATCCACATCGGGATATTCACGGTTGAGCTGACTGCGGTTGCGGTCGACATAAGTGATGCAGAAACGGTTGAGAATCCCCTTTGCCACCAGGTTACGGTAATACGGCGAAAAAGCGGTGGTGTCAATCGGCACAAAAAGGTCAGGCATTATGCCGCCTCCGCCATAAACGGGGCGATGATTGTGCAATGTCTCGAAACGTAGCGAGTCGGGCAGATGAATCGAATCGGCCGAGGAGAACTCGCCAGCCTCATAGCGGTGAAGCATGTCCTTGCGGTACGATTCCTCGTCGCCGGGAGCGTAAGGCTTCTGTATACTGCGGCCCGAGGGGGTGTAGTAGCGTGACACGGTGAGGCGGATCATGGAGCCGTCGGGGAACGGGAACGGCCGCTGCACAAGTCCTTTGCCGAACGTGCGCCGTCCCACGATAAGGCCGCGGTCGTTGTCCTGCACGGCCCCGGAGAGGATTTCGCTGGCCGAGGCGGAATACTGGTTGGCCATGATTACCAGACGCCCCTTGTTGAAGTTGCCCGGTTTCTCTACGGCATAGACGGTACGGCCCATTTTCGGTGCATCCGTGTAAACCACCATGTCACCCTTGTCGAGGAAATGCGACGCAAGCTGGTGGGCTGCCTGCAGGTAGCCTCCACCATTGTCCTCGAGGTCGACAATAAGGTTCTGCATCCCCTGTTTGCGCAGTTTCTCTAGGGCAGCCTCAAACTCCTTGTCGGTCTCCTCGCCGAAACGCGACACACGAATATAGCCTGTTGTGGGGTCGGCCATATAGGCGGCATCCACACTGTAGACAGGGATGTCGTCGCGCACAACGTGGAACACGATAGGCTGGGCCTCCCCCCTGCGCAACACCTTCAGGTCCACCTCCGAGCCCTTGGGCCCGCGGAGAATCTTGATGATTCTGGAGTTGGGCAGTTTCCGGCCGGCTATAACCGAATCACCAGCCTGGACAATGCGGTCGCCAGGAAGGATTCCCACCTTCTCGGAAGGTCCACCCGAAGTGGTCTGAATCACGAACAATGTATCGTTGAGCATATTGAACTGCACGCCGATGCCGCTGAAATTACCTTCGAGCGGAGTGGTGAGTTCCTTGGTCTCTTCCGGATCGGAATAGGACGAATGGGGGTCGAGCGTCTTGAGCATGGCCACGATGGCATCCTGCACCATGTTGCCGGCATCGACACTGTCCACATAAAAGCGCTCGATCACCTGTTCGGCCATGAGCAGCTTGCGGTCGGGAGTGAGCTTGAACTCCCCTTTATCTTTTCCCTGGGCCTGAGTTGCAAGCGGGAGCAAGCAGACGGCCAAAACTGATATTACAAACCTTGAAATCGGAAACCTGTACATTCTTTTTTGATTTTTATTAAGCCTTCGCATTGGCAGAAGGGAGATATTCTGACACGTCTACCCCGTAGGCGGCAAGCTCCCTCACCATGGAAGAACTGACCGACGCAAGTTCGGGCAACGCATAGATAAGAACAGATTCAATGCCTGAAATGTTGCGGTTTATGTCGGCCAGCTGGCGTTCATATTCAAAATCGGCCACCGACCGCACTCCTCGCAACAGAAACTGCGCGCCCTCGCGACGTGCGGCATCAACGGTGAGACAGTCGAACGTCACCACCCGTACCCGCGGTTCGGCGGCATAGACCGCTTCGATATTACGGCAGCGGTTCTCGGCCGTATCATGGCCGTTTTTGCCCGAATTCACACCGACTCCAATCACAATCTCGTCGAACAGCGGCAGAGCGCGGTCTACGATAGATTTGTGCCCGATGGTGAAGGGGTCGAACGAACCGGCGAACAATGCAATTCTCTTCATTCTCAAATCATTCGGTTTATCGGAAATGCATCATGAAATCTGCGAGTCATCCTCCACCACCAGATTGTCAATGATGAAGTTCTGGCGGTCGGATGTATTCTTGCCCATATAGAACTCAAGCAGTTCGGCCACACCATCCTCTTTGCGCAGTGTGACGCGGTCCAGACGCATATCCTCGCCAATGAACCCTTTGAACTCGTCGGGCGAAATCTCACCCAGACCTTTGAATCGGGTAATCTCGGCGTTGGCCCCGAAGCGCTCTATGGCAGCTATACGCTCTTCGTCGGAATAACAATAGACGGTGGACGATTCTACACCGCTGTCTGCCCCCTCGCCATCGGCCTGTTTGCGGCTTTTACCATCGGCCGAGCGAGACTTGCGGCCCGAACGTTTGGTTGCGTTTTTGTCGCGCACTCGGAACAGAGGGGTCTGCAATACGTACACATGCCCTTTCTTCACAAGATCCGGGAAAAACTGCAGGAAGAATGTGAGCAGAAGCAGGCGTATGTGCATACCGTCGACATCGGCATCGGTGGCGATAATCACATTATTGTAGCGCAGGCCGTCAATGCCGTCCTCGATGTTCAGGGCAGCCTGCAGCAGGTTGAATTCTTCATTCTCATAAACCACTTTCCGGGTAAGCCCGAAGGAGTTGAGCGGTTTACCACGCAGGGAGAACACAGCCTGGGTCTCCACATCACGGATTTTGGTAATGGAGCCGGAAGCCGAATCGCCCTCCGTGAGGAATATCGACGACGCAAGCTTGCGGTCCTCGTCACCACGGGGGTCGTTGAGGTGCACGCGGCAGTCGCGCAGCTTGCTGTTGTGCAGGTTCACCTTCTTGGCGCGTTCACGCGCAAGTTTGGTGACTCCGGCCATGGCTTTGCGCTCACGCTCGCTCTCCTGTATCTTTTTGAGGAGCACCTCCGAGGTGTCGAGATTCTTGTGAAGGAAGTTGTCAAGTTCCTTTTTCAGGAAATCGCTGATGTATTTCGCTATTGTCGGACCTTCGGGACCCATGTCACGGCTGCCGAGCTTAGTCTTGGTCTGCGATTCGAACACGGGTTCCTCCACCTTGACACTCACGGCCGCGATCATGCCGTTGCGGATGTCGGTGTATTCGAAATTCTTTCCGAAATACTCCTTGATGGTTCGCGACACCGACTCCTTGAAAGCTGCAAGATGCGTGCCGCCCTGGGTGGTGTGCTGGCCGTTGACAAACGAGTAATACTCCTCGCCATACTGGTTGGCGTGAGTGATGGCAATCTCTATATCCTCTCCCTTGAGATGAATTATGGGATAAAGCGGCTCCTTGGTCATGTTGGCCCGCAGAAGGTCGAGCAGACCGTTGCGCGACACGAACCTCTTGCCGTTGAACACGATGGCCAGACCGGTGTTGAGGTAGGTGTAATTGCGCAGGAGCGTCACTATGAACTCATCGTTATAGTGATAGTCGCGGAAAATGGTGTTGTCAGGGGTGAACTGCACAAATGTACCGTTAGGCTCGTCGGTCGGTTCCTCGTCGGTCTGCATCAACAGCTCTCCGCGGCAGAACTCGGCACGGCGCATAAGGCCGTCGCGGTTACTCTGTATGATGAACGAATCGCTCAGCGCATTCACAGCCTTGATACCCACGCCGTTTAGGCCCACCGACTTCTTGAACGCCTTGGAGTCATATTTGGCACCGGTGTTCATCTTCGAGGCCACATCCACAAGCTTTCCGAGAGGCACGCCGCGGCCATAGTCGCGCACGGTCACGGTAGTTTCTGTCACATCGACAGTTATCTGCCGCCCGAAACCCATCATGTACTCGTCGATTGAATTGTCGAGCACCTCCTTGAGCAGCACATAGATACCGTCGTCGTTATAGGTACCGTCGCCCAGCTTGCCTATGTACATGCCGGGGCGCAGGCGTATGTGCTCACGCCAGTCGAGGGTCTTTATATCTTCGTCCTGATATTCGGCAGTCCCGGCAGGACGGCTGTCGGCCTGTTCAAAATCCAGCATCCCGTCGGTAGCGGGGCCAATGGCATCGTCTTGTTGTGATGAAATAAGGGAGTCGTTCATGGAGCGTTGCAAGTTCTTCCCACAAAGTTACAAAAAAACACCCTAAAAATAAATCTTTTCCCGCACTTCCCTATGCCTCAGCAAATACCACACCCCATAAGTCATATAACGCAATGACCGTAAAAAAGATGACTGACCGGATTTATGCAATCTGTACGCCTTTAGAGGAATCCTTAGAAACGCCGTAAACGGATATTGCACAGCTATAACAGCGCCGGAAGCTTTAAGTACCCCATTGTCTGTAATTTTTCTGTTCCCCGTGGTCAGGCCCTCATGATGCGTAATAATGATCGGAAAAAATCTGCAATTGAGTCCCAACCGTATGGCACTGATAAGAAATAATTCATCCTCACCTGAACGCAAAACCGGAGCTCCCAGGCCGAAGAACGGATTATATCTGAGCCTCGCCGTACGGGAATTGTTGCGTATGGCGACCTCAAAACTTGTCTGAGAAAAGTTCTTAGGGACTGGCCACAAATGGCAGACGTGAGATGGATAGACCTTGGCATCTGCCCCGGTGAACGTAAACGATGCATAATCAATTTCCGGATTCTCATCAAACACATCGATTACACTTCTTACCTGATCAGACGTATACCGCAAATCATCATCGGCGATCAGAAAAATATCGCCTTCGGCATTTTCGAGCAGATTATTTCGATTATTTGAGAGACCAATTGTGTCTGTGCAAAGCACGGACACATCCTTACGCGATGCAAGCGATTCGGGAACCGGCAGATTCTCATGCATCTGCCACGACACCCAATAATGCACCCCTGCCACCTCAGGCAAATCCATGGCCACCACCCTCTCTATCCCGTCAGGACGGCAGGTGGCAATCAGCACCGATAATCTTGGTCTGGCATCCATCAACTCCATTGCTTCATCACCCATTCATAATGCGCTTTTTTCACCGCTGCGGAAATTCGCCACAGATACTTATAACGGCTCATCCATAGCAACAAACGACATTTCCATGGCATCGGAATATTTCTGTTATGATAAAATTCCCTAAGCTGATTCATGCGCAACCCGTCACACAGGATAAAAGCCGATGCCATCAGAAAACGAGCCTTTTCATCATAAATCCGCGCCATAGCCACTGTATCGAGATTATAAGCGACCTCAAAATAACGATACATGTGAAGAAGTGAAAATATGAAATCGAACAACCGCAAACTACATTTCGAATGCGATTCCGATTCATACCCTAAGTTGTAATGCAATGTCACATCGGGGATGTACGCCACCGTTGTTTCATGCGCATAAATCATGCATAGTTGGAAATCCTCCAGCAGTATATCCGGGCTACAGAACACATAGGGATGCTCACGTTCTGCACGCAGGAACACCTCTTTCCGATAGAGAGCCGTGCACAACTGGATCAACATTTTCAGACGTGTCAACGGCAAAACGAGCTCTCCCGGCGGAATAAATTCACGGAGGTAAGGCATATTTTCCTCCACATCACTATTTGCCCAGACTCGGCCACTTGACTCATTGACATACTGAAAATCCGTGTGCACCAATCCCACTTCGGGATGAGCATCCAGCAGATCCGCCTCTTTCTGCAATTTATGTGGATCCACCCAGTAGTCATCTCCGGCACAATCGGCTATATAATCGGCCCTGCAACGACGCAATGCAGCAAAGTAGTTCTCGCGTACGCCGAGATTGACCTTATTACGCGTATAGCGAATGCAGTCGGGATACTGAATGGCATATGCCCGGCAGACCTCAGACGTACGGTCTGTCGAGCAATCATCGGCAAGCTCTATTTCAAAAGGGAAATCGGTCTGCTGTTCAAGAATGGAATCAAGCGTACGGCCAATGGTATCCTCCTGATTGTAAGTTATTACAATCACAGACACCTTAGGCCGTTCTGATCCTTCCTGAAACATAAACCATTACAGATAGCGGGCGACGGCGGAGGAGAGGCGGGTGGGATCCTCGACACGCTCCACCAATTCACCGTTGCGGTTGATGACAAACAGAGCTGGGAGAGCGCCTACGTTGTAATCACGCAGCGTGGCCTCACCGTCTTTCGGCGAATTGTAGACTGTTACCCAGGGGAGATTGCGGGCAGACTGTTTCCATGCAAATTCATCGGCATCGAAGCCAACCTGATAGATTTCCAAGCCGGCCGACTTGTTTGCATCATAAATCTTGGCAAGTTCAAGGTTTAGCGCGGGCGATACCTCGGCCGAATAAGCGGTGAAATTCAACACCACCACATTGCCTTTGGATGCCACCTCATTCAGGCTGCGTTTAGCACCGGTTTCGTCAAGCAAAGCTATTTCAGGAAGCATGATTTCACGGGCTACAATCGTATCCACCGGCATGCCGGCACCCGAGGGACGACGGTTCGACAGGAACAATGCACGCAGGAATGCCGTGCGCGGATCGGAGGGACGGTTTTGGTCGAATGCATTTGCTACGGCTCCGATTATGCGCAGGTCACCACGCTCGACCGGATCGAACACCGGGGTGTTGCCGACACGGCGGAAAATGGTGTAATATGCAACGATGCCGTCTGGGTCGCGCAATATCACCTCCGCAAGCTTGCGTTTGAGGTCTGGATCATATGCAGCTGCGTCTGCGCCTTTGGCTTTTACGGTGGCATCGATAAGATTATTCACCTGAAGCAGTTTTTCGGCCGATTCGGAACCTGCAAGCGTGTAGCCCGAGCCGAAATTGGCCGCATCGGCCGTGATGTCCACGCTCTCGATTGAATCGATGGGGAAATAGACACTTTCGCCATTGAGCGTGAGGCGGAATATTTCGGGGTGCCCCACGGCTTCGCCTGCAACGGAGAATGCACCGGATTTGTCGGTGGTGACCGTATCAACAGGATACCATCCGCCGCGGCCATTGGGAGCCTCGACAATGAGATCGGCTGTATCGGCACCGTTCACCACTCCTTTTGCATGCCATTTGTTCTCGCTGCAGCCGCAAAGAGCCGCAACGCTGACAATCGCGGCTGCCACAGCACCGCAGTTCAGGAATATTCTGGTTTTCATAAGCTTCTCAAATGGAATCATTCAAATTCGGCGGCGATACGAGCAGCAATCGATTTCATCTCTTCCTCGGGAAGGGTCAGCTTCTCCCCACAGAAATTCATGTCGGAGCCCTTGTCCATGGGCACAAGATGCACATGAGTGTGTGGCACATCAAGACCAATGACAGTCACGCCGACTTTAGTGCAAGGGATGGCTTTTTTCAGAGCCTTTGCCACACGCTTGGCAAACAGCATGAGACCGGTATATTCCTCATCGTCCATATCAAAGATATAGTCCACCTCGTGTTTTGGAATCACGAGCACATGGCCCGGATGAACAGGATTTATATCGAGAAATGCGAAATAGCGGCTATCCTCAGCCACTTTATACGACGGAATCTCACCGGCGGCTATACGGGAAAACAGAGTTGCCATATATAAAATCAATAATATTAAAAACCATGATGCGACATGCCGTGCATGGAGCATCAGATGGAAATGCTTTCAATCTCGAACTGCATCAGACCCGCAGGCACGCGGATCTCGACCGTGTCACCCACTCGGTGTCCGAGCAGCCCCTTGGCAATAGGAGTCGAAGCGCCGATTTTCTTCTCGCGCAGGTTGGCTTCGGAATCGGCCACGATTGTGTACTCCACGCTCATGCCGTTGGCCTTGTTCTTGATTTTCACACGCGAGAGTATGTTCACCTCGTCGGTGTTGAGTTTCGATTCGTCAATGATGCGCGCGTTGGCCACAAGATCCTTGAGCTTGGCAATTTTCATCTCAAGCATGCCCTGCGCTTCCTTGGCGGCATCATACTCCGAATTTTCCGACAGGTCGCCCTTGTCGCGCGCCTCGGCGATGGCAGCCGAAATGCGGGGACGTTCCACACTTTCAAGATAGGCTATCTCTTCCATTTTCTTTTTATAGCCCTCTCTGGTCATATAGGTAAGTGCCATAATTTTACAGTTTTAGTTATTACAGGAACCGATTTGTCCGATGGTGTCGGACCGGTTGCAGACGGTGCAACAAAAATATAGTGCCCCGCCCGGCCACCGCCAGGGAGACGCTACATCATCAGTTCCAAGTCCTATATATGTTTATTTTACTGCGGCAAAGTTACACATTAATTTAGCCATTAACAAATAAGTTGCAGCAAAAATAATTGCACGGCGATCAACCTGTGCCTGAAATCATCTCTCGACGGGCTTTTGCTCAAGCAACCGCGCAACATAAGGCGTGGGGTGCATCGCATAGGCACGTTCAAGATAGACACGTCCATTCTCCACCCCGTCAGGATTCATGGCATACCAGTTCCCCAGCGTGAGCAGCACATCATAATTGTCTGGCTCAACGGCAAGAATACGCTTATACGTGTCAAGTCCTTCCGGAATCCTGCCTGTGAGCATGTATCCACGCGCAAGCGATTCGAGGAACACGGTGTTGTCCTGAGCCCCCTCGAGCATGGCCAGCGAGTATTCCACCATCTCCGGCCCATTATCACGGAATGTGTAATATTTAAGCAATGTGGCATTTATGGCGCGCCGCATCCATGGATATGCCTCACGTGTGTCCACCAGAAATTTCTCATATACCCTCGGACGTCCCAGATGCGAACCCCACATTTCTACATTTGCAAACACCGAATCGAACGGCACATGATTGTCAAGAGCCTGCGAAAGCAACCGCATCTGCTCCGATGTGGCGCCACGCATCCCGTTGGCCACAATGGCGCGGCCATATGTGCCGGGCACATCCGGTTTCTGCTCAAGCATGAGGTCAAACATAGCGGCGGCCGATGCCCATTCCCCATAGCCGAAAGCCCGCTCGGCTTTCACCTCAAGCTGCGGATAAGGGTTGACACCGTACGCAGGGAGCAGGCCTACAGACATCAAGACCATAGTGCATATAATCCAGCGATACATAGATTTGTCCGTTAAAAACTTTCATTTATTTAACGCATAACATGCATGGATAGTGCGATAGACCCGGAATATTTTTAACAATCCGCATTAACCACTGTTGCAAATTCAAGTTTTAAGCAGTAACTTAGCGATACTTTAAATGCCTAACCTCCGGGGCAGCACAGCTGCCTCATTATTCTTTACCGATATGATCAACAACCACCGCTATTGCGTGATTATGTGCGGCGGCATCGGGAGCCGTTTCTGGCCCTACAGCCGCTCGTCCCGGCCAAAGCAGTTCATCGATTTCCTCGGAACAGGCCGTTCGCTGCTGCAGATGAGTTACGACCGCATACTCCCGCTCGTACCGAGCGAAAACATCCTGATTGTCACCAACGCCCAATATGCCCCGCTTGTGCGCGAGCAGCTGCCGGAACTCTCGCCCGACCAGATTCTTCTCGAGCCGGCACGACGCAACACAGCGCCCTGCATCGCCTGGGCTGCCTACCACATCGCCGCACGTGACCCGGAGGCAAGCATAATCGTCGCACCGAGCGATCACCTCATCACCCGCGACAACCTGTTTATCGAATCGATTGAACGCGGATTTGAATTCGTGGAGCATCACGATGCCCTGCTCACCCTCGGCATAAAACCGTCGCGTCCCGAAACCGGCTACGGCTACATACAGATAGGTCAGCCGGTGACCGGTGCTCCCGGCATATGCAAGGTCAAGACATTCACCGAAAAGCCTAAGCTTGAACTGGCTCAGGTGTTTGTGGAGTCAGGCGAATTTTTCTGGAACTCAGGAATTTTCTTATGGAGTGCCAAAAACATCATACACGAACTTAACACCTATGCTCCGGATGTGGCCGGTGTGTTTGAACGCGGCACCACACTCTTCGGCACGGGCGCCGAACGTGAATTCATCGACCGGAATTTCCCCGGATGCATGAGCATCTCCATCGACTTTGCCGTGATGGAAAAATCACAATGCGTCTATGTGGAATGCGTGGATTTCGGATGGAACGACCTCGGCACATGGAGCGCATTGTACGACAATTCGCCCAAGAACCGCGACGGCAACGTAACCCAGAACTGCAACGTCCTCGCCTATAACGCATCAGGCAACATTTTCGCCGTTAACGGTGAGAAACTGATTGTGGTGGATGGTCTGAAAGATTATATCGTGGCCGATGCAGGCGACGTGCTGCTGATCTGCCCCAAATCGGAAGAACAGCGCATAAAACAGATGGTCAACGATACCCATCTGGCATTCGGCGACAAATATCTCTGACCTGACTCTCCCGTATAGGGCACACCGGAGAATTGCCACACATCTTGAAGTACATCCTAATGTGAGACTGTCTAACAACCAAAGTTAGACAGCCTCTATTTTTTTGACTGTTTAAACTATAAAAAGAGACTGTCCCAAACTTGTTAGACAGTCTCACGTGTAATGGCTCCCATCATGAATCATGCATTGTGCATCGTGCATCATTCTAAATGTCGAGGGTAAGCTGCAAGGGCAACAGCCGGAACGTGTTGCGGTGGAGCGGCGACGGACCGAAATCGGCGATGGCTTTGCGGTGCGCTTTGGTGGGATAACCCTTGTTTATCTCCCATCCATAAGCCGGATACTCTTCGGCCAGACGGCGCATCATCTCGTCGCGGTGTGTTTTTGCAAGGATGGATGCGGCGGCAATGTTGCCGAAACGCCCGTCACCTTTTACGAACGTCCGCCACGGAAGGTTGCCAATCGGCTTGAACCGGTTGCCATCCACAATCACACTGCGTGCAGGCACCTGCAACGCCCTGATGGCGCGGTGCATGGCCTCGATTGAAGCATTGAGTATATTCATCTCATCTATTTCGGCAGGCGAGCACTCCCCCACGGCCCAGGCAATCGCCTCATGCTCTATGATGGGCCGGAGCGCCTCGCGGCGTTTTTCGGAGAGCTGTTTCGAATCGTTGAGCCAGGGGTGGTGAAAATCGTCGGGCAGAATCACCGCAGCGGCAACCACCGGACCGGCCAGACATCCGCGTCCGGCCTCGTCGCAGCCGGCCTCCATGCAGCCGAACTGATAGCAATTTGGCAGTGACGGCATAGACCTCACAGAGATTTGCGGAACGTGGCACGACGGCGATGCTGACGTGTCTCGAAATAGTTCCACTGGTTCTGCACTTTTGAGTTTTCCTCAAGCTCCGGATTTGTCTCGGCAAATTTCACTCCTGTGCTTATATAGCAGGGGATAAGATCGGCGAACAGAAGGGCGTTAACCCCTTTGTTCTGATACTCCGGCTTTACGCCTATCATAAGAAGATCCACTACATCCGAACCGCCCCATAGGGTTTTCAGCATATGGTACCACCCGAAGGGGAACAGACGTCCGCGGCTCTTCTGCAAAGCCTTGGAGAAGGACTGTATGGAGATGCCCACAGCCACGATGCGGTCGTCGGCATCGGTCACTACGGTGACATACTTCAGATTGAGTATGTCGAGATACATCTTTATATAATAATCTATCTGCTTCTTCGTCAGCGGGGAATAGCCGTACAATTTGTCATAGGCCTCGTTGAAAAGCTCGAAGAGGGCCACCCCGTAATCCTCCTTGATTTTCTTGCGCGAAGTGTACTTCTTCACTTTCAGGTTCTCACGTTTGCGCACAATCTCGGCGATACGGGCATACTTTTCGGGAATTGCATCGGGCACTGCTATGCGGTATTCCACCCATCCGGCATCCTGCGTGTAGCCCATGCGCTCCATGTGATCCACATAATACGGATGGTTGTAGATGGTGGCCATGGTGCCCACCTCGTCATATCCGAACGTGAGCATCCCCTCGTGATCAAGATCGGTGAAACCCATCGGGCCTACGATATCGGTCATTCCATTGGAGCGCCCCCACTCTTCGGCTGCCGCGAAAAGCGCGTCGACCACCTCGGCATCGTCAATGAAATCCACAAAACCGAAACGCATCTCGCGCTTTCCGGAACGCTCGTTCACTATATTGTTGATGATCGCGGTGATGCGTCCCACCGGCTTACCGTCGCGATAGGCCATGAACGATTGTGCCTTGCAGAAGTCGAAAGCCGGATTCACATCGGGCGAAAGGGTGTTGACATCATCCATTATCAGCGGCGGCACGAAATAAGGGTTCCCCTTGTAGAGGTCGATGCCGAATTTGGTGTATTCGCGCAGCTGGGCGCGTGTAGGATCAATCTTGCGGATTTCTACAGCCATTGTTTCAATATGCGGATTGGTTTGATTGGTTCAGTGTAAAGCTTACAGGGCCGGATGCTTTATGCAAAGCCAGCCGAGCAGCACAGTCATCACGGCGAGGAAGGCGATTATCACCATGTACAGACGACGGTTGCTGTTGCCGTCGATGGCCATGCGCAGTTCATTGGCATCACGATAGCGCCGCGACGGGTCGGGATTGGTGCACCGCTCGGCTATGCGCCGCAGGTGGCCGGAGGTCTCGCCTGTGGCATCAAGCACTTCGGTGAGCACTTTGCCGAAATTGTAGACATCGGCGGAAGCATCCTCCGAGGTCAGGTTCTGCTTCTGATCGAATCCCACGTCGATCATCTTCAGGTTGCGGATATTTTCCGTGAAGATTATTGTCTCGGGGCGCAGAGGATGATGCACGATATGGTTGGTCTGGATATAGCGGAGGGCGTCCACCAGCGAGGTCACTATCTTCTGCTTTATCTCGGGGGTCACCTCCTTGCGGTCAAGCAGCTTCCGCAGTGAATCGCCATATACATCGTCGGTGATGATGCATCTGCCCAGCCCGGGCACCTCCTCGAAGTCGTTGATCATGATAATGTTGGGGTGCGCCAGATTGTAGCGCACGTCAAACTCCTTCTCAATCATGTCGCGGTACTCCTCCCTGTCGCGCAATTCGGGGCGCAGAGTCTTGAGCATTACCCACTTGCCATATTTCTTGGCAGTGTACACCTCATAGAACTCCTCATCCCATTCGGGAAGGTGCTCAATTTCGGTCCATTTGTCCTGATTGCTGTTCATGGGCGTGGTTTTGAAAGATTTTCTCGTGTATTGTCAAAATATATTATATGCTGCCTGTCGCTGCCTGGGAAAACTACCTTTACAGCATCGACGGGGCCGACTTTCGTGCGGTCCACCACACGTTCCACCCCGAGCACGTTGCGCAGAATGCGGCTTACATCGCTCCATGCTATCACATGAAACGGCGAGGCGGCCGATGTGCCGCTGCCGCTGCTCAGAATGGCGGTGGCTATGAAGTCGCAACGTGTGCCATAGTCAAGAATTTTACGGCCGAAACCACCCTCGCCGCGCAGATGGTCGGCCGATGCCAACGCAATCACGCTGAGTTCAAGCGACACGGGATTCAGTTTCAGCGCATCGGCAGCCAGCTGCTCGGCACGCATATAGTCCGCCTCCTCATAAGCTGTCTGCACGTTGGCAAAACTCTCGAACGGCACATATTCCGGAGTGAAAGCATAACCGAAATACACCAGTGCCAGCTCACCGGCGGACAATGTGGTGTCGGCGCGCTCAAAGCGATCGAGCAGCGTGCGGTAACGCGCAGGATTCATGTTGACCTCCACCTCGACGGCATTGATGTCGAAGTTCTGTGCGCGGACGCCAAAGGCAGCCGCACACAGGAACAATAGATATGAGAAATATCGGGCCATTCAATATATACAGGGATCAGAGCGTACGTCCCATTATCTCCATTATTTTCTTGGGGAGGTCGGTGTTGTCGTTCAGGTTGGAGAAACGCTGTGCGCCCACGCCGATTGCATAGACGGGGACGGGCGAACCGGTGTGGCCCGACGAAGTCCATCCGTATCCGGCCTTGGCATTGAGCAGCTTGAACACCTCGCTTGTAAAGCCGTCGAAATTGGCATAGAGCGTTTTGTCGTCGAGTGCCTGATTGCGGTTCTCGAACACCTCCACAAACATGCGGTGAAGTTCCTCGGTCTCAGCAGGAGTCAGGTCAACCACACTCCAGAAACCGAGATTCTCACGCAGATAATCCTCCATGTCTGTCCACGTATAAATCATGCGCGAGCGGAAAATGCCTTTGCAATAGTTGTTGAACTCCTCTTTCGACACTTTCTGCACGGCCACCTTGTCAGGACGTACGCTGTAGCCTGTGGCCTGACATCCGACCGACATGCCGCCGGTCTCATGGTCGGCGGTCACCACAATCAGGGTCTCGTCGGGGTGTGCGAGATAAAAATCGTAGGCAATCTGAAGAGCCTCGTTGAATGCGATCACCTCGCGCACGGATGTGCCGCCGTCGTTGCCGTGGCCGGCATGGTCGATGCTTCCCCCTTCCACCATCATGAAAAATTTATCGGGCGAAACGCGCATAAGCTGGTCAAGTCCGGCCTGAGTGAGCTGAGGGAGGGTAACGGCACCCTGGATGGAATCGATGGCATACCCTATGTTCGAATGATTCTCGGCGGCACGTGGCGAAAGCACCAGCAGACGGTCGGCGGTGGTGTCGATGCTGTCAACCCCATAGCTCACGCTGACGTTGTTTTCCGCGAAGATATCCATCAATCCGGTTGAAGTACCGTCCTTTTTCGTAAGTCCGCGCAGACCTGCGCCCGCCGCGAACTGATAGCCGCATTCGGCCAGTTCCTTACCGATTTCGAAGTATTTGCCTCGGTTGTCCACATGGGTGTAGAATGCTCCGGGAGTGGCATCGTCGATAGCTACAGATGTAACGAGTCCCACGCCGAAACCGTCGTCGAACAGGCGCTTGGCAATGGATGTGACAGCTACGGTATCTGCGTTCATGCCGAGCATCCCGTTTTTGGTCTTGTGGCCGGTGGCAAGGGCTGTTCCGGCCGCTGCCGAGTCGGTCACATCGGAACTTGCCGAATGTGTTGTGGCCATCGACACCACGGGGAATGTTGTCATAAGCAGCGGTTTCTGGTTCTTGAGCACGCGGGCGTTGTAGAGCTGACTGTTGGTCACCTCAGGGATGCCCATACCGTCGCCGATGTAATAGAACACATACTTTGGTGTGGCTGCCCATGCGCAGGCTGCCGTTGCGGCTGCGGCCACGGCCAGCAGCGAATGTCGGATAGAGGTAAGATATTTCATAGTAGGACTGTATTTCTTTGTTTTTGTGGTGATTATCGGTTAAACTCAAGCAGCGGATCCATGAAGCGGCGGTCGTTGCTCAGGCGTGGCACCTTACGCTGTCCGCCGAGTTTGCCGGTGGAGGCAAGCCAGCGGTCGAACACCCCGGGCTTAGCCGTCTCTACGGTAAGCCTGTCGAGGAATATGCCTCCCGAACGTTTGGCCTGATAGTCGGAATTTTCCTGCTGCAGTGCGGCATCGAGTTCGTCGGCGAAACGTTCGATGTCGGCCGGAGGCTGGGAGAATTCAATGAGCCACTGGTGATGGCCGCGACGGTTGCCGTCGGCATACACAGGAGCGGCTGTGTAGTTCAGCACCTGCGCCCCGGTGCGGCTGCATGCCTTCATGAGCGCCGCATCGGTGTTGTGCACCATCACCTCCTCGCCGAAAGCGTTGATGAAATGCTTCGTCCGGCCGGCTATGGTGATTTCAAGCGGATTGAGGCTCTCCACTCTCACTGTGTCGCCCAACGGGTAACGCCACAGGCCGTTGCCCGAGGTTATGAGCAGGGCATATATTTTGCCGCGTTCCACCTCCCATGCCGGCACGGGGACGGCATCGGGCGAATCCACGGGGAGGAATTCATAGAACACATCGGTGTTCATCAGCAGGCGCATGTTGGGGCTGTCCGGACGTGCCTGCACCCCGAAGAATCCCTCGCTGGCATTGTAGTTCTCCCAGTAATGCATGCGGGCTGTATCGGTGATGCGCTCGTATTGCGTGCGGTAAGGGCCGAACGCAATGCCGCCGTGGAAGAACACCTCCAGATTGGGCCACACCTCGTGCACGCTCGCGGCTCCGGTGCGAGCAAGCATCGTCTGCAACACGGTAAGGAACCACGACGGCACACCCGATATGGAACGGACGTCGGCATGCATGGCAGCATCGACAAGCGCCGGAAGTTTTTCACTCCACTGCTCCATGAGCGCAATCCGCTTCGACGGAATCCTGAACAGATTCACCAACGGATTGATGGAATTGATCAGCGTGGCAGAAAGGTCGCCTACCCTGACGCCGGGTGGGGTGGCAATCTCGTTGGCGAAACTGCCCCCGAGTATGAAGTTCTTTCCGCCGAACACATGGCTGTCGGGGTAATAATGCAGATAGGACGCAAGCGAGAAAGCCGCCCCGACATAATGTCCGCGCCGCAGTGAGCGGGGTGTGATGGGTATGAATTTGCTTTTGCCGTCGGACGTGCCCGAGGACTGCGCGAAACTGCACGTCACACCTGGCCACAGTTCATTCCGTGCGCCATTGATCATGCGCATCACCGGCTCACGCAGCGAGGCATAATCGGCCACCGGTACCGAAGCGGCAAAATCGGCATAATTGCGTATGCTGCCGAACGAATGCGCCGCACCATAGGCCGTACGGGCGCCACACGCCAGCAGGGAGCCGAGCAACCTGCTCTGGCTCGCCTCAACGGCTTCCTCGGCCCTGAGTTCAGCCTCGAAAACCCGTTTGAAATATGGTCGGGACATCCCCGTGAAATCAATCATCGCAATCAGCCGTCGGTGTTTACAAATTCATAACTGCCGACAAGTTTAATGCATCAATGTCGACAAGTTTAACTGACAAAGTTAACAAAAACTGCGGTAATCCACCCATCCCCCACTCTAAAAAACCTTAAACCCCACCCTGTACCCCTTTCAATACACCCTAAATCCATCCTGCCACCTCAACCTGCCACGCATATCTAACATATTTTACATGCCTGACTTGCTTCCGCCATTCCATTTCGCCGCATAATTCATATTAAAGCCGTATTCTCGTATTAAACAGCTATCCACCTTGCAGTCTTTAAAGAACTTAATCTCTCGTATGTCTGCAATAAATATAATTATATTATCGGTAAAATGGCGTGAAGTGCCGCGATGAGTTGCACACTGAAGTCGGACTGACTTCTGACTGGTGTGGCGCATCACGGCACCTCCTTTGAAACGAAACCTAAATCAATCTTTTTTACCTTGAATATCTGCCTAACCTTAATTATCTAATAATTTTACCTTACTTTTATCTTACCTTACTTTTATTTTACCTTGTCGTTTATCTGGCCCTTTTTATCAGTCGGATAATTTTTACCTTATTTGATTCAGGAAGCTCGACAGTGTCTCTCCAAGGAATTGTTGGCATACCGTCATTGCCCCAGACAATCGGAAGCCATACGTATCGAGAGTTTTGCAGATCTGTCTTGTTCCAACGGTCGAACATGGCCAGATATGTATCATCACTTCCTTGAACCGGCTGCACATATGTGCTTTGTGCATAAAAAAGTCTTGTAGGCACCTGCGCCGGGATTATCGGAGTAACCGTAACTCCACACCACATTATTGCCCATGCCGAGGTATTTGCCCAACATGAGGTTCTTGATAACCAGAATTACCTGCGAATCAGGGCGTGATTCTATGCCTTGGCGAGGGCGTCGGCGAGGGCGCTGATGCCACAAAGGTCGGCGGGATGCATGCGGCTGCGGATGGTCAGCACAGGTGCCACCTGTGTCATCCCTTTCATGCGGCCGAGGGTGTCGCACATCAGTTTTCCGGCCACCGGCGCCCATGAGCCGTTCTCGATAAGTGCGAACGGACGGTTGCGGAAACTCTTCATTTCCAAGTGATGCAGGAAGTTGTGCATTGCGGGGAACAGCGACGCGTCGTAAGTGACTGAGCAGAGTGCCAGGCGGCTCAGACGGAAGGCTTCGGCCACGGCATACGACACATCGTGGCGGCAGAGATCCATCAGGACCACTTCGCCGGCATCGCGTTTTTCAAGTTCCATGGCCAGACGGCGTGCGGCTTCGGCGGTGCCTCCGTAGATGGATGCATAGGCCACCAGCGTACCCCGGCATTCCGGCTCGTAGCGGCTCCATTTGTCGTAGAGAGTCCAGTAGCGGGCGAGGTCGCCGTCAAGCAGCGGACCATGCAGCGATGCAATGGTGCTGAACTGCAGGCCGGTGAGTTTCTTCATGAGCGCCTGCACGTTGGCGCCGTATTTCCCCACTATGTTGCAGTAATAGCGGCGTGCCTCATCGGTCCACGCTTCATCGGCCTCCGACATGGCGAACGAGCCGAACGCGTCGGCCGAGAACAGGATGCCGTCGGTCTCGTCGAGCGTCACCATTACCTCAGGCCAGTGCACCATCGGAGCGGTGATGAACCGCAGGGTGGTGCGGCCAAGCGACAACGTGTCGCCGTCGGCCACCGTAACGCGCCGTTCCGCGAGGTCTATTCCGTCAAAAAAGTTGTCGAGAATGGCCATCGCTTTGGCCGTGGCCACCACCTTTGCCTCCGGATACCGCTCAAGCATGGCCCTGATGCTGCCCGAGTGGTCGGGCTCCATGTGCTGAACTATCAGATATGCGGGCGTGCGGCCGCCGAGGGCGTCGGCCAGACGTGTCAGCCAATCGGAGCAGCGACGGATGTCCACGGCGTCCATCACGGCGATCTGCTCGTCGTCAATCAGATATGAGTTGTAGGAAATCCCTTTGGTGAGCGGGTACTGGCCTTCAAAGAGGTCGAGGTTGTCGTCCTCCGCACCGATGAATTTCACATTGGGGGCTATTGCTTGCATGATTGTGTGTGGTTGAATGGAAATCAGGATGCAAAGTTAGCAATTTTGCGCGTTTTGGCTATGGGTGCCGAGGAAGGTTTCGGCAATTACACGCGGAAAATGTTCGCGTTCGAGGGCATGGATTTTGCATTCCACCTCGGCGGGTGTGTCGGTCGGTTCCACCGGTACGGAAGCCTGGAATATGATGCGGCCTTCGTCGCAGGCATCGCTGACAAAGTGAATGGTGATGCCGGTCTCTTTTTCACCTGCCGCGACCACAGCTTCGTGAATGTGGCGGCCATACATTCCCTTGCCGCCGTACTTGGGCAGCAGCGAGGGATGGATGTTGACTATGCGGTCGGGATAGCGGGCGATGAGGAACGGTGGCACCATAAGCAGGAATCCGGCAAGCACGATTATGTCAATCCCATGGCTTTCGAGCAGTGAGGTCATGGCCGCTTCATCGTTGATGCCGGCTTTTGGCATGACCACGGCCTCCACTCCCAGCGCGGCGGCGCGGCGGAGCACACCGGCTTCAGCGCGGTTGCACACCACAAGCGCCACTTCTGCACCCTGAGGATGCTGATGGAAATAGCGGATGATATTTTCGGCGTTCGAGCCGTTGCCTGATGCGAATATGGCTATACGTTTCATGTCTGTATCCGTATGCTGGTGTATCTTCCCCCGATGCTGGAATATTTTCCCTCGCAGGAGGGGTGTAGCGTTAGATGTCGGTGATTAAACGACAGCGGGCACAACAGTATTGTACGTTGTGCCCGCCGTGTTGTGTATCGCGTGGGCTGAAGTTATTCTCCTGCGGGAGCGAGCTGCACGGTGAAGTGGCGCATGAGGGGGGCTTCCCAGATGATCTTCACGCCACGGGTTATCTCGTTGCGGCGGTCGTAGACATTCTTGAGGGCCACGGCCACCACGTTCATGTGGTTGTCGGTGTAGGTGCGGCGCGGGATGGCCAGACGCAGCAGGTCGAGACCGCCGAAGCGGTTTTCGCGTGTCACGGGGTCGCGGTCGGCGAGGATGTAGCCGATTTCGCAGCCGCGGATACCGGCCTCACGGTAAAGCTCTACGGTGAGGGTCTGGGCCGGGAACTCCTCCTTGGGCACATTGGTGAGGATCTTCGACGCGTCCACGAAGATGGCGTGGCCGCCTGCAGGACGCTGGTAGGGGATGCCGAACTCGTCGAGACGTTTTGCCAGGTATTCCACCTGATGGATGCGGGTGTACAGATTGTCGAACTCGGTGTTCTCGTCAAGTCCGACGGCCAGAGCCTCCATGTCGCGGCCGTTCATGCCGCCGTATGTGAGATAGCCTTCGAAGGGGATGGAGAAGCGCTGTGCGCCTTCGGCCCAGTCCTTATGGCGGGTGGCGAAGAATCCGCCCATGTTTACGATGGCGTCCTTCTTGGCCGACATTGTCATGCCGTCGGCAAGCGAGAACATCTCGCGCACAATCTCCTTGATGCTCTTGTCGGCATAACCCTCCTCGCGGGTCTTGATGAAGTAGGCGTTCTCGGCGAAGCGTGCGGAGTCGAAGATCACGCGCAGGCCATGACGGTCGGCCAGTTCTCGCACGGCGCGCAGATTGGCCATCGATACGGGCTGTCCGCCGGCCGTGTTGTTGGTGACGGTCACGATGATGAAAGGCACACGCCCTTCGTTTTCGCTCACGGCCTTTTCAAGTTTGACTATGTCCACGTTGCCTTTGAACGGATGCTCCAGCTGGGTGTCGCGGGCTTCGTCGATGGTGCAGTCAACAGCAAAAGCCTTGCGGCTTTCGATGTGGCCTTTGGTTGTATCGAAGTGTGAGTTGCCGGGCACCACGTCGCCCTCCTTCACAAGGGCGCTGAACAGCACGTTTTCAGCTGCGCGGCCCTGGTGTGTGGGCACTACAATGGGGAAACCGGTGATACGTTCGATAGTGTCTTTCATTTTGAAGAACGAGCGGGCGCCGGCATAACTTTCGTCGCCGGTCATCATGGCGGCCCACTGGCGGTCGCTCATTGCGCCGGTACCGGAGTCGGTGAGGAGGTCGATGTAGACCTGCTCGGCAGGGAGCTGAAACACATTGTAATGCGCGGCCTTGATCCATTCTTCGCGTTCTTCACGTGTGCTGGTGCGGATGGGCTCAACCATCTTGATGCGCCAGGATTCGGCAAAAGGTAATTCCATGGTATAGGTGATAAATTGTGAGGGGGTTATTGGGATTAACAATATGGGTTATGGTGTGAGCGATGGCGGTTCAGTGAGAGCCACCTGAAGCATGCGCAATGCAGCTTCCGCATCATTGGCAAATGTACAAAGAATTTTTCCTCCAAACAAAAAAAGCGCCCGAATTATCATAGTTTCATTCTGCGTCCATGTCTTCACAACTGCTAATCCGGTTTATCTCACTGAAAAGAACATGGCAATCAGGCGCAAGCATCTCTCTTAATCATCCAGACGCCCGCTTTCGGGGATTTCCGCCAGACGCTCATTGACGTATTCAATATCCATGAGGGCGTCGTCAACCCAGGCCGACAGCTGGCTGAAATTCTCAAAGCCGAAAGTTTCAACAAGCTCTTTCTTCTGCTTTGAAGTCAATGTCTTGGGGGCAGTAAAGGCATCACGCAGCTGTTGGTAAGCCCATATCCCTCCGCAATCCTCTATCGGCTGGAAATCGCACTTCCACTTCGTGCATTCTGCCACATCGCCCCTGCGGTCGATAACCTCAAGCACACTCACCGTAAAAATCCAGTCATCACCGAAATCGTAGACATATTCGAGCTTGTCGCCCTTCTTGGCGAGAAAACCTGTCACCGGCGTGGCATCCGCATCGTGGGTCCACTCGTCAAGTCCGAATCCCGTGCCATCATCTGCCGGGATTCCTATCTGCAGGTCAGGATTATACGCCTGATGCTGGAACTGCCACAGATGGCAGTTCTCCAATCCCGCAACAGCCTGTATGGCATGATGAAGCTGAGAAAAATTGAAATCGGCAGGAATGACAATCTCGCGCCACATAGGCGGCTTGCTCACATCCTTCATCTGCACCTTGAGCCGCAGCGACTTGCAGCCCGCATCGGGCATGGGCTGCACCACCTCACCGGCAACATGACCGCAGCCATTTCCGTCAAATCTACAATCGGCAGCCATCGCCCTGAGCCTGTCCATCCGCTCCGATCTCGACTTACCGTCAGCCAAAAACGCGGCATACTCTTCGGGGGTGACATGCATCTCCGCCATCGCTGTCATGAGCATCATTTTCAAGCCTTCATACTCCATCACATCCTTGTCGGCCACACCGGCGGCGTTGCTGTGGCCAAACGGTTCCGGACCCTCAAGAATCACCCTACGTTTCTTTGTCATAAAATCCTGTCTTAAATTTTTTATTTTCACAAATCTACATCATCTCTACAACACATGCAACAACGCTGCTTTCCATTCTCAAATTTTCCCATAAATTAACGCACAAAACACTTATTTGATGAGCCACCGCCTCCGCATGACCGGGCGAATTGGGTTGCACCATCGAGATAGCCGAGGAACAGATACATGGCACACTTCAGAATCTCGTTGGGCTGCTCGGCTATTGCTGTAAGGAAGTCGCCATCTAAAGCTGCTTTCACTTCCGATGGCATTTCCGCGAAGACCTTTCGGAGCTGGTTCAATCAGGCCTTTTAACTGAAATAAAACTGAACAAGCAGAAATGCGGATATATCAAAGGGGCTGTTTTTGACAGCACAATAGACAAAGCCTTCTAAAACTACAAAAAACTTTCATACATTTTTATAGTTAGATAAACACCCTCACAATTACACCGTTTACGGTAGAGTCCCCTTCCTATTACTCACAAACCTCGGAAAATGGTGGTATTTTAGACAAACAAATGCGAGGATTATTATAGGAGCCTGTTGTAGCTGCCTGGCTATCAATGATGGCTTATTCGTATAAAAGGCAATAAAAAAGCGATTGACGAGCTTATTTGACTGCTTGCCAATCGCTTTTATATTAGCTTGTTATGTCTTAAAATCGGGCAGATTTTATATCAATACTCCTCCTCGTTGAAGAATCTATTAATTGCTTAATATAAGGATATTGCACAATTATTTGCGGTAATAGACAAGTGTATTTTGCGGTAAAAATCCGGGGCATACGATGGCATTTTATTTCAGTTCGAAGAGTAGTGAGCCCTTGATGTCGCGCGACGAAGCGCCAACTATGGCCTCGAACTTGCCCGGTTCGGCAACCCACTGATGTTTCTTGTCGTCGAAGAAACTTAACGCAGTCTTGTCAACTGTGAAGCTGACAGTTTTTTCTTCACCGGGGGCAAGCTTCACCTTCCGGAAACCTTTCAGTTCCTTGACCGGACGAGGCAGGCTCGATTTCTTGTCGGCGATATAGAGCTGCACAATCTCGCTCCCCTCCCGGCTGCCGGTATTCTTCACATTTACAGAAACGGTGATAATGTCGTCAGCGGTCATTACCTTTTTATCGGCGGTCGGTTTGCCATATTCGAAAGAAGTGTAGCTCAGTCCATGACCGAACGGGAAAAGCGGAGTGGTCTTCTCTTTGTCGGCCCAGCGGTAGCCGACGAAAATATCGTCGTTGTAATACTCTCTGATGGTGTCGCCCCACTCTTTCGATGCGTCAAGCTCGGCCTTGTTGCCGGGATATTCCCCTGCGGCATGGGCGCCGACGTCGGCCAGACTCATCGGGAACGTAAACGGCAGCTTGCCCGAGGGGTTCACGTCACCCGACAGCACATCGGTGATGGCATTGCCTGCCTCCGAGCCTATAAACCACCCCTGCACCACGGCAGGCACATCCTTAATCCATGGCATGGCCACGGCATTGCCGGAAAGATTCACAACCACCAGATTGGAATTAACTCTGGCCAACTCGCTGATCAGGCGGTCCTGTCCGTAAGGCAGACCCAGCCCTTCGCGGTCGGCATCCTCGCAGTCCTGATGCGGAGCTTTGTTCAGGCCACCTACGAAAATCACGTAGTCTGCTCCGCGGGCAGCATCGACAGCCTCGGCAAGCAGTTCGTCAGCGCTCCGGCTGTCGGAAATATCCTGCACCTTCAGGCCGTCCTGCTCCATGACAGGGTCGCCCACATATCCGCGTACATAAACCACATCAACATCCTCTCCGACACGCTGCTTCAGGCCGTCGAGCGGAGTAACCTCCCTGCGCGCCTTCAGCGACGAGCTGCCCCCGCCAACGGTCATCATTTTTATGGCGTTTTCACCTACCACAACAATCTTCCTTTTCCCCGTAAGATCAAGTGGCAGCAGGTTGCCATCGTTTTTAAGCAACACAATCCCTTCACCGGCAATACGGCGTGCGGCGGCCACATGCTCGGGCGAATTCATCGAGCCGAAAGGCTTAGACGGATTCATGGCCGTGCGGAAAATCAGCCGCAGCACATTGCCGGCCTTCTTGTCAAGTTCTTTGGAGTCCGTCTTACCCTCCTTGATGAGTTTCAGATAGGGATAAGCCATGAAATAACTGTCGTAGGCGTTTTTCATCCCCTCGGAAAGGCCGTTGGTCCATGAGCCGAACTCAAGGTCGAGACCACCGTCGATTGCCTGCTCCGTGTTGTGCACGGCACCCCAGTCAGAGATCACGGCTCCATCAAATCCCCACTCATCGCGAAGAATATCTTTCAGCAGGCGGCTGTTCTGACAGACATGACGTCCCTTGTACAGATTGTAAGAACCCATTATCGACCATGAGCCACCCTCTGTCACTGCCGCCTTGAATGCCGGCAGATAGATTTCATAAAGGGCGCGATCGCTCAGATCAACGTCAGTAGTGTGGCGGCGCTGCTCCTGATTGTTGAGCGCATAGTGCTTCACACAAGTGGCCACACCGTTGCTCTGCACCCCCTTGATGTAAGGCACAACCATTACCGAGGCGAGATAGGGATCCTCACCCATATACTCGAAATTACGTCCGTTGAGCGGAGTGCGGTAGATATTCACACCCGGGCCGAGCAACACATCCTTCTCGCGGTAACGAGCCTCCTCGCCAATGCTTTTTCCATAGAGAGCCGCCATTTCCGGATTCCATGTAGCCGCAAGGCATGTCAGTGCCGGGAAAGCAGTGCATGAGTCGTTTGTCCAGTCGGCCTGATTCCATTCATCCCAGAACACCTCCGGACGGATGCCGTGGGGACCGTCAGTACACCATAGTTCGGGAATGCCAAGACGCTGCACCCCCGGCGAACTGAATTTCGACTGAGCGTGGATGATGGCAACCTTCTCCTCTGTGGTCATGCGGCTGAGCGCATCCTGCACCCTTTCTTCAATCGGACGGTTGACATCGAGATAAGGCGCCGGCGCATTGTCGGCGAATGCTGCGATTGCCGGCATCAGTGCCGACAATCCGATGGCCGCAGCCATCATTGCTCTCATAAATTTCATATTTCAGTTGTCTGTTTAAATTGTATGCGGTACTATTCAATTTCCACCTTGATTTGGCGGCAGAGTATGGTTTTGCGTTTCACTCCTGTCTCGTCGGGATAATAGAAGTCGCTGTAGAATATCAAAGCACTGTTGTCGCCGATTGCCAGAAGCTCAGGATTGTTGCACGAGCCCACCCATTCATGAAATGTAACCGGATGGTCTGCGGGTATGTTGCCGAGTGTGGAGCGGTCGGCCGGAGTCATCACCTCAAGCGGCTCGCTCCAGGCGGTGCCTCCGTCGTCGAGCGATGCCTGCACGAAAGTGCCGGGGCGCGCGTAGCATATCAGCGTCGTGCCGCAAGGCAGATTCACCAGCCTCGGCAGCGTGCCAAGGTCGGAGAATTTCTCGGGGCGCGTCCAGCTCTTACCCATGTCGGTCGACCGACTCCAGTACATCGGCGACCATTCCTCGCCGGTACTCGCAAACCAGTTGGAGCGGAAAAACCACACCATCGACCCGTCCGGCATCCACTCGAAGTCACTGTCGCTGAAACCGCCGCTGAGATAGGGATATCTGTCGCCGTCGGCGGGATATTCCATATGCGCCACCCGGCTGAAAGTCTTCCCCATATCATCTGAACGGAAAAGCTCCGCCGAATAGTATGGACTGTATTGCCCGTTGGCCGGATTGATATGCCCTTCGCCGGAGAAAGCGCTGACCCACACGGCCCCGTCGGGTCCGAGCTTCATGTTTCCGCGTGGAAATATCGACTTCATCACATGGCGGTCGCCCTGCGAATGCACTACCCGCGTCAGCCCGGGCCACTCCACCGGCACCATCTCTTTCACCGGCTCTTTCTCTCCGGCTTTGATTCTAAGAGCCGTCCACTCTTTGCGGCATAACGGTTCGGGCAGGCGGTCAGCGTCATAAGCCCGGATCTCCGTGCCCCACATCCAATAGGTTATACCGTCGGGCACGGGTAGTGTCCCCTCCGGGGCCTGCCGGGTGAAGTCGTAGCCCGGAGTGTATTGTTCGATGGGCGTCATGGTGTAGCCGCTCACGTCAATTCCGTTTTCAGGCGGGAAATAGAGGCGGTCGCCGTCGGGCAGCAGCAGTCCGCACTCAGCGTCGGCCCTGGGGTCGATTTCGTTCCACGTCGCCCCCTTGTCGCGGCTTTCAAACCAGCGGCATGGGTTGCCGAACGACGAGATATTATCGTCTGACACATGCACCGACACCACAAGCCGGTCGCCTAAGTTGTAGGGACGCGGAAACTGATATGGACCCCAGAATTTCTCCTCCGGGCGTATGCCTCTCACGATAACATGCTCCGGCCCCATTGTGAGTTTTACATTGCGTTCGGGCGTCGGTTCTTGGGCGCCGATGGCCGGAATGGCAAGGAACAGCCCCGTTAGCGCCAATGTCAGTTTCATAAATTCCATGGTCATTCGTAGTTGAGTTTCACATAGCCGCTTCGGGGCACCTCTATGCGACCCAACCCTTTATCCGGACGGATTTTGGCGGTGAGATTGCCGAATGTGTCATAGACCTCGGCCGACACAGGCTGCCGGGCAAGCTCCACGGCCATTGAACCGCGCCCCGTGGCGTTGAGCAGGTAGACCGGTTTATCCACATCGCCCACGCTTACTATGTTGCCGCTGCTATACGACCCCACTATCAGCTCATCGTCACTCTCCGCCTCAATCACCGGATAACCCGACTGGGGATACAGAGCTCTGAAATCACTCCGCAAAAGCGTTTTGCGGTGCTTCTGGCTGAACCCCATCCAGTGCTGAATCATCGCCAGATGCTCCTGAGGCAGAGTGCGCAGCATCATGGAATACTGCACCACTCCGAAAATCGCCGAAAGCACATGGCGGGCAGCTGCCTCGGGAGCATCGCTGACGTTCCATTCGAGCATATCGGAGTGCACGGCGGTGTTGCCCGAAGTCATGCGCAGCGTTGCCACACGGCGGCGGTTACCTTCGGCGTCACACGGGCAGTCGTTGGCACGCAGCATGTTGCCGTATTGCCTGATTGCGGGTCCGATATATTCCTGTCGGAACTCTATGAGCACATCGGGATTGATGGCTCGAAGCCGACGGCTTATGCCGTTCATCAGCGTGTCGACAGCCGCCGGCAGCGATTTTATGTCGCGCCCGGCGTAGTTCTGAGCCACGGCAGGGTCTTCACCGGTAAATTTGAAGCGGTCGATAAAGTCGAGTTTCAGACCGTCGAGATTCCAGTCGCGCAATGCATTCTCATAAATGCCGCTAAGGAATTCTCTCACCTCGGGGAAACGTGGATCGAGCACGTCGGTCGTTCTGTCGTCGGTAAGATACATTCCCTTGAAGCGCTGATGGTTTCGGCTGTTCACGCCGACGTAGGGCACTGAATACCACATCATGTAGCGCATTCCGGCATCGTGCACACGGGCCACGTGTGCGGACATATCGGGGAATTTGCCTTCAAATACTTCCCAGTCGCCGCAGTAGGCGTACCCACGGTTGTTGTCGCCGGTCTGCCATCCGTCGTCGACGATAATGTTTTTCATTCCCAGACGTGCTGCCAGCCGGATCTCGGCTTCGATGTCGGCAGCCGTCATATCCTGGTGGAACTGATACCAGCTCGAATACAACGGATCGAATGCGGCTTCGGGTACCGGAGCGGCTTTTATGCCGCAGCAGTCCATTATCCAGTCGGTAGCGTCTGCTATGGCGTGGCCGTAAAAGCGGTTGCCGGCGTCAAACATTATCTCGACATGGTATCGGCTTAACGGAGCCTCGGGTTGAGTGAAGAAACTGAGTTCTCCCTCCACACGGGCGTTATCCTCCAGTGCGCCGACTTTCGTCTCAATCCGCCGGAACGGCTCGGAAACGGCGAATGTAAGCCGGTTAGTGTTCTCGCTATCGAGAAGCGTGTAGAGCGGTATGCCTGACGCTATGTCGCTAGTGTATTTTTTTAGCCACGAGGGCACAAGATGGCATCGGCCGTCGTCACCGGCATGCCACAGATAGCCGATTTCGCCCAGCGGCACATTGAAGCCCACGCTGAAACGCGGAGGAACCGTGGCGCTGTCGGCTTTCATCTCGATTACCGCTACCTCGCGATTGCCGTGGGTGCGCCGGGTCATCTGGAAGGTCCAGCCGTTGCTGTCGGGGCAAGTAAGCCACACCTCTCCGGCGCTATCCAGTTTTACGGTCCGGTGGATGGCTATCGCCTGCGTGGCGCACGTCGCCACAAGCACCATTCCCGTCAATATCCTGCTAATATTCATCGGTATTTACTCTTTGTATAATTCAGTTACCAATTGTCGGTGCGGAATGGCGCCACAGGCAATCCCGTCTTCCCCCGCAATCCGATTTTCGGATTGTCGGCCCAACAATATCTCACGGCGACAGGATATTTTACCTCGGGCGAACTCACGGCAATGCGGTCGCCTTCCTTGCGCGCCACACCTTTGTAAAAGCGCCCGTCGTGTCCGGCGATTATAAATCCGTCGATCTCCCCGTCGGTCTGTGCGAAATCGGCCGCTTTGGCGTTGAAATCGATATGAATCTCATTTCCGACTATAGTGTAGCCGACATATTCCGGAGCGGAGCATACCACATTCTTACCATATGTACGGTTGAGCGCCAGCAACGCCAGCCTGCGGGCCACTTCCTGCTTGTTTTTGGGGTGAATGTCTTTGGCCTCTCCGACGTCGGTGGCTATGGCCATTCCTGTTGCCGGCAGATGGAGTGCGGAGGCCTGCGCCTCGCGCAGATAGCCCCATTCGGAGTGTGGTTCCACCTCCTTTTGGTCGCGGTAGTTTGCGAGTTGAACGAAATAGAACGGCATACAGGGGTTCGACCAAAGCGTACGCCATTCGGCGATCATCGCCGGAAACAGACACGCATACTGGTCGGGGCGGTCTGCATTCTGTTCACCCTGATACCAGAGCACCCCGCGGATGTCCATCCGTGTAAGCGGCAGAAGCATGGCGTTGAACAGCTCACAGGGGAGGAATCCGTCGTTGTCGACTGTTGCGGGAAATCCGCTTTTGTGGGCGTAGGCGTCGGGATGGACCTCCGGACGGAAATCTTTACCCGCGGAGGCACTGTCGACCAGCGCCTGATAATAGCGGCGTATCGACTGCTCGTCCATCCCTTTCCTCATGAAATCGAGCACTACTCCCTCGAAGCCGCTGCCACGGCTCAGGGTCTGATAGCTTACCCAGCACTCGACCGGCGAACCTCCCCAAGTGCAGTCGATAATGCCTATCGGCACATCGAGTTCCCCCTCCATCTGTCGGCCGAAGAAGTAGCCTATGGCCGAGAAGTGTTCCACTGCCTCGGGCGAGCACACCCGCCATCCTCCTCCGTTGTCGATCACGGTATCCTCCCTCGGCAGGACAGAGGTGTGGCGTTTCACATGCAGCAGTCTCACCCACGGGTAGGCGTCGGCTGCGGCCATTTCCTTTTCGTAGTCCTTGACCTTTCCCCACCCGGCAACGGGCATTTCCATATTCGATTGGCCCGAGCAGAGCCACACCTCGCCTATGACGATGTTTTCGAGCGTCAGCGATTCTCCGTCGGCTCCGTCGGTGAATTCCAGGGTGTAGCTTTTCTTGCCGCCTTCAGGTGTTTTTATTTTGGCCGACCAGCGTCCGTCGGCACCGGCTTTTACCGTGAGGGGTGTTTTCTGCCACTGCGCCACAATTGTCACGTCGGCTCCCGGTGTGGCTTTTCCGACGAAACGCGCCTCACTCTGCTGCTGGAGTACCATGTCGCTGCTCCACATCGCCGGAAGCTTAACGGCTCCCTGCGCGTGGGTCGACATCATGGTCATTGCACACGTCAGCACACACGCTTTCATCAGATCCATAATTCTATTCTCTTACGGTAGTTCCTTAAAATCTCGGCTGTCTCTGCGCGGCAACCGACGCATGGAGTTTACTCATCACGGGCCATCCGTTGTCCCACATAATCTTGTCGAGCATCAGCACCGTACTCAGCTCGCCGGCGAGATTCGTGCGCGCATGATAAATAATCCAGTCGTCGTTATTGTTGTCGGTGATAATATCAGACCCGTTGCCGATGCACGAGAATTCGGAATTGGGAATCACGGTAGGTACGACCTGTTGTCCGCCGGTGTCCATGGGTATTCCGTCGGAAGTATAATACGGCCCTTCGAGCTGCTTGGAGCGTCCCACGGCAATACCGCCTTTGCGGTCGCGAATCGTAGCCCAGAGATAATACATCCCGTTTTTGCATATGATTTTCGGAGCACGGAAACTGTTGCTTCCGATTTGCTTCCTGTCCATTACCTTGGGGGCTGTCTCATTCCACTCGAATTTCCCGATGGCGATGCCCTGTGGTGTGTCCCAGAGAAGCCAGCGTGTCTCTCCCTCACAGAAAAACGCGGGATTGCCGTAGGCCATCTCCCCTCCCTTGGCAAGCAATGTGCGGCTGTTATGGTAAGGCCCGCGAATGCGCAGCGATTCGGCGACGCCGATACTCCCGTCGGTGGCCACATAGGCCATGACGTATTTGTCGCCTATACGGACTATATCCAGCCCTGATGAATCGGCAACCTGAAACTCGTCGGTGCTGAACGCTTTGCGCCCCATTCTGAGCCAGTGGACCATATCCGACGATTCAATCATGCGGTTGCCCGACATACCTAAAATCCAGTCATCGGAATGAAATACCGAGTAGATCTGACCGTCGGTTCTGAACACACCGTTTTTATAATATTTGGTTTCCCAGACATCATCTCCGGCAGCGGCATCCGTGGCACCGGCTACCGAGGTGGCTACATGGCCGTTGTGCCCGCAACCCGTCAGCAGCAAAGCGCCCAACAAAAACAATGTAATAGCGGAATGTTTCATTTTTTCGGATGATAAGTAACCGGTCGGGATTATTTCAATATTTGTCCGGGGATTTTTTCAGAGGATTTTCCCGATGGAGAAGGGTAATGTCGCGCCGCACTTCTGAAGATTAGCGGAAATGGCGCAAAAAAATGTGCCGAAGAAATATTGAAATAATCTGACCTGTTAATGTTAAATTGTTATAACCAGTTGCTTATGAAGATATCTGATTCCGGAATGATGGAGGCGGTAAATTACCAGCCGGGGTTCTGCGTTAGATTATGGTTCTTCACCCTCTCATCGTTGGGTATAGGATAGAGCCAGTAGTGGTCGCCTCCCCACGAATAATGATAGATGAATTCACCCCATACCTGACACATGCCGTTGACCTCACCCTCTTTGGTGACATAGAATTTATCGTCCTTCCAGGTGCGCCAGCGCAGTTCGTGCATATACACGATATCCTCGGCAAAAAGTTCCCACTTGAACTCGTTGCGCAGGCGTATGCGCATATCCTCCTTTCCTTTCACCATTGTAGGGGCGGTTGTATTCAGCTCAATGGCCCCGGCACGGCGCCGTATGCGGTTGACTGTCGCCACGGCATCGTCAAGGCGGTTGAGTTCGTTATAACATTCCGCCAGGCAAAGCAGGGTCTCGCCGAAGCGCATAAGCGGTATGTCGATATCGTTGCAGCCCAGGTGGTCGGCATGCTCAAGCCCTTCGGTCACGAATTTGCGCACAAAATAATAGAACTTGTCGGCTGTGTCGATGCGCAGGTCGAAAGGTTTCTTGGCATGGTTACGGAACGGGAAACGGCTTGTGAAATATCTTGCCACACCGGCAGAACCGCCAAGGAAGGTGGAATAAGGAGTGATTATCGACAATGCCAGACGCGGGTCGCGGTTTTCGTAGGCTTTCAGTATGCGTGCCTCGTTGTCTTTCGGCAGATAGAAACTCATATCGGCTCCGGCCTCGGCCTGGAAAGCTTTCTCAGCCTCGGTCATGTCGTTGCGCAGAAAGAACACGCGGCGCGCTTTCGGTGTCATCTCATTATAGCCCGGAATGACGTCGTTCCAGTCAAACGGAGTTCCGTCGGCATTCTCGTAACTGTCGACAAACCGGGGATTGGGCACATAGTTGCTCCAACCCCAGCCAGTGGCCTCACGGGTGCCGTAGCCGCGCTGGCGGCGGTCGCCCCACCAGTCGTTGACAAGGTCACACATAACCGAGAAAATCATCTCGTCGCAATCCTCGTTTTCCGTCAGAAAGAGGTCTTTATAGGGGGTGTTGCCCTTTTCATATAGCTTATAGCCGCATTTCTCAACCTCTTCGAAATCATCGGCAGCCTCCTGCCATTTCTTCAGCCACATGTAGCATTTTCCGCGGAGCATATAGGCCGCCCCTTTGGTGGCACGCCCGTGATTGGCCGAACCCTGAGCGTATTTCAGGGGGAAAGCCTCCTCGTCTATAGCCTTCGAGAGATCATCGATGATAAGCTGGAATGTCTCATCCTGTGTGCCGCGCGGCATCTGGGCTTCTTCGATGCTCTCAACGATGTTCTCATACCAGGGCACTCCGCCATACACACAGTTGAGCTGATAATAATAGTAGCATCGGATCCAGCGGGCTTCGGCAATAAGGCGCGCACGCAGTGCCTCGTCCATCCCGGGCACCTGCGGCATGTGCTGAATCACGTCGTTACACTGGAAGATGTAATGATAATACCAGCTCCAGTATTTGTGTATATTGCTGTCCTGTATCGACTGGGTACCTTTCAGCATCCCGATCGAGAACCAGTTGGGGTCGCGGTCCATCTGGCTTCCCATAGTTTCGGGCCACAGGTTGGCAGGGTCGTTGTAAAGTGACTTGAACGAAGAATAACACGAGACAATTGCACCCTCGGCCGACACGGGGTCGGTCCAGATGGTTTTAGAGGAGAGTTGTGAATGCGATTCCAGATCCATTTCAACACACGACACTCCGAGTGCGCCGGTCATCACTGCAAGTCCGGCTCCGATAAGCAATTTCGTGGATTTAAATATATTTGGGTTCATGAGATTTTGAATTTAAGTATGCGATTGTCAGAATGTCACGTTAAGACCGAACGAATAAGTGCGCATCGGGGCATATCCGTCAGCTGCCATCATTTCCGGGTCAAGGCCTTTGAACTTGGTGATCGTGCAGAGATTTTCAAGCGAAGCATAGAATCTCACCTGCTTCATAAACACCTTGTTTGTCCACTTGGCAGGAAGTGTGTAGCCCACGGTCACATTCTTGAGTTTCAGATAATTGCCATTCTGAAGCTTCCATGAGGCGTTGGCCGAGTTCTGGCCGGTGTCGTTCATCACGAAACGCGGATTGGGCGAGTCGATGTTGGTGCGCAGGTCCGTCGGATTCTCAGGATCATAAAAATAGTGGTCAGAGGCTACCTCGCGCCCTATGCCGTAGCCGGCTGTCATCGACGTTGAATTGAGCGACTGTGCGTAATAATATATCTTGAAGCCTGTGGCTCCGGCCCAGCTCATGGAGAAGTCGATACCTTTCCAGTTCAGATAAGCCTGCAGACCGAAATAGCATTTGGGCATACTCGACGTGCCCTGGAACTCGCGGTCGTTCGGATCTCCGTATTTCCCGTCGCCATTTACGTCGGCATAGATGTAGTCACCATACCAGATGTGCTCTTTGTCGGCCGAATTGCCCGGCATGAATTCGTAGCCCGCAGCCATCATGGCGCGCAGCCATGCCATATCGGCTTCGGTGCGTATCATACCGTCGCGGGGGCCGCCATAGATGTTGACCGTACCGTCGGCATTGAAGCCCTGTCCGTTACCCGAATATGTGTAGAGCATGTAATATTCGTTGATCATATGGCCGTCGACAATGATGTTGCCGCCGCTGACATTGGCCACATCGCCGATGTTGGTATACCAGTAACGGTTGCCGTCGGCGTCGGTGCGCCATTCGTTAACAAGCTCACCCTTGTATTTAACCACCCGGTTGCGGTTGAACGAAACGTTGGCGCCAACTCCATAGTTCACCTCACCGATACGGTCGTTCCAGTTGAGTGTTATCTCCACTCCTTTGTTGTTTACCTCGGCGAGATTCTGCATCGGGGCAATGAAGTCTCCCAAAGTGGGCTGAAGGGTCGGGCGGTAAAGTATGCCGTCGGTATTTTTGTCATAGAACTCGAATGCGCCGCTCAGGCGGTTGTTGAACACACCGAAATCCAATCCGATATTGGTAACGGTCGTTGCTTCCCATCGGAGGTCGGTATTGGCAAAGGTGTTGAGCCCGTAGCCCATCACGTGCACGCCGTTGAATCCATAGGAATAGGGCGAATAGTTGGGCTGCCATTCATAGTTACTGATCGAGTTGTTGCCGAGTTTACCCCAGGACGCACGCAGCTTCAGGTTGCTGAGCCAGTCGATGCCCTGCATGAATTTTTCCTGCGAGATGCGCCAGCCGGCTGACACCGACGGGAAGAATCCCCAGCGCGTTTTAGGTGCGAAGCGCGACGAACCGTCGTAACGGGCATTGAATTCAACCAGATAACGGTCATCGAAGGCATAGTTAACTCTGCCGAACCACGATCTCGACGAATATTCGCTGGTGTTCCCACCTATTTTCTTAGGTGTTATCATGGCATCGAAATCCCACAGATTGAAGTTGCTCAAGCCCTGCTTTTCGGCAAAGACATAGTCGCTCCAATGACGCGATTCCTCATAACCGGCCATGACACTGAGGTCATGAATTCCGAAACTGCGGTCATAGCGGAGCATGTTGGTGAATTTCCATTCCCGCATCTGGTTGCGGGTGTCGGAGTTTGTATTGTTTTTCATCGTCTCGGCATTCGGCGGAGTGCTCAGCACCATGTCGCGCGAAAAGCTTTTCGTTTCAACCGGAGCGGGGGTGATCATCTTGTCGTGGGTCTGATAGTCGGTGTAGAAAAACTGCGACTGGAATTTGAAATCTTTCAGGAAACGCACTTCAAGATAGGGATTCACATTATATTTCGACTGCTTGTAGCTGCCCCAGTCGAGACTCAGCATTTTCACGGGATTATGCACGGTACCCTCCTCTTCCGTGGTTTCAAGACCGCCGTAATAACCGTCATAATAGGGATATACGCCCGGAACGGTTTTCTGCATGTCCTGTCCCCAGAGAATGCCTATGTCGTTGCGGTCCTGATCGGCATGAAATCCCCACGCCTTCATTCCCACCGTGATATATTCGCCGATTTGGGTCTCCACACTGCTGCGGAGATAATATTTGTTGAGACCCGAGTTGTCAACGATGCCGGGATTATGGAGATATGTTCCTGAAAGCGAAAAATTTGTGCGTTTTTCGCGACCTACAACCGAGACTGTGTGCTCCTGCATCCATGCCGGTTTGTAGATTTCATGATACCAGTCGGTGTTGGGATAGGCCACATAGTTGGGATACCCCGACTCGGCGGTGCCGTTGGGGTCGGCGGCTGCATCGCGCCATTTCTGGATGGTGATGGGGTTGAACCGCGGCGACTGATTGCTGTTCTCGGCAGCCTCGTTCATCAGTTCCATGTATTCGGCATAGTCGTTGACCTGCTTGTGATATTTCTGGGCGGTCTGATAGGCGAATTTACCGGAATAAGTAACGCTGACACGCCCCTCCTCACCACCTTTTGTAGTCACGAGGATTACGCCGTTGGCTCCTCTGTTGCCATAGATGGCACATGAGGCGGCATCCTTCAGAATAGAGATGGATGCCACGTCGTTGGGGTTGACGTCGTTGAGGCTCATCTCCATACCGTCGACCAGAATCAGCGGCGAAGCGTCGTTGAGAGTGCCTATGCCACGGATAAGCACCTTGGTGTTCTCGGAGTTAGGCTGTCCTCCCTGCTGCATTACATTCAGACCGGCCGCCGCTCCCGAAAGTGCCTGCGATATGGTGGTCATAGGGCGCGACTTAGACTGCTCTTCCATGTTCACCGTGGCTACGGCTCCTGTGAGATTCACCTTCTTCTGGGCACCGTAACCGATCACCACAACCTCGTCGAGCATCGACGACTGTTCGGCAAGAGCCACATTCACATCGCCGTCCTTTCCGATTTTCACCTTCCTGGGAGAATAGCCCACATAGCTTACCTCCACGGTCTGACCTGGCCTGGCAGTGAGTGTCCAGTTCCCGTCCAGATCGGTCGAGGTGGCGCGCCCGGTTCCGGTGAGCACCACTGTGGCTCCTATCAGCGGTTCGCCGTTCTCGTCGGTGACAGTGCCGTGAACCGGTTGGCCCTGTTCAGGCTGCGCAACAGCTGCCGTCTCCTGACGGGTGGAGCCTCTTGAAATCACTATGTTTTTGCCGTTTATGCTGTAGCTTACGTGCTGGCCATTGAGAATCTGGCCTATCGCCTGTTTGAGATCAGATGCATTGAGATTCACCTTCCGCGATGTGTCGATGTCGCCGACTTTATAGACGAAAGAATATCCGCTGGCATCTTTAAGTTGCTCCATTGCTTCCTTTACAGTGACTCCCGTCAGCTTCAGCGACACTGACTGGGCAAGCGCCGACAGCCCCAACAAGGATGCCAACGTGGCTGTGATTAGGATTCTTTTTAGAAACATGATATTGAGAATTGGTTTAATAAGTTACTGTTGTTGTAAGGCATTTCCATGCACCACAGGTTAATAGAGGGTTATCTGTTTCCCATCTATTCTATACCGAATTCCACCTGTCGAGGCGATGTTGCTTATCACATCCTCAATGGTCTGGTTTTCGCGGATGAAATTTCCGTAGAACCGTGTGCACATCAAGTCTTCATTTTCAATCACGATGCTTATATTGTAGCTTCTTTCAAGTCGCTTGGCGATATCGGGCAGCAGCTCCTCGTCGAAGAAAAGATAGCCGTAGATCCACTGATGGGCATTTGCGGCATTGGCCTCCTCTACTTTCATCCGCCCGTTGCGCTTGTCGACCACAGCCCTCTGACCGGGTACGAGCACCCGCTGCGGCGCATTCTTCGCCAGCAGGTTGTCGATGGCCACAGACCCTTCGGATAGGGTTACTACAACCTCTTCGTCGTCAGCAAAATTCCGGAGGTTAAACCGGGTGCCCAGCACCGTGACACACATATCTTTCGACTCTACCTTAAACGGCTTTTTTCTGTCGTGGGCCACTTCGAAATAACCTTCGCCATCGAGTTTCACCACACGCTTGCCGATACCGAAACCCTGGGAATAAGCGAGCGTACTGCCGGCGTTGAGCCAGACTCTGGTGCTGTCGGGCAGTGTAATGTTGGTGCGCGAACCGACAGGCGCCTCGACCACGATTTCAGCAAAGCTGTCGCTAACCTCCGATTCGCCCGCCTTGTAGCCGCCTAATATGCATATCGCCGCAACGGCCGCTGCAGCCCCCAGACGCCACGCCAGCTTCCTTACCTTGGCTGCAAACGTCAGTTCCCGCGCCACAGTTTCGCCCATATGCGAGCGATAGATAAAATCCTCAAACGCCTTCGCGCCGTCAAAGGCCTCCATGGCATATCCCGATGAAAACCATAATTCCCGCTGGGCGAGATAATACTGCTTGTTTTCATCGCTTTCCGACATCCATCTGAGCAGTTCTGCATCGTCTGCCGACGATGAATTGCCCGAAAGCCGCGCGATAATCAAATCATCTATCCGACTGTTATCCTCTTTCATGGTTGTTGGTATGATGGGTTATGGTTAAAGATATCTGCCGAGGCACGACCGCAGATGCTGCAATGCCCGTTTCATATGATATTTCACTGTGTTGACACTTATCCCGGTCTCCTGCGCTATCTCTTCGTAACTCTTGCCTCCAAAGCGGCTCAGCGCGAAAACACGGCGCGAATCGGGCGGGATGGTCGCCACAGCAACCTTTATCTCCTTTTCCAGCTCCTTCTCAAGCAGCTGCCCGAGCGGCGACGATTCGGCCAGAATCCCGTCGGCAGCGTCCGGCGCCTTGTCAAGCGACGACATGGGCACCTCAGTGCGCATCTGCCGGGTATTCATGAAATTCATACATCCGTTGCGCACCATCGCCATAAGATATGACCTGAGCGACCCTCGAAGCTCAAGCCTCTCGCGAATCTCCCACAGGTGAACGATGGCATCGCCGACAATCATCTCGGCAAGCAGACGGTCCTTCACATAATTATATGCGAAAGCACACAGAGCCTGGTAATGAAGCGAGTATAACATCTTCCAGGCCCGTTCGTTACCCTGTTTGAGCGAATATATGAGTTTCTGTTCCTTCATTTTGCTGAAATCGCTATCATCGGTTGATCACGATTTTGACAACCCGGATGCCGCTTCGGCAAAGATATATTCCAGGCAACAGCGTGGAGGTGTCGAGTGTGTCGCCGGCGGCATACATGACACGCTGTCCGGAAAGCGAAACGACTTCGATTCCGCATTGTGCCGACCTTACCGTGCGACCGTCGAAACTGACTTCGGCCGCTGCGGCATCAGTGCCCACACTGTCTACACCGGCGATGTCGGCGGGTGTGTAAAGATAGAATGCATCTATCGAAAAATTGGAATCTTTCAGCTTTCCTGCATAGATTTTCGCATATTCGCCCGTCCATTTTGCATTTTTAAGGGTCGTCACATCAAATCCGGGGCAAATTCCGGCAACGCTGCCCAATGGGAGATCCAGACCGATCCACCCGCTACCCACAGGCCAGTGGGCAACCACAGGATAGCCCGTGGCATAGCCGTTGACGGCACATTTGAACGCGGGCCCCTCGCCGTTGTTGAAAAATTCCATTCCGAAAATCTCAGGTTCGGCATCGGTGCGCAAGGCTATGCGCAAATGAGTATCGGCCGTTATATGCTGAAGATCCAACCCCTTGTCGCCGGTGGTGAAAGCCACACTGCTCAGGCCACTGCCGGTTGCGAAATATGAGAGATAGGCATCGTCGCCGTCCACTCCAGTCACAGGCCGGAGCGTGTATTTGCGCATCGACAGGCGCGTGATTGCGCGGCCGTCTGCATCCGGGGCATAATGTGTCACAATATTCCGGGAGTCTGACGAAAGCGCCTCCAGAGCCTCGGCCGACATCTGAATTACATCATAATAGCCGTACGAAGCCGACATGGCCGATGTAGACGGGTCGGTGACAGTCCACCCGCTCGGGAAACGTGGAGCGTCCTGCTCGCTGTGAGGGGGTGAGGAGGTCGTTATGTACGGCCACCCCTCATCGTCCCAGTACAGACGTGACAGCAGCGGCATGCGTTTGCTGAATTCCTCGTCTTTCACATGGCCGTGACAGATAAACCAGGTGTCGCCTGCTCCATCGGTGATTATAGGGGCGTTATGCCCATTGCCTGTGAATTTGTAGTTGTTGTTGGTCAGCGTATTGCTGCTGTTCAGAGCTTCTCCACCATCAAGAAATGACACACCGTTGCGGTCCGTGTAGGGACCTAAGATGCTCCTGGATCGCCCCACCACCACGCGATAAGTGGTCCATGCATAGCTCCCTATCGAGGCAAACATGTAGTACCATCCGTCGCGTTTGTAGATTTCCGTCCCCTCTATGTTCGGACCGGCGGTCTGCACCTTTTTAGAAAGGTCGAAAGTAATGTCGATATTCTCGTCAACTCCTATCTCCATACCGAACATATTGGTTGTGGAGCCCCAGAAGAGATAGTGTGAACCGTTTTCCTGATAATAGAATGGGTCGATGGCATTGCGGCAGCCGGCATCGTGCTCGTCGAAAAGTTTGCCGCGATTAGTCCACGGCCCGGCGGGATGGTCGGCCACAGCATATCCTATATATGTCGAGGGAGCCGTCTCATCAGGGATGTTGACACTGTAGAACAATACATATTTCCCGTGTATGCGGCATAACTCCGGCGCCCAGACCTGACCTTCGGGCGGCCGGTTGTCGCGGTCGAAAACGGTACCCGTCTGAACCCAGTTTACAAGATCGGCCGAACGAAAAATGGGTACATTCCAGATATCTTCCGTTCCCATCAGATAGTAGAACCCGTCGTCGGCACGCATCACCGTCGGGTCTGGAACCGACTCCATTATTATGGGATTCCTGTATTTGGCAGGTACTGCAACTGCTTGTAGACACGACAGAACCGCTATCAGAATCAGATTCAAGCATTTCATCTTTTTGTCCGGGTAACTGGTGGTGATTACTTTAATATTGCTTAATTATCAGAGTTAACGTCTTGCGGAAACGCCGGTGCATAGTGCTCGACCGGAGTGGGACTGCCGCCTTCGAGATAGGGCCACCCCTCCTCGTCCCACAGCAGGCGGTCAAGCAGCGGCAATCTGACCATATCGAGCTCCTTCCCCTTGCGGTGGCCGTGACACATGAACCATGTGTTGCCGACACCGTCGGTTATCACGGGGGCATTGTGTCCCGTGCCTGTGAAGCGGTCGTTGCCCGAGGTCAAAGCCGCGGCCTTGGCCAGATTCATTTCAGGGGCGTTCAGCTCGCCGCCGGCAAGAAACGGAATTCCCTCTCGGGTGTAATACGGGCCATATACGTTTTTCGAACGCCCCACAACCACCTGATAGGTTATCCACGCATAGCTTCCTCTTGAAGCGAACATATAATACCAGTCGCCGCGTTTGTAGACCTCGGTGCCCTCGACGGCCTTTCCTGCCGTCTGCACTTTTTTCGAGAGGTCGTAGCTGATATTGAGTTCGTCGTCAACATCTATCTCCATCACCCACATATTGTTGGTGCTTCCCCAGAAAAGATAATGCTTTCCGTTGTCGTAAAAATAAAACGGGTCGATGGTATCGCGGCAGCGGGCTTCATAGCCGTCGAAGAGTTTGCCGCGGTCGTGCCACGGCCCGGTGACACTGTCGGCCACGGCATAGCCCAGATAAGCCTTGAAAGTGTCCGAAGCGTCGGGATTGCTGCAATAGAACAGTACATACTTGCCGTTGATGCGGCACAGTTCCGGAGCCCATATGGCAGTGTCGGGGCGCTTGTCGCCATCCTTGAAAATCGTACCTGTCAGAGTCCAGTCCACCAGATCGGGTGAGCTGAACAGACCCAGATTCCTGATGTTCTCCGTGCCGGTCATGTAATATGTGCCGTCGTCGTCGCGGAGCACTGTCGGGTCGGGCAGATTGACGTCGATTATCGGATTCGTGTATGTTTCGGCACCGCTGACGCACTGCTGCGAGAGCATTATGGCCAGAACTGCGATAACATGACTTTTCATGGCAAGTAGCTGGTTACGTTAGTCTGCAAAAGAAAGACTTTATACAATCTGAAAGCGGGAGTGCCGCGGTTGAGTGAAGCCTCGGCACACCCGCATTTCTTTACCTAAATTCAATCATTTACCTGATAATTACCTTCTTGACCGCGCCGGCGGTTTTTACCACATATACACCGGGCGTCAGACCTTCCAGGCCGATCACCGCCGTTGCCGATTCACGAACCACAGCGCCTGCAAGGTTATAGAGCTGCATTGGAGCGTTGTCGCTGCCGAGGGCCGAGATAGTTTTGTCAGAAACGAAGATTTCTACGTTGTTGATGCCGCTTTCAATACCGGTGATGCCTGCGCTACCGCTGGGGGTGTAGACATATGCACCGTCGACAAACACCTTTGCGCCATCTCCCAGCGAAGCCTCGGGGTGACCTTCATTAGCTCCATCCTGACCGCTGGGGAGATCGATTGCCACGGCCTCACCCTGCCAGTCGTCGGTCAGACGGGTATAGTCCATTTCAACGTCAAACTCATCTTTCATCAGTTCGGCAACCTTGCCGAGTGTAATATCAACGGCCACCCATTCGCCTTTTTTAAGACCGGGTGCAACCACAGGCACACTGTTGTTGACATTGTCGTCGGTGAAGGCAATTGCAGGCGCCTCGCCATCGTTACCGTCATGTTTGAACCACCGCACACTGAGAGTGGGCACTTTCACATCACTGGCAAGATAGAATGCGATATGAAGATGGCTATTTTCATTGATGTGAGTCAGATTGGTATCCACTTTACGGGTCATGTAGAATCCTGACCACCACTGATACCACCCTCCGTTCACCACCATGCCGTCGAAGCAACGGCCGTCGGCCGGCACAGGCACTGCTGCATAATCATCATCGCTGGCCCAGCCGGCATTACCGCCGGGGAAATGAGAGTTTACAGTTTCGTCAGTCACCACGCGATAGTCATTCACTTTGATTTTTGAGTTTTCTGCCAGTTTTGCCATCGCTGCATCGCCTAAAGCGAACACATCATAGATGCCTCCCTCGGCGCAGGCGGTGATTGTAGGATCGATAGAGGGATCGTCAACTACGTAATTTTCCTGTGCGTCCGCACTCAGAGCGGCGCCAAATGCGCACATTGTTGCAATTGCAAGTGTAAATTTTTTCATGATAATTTTTTATTGGTTAGGTCAATTTAACATGTCTTATATCGCCTTACACATTATTGACAAAATTTCCACTCGTACGGGTAGCGGAAAAACAATTTTTTTCTAAAATGGCATGAAAGTCAGTCCTCTTGCCTCTCTAAGGGATTTAACATTATGACAAGTTAACAAATTTCGGCGGAGCTAAATGCCTGAAAATAGACAAGTTTATTTTACACTAAAAGGATACAAAAAGCGATTGACAAGTTTATTTTGTTGCTTGTCAATCGCTTGTATATAAATTGTTTATGTCTTAAAATCGGGCGGATTTTATATCAATACTCCTCCTCGTTGAAGAAGAAGTCCTCTTTGGAGGGGTAGTCGGGCCAGATGTCCTCGATGGATTCGTAGGTGTCGCCTTCGTCCTCTATTTCCTGGAGGTTTTCAATCACTTCGAGCGGGGCGCCGCTGCGCTGTGCGTAATCTATGAGTTCCTCGCGTGTTGCGGGCCAGGGTGCGTCCTCAAGCTTTGATGCAAGTTCAAGTGTCCAATACATAGTGTGTAGTGTTTTATCGGATGCGTTTAATGTTTTGATTCATACTTGATTCAGAAACAGACATGGCAACTTTCCGATGCCGTTGTTTCCGGTTCGGTATGAACATAACGATGCAGTGCGTTTATTATTGTGGCAGGCAGCGTTATTTCTGCCAGGGAACGTCGGCAACCCCGGCCACGCAGTTCAGATGGCGTCCGAGGGTGAAAAGATAATCGCTCAGACGGTTGAGGAAACGTATCACAGCATCATCCACCCGTGTCTCGCAGCCCAGTGCGATAATCCTGCGCTCGGCGCGACGGCACACGGCGCGGCACACATTGGCCGCGGCTGCCCCTGGGCATCCTCCGGGCAGTATGAAGGAGTTGAGCGGCGGCAACTGCTCGGTAAGTCTGTCGATCTGCTGTTCCAGATGCGAAATGCATGTGTGGTCGAGCCCTGTGGGCTGAAGCATGGGGTCGTCGGTATTGTCGGTGGCCAGATAGGCGCCGGTGTTGAACAGCTTGTTCTGCACCATCCGCAGCGTCTGACGGGTTTCATCATCAAGTTCGATAGTGGCCAGCAGCTGACCGATGAACGAGTTGAGTTCGTCGACAGTGCCGTAGGCATCAAGGCGTGTCGAGGCTTTCGACACCCGTTTACCCCCTACGAGCGAGGTGGTTCCGGCATCGCCGGTGCGTGTGTATATTTTCATATTTCCGAGAGTTTGGTTATCAGACTATCGATTGTGGGGCACAACGTAAGGCGCTCTATCACTTCGGGGCTTACCAGATGGCGGGAGGACATAAGTCTCAGCTGGTCGAGCAGCGGATTGTAAAGCCCGTCGCGATTGAGCAGAAACATGGGGCGCGGCTCGTCGTTGAACGACATTGACGCCAACGCCGACATCAACTCGTCGAGCGTGCCGTATCCGCCGTCAAGTGCCACAAATGCCTCAGAGCGTTCCTCCATAGTCTGCTTGCGTTCATGCAGCGTGGGCACAAGGATGCTGACCGTGTTGGCCTCGTGCTGACCTGAGATGCGTGCCTGCGGCACCACACCAATCACTTTGCCGCCGGCATCGGCAGTGGCCTGCGCCACAGTGTCCATCAGTCCGCGCTTCAGTCCGCCATACACAAGCGTATGGCCGTTCTCCCCTATCCACCGGCCGAGTGTCCGGGCATCATCGAAACATTCCGGCGCTATGCCGTTGCGCGCCGAACAATAAACAGCTATGTTCATATCATTTGTTCATTTACAGTTGACATTCCGCTTCCCCGGCGGCCATGTGCGCCGTAAGTCCGACATCACACCGCCACAGGGGCAAAAATAGCGATTTTTTATGTAACTTTGCAGCTGACAGCAACAAATTTGCAGCTCTTACAGAATGAAACGTTCCGATTTTGAAATAATGGCTCCAGTGGGGAGCTACGAAAGTCTGCATGCGGCCATCAACGCCGGTGCCGACGCCATATATTTCGGTGTGGAAGGCCTCAACATGCGTGCCCGCTCGAGTGTGAACTTCACCCTCGACGACCTGCGCGAAATTGCCTCCATCTGCGACAAGGCCGGTGTGAAATCCTACCTCACAGTCAACACCATAATCTACGACGAGGACATCGCCAAATGCCACGCCATCATCGATGCCGTGGCGCAGAGCGGCATCTCGGCCATCATCGCCAGCGACATTGCTGCCATAGCCTATGCCCGCAGCATCGGCGTGGAGGTGCACATCTCCACACAGCAAAGCATCTCGAACATCGAGGCGGTGAAATTCTATGCCCGGTGGGCCGATGTGGTTGTGCTTGCGCGCGAGCTCAATCTCACCCAGGTCAAGGCCATTACCGACGCCATCAGGCGCGACAACATATGCGGCCCCCACGGCAAGCCCGTGCGCATCGAGATGTTCTGCCACGGCGCCCTGTGCATGGCCGTGTCGGGCAAATGCTATCTCAGCCTGCATCAGATGAACTCCTCGGCCAACCGCGGGGCCTGCACCCAGATATGCCGCCGAGGCTACGAGGTGACCGACCTGGAGACAGGCGACAAACTGGCCGTGGAGAACAAGTACATCATGTCGCCCAAGGACCTCAAGACCATCCATTTCCTCAACAAGATGGTCGACGCCGGGGTGAGCGTATTCAAAATCGAGGGGCGCGCCCGCGGACCGGAGTATGTCAGCATTGCCGTAAGCGCCTACAACGAGGCCCTCAACGCCCTGTGCGACGGCACATACTCCGAAGAGCGGATTGCCCAATGGGACGAGCAGCTCGGCAAAATCTTCAACCGCGGCTTCTGGAACGGCTACTATCTGGGCCAGCGTCTGGGCGAATGGTCGAGCAAGTACGGATCGTCGGCCACACGCGTCAAGGAATACCGCGCCAAGGGTGTGCGCTACTTCTCCAACATCGGCGTGGCCGAATTCTATATGGAGACAGGCGAACTTTCCGTGGGCGATGAAATCGTGATCACCGGCCCCACCACCGGCGCGCTGATTCTCACCGTCGACGAGATCCGCGTCGACCTCAAACCCGTGCAGAAAGCCGTCAAGGGGCAAAGCTTCTCCATTGCCGTACCCTCAAAAATCCGTCCGAGCGACAAGCTGTACCTCTGGCGCCAGAAAGCGGCACCCGACACACAGAATAATAAACCTTAATAACCTGATATTACCGAAATGACCACCGAACCCCGCCGCCACGCCCGCGTCGACGTGGCCGACGTGCTCCGCGGCTTTGCCGTGCTGGCCATCATCCTGCTCCACTCCATCGAGCATTTCAACTTCTACTCCTTCCCCCCGGCCGACACCCAGCCCGCATGGCTGAATTTCACCGACAAGGCCATCTGGGACGGGCTGTTCTTCGCTTTCGGCGGAAAAGCCTATGCCATTTTCGCCCTGCTGTTCGGTTTCAGTTTCTTCATTCAGGACGATAACCAGCGCATGCGCGGCAACGACTTCCGCGCCCGGTTCAGCTGGCGCCTGCTTCTGTTGCTCCTGATCGGTCAGCTCAACGCCGCATTCTTCACCGGTGAAGTCCTGGTGCTGTATGCCCTTATGGGGTTCGTCCTCGTGGCCGTGTGCCGCTTCTCCACCAAAACGCTGATATGGCTTAGCGCACTCTTTGTGCTGCAGCCCGTGTGCCTGTGGCAGATAGCACGCGCCATCGCCGACCCCTCCTATACGCCTGCCACACTTGACACCGCGGCACTTTGGGGCGCCACATTCGCCGCCCAGTCGTCGGCCGACTTCCTCACCACCGTAAAAGTCAACCTGTGGGAAGGGCAGCTTGCATCGCTGGCCTGGGCATGGGATCACGGCCGCGTGTTCCAGACTGCCGGCCTCTTCATCTTCGGCATGCTCATAGGGCGACACGGGTGGTTCGGCCGCGAACACCTTCCCCAATGGGGGCGCGTGCTTGCCGGAGCACTCATCTGCTTCTTTCCGCTCTACGGGCTCAACAACATGGCGCCGGCCTACATCACCAGTCCTGCGATACTCACTCCGCTTAAAATCATCCTCTCCTCGCTTGCCAACCTCTGCTTCATGCTCATTCTCACCTGCGGTATCCTCTTCGGCTACTACCGCACCGCCCGGTTCAGCCGCACTTTGTCGCTCCTGATCCCTTACGGGCGCCTCAGCATGACCAACTACGTTACCCAGGGTATAATCGGGTCGGCAATCTACTACAACTGGGGACTGCACCTGCAGATGGGCATCACCGGCAGCCTTGCCATAGGCATCGCCATCTTCCTCGCCCAATACGCGCTTTGCCGGTTCTGGACGTCGCATCACTCCCACGGACCACTGGAATGGATGTGGAAACGGGCCACATGGATTGAAATCCCACCGTTTCTCCGTCGTCATTTTGGAGATTCCGCAGAATGTAAGTAACTTTGAAGGTCCGAACGCACCGCGTCATATAACCTGTCAATGGCATTGAACACAACCGCGTGGACACTTGTTGAAATTCTGCTTGACAGCAACAACAAACTAACATACATTTACATCAACATGAGCACATTAAAACTCGACGTGAAGAACGTGCTCGGCACCGTGACTGCCGAACAGATTCAGGCTCTCCACCCCGAAGCAGTGGCTGCTTTGGACAAAGTCAATAACGGCACCGGAGCTGGCGCCGATTTCCTTGGATGGGTAAATCTGCCCGAGAACACAACCGACGCGCTCGTGGCCGACATCGAAGCCACTGCCGCCAAAATGCGTGAACTCTGCGACTATGTGGTAGCAGTAGGTATCGGCGGCAGCTACCTTGGCGCAAAAGCCGTGATCGAAGCCCTGAGCGACTCGTTCGCCATGCTGCGCGGCGCCGACGACCAGCGCCGTTGCCGCGTGCTCTTCGCCGGACAGAACATCGGCGAAGATTACCTCAACGAACTGCAGGACCTCCTCAAGGACAAGAAATTCGGCATCATCGTAATCTCCAAATCAGGCACAACCACCGAGCCCGCCATCGCCTTCCGCCTGCTCAAGGAGCAGCTTGAAGCACAGATGGGCAAAGAAGAAGCCTCGAAACGCATCGTTGCCATCACCGACGCCAAGAAAGGCGCCCTCCGTCAGCTCGCCACTGAAGAAGGCTACAAGACCTTCGTCATCGAGGACAACGTGGGCGGACGTTTCTCGGTTCTCACCCCTGTGGGCCTTCTCCCCATCGCAGTGGCCGGTTTCAGCATCCGTGAGCTCCTCAAAGGCGCACGCAACATGCAGCATGCCACCGAGAAAGCCACCGACGAGAACGTATCGCTCCTCTACGCCGCTACCCGCAACGCCCTCTACCGCGCCGGCAAAAAAATCGAGATTCTCGTAAACTACAATCCCAAGCTCCACTTCTTCGGCGAATGGTGGAAGCAGCTCTACGGCGAATCGGAAGGCAAGGACCACAAAGGCATCTTCCCCGCAGCCGTCGATTTCTCAACCGACCTCCATTCAATGGGCCAGTGGATTCAGGATGGCGAACGCACCATCTTCGAGACTGTCCTTTCTGTCGACTCCGCAGAACACACAACCGTGATTCCCTCCGACGCCGCCAACCTTGACGGTCTGAACTATCTGGCCGGCAAACGCGTGGACGAAGTGAACCACATGGCCGAACTCGGCACCCGCATCGCCCACGTAGACGGTGGCGTGCCCAACATCCGCGTCACAATCCCCGCGCTCAAGGAGCAGTGGCTCGGCGAGCTCATCTACTTCTTCGAGAAAGCGTGCGGCATCTCCGGTTATCTGCTTGATGTCAACCCCTTCAACCAGCCCGGCGTTGAAGCCTACAAACGCAACATGTTTGCCCTTCTCGAAAAGCCCGGCTATGAGGCAGAGACAGCCGCCATCAAGGCCCGTCTCTGATTTTTTTAAAAAAAAATTCCTCACCCGTTAAACCATCTCCGGCTTATGCAGTCATAATGTCAGAATATAATAAAACAATAGATTAACATAAGCCGGCAACGAGGTTTCTTATAGCTTCAAAACCCAGCCAATCATATCGTTGAACCGGCTGATCCAACTATTTCATCAATTACAATCCGCCAAGCCCTGTGTTAGAGCCTGGCGGATTTCTTTATCCCCCTCCCCGCAGCTTCTCCCTGCCATCATCCCCCGGATTTCAAGGCCCATTTTTCATTACGGCCGAACATATTATCATAAACTTTTTCATACATTTGCGTATGGAACCTCTACGCGCAAACGAGATAATAATTTATCAACCTGACGAAACCCTCAAACTCGATGTACGGGTTAAGGAGGATACCGTGTGGCTTAATCGAAATCAAATTGCGGAATTGTTTGGCAGAGATGTCAAGACAATTGGCAAACACGTTGCCAACGCACTCAAAGAAGAGTTAGCCGACATTCCAGTTGTCGCAAAATTTGCGATAACTGCGACGGACGGTAAGACTTATCAGGTCGAGCACTATAATCTTGAGATGATCACATCTATCGGATATAGAGTGAAGTCGGCAAGAGGGATTCAATTCAGAGCATGGGCAAACAAAGTCCTCAAGGAATATCTGCTTCGTGGCTATGCCATAAATCAACGTCTATTGCAATTAGAAGACCGTATAGACAGACGCTTATCCGAACAAGATAAACATTTTGCCGAGCAAGACATACATCTTAAACAACTCAATGAAAAGGTTGATTTCTTTGTCAGAACATCATTGCCGCCGAAAGAGGGCATATTTTTTGACGGACAGATTTTTGATGCATATGCATTTGTGGCCCAATTAATCCGGAAGGCTCAGCACAGAATCGTGGTTATTGACAGCTACGTTGACGATTCGGTGCTGGTGCAGCTGTCAAAACGTAAGACGGGCGTGACGGTAGATATTTACGACGGCCGTATTTCAGACCAGCTCCGTCAGGATGTAGAGCGGCACAATCGGCAATATCCCGGCGTAACATTGCACGCTTACAACAAGGCTCACGACCGTTTTCTGATAATCGACGAGGAGGTATATCACATCGGGCACTCGCTCAAAGACCTCGGCAAAAAGCTCTTCGCCTTCTCAAGAATGGATGTCCTCACCGGCTCCGAACTCCTCTCTAAGCTCTGAATCCCGGACAGACAACAACGGTCACTGGTTGAGGTCGGGAGCGAGGCGGCGGGAGGAGGTGGCAAAGAGGAAAACAAGGAGGGCGAGGGCGATGTAGACCAAAGCGGTGGAGTGAAGAACGTTACCGAGGCCGACGAGGGGCGACACGATGGCACCGACGATGTAGCCCGACACGCCGAGTATCGACGAGGCTTCGCCAGCACGCGCGCGGCCTTCGTTCATGGCAAGAGTATTTGAGGTGGTGAAAATCAGGCCGAGACCAAACAGAATCACAACCATCCCGGCCTCATAGACCCATATGCTGTGGATAAGAGACAATGCCATGGCCTCACCGGCAACTCCGACAAGCATTATCAGCGCTCCGACATAAGCTGCCTTTTTGAGCGGTTTGAATTTCAATGCAATCATCGAACCGGCGGCCACGAATATGGCATTGAAGCCTATCACAAGCCCGTAGACGGTCTGCGACAGGCCGTAATGTGTCTGAAGCACGAACGGCGACGAGGAGATGTAGGCGAACAGCATCCCTAAGGCCAGACCTTTGAAACAAACATGAATGATGAACGGACGGTTGCGCAGCAGCGCCGCATACCCTTTCACCGAGTTGCGCCAGCTTCCGGTTGTACGCGAGGAAGTGTTGAGCGATTCCTTCATCCACCCCGAAAGGGCCAACAGTATCAACGCGAACGCAGCGAGCACCACAAACACCCCTTTCCACCCGAAGGCATCGGCCGTGACGCCACCGATCACAGGCGCCGAGGCCGGAGCCACACCGTTGATGGCACCCACAAGCGCCATGAGCTTGGCCAGCTGTCGGCCGGAATAGACGTCGGCCGGAATGGTTCTCGCAAGGAAATAGCCCCCGGCAGCGCCCATTCCCTGAAACAGACGGCACACAATGAAGAATTTAATCGTCGGTGAGAACACACTCACCACCGCCGCCACGATGAACAGCGACACGGAAAACAGAAGCACCGGTCGGCGGCCAATGCGGTCGCTGACAGCCCCGAACAGAATCTGACCCAGCCCCAACCCGGCCATCCCCGTCATCATGCCCATCTGCACCACAGGCACCGAGCAGTTGAAAAACCGGCACATGGCCGGCAATGCCGGGGCATACATGTCGTTGACAAACGAGCCCAACGCACTGAGCAGCACAAGCATCAGCACCAGAAAGGTGTAATACCCTTTCCGGTGCTGCAGCGCCATCTGCATGGGCGAAAGCGATGCCGCACCCTGTGCGACTGTATGTGTGGAATCCGACTGTGTCTGCATATTGTCTCTGACGTGCTGAAAAAAGGACATCCCCGTCAGTTATGCAAACAATCCTCTGCCCCACATGGTTCTCACCATGCCGGTCGGACACTATCCATATTGATTCCCGAGACTTCGGCTGCAAGCCCACTCCAGTTTTATCGCGTGTTTGTGGTGGTGTACAGCCCCAGAATCGTGTCGGGCGGAAGCGGAATATTGTTGGCCACCGGAGTCCACGTCGACCCGTTGTTGGTTGAGTAGAAAAACGACACCTCGTCGCTGTAAGCCTTTACACGCAGCCACACCGGTCTGCCCCACTCGAACTGCTGCAGGGGCTGGAAAGCCGTCTCCGTTCGGCCGTTGGCACGGCGGCGCACCACCACCGCCGGATGTCCGTTGACAATGGTCTTGCCGAAAATTATCGTATCGGCAGCATCGGTATAAAGCGCCATCCCTGCAAAATCGTGCTCCGTCACCGGCGTATAGCGCAGCGACGTTGCCGCCAGGAACGGCTGCGCAATCGAGTCGAGGAACACCGCCGTAGGCGAATAACGCAACGATGTGAGATTCACATAAGTCGGCGTAAGCGTAAGGCCGTCGGGCGTGATTACATAATTCTCCGGTTCAGGGTCGTTGATATGCGTCCACTGCGGGCCGATTTCGGCCGATGCGAACGAATCGACCATGCACACGTTGCTCTTGGCCACGCCGCGCGCGGTGGCGGGAACATATTCAAACCATCGGAAGGTGGCGCTGTTGGTTGCGCCATGCGCCTGCAGGGCAAGAAAAAACATCATCATCATTGCCACCCTGACCATGGCATTCATATACTTTTGCTTCAGTTTCATCGATTCCATCTATACAAAGTTAGGGCATCCCCCCGAAATGAACAAGCGCATTTCACATGTTTAACACCCCTGTACCGCACACATCCCGCATGCCTCAGTTGCGCAATGCCCTGATGGCATCGTCGAGCGACACATCCTTGTCAAGCCCCATCATCTTACGCAAACGCCAGCGCGCCTGTTTCACCGACTCGGGACGGATCACCAGCAACCGCGCTATCTTGTTGTTGTCAAGACCCATGTATATGTATGTAGCGAGTTTCACGTACGTGTCCGACAGGTCAGGATACACCTCATGCAGCCGCGACACAAAATCCGGGTTGGCTTTCACGAACATCTCCTGAAACGTGTCCCACTCCTCGCCTCCGGCCAGATGCAGCTTGATGGCGTTTTCCAGACGCGCCGCCTCGGGCACTCCTATTGTCTCCTCCTTGCGCATCACCTCTATCTCCGACTTCAGCGAATTGAACAGATTGTTCTTCTCCTCCATCGCCAGCATCACAGCAAGAAGGTGACGCCGGTTCTTCTCCATCTCCAGACGGCTGTCGCGGCTGGCAATCTTATGGAGTTGCTGACGCCTGTAGAGCATGAAATAGATGGCACCGGCCACAAGCAGAACCAGAAACAGCATTCCGATGAAACTGAACCGCATGCGCTGCACACGCTCATTCTCACGGGTCATGGCCAGCGACACCTCGCGGATGTTGGCCATGCGCAGCACCTCGGTCTGCTGCATGCGCGCCATGTCGGAATCGGAATACTCCACATAACGTTTCTCGTAGACGAGCGCGCTGTCTATTTTCCCCTCCTTCTCCATCGTCGAGGCATATGCCTGCATCACCATCCCCTTATAGCCGTAATCACTTATATAATCAAGATTGTTCATGGCCATGCGGCTGTAGGCCACGGCCGAATCGCTCTGTCCCGCTTCGTCATAGTGATTACTGAGCAGAGCCTGATAGAGGCCCTGCAGCCCCCTTCGGTTTTCTTTGCCGCGCACATCCTGATAGGCGCTTTTCAGCCACTTCACATCGTTGGTGTGTGCATACAGATTGCGCATCACCAGATTGAACACCACGCTGTCGCCGGCAATCTCGGGCGAATGCAGCAGATCGAGCAACAGACTGTCGGCCTCCCTGTGAAGTCCCTGCCTGTAACGGATATTGGCCACATTGATTGCATTGCGCGCAACCATCTTGTTAAAACCCAGACCGGTATGTATGTCGTCCGCTTTCTTTATGTACTCCAGACCCTTGTCCAGCTCTCCTATCAGATACAGGCTGGTACCCATGTTGATGTACGAGGCCGCCACCATCGGCGCATCGCCGAGCTGCGTATAGAAGCGTGCCTCCTCGTCAACATCGCGGTACGACTGTGCACCCCGCGTATGTCCAAGCTGCCGATACAACGCACGCAGCCTGAAAAACTCATACGGAAACTTTACGGAATCCGCCACCGCAAGAGTGCGACCCACCACCTTCACTGCCGAGTCGACCATATCCTGACGCTGAAACATGCGCCCGCGCCAGTAGCTCAGGCGCAGATTCCTGACATCGGCAGAATCCGCGCCGGCCGACAGTTTTTCAAAAGCCGCCACCATTGCAAGCAGGCTGTCGGAGGGCACATAATCGTAAAATCCGTATTCAAGCTGCATTGTCAGCGAATCCACATCGGCCGAAATCACCGGCCAGCGGAACGGTTCCAGGCGCTTATCACCCTTATGGCAGGAAGACACCAGCATCAAAACAAACGAAAGCAAAGTCAGATATTTCATGCATCAAAGATAGTAAAAAACCTTCTTTCCCTCCAAATAGCCACCGTGTAGACCGTCAGTAGACCGCATATTTTTGCTTTTCTCCTCCCTTTGGATGCAATTTTGTGAAAACATCAATCACCAACCTTTAGCAATCAGATATGAAGAAACTTTTACTCTCCCTTGCAATGGCGGCTATGGCCACATCATTTGCATCAGCGCAGGAAGCATCGTTCGACCACCCCATCGGCCTGCGCTATCTCGGCACAATCAAAAACCCCGACGTGCAACCCGCATGCAGCTACCTGTCGAGAAACCCGATGAACGACGGTGCGTTCCTGTGGGCCCCCGTCGACAGCAAAGTGAAATACACCAATACCTCCACCGGCGAGGCACAGAGCTGGAACTGGACCACACCGGGCGGCACACTCGAAGATGCGACAGCCAAAGACGCTATAATTAAATACACCCAGACCGGAACATACGAATTCCCCACGCTCACAGCCAACTTCGCATCCGGGGCAAAGACAGCCACATACGACCACAAACTCAAAGTGGGAGGCCGTGCAGAGCTGTGTCTCGCCGACTGCCGCGTATGGACTGTGACATATGGTCTCGGCACACAATATTATGACAATCAGAACGGGGCGGTGAACGGCTCGCTCGGAGGCACAAACAACCTTAACATAGCCAGTGTAGGCAACCTTTACATGACATCGCTTGAAGATGGATTTCTCGATGGCGTGAACATCTATCTGCCTAAAAAACCGACAAAATATAAAGAAGGTGCAAAGATAAGAGTCCAGATCTGGATGCCCTCCATCGGCGAAAACGAGATGGTGCTTACCTACATGCCTATCGACGGATGGTACACCAACTTTGAGGATATCAAGACATCAGAGGACGGAGCATGGGTACCCGTACAGGGCGGTGCCGTAATCCAGCTCAAGTGCTCCTCCCCCATCGACCTTTATGGAAAGCAGTTCCTGTTCATCAGCGTGGACGGCTGGAGCAATGACCCCACTACCGAGGATTTCTGCATGCTCATGGACGTAATGCCCAACAAGACAATGGAACCTGAAGATGCAAACAACCTGCTGGCCCACAACTCATTCGTTCGCCTGAAGAACGAGAACGATTTCCTCCGCCCCGTAAGCTACTATGGCGGCAACTACGGAAGTTTCATGATCTGCCCGGTGGTACGCGGGGGTGAAACACCCTCAAGCGCACTCGCTCAGGTATCGGCCGACTACGAGGCAAAAATGGGCTGCACAGTGGATGGTGGCGTTATCACCCTGACAGGTGCCGACGGCCATTTCGAAGTCTACAACATGAACGGCACCGTATGTCTCGCGGGAGAAATCGCCGGCGGCTCGGCCGAAATTCAGGCATCAGCCCTCACCCCCGGCATATACGTTGCCCGCAACGCAGCGGGACAGACAGTGAAATTCGTCACCAAATAAAGGGGCAATCATTACAACCAATCACACAACTTTCAAACCAATATGTCTATGAAAGCAATTTTTAAATTCATGCCTGTTGCGGCAGCATTGGCCCTGGCCACCTCAGCATTCGCAGCAGAGACAGAAGCGCCGGTATGGAAAGCTGTATCGGCAAGCGACAACACCACCTATGCCATCAAAGCCGACGGCACTCTCTGGGGCTGGGGCTCGAATGAGCAGGGAGAACTCGGACAAGGATCTACCGATGCCAAACTGTCGGCGGTGCCCCTGCAGATGGGCACAGACTCCGACTGGAAGGCAGTTTACGGCGCACGCGGCTGCGGCTTCTTCCTCAAGGAAGATGGCTCGCTATGGACTGTGGGCTCAAACGAAAAGGGGATGTCGGGCGTAGGTGACGGCATAACCAAGCACACCACACTCATTCAGGTTGGAACCGATAAGGACTGGGCAAGTGTAGCCACTTCAGTCACTTGGTGCTATACTGTCCTTGCCATTAAAACAGACGGAACACTCTGGGCATGGGGCTCAGGCGAGGATTTCGGCCTCGGACAAGGCAACACGAACAACTCGGCAGTACCCATTCAGGTGGGCACCGACAATGACTGGAAAGAAGTCAGCGTAGGAGCCAGCCATGTGCTTGCACTCAAGAACGACGGTTCACTGTGGGGCTGGGGCTTCGCAGCCTATGGCCAGCTGCTCAACGAAGAGACAATCGTCAGGGTTCCCACCCGCATTGGTACCGACACATGGGAAAAAGCAATTGCAGTAGACTATGCATCCTATGGTATCAAAGCCGACGGGTCACTCTGGGCGTGGGGCGACAACCAGACGAACCTTCTTGGTCTCGATTCCGACATGAGCGAAGTCGAGAATGAAAACGACGGAACGCTTCCCAACATCAAAGTCCCCACCCAGATCACTGCAATCACCGGAAAAGTATCACAAGTCAGCGGTTGCCAGAAAGCCCGAGTAGCCCTTGTGGAAGGCAAAATCTACACCTGGGGCGACAACAGCAACGGCGCTCTTGGCAACGGCAAAGGATCGGCTCTGGAGGTAGGTGTAGGCCAATACCAGTACAAACCGACCGAAATCACACTTCCCGACGGAGTCGTAGCAGCATCCATCTCCTGCGGTCAGCTTTTCACTACATTGATTGACAATGAAGGTGTACTCTATGGTTGGGGTGCCAACCGCTGGGGTCAGCTCGGCAACTATGTTGACGAAACCAGACTGACATTCGAACCTTCGCCTATACAGCTCGGTGTGCCCGCACCTCCCAAGCCCGGTGAATACACTTTCGACGCAGAGAATATCCCCTCGTCGCTTGCCGATGCTGTCACAATCAAACTTACAGGCGAATGGAACACCTCTGCCTTCCAGAAGCTCTGCACCACAATCGGCGCAAACCTTGGATTCCCCCCGGTTGGCAACAACAAGCTCGAATCCGTGGACATGTCCGAAGCCACATTCGCCGAGAACACATCGTTCTACGTACCCGCAGGCATGCAGAACGCCGGTGTCTTCAAGATGTGCAAAGCCCTTAAAATCGTGAAATTTCCGGCCAACGCAACGGCTGCCAACCTCACCAACCTCCGCGAAGCCTTCATGAACTGCGCGGCGCTTGAAATCTGCGATGTCTCCGGCCTTACAGGCGTGACCGACATCACGGATGCATTCTACAACACCTCCATCACCTCTGTCAACCTGTCGGCATGGACCAACGTAACCAAGAGTGAGGACGCCTTCGGCATGTGCTCCAAACTGCAGTCTGTAGTGCTCCCCGCCAATTTCACAGTAGACAAATTCCTCTTCAATTCATGCACCTCGCTCCGTCTTGTCGACTGGAGTCTCTATGCCGGTGAAACCGCACCTGTAATAGGTTCAGACGCCAACGTATTCGAGCACCTCACAGCTGAAGAGCAGGCTCTGATCACCGTAATGGTGCCCGAAGCTGTATTCGAATCGTTCAAGGCCGATGCCACATGGGCAAACGTAAACCTCCAGGCTGTATCGTCGCAGGAAGAGGGTGTGTACACCATCAATGCCAATGACATCCCCGCCGACCTCTCCGACGCACGCAAAATCACCCTCATGGGCCTTTGGGATACCCCCAAATTCAAAGCTCTCTCGGCCGCTCTGGGCAACAACGCATCCGCAACAGCCTCCAACACGGTACTCGAATCAATCGACATGAGCAAGGCTGAAATCGCCGTTGCAACCAATCTGTGCGCCGAATATCCCGGTGTCCTGTTTGGCACTCAGGTACGTGGCATCTTCAAAAAATGCACAGCACTCACCGAAGTGATTATGCCCGCTGCCGATCAGGCCGCAAACTTCCGCTCATTCGAAAACGCTTTCAACGGTTGCGAAGCACTCATCACAATCGACCTCAAAGGCTGCACCGGTCTGAACAACACTGACAACGCATTCAGCAATTGCTCAGCTCTCGAGAAAGTGGTTCTCCCCGGTACCTTCAAGTTCGGGACCGAGACTTTCGACCGTTGCGAAGCCCTGAAGGAGATTGACTGGACCAGTTTCGAAGGCACCGAGGCACCCGCGTTCAAGATGAACTCGCTGCCCACCCTCGGCAAGGCCCTCACAATCAAAGTTCCCGCCGATGCCTACGATTCATTCGTGGCCAACACAAGCTGGAACTCCTACACTATCGTTTCCGACGGCCAGTCTGCCCTGACAACCATCACCGCCGATGCCGAAGCACAGAGCGCACGCACAGTCTATGACTTCAGCGGACGTCAGGTAACAGTTCTCGCTCCCGGACAGGATGTGAACACACTCCCCGCCGGTCTCTACATCGTAGGTGGCCGCAAAGTGCTCGTAAAATAAGCCCTGACACGTCCGGATTGACCGCGTAAGGCAATTCTCGGACCGACATCAAACAAAGCCACACAGGCGCCGGATCAGCCCGATTCGGCGCCTGTTTTTTTTGACTGGCATGGCAGGGGCGCAATAAATTGCGCCCACACAGTGGGGAGCGCCCGCCCAAAAACAACAGCTGCGCCACTCTTGAGGGTGACGCAGCTGCGTTGCTATTAAATGTCAGGCAACGGATTTACGGCCGCTGCCGACGGAGGGATTTATTTCACTTCGGGAGTGCCGTCGCCGTAGCCCCAGGGCTCCTTGGAGAGGCGTACATAGTTGTTGTAGCGCCAGCGGGCGTTGCTCTTGGCTGCTGCGAACAGTTCGGCTGCCTCGGCAGGATACTGCTTCATTACGGAAGCGTAACGAACCTCGCCTTTGAGGAAGTTCTCGAACTCATCCCAGTTGGGCTCCTTGCTGTCGAGTGTGAAGGGGTTCTTGCCTTCGGCCTCGAGAGCGGGATTGTAGCGCCACAGGTGCCAGTAGCCGCATGCAACGGCGTTGGCCTCTTCCTGCTGCGAGTGACCCATACCCGACTTCAGACCATGGTTGATACAGGGCGAGTAGGCGATGATGATCGACGGGCCGTCGTAAGCCTCAGCCTCGCGGATGGCCTTTAGGGTCTGAGCGTTGTCGGCACCCATGGCCACCTGAGCTGCGTAAACGTAACCGTAGGTGGTGGCAATCAGGCCGAGGTCCTTTTTACGCACACGCTTGCCGGCAGCGGCAAACTTGGCGATGGCACCGATAGGTGTGGCTTTCGAAGCCTGACCGCCGGTGTTGGAGTAAACCTCGGTGTCGAGCACCAGGACATTGATATTCTTGCCGGAAGCGAGCACGTGATCCAGACCGCCGAAACCTATGTCGTAGGCGGCGCCGTCGCCGGCGATGATCCACTGGCTGCGTTTCACGATGAAATTCTTCAGGGCAACGATGCCGGTGCATACGTCGCAACTGCAGGCCTCGCAGAGGGGAACGATGGTTTCGAACACCTCACGGGTGGCAACGGCGCTGTCGCGGTTGTCAAGCCACTTCTGGGCCTGAGCCTTGATTTCGGCGCTGCAGCAGTCGCAGGTCAGAGCCTCTTTCATAAGAGCCTCCAGACGCAGCTGCATCTTCTCGTTGGCGATGGTCATGCCCAGACCGAATTCAGCGAAGTCCTCGAACAGGGAGTTAGCCCATGCCGGACCGTGACCGCGGAAGTTGGTGGTGTAGGGAGTTGAGGGCACTGAGCCGGAGTAGATGCTCGAGCAGCCGGTAGCGTTAGCCACCATCTCATGATCGCCGAAGAGCTGGCTGATGAGTTTCACATAGGGTGTCTCGCCGCAGCCTGAGCATGCGCCTGAGAATTCAAACAGCGGGGTTGCGAACTGGCTGTTCTTCACGTTGGCGGCGATGTCGACCAGATCCTGCTTCGAGGCTACATCCTTCACGCAGTAATCCCATTCCTTCTGCTCGTCGAGCTGGGTTTCGAGGGGCTTCATTGCGAGAGCCTTCACGCCCTTCTTGCCGGGGCATACGTCAACACAGTTGCCGCAGCCGAGACAGTCGAGCACGTCGACAGCCTGGATGAAGCGCATGCCGGTGAACTGCTTGCCGATGGCGGGGATAGTGGCTTCTGCTGCGAACGGAGCTGCTGCCATCTCCTTCTCGTCGAGAACGAACGGACGGATAGCGGCGTGAGGGCAGACATATGCGCACTTGTTGCACTGGATACAGTTCTCTTCGTTCCATTCGGGTACGAAGGCTGCAACACCGCGTTTTTCGTAAGCGGCGGTGCCGTTGTGCCAGGTACCGTCGGCGATATCCTTGAAGTCCGAAACCTTCAGCAGGTCGCCGTCCTGTGCGTTGATGGGACGTACAATCTTGTTGATGAACTCAGGATCGTCGTTGGGAGCCACTGCGTCAACCTCAAGGTTCGACCATGCGGGGTCAACGTCGAGACGGTGGTATTCGCCTCCGCGGTCAACGGCAGCATAGTTCTTGTCGACCACATCCTGACCCTTCTTGCCGTAGCTCTTGACAATGAATTTCTTCATCTGCTCAACGGCCAGGTCAACGGGGATAACCTCGGTGATGCGGAAGAACGCGCTCTGCAGGATGGTGTTGGTGCGGTTGCCAAGACCGATTTCCTGAGCAATCTTGGTTGCGTTGATGTAATATACGGTGATGTTGTGGTCGGCGAAATACTTCTTAACCTTGTTGGGAAGGTTCTTGGCCAGTTCCTCGCCCTCCCAGATGGTGTTGAGCAGGAATGTGCCGTTGTCGCGCAGACCGCGTGTCACGTCGTACATATGCAGATAAGCCTGCACGTGGCATGCCACGAAGTTAGGGGTGTTCACCAGATAGGTGGAACGGATGGGGGCATCGCCGAAACGGAGGTGCGAGCAGGTGAAACCGCCCGACTTCTTCGAGTCGTAGGCGAAATATGCCTGGCAGTATTTGTTGGTGTTCTCACCGATGATCTTGATGGAGTTCTTGTTGGCACCCACAGTACCGTCGGCACCCAGACCGTAGAACTTCAGCTCGGTGGTCGACTTGTCGCCGAGGGCAACCTCTTCGGGCAGGGGGAGCGATGTGAATGTAACATCGTCGACGATGCCTACGGTGAAGTGATCCTTGGGCATGGGAAGAGCGAGGTTCTCGAACACGCCGATGATCTGCGCGGGTGTGGTGTCCTTCGAGGCAAGGCCGTAGCGTCCGCCCACAATGACGGGGGCATTCTCCTTGCCGTAGAAGCATTCCTTGACATCGAGGAAGAGGGGTTCGCCGTTGGCGCCGGGTTCCTTGGTGCGGTCGAGCACAGCGATGCGTTTTGCAGTCTTGGGCACTGCTGCGAGGAAGTGCTTTGCCGAGAAGGGACGGTAGAGGTGAACTGCAACCAGACCCACTTTCTCGCCTTTTGCGATGAGGGCGTCGATAGCCTCTTCGGCAGCCTGGGTTACCGAACCCATGGCGATGATCACGCGGTCGGCATCCTCGGCACCATAATAGTTGAACAGACCGTATTTGCGGCCGGTGATTTCCGAAATCTTGTTCATGTAATCCTCAACCACGTCGGCCACATTCTCATAGGCTGGGTTGCAGGCTTCGCGATGCTGGAAGAAAACGTCGCTGTTTTCGGCCATGCCGCGCGAAACGGGAGCCTGGGGTGTCAGGCCGCGCTGACGGAAACGGGCCAGAGCCTCGCGGTCGAGAAGCGGGGCGAGCTGATCCTGCTCGAGCATCTCGATTTTCTGAATCTCATGCGAGGTGCGGAAGCCGTCGAAGAAGTTGACGAAGGGGATCGACGATTTGATGGCCGACAGGTGAGCCACACCTGCAAGGTCCATAACTTCCTGCACGGAGCCTTCGCAGAGCATTGCGAAACCGGTCTGACGCACCGACATAACGTCCTGATGGTCGCCGAAGATGCTCAGCGCGTGCGAAGCGAGCGTACGTGCCGATACATGGAACACACAGGGGAGCTGCTCGCCCGCAATTTTGTACATATTTGGAATCATCAGCAGCAAGCCCTGCGAAGCGGTGTAGGTTGTTGTCAACGCACCGGCCTGAAGGGAGCCGTGAACGGCACCTGCCGCGCCGCCTTCCGATTGCATTTCCTGAACGAGCACGGTTTCGCCAAAAATGTTTTTGCGTCCGGCTGCCGACCACTCGTCGACATATTCAGCCATTGTCGACGACGGCGTGATAGGATAGATGGCTGCCACTTCGCTGAACATATACGAGATATGCGCAGCTGCCTGGTTACCATCGCAGGTAAGGAATTTTTTTTCGTTACTCATAAAGATTTTTTGTTTATGTAGCTTTTGATGTGTTTTCAGTCCGTGACATGCACTACATGGCACACAATCATATTAATACGCAAATTTACAACAAATATTCGTGCGGAGCACAAAAATTAAGGTATTTTTGAGGCACGATGCCCCGCCTTGCATTTGTTTAACGCAAAAGTCGCTTGCGATCCATCCATTTCATCCGTTCCATCGGGTCCATCCGCTCAATGGCATACCGCAATGACGTGCGCGGCATTGTGGCCGCATGCTTTTCGAGAAACTCACGAAGCAGCCCCACGTTGCGTTTGCCAACCTCCCGAAGCACCCAGCCCACAGCCTTATGAATCAGGTCGTGCGAATGTCCGAGCAGTTTCTCTGCCATCGACAGGGATTCCTCATATCGGCCACCGCGCACCAGTCCGAGAGTCGACACCACCGATATGCGCTGCTCCCACAAATCCTGGCTGCCGGCAAGGCGATGAAGAACCTCAGTCGAGGGGAGTGTGCCGTCGGGCAGTGGATAAAGCAACCATGCCCCCAATATGTAGGGACACGAAAGGTCCACCAGATCCCAGTTGTTGGCTCTGTGCGCATGCTTCAGATAGAAATCCACAATCTCCTGCCGCCGGGCTGCACGCTCTGCCGAATCACGTCCGCCCTTGGGCAACGCGTTCTTCATCTCCTCAACAAGCAGCAGGAATCCGCACAGCCTCACTTCATGCCATTCCGATTCAAGAAGCTTCCTGATCTCGGCAAACGGCATCCTCAGCTTGGCCGCACGCACCACCATGCGCGTCTGCGGCACTTTGATGCCGAGGAACTGGTCGCCTTCGCCATATTCCCCCTTCCCCGTCTTGAAGAAGCGCATCAGGATGGCACGCTGCGCCTCATCGCGCATTCCCAGCATGACGTCCGTTATCTCGGCAGCCGTAACCGGCGCGACATCGGTATTCTTCTTCATATGTTAATGGTTAAATACTACAATTTATTAATCACGCAAGGACATCACCCGTTCAGACGTAGGGTCGCGACCTGTCGCGACTGCAACCCAGCTGAACGAATGAACCATTTAGTCTACCCTAACCAGAGACAGGTGTTTGCAGTCGCGACAGGTCGCGACCCTACAATCGGAAGGACCGGTTATTAGTCTGATTAGCCGTATTCAGGCCCAAATTATCGTGAATTCGTTAAACCCTCAGAATGGAGTTGTTAAAATTAAAAAAGGTCGTCATCACGACGACCTTTTTCCTTTAAACCTTTATCTTAATCTAATACTATGAAAAACACACATGCAAAGGAAGCCATTAATTCTGAGCTGTGCAAGAGCAAGCGTGTATATTTAACACTTATTTGCGAAAAAATCGTCATTTTTCGGAAAATCTTGGCACAATCAGGCTTTGTTTGCCGTGTAAATGGCGCACACACCGAATGTGAGCGGTGTGAGGCGCGCCCGTGTCAGTCCCGCCCCTGCCATAAGCGCAAGCATTCTGGGGCCCTGTGGCATAGCTGCGATGGATTCCGGAAGATAGGTGTACGCCCTCGAGTCGGACGACACCATCCGGCCCACCGCCGGGATAATGTGGCGGGTATACATATTATAGAACGGACGCACCACTCTGGACGTGGGCACCGCCAGTTCTATCACGCACAGCATCCCTCCTGGTTTAAGCACGCGCGCCATCTCGGCATACCCTTTGTCGAGGTGCTCGAAGTTGCGCACGCCGTAGGCCACGGTGACGGCGTCGAACGTGCCGTCGGGAAACGGCAGGTCAAGGCAGTCGGCCTTGCGGAGGGTCACCCTGGACGTAAGCCCCTCCTTCTCCATTTTTTCGCGGCCTATGCGAAGCATCTCCTCGCTCAGGTCAACTCCGGTGACCGACGCAGCGGGAATCCTCCGGCACAGTTCCACGGCAAGATCGCCCGTACCGGTAGCCACGTCAAGGATGTGCACAGGCCCGGTGGCGGCAACCATGCCGACAGCCTTACGGCGCCAGAGCCGGTCGATGCCCAGCGTCATGGCACGGTTCATGAAATCATAGGCAGGCGCTATGGAGTTGAACATCTGCTCCACCTGCGCCGTCTTTGAGCGCGTGTTGTCGTAAGGTTTTATCTGTTCGGGCGATTGAGCCATGCGTCGGTAGGGTGATGAATGGAGTTGGTGCGGTGATAACGGTGTGCTGTCCGTGACGTGTCAGAGGTTCAGTCGCGGAGCATGTTCAGGCACGAGAGCACATTGCTTTCGATGCGTTCGGCCAGATGCTCTTCGGGTGCTTTCTCGAATTTGCGTCCGGTGATATGCTCGTAAAGCTCGATGTAACGCTCGGACACCTCGTTGCAGAATTCAGGGGTCATTTCAGGCACGGTCTGGCCCTCTTTGCCCATGAAGCCGTTGTCGATGAGCCACTGGCGCACGAACTCCTTGGAGAGCTGCCGCTGGGGCAGCCCTTTCTCAAAGCGCTCCTCATAGCCCTCGGCATAGAAGTAGCGGCTCGAGTCGGGGGTGTGGATCTCGTCGATGAGGATCACCTTGCCGTCGCGTTTGCCGAACTCGTATTTTGTATCCACAAGAATCAGACCTTTCTCACGGGCCATCTCTGTGCCGCGTGCGAACAAAGCGCGGGTGTACTCCTCCATCTGCTTGTAATCCTCCTCGCTCACGAGGCCCTGGGCGATGATTTCCTCACGCGAGATGTTCTCGTCGTGACCCTCGGCAGCCTTGGTGGTGGGGGTGATGATTGGTTCGGGGAAACGCTCGTTCTCGCGCATGCCGTCGGGAAGTTTCACTCCGCAAAGCTCGCGTGCGCCTGCGGCATATTCACGCCATGCACTGCCGGTGAGGTATCCGCGGATAATCATCTCTACGGGGAAACCTTCGCAGCGGTAGCCCACTGTGACCATGGGGTCGGGTGTGGCCAGACGCCAGTTGGGAACCAGGTCGGCTGTAGCCTCAAGGAAATAGGTGGCAATCTGGTTGAGCACCTGGCCCTTGAAGGGGATGCCTTTGGGGAGAATCACATCGAATGCCGAAATGCGGTCGGTAGCCACCATCACCAGCAGATTGTTGCCGTCGACCGAATAGACGTCGCGCACCTTGCCGTGATAAACACCCGTCTGTCCGGGAAAATTGAAGTCAGTTCTTGTTAAAGTTGCCATGTGGAATTTTATTGGAGTGAAATTGTGTTTGTTGTCTGATTGTTATGGCCGGGGGGCCGCATCCGGGGCGGCGTCGGCTGCCGCGGCCTCCTCCTTGCGGCGGCGCTCCTCGCTCTCGTCGAAAGCCTGGTATGCCTCCACGATGCGCTGCACAAGCTGGTGGCGTACAATGTCCTTCTTGCCGAACTCCACCTTGCCTATCCCCTGGATGCCGTTGAGAATGCGCAACGCCTGCACCAGTCCGGAATTTACCGAGCGGGGAAGGTCAATCTGCGTCACATCGCCCGTGATCACCATCTTGGCGTTCACACCAAGGCGCGTGAGGAACATCTTGATCTGATGGGTGGTGGTGTTCTGGGCCTCGTCGAGCACAATTACGGCGTCGTTGAGCGTGCGGCCGCGCATGAACGCCAGCGGGGCTATCTGTATCACCTTGGTCTCCATGTATTCCTTCAGCTTCGCGGCTGGAATCATGTCCTCCAGGGCATCATAGAGCGGCTGGAGATAGGGGTCTATCTTGTCCTTCATGTCGCCGGGCAGGAATCCGAGCTTCTCGCCTGCCTCCACAGCCGGACGCGACAGTATGATTTTCTTCACCTCGCGGTTTTTCAGGGCTTTCACCGCAAGCGCGATGGCCACATAGGTTTTGCCTGTTCCGGCAGGACCGAGGGCGAAAGTGAGGTCATTTTTGGCAAAGGTCTGCACAAGCTTGTACTGGGTGGGCGTCCGGGCCGAAATCGGCTTGCCGTTCACACCATATATAATAACATCGTCGGAGTGTGCGTCGCGCGGTGCCTCCCCTTTTATTATGTCGAGAATCACATCCTCGGTGAGCTTGTTGAATTTGGCGCAATAGCTTTCAAGCTCCTTGACTTTTTTCTCGAACTCGGCTGTCTCGGCCTCATCGCCTATCACTTTTATCACCGAGCCTCTGGCAGCCATCCGCAATTTAGGGAAAAGGTTGCGTATCAACTGCATGTTGGCGTTGTTGACCCCATAAAAACTGGCGGGGTCGGCACTGTCGATAATTACGATTCTTTCAATCATCGGGTCGAGGGGTTTCGTCTGCAAAGTTAAAAAATATTTTCTGTACGGAGGAGAATACCTGCATCTTTCAGCATCCCCCGTTTTCATTTATTAACACTCAGCGGCACCCATTGGTTGCAGCCCACTCCCTCAGTCGGACATACCAAAACCAATATTCTCTTATTTGACATTTATTAATCTTGATGTGCTTTAATATTGCATATATTGAATCGTATCTTTGTGTATCAGCAATTCCACCATGATGAAACATCAGACCATCTCCATATGCAACGATAACGGCTCAGCAGTTTTAGCACAAGCTCCTGTGATAGTTTCTGCGAGCAGGGCTACAGACATACCGGCTTTTTATGCCGACTGGTTTTTCAACCGCCTCGAAAAGAACTATGTCAGGTGGCGAAATCCTTTCTCGGGGCAGGATAGCTATGTTTCATTCGTGAATACCCGTTTCATTGTTTTCTGGTCAAAGAATCCTGAACCGCTGTTGCCATACCTGTCGGTACTTAAAGAACGCGGTATAGGGTGCTATATCCAATACACTCTTAACGATTACGAAGCTGAAGGACTGGAGCCAAACGTTCCTCCTTTGGAGCAAAAAATAGAAACTTTCCGTCGGCTGGTCGACGCTTTAGGAGCAGGAGCGGCAGTGTGGCGTTTTGACCCGCTTATTCTTGCAGACAAAATAAACATAGATACTTTACTTGAAAAAATAGCACACATCGCCAATGCCGTGGCAGGCTATTCAGAAAAACTCATTTTCAGTTTTGCTGACATTGACCCGTATAAGAAAGTATCGCGCAATCTTCGGCTTGGCGGCATCGACTATCGTGAATGGGATGAAGAGACTATGCGCGAATTTGCATCGCGGCTTTCAGAAATGAACCGTAATAATTGGAATTTCACCCTCGCGACATGCGCCGAACGCATAGACCTTTCGGAATATGGCATCGAGCATAACCGCTGCGTCGACCCGGAACTAATCAGCCGGCTTGCACCTGATGATTCGGTACTGCAAAATTTCCTTTATAACGCAAAGACCGACAGTGGCCAACGCAAGTCATGCGGTTGCATCCTCTCAAAAGATATCGGCGCATACAACACCTGTCCGCACGGCTGCCTCTACTGCTATGCCAACACGTCCCAAGCCTCGGCGTTTGCAAATTTTAAAAGAGCTCTCGCTAACCCACTTACTGACCACATAATTTAATCTATGAACTTCATACCCAAAACGCTGAAATCCGCATACACTTTTGTCAGTGTATTACAGCAGGCAAAGGATTGGTTTGCCTTGCTTTCAAAAACCGAGCAGCAAAATGTTGTTGAAGATTTAGAGCACGGAGCGGCTCACCTCACCAATAGTCGTCAACTTAACGCTTACATCGCCAAATATGGTGAAATTCACCAGGCCAAATTGCTTCATGCTTATGAACAAATCCCATCTAAAGTTTGGCACGAAGATGGTATCACTGTAATTGATTATGGATGCGGCCAGGGCATTGCAGAAATGGTCCTTTCAGATTATATGGCTACGAGGTATATTGACAATGACTATATCAAAGATTTTATTCTTATTGAACCTTCGCGGCTGAATCTGCAGCGATGCGTAAATCATGTGAAAACATTCTTTAACTACTCAACAATATCAGCCGTTTGTAAAAAGGACAACCAGATAAATGATGACGATATCAATCCAAAATCTTCAACAGTTATACATATTTTCTCAAATGTGATAGACTTGGAAGATTTTGATGGCGATATCATCCTATCATTGCTAAATAAAGATAAATCCCATAACAACATTATAATATGTGTAAGCCCCTATTATCAGGAGGCAACACGAGGTAGGAGAATGAAAGAATTCGGTGACAAACTTCAAGACTATTCATTGATATATAGATTAGAGAAACATACCGAAGAGTGGGAGAAGCCTTATAGTTGCCAAATGTACATTTTTGTCAGTTCATATTATTGATGTTTATGGTTAATATCTTTGTAGGGGAATAATTCTATATTGGCGATTTGAAGGCATGCGGTGTTGACGGAAATAATTCGTAAATTTGAGGCATGCTGCAAATCCACAAAGCCTCGGCGGGGTCAGGCAAGACATTCACACTGACCCGGCAATATCTGAAACTGCTCCTCGCCCAGCGCGGAGCCGACGGACGCTTCACCCTGCGCCCGCTCACGCCCCACGGACATCACCAGCCGAAGGTGCATGGCCGCATCCTGGCCGTGACGTTCACCAACAAGGCCACCGACGAGATGACGGCCCGCATCATAGGCGAGCTTGCAGCCCTTGGCGGCACTGCCCCCGATGGCCGCAAAAGTCCCTATGAGGATGATTTCATAAAGGAGTTCGGCACCGACGCGGCCACTCTGGCCATGCATGCCCGCAGGGCGCTGGCCGATGTGCTCTACAACTTCTCATGGTTCAACGTGAGCACCATCGACTCGTTTTTCCAGCGTGTGCTCAACACTTTCACCCGTGAACTGGAGCTGTCGCCCACGCACGATGTGGAGATCGACGACCGCTACCCCGTGGCTGTGGCTGTGGGAAAGATGCTTCAGGACATCAACAACCCCGACGAGGGGACGGCCACTCACCGGCGCCATCTGGAGGAATGGCTGCGGCGCTACATGCTGTCGAAACTCGAGAGCGGCGGCAACGCCAACCTGCTTTCACGGTCATCGAGCGTGAACGAACGCCTCATCTCCGAGATGCGCGGATTCCTCAACGAGACATACAAGATAAACCGCGCAGAAATCGACGAATATTTCACCGACCCATCGCGCATAGAGCGCTTCTCGCAGGCACTCGGCTCGCGCGGTCCGCTGGCTCGTGAGGCACAGGACATCATGGCCCTGGCCGCAGCCACTCTGGAGCGTATGGGCGAATACGGACAGAAAAACGTGCGCGCCCCGCTTGCCGATTTCGCCGCAGGCAATTTCGGCCGAAACCGCACCGCCACATGGCAGAAGGCCGTGGCCGACCCGACTACAGCCTTCCGCAAGACCGACAAGCCGGACGCAGCCATGCTTGGCGAAGTGGGCGCGGCGCTCAGCGCTATCGACAACTTCATTGACAAGGCACGCCTGGCGCGGCTGCTGTTCGACAACGTGTATCAGCTTGGCCTCTTCGGCCAGGTGCACCGCTATCTTGACGAGTACCGCCACGAACACGACGCCCTGCTGCTGTCCGACACCAACGACCTGCTCCACCGCATCATCAGCGAGGATGAGACACCGTTCATCTACGAACGCATGGGCACCGCCATACACCATTTCCTGATCGACGAGTTTCAGGACACATCGCAGATGCAGTGGGAGAACCTCAAGCCGCTGGTGCTCGAAAGCCTCAGCCGGGGCAACGACAACCTGATAATCGGCGACGAAAAGCAGTGTATCTACCGGTTCCGCAACTCCGATCCGCGGCTGCTCGAATCGAAAGTGGAGACCCTGGTACACGGACGTTTCCCCGATTCCGTCGAAGTGCACGGCATCGACATCGCCGAGAACACCAACTGGCGCAGTTCGGTGGAGGTGGTGAAATTCAACAACACCGTGTTCAACGCCCTCGCCCGCATAGCCGACACAAGTGCCGCGCACTCCATCGAACACACCTACGGCGGCCTTGTGCAACAGATTCCGCAAAAACACGCTGATCTTCGGGGCTATGTGAAAATCACATTCTTCCCCCGCGCGGCCGCTTCCTCAGGCGAGGAGCAGGAAGAAAACGTGCCGCTTGCACAGCGGCAGCTCGATGCGCTGACGGCCGAAGTGTCGCGTCAGCTGTCCGCCGGCTACCGTCCGTCGGATATAGCCGTGCTTGTGCGCAAGGGCTCGGAGGGACGGCGGATAATAGAGCATCTGATGCAGGCCATGACCAACCCCTCCACATGGCCGCACGGACAGGTGCCGGTGGCATCGGCCGATTCGATGCCAGTGTCCATGTCGCCTGCCGTACGCATGATTGTCAACGTGCTCAGACTGGCCACCGAACCGCTGACCGTGACCAAGGGCGACGGCGAGGTGGACACGGACGGCAATCCCGTCAACGTGGTCAATCCGGTTTACCGCCGCAACCGCCTGCTCCACCGGTTCGAGCTTTCCCGCTTCGAGATGGTGGAAGAGACCGACGAAAACGGCTCACCGCTGCTCAATCCCGACGGTTCGCCGCGCATGCGCCGACTCACCGACTCCGAAGCGCTGGCACGCGCCGTGGCGGCCACATCAGTGCCGGTGGATGAAACCACCGACGCGCTTCAGGCCGAGATAGATGCCGAACTGGCACGCCTGCGCAACATGGAAAGTCCCACGCTTCTGGCGCTTACCGAACGCATCATCGGGCGGTTTGTCACACCCGAGGCACGCCGCCACGAGAATAATTTCATAACCGCATTCCAGGACCTTGTGGCCGACTTTTCGGAACGCGGCAACAACTCGGTGCTCGATTTTCTTGACTGGTGGGACCGCGGAGGAGCGTTGACGAATGTGCCTGCCCCCGACGGCGTGGAAGCCATCAACGTGCTCACCATACACAAGGCCAAAGGTCTTGAATACGCCTGCGTACACCTACCGTTCTGCAGCTACGACATGGTGACCAACCATTCCGACAAACGCCCCAGCCGCCGATGGTACCGTCTGGATCCCACGCAGCTGCCGTTTGTCGACCCGGCCGACGTACCGCCGATGATGATGCTCCCCAACAACACCGCCAACCGCGACATCCCCATGCTTGCGCGCCAGACCGACGAGTGGATAACCGAACAGAAAGTGGACACCCTCAACGTGGCCTACGTGGCCTTCACACGCGCCGTGCGCGAACTCGCCGTCTATTCCGAAATGCCGTCCGCTTCCGAAAACGCCGCTGACACGCGCCCGTTCAACTCCCTGCTGCTGCAGGCGTTGCGCGACATGTCGGCACAACACATGGAGCACCTCGGCATAACTCCGGAAGTGCGCCAATGGATGACGCCGCTCGACACCGGACTGCAACCTTGCACTGACGGCATACCCGACGACGGGATACGTTTCACATTAGGCACACCCACTGCACCCGAACCACAAGCCGGCTCCGGGGGCATCCGACCCGCGCCGGAGCAAAAGGTTACAGATGCCATCGATTACGGCACTCTGCTCGACGAATACGAGGTGAACGAGCGTTCGGCCATCCTTGCCGAGATGGACTTCGACGAGCTTGACAATTTCGATTTCGACACCGACCGTCACCGTGGCATATTCCTTCACAGTGTGCTCGGACAGGTGCGCCGGCTATCTGACCTTCCAAAAGCCCTCGCACGTCAGGGACACCGGTTCAGGCTTTCCGCAGAACAGCTGCAGATGAGCCGCGATATTCTCGACAAAGCACTGGCCGACCCACGAGTACGCCCGTGGTTCGAGGGCTTCGCCAGCGTGGCCAACGAGCGCTCCATAGCAGGAGGCGAAACCCTGCGCCGTCCCGACAGAATTGTCTGGATGCCCGATGGTTCAGTAGCCGTTATCGACTATAAATTCGGCGCAGCTGACCGCCCTGCCTACCATTCGCAGGTGCGGCGCTACCTCCGCATGCTTGCGGATGCCGGCCATCCTGGCGCACGCGGCTATCTGTGGTTTCCCGTCAAAGGTGAAATCATTGAAGTTCGGCCGTGAAAAGACTCAGGGTGAAACAATTATGCTGCAGAATGCGTGCAACCACCCCTACAAACGTATTGATAAATAAAGAATACAACGACATCATATGATGAACGACGACGAACGATTCATGCGCATGGCCCTGGCCGAAGCCCGGGAGGCATACCGTGCCGGAGAAATCCCCATCGGGGCTGTTGTTGTGTGCAAAGGGAGGGTGATAGGACGCGGGCACAACCTCACCGAGTCGCTGTGCGACGTGACCGCCCACGCCGAGATGCAGGCCATAACCGCCGCCTCACAGACCCTGGGCGGAAAATATCTCACCGACTGCACCCTCTACGTGACGGTGGAACCTTGTCTGATGTGCGCCGGCGCCATCGGGTGGGCACAGATTCCGCGTATAGTCACAGGAGCCCCCGACACCAAACGGGGCTACACCACCTTTGTTGCCCGCAAACCGTTCCATCCGCGCTCCACTCTCACAGAGGGCGTCCTTGCCGACGAATGCGCCGCACTGATGCAGGCATTTTTTCAGGAGCGCAGATAAACCGTTGCGGAAATGTGGCGGAAGTTACCTTTTTCTTAATAATGGTTAATTTTATTTGTAAAATCTCTCTGAAAATCATAAATTCGTTTTCTGAATACAGCCAAGTGATGATTCATGCAAAGTTTTGATGCATAGCTGCCGGACAATATTGTTCTACAACATTTTATCGCTTGTCAAACTATAAATATCACCTTAAATCGATTTGAGGCATCGTTTTTTCTCTCCGTCATTCTCTCTTTCTATGTGCCGAGGGACGTGGCAATCCTGACAGAGCACACAAACTGGAAATCATAAAAACTAACCACACATACCTTTTACCAATGAGTTATCTAAAGTTTGATAAGAACCTGATGATAAATCTCGAGCAGTCGCTCCCCAAGGAGATACTGCGCACGAATCAGGCGGGAGCTTATCACTGCACCTCTATTGTGGGGTGCAACACCCGCAAGCAGCACGGCCTTCTGGTGATCCCCATTGGCGACGAAGAGTATCGTCCGCATGTATTGCTGTCGTCGCTCGACGAGACCGTGATACAGCACGGCGCTCCGTTCAATCTGGGGCTGCACCGCTATCAGGGCGGCGTCTACAGCCCCAACGGCCACAAGTACATCCGTGAGTTCAACTGCGACAGCGTTCCCCGCACCACCTACCGCGTGGGCGGTGTGATCCTCACCAAGGAGAAAATCTTCATCTCGCAGGAGAACCGTCTGCTCATCCGCTACACCCTGGTGGACGCCAACTCCCCCACAACGCTGCAGTTCCGTCCGTTCCTGGCCTTCCGCGAGGTCAACTCGCTGTGTGTGGCCAACGACCGCCTCAACACCCACATCGAGCAGGTGCCCAACGGCATTTCATGCTGCCTCTACGAAGGCTACCCAACCCTCTACATGCAGCTCAACCACAAGCCCGAATGGGTGGACACCCCCGACTGGTATCACAACATCGAATATGTGAAGGACCTGGAACGCGGAGTGCCTTACACCGAGGACCTCTGGGTGCCCGGCTACTTCCAGGTGAACATCAAGAAAGGCGAGAGCATCATCTTCTCGGCCGGACTGAGCGAAGCCAATCCCCGCAACCTGCACAAGCTCTACGAGAACGAGATTGCATCGCGCACCGCCCGCACAAGCTTCTTCAACTGCCTCAAGAACTCGGCAAAACAGCTCTACCTGAAAAAAGGCGACCACGAATACATGCTCTCCGGTTATCCCTGGGGCACCATCCTGGCCCGCAACACATTCATGTCGCTGCCGGGCAACACCATCGCAATCGACCACCGTGCCGACTTCGAGGAAATCATGGAGACCGCCATCCTGACGCTCAACCGCTTCATGACCGACGGCCACGTGTCGCGCACCATCCACGGCATCAACCTGCCCGACATCCCTGTATGGGCAATCTGGACCATCCAGCAATACGCCAAGAATTACGGCATCGACCAGGCAGCCGACCGCTACCTGCAGTTTGTGGCCGACATGATCGACTTCGTGCTCGCCGGACGTCACCCGCGCCTGCAGCTCACCGACACAGGAATGCTCTCTACCGACGGCACCATGGAGCCGGCATCGTGGATGAATTCCATGTGGGACGGCCGCCCCGTAATTCCGCGCACCGGCCTGCTGGTTGAAATCAACGCCCTGTGGTACAACGCCCTGATGTTCGCCGCATCGATGGCTGAGAATAAACCCGAACTGGCCGAGCGCCGTCAGGCATGGCTCGACACCGCCGATAAGATGAAACAGCCGTTCATCGACACATTCCTCAACGATTACGGATACCTCTACGACTATGTGACAGGCACCTATGCCGACCCGTCGGTACGTCCGAGCATGGCCATCGCAATCGGCCTTGACTACTCGCCGCTCGACCGCCGCCAGCGCAAAGGCGTTCTCGACGTCGTCACCCGCGAACTGCTCACCCCCAAAGGACTGCGCACACTCTCGCCGAAAAGCTACGGTTACAGGCCATTCTACCTCGGCTCGCCCTACGACCGCGAACAGGCCATGCACAACGGCCCGGCTCGCCCGTGGCTCATGGGCTTCTATGCCGACGCCTATCTCAAGGTGTTCGGCCGCAGCGGCGTAAGCTATATAGACCGCATGCTCATCGGCTTCGAGGAAGAGATGAGCCAGGGATGCATCGGCTCGCTCAGCCAGCTTTACGACGGCAACCCGCCGTTTGCCGGACGCGGAGCCATCTCTCACGCCACCAACATTGCCGAAGTGCTCCGGACCATCCGCACACTCCGACGTTTTGAATCCTAACCCAGACAACACTATTACCCAATGAAAGCACTAATGTTCGGGTGGGAATTTCCACCTCATATCCTTGGCGGATTAGGCACCGCCAGCTACGGTCTCACCAAAGGGATGTGGGAGTGCGGCGACATGGACATCACCTTCGTTATCCCCAAACCCTGGGGCGACGAGGACCGCAGTTTCGCCCACATCGTCGGCGCTTCGCAGGTGCCTGTGGCATGGCGCGACGTCGACCGCGATTATGTTGAAAGCCGCATAGGCAAAGTCATGGACCCGGACCTGTATTTCCGGCTCCGCGACAATATCTACGCCGACTTCAACTACATGCGCACCAACGACCTCGGCTGCATTGAATTCTCCGGACGCTATCCCGACAACCTGTTGGAGGAGATCAACAACTATTCCATCATGGCAGGCGTGGTTGCCCGCACAATCCCCTGCGACGTAATCCATTCGCACGACTGGCTCACCTACCCCGCCGGCATCCATGCCAAGCAGGTGACAGGCAAACCGCTGGTGATCCACGTGCACGCCACCGACTACGACCGTTCGCGCGGCAACGTGAACCCCACCGTGTTCAACATCGAACGCGACGGCATGCTCCACGCCGACCACATCATCACCGTGTCGAACCTCACCCGCCAGACGGTAATCGAGAAATACGGCATCGACCCGGCTAAGGTCACCACCGTCCACAATGCCGTTGTGCCCTTGAGCCGCGAGCTGCTTGACGTGCAGGTGCAGAAGCCAAAGGACAAGATTGTCACCTTCCTTGGCCGAATCACCATGCAGAAAGGACCGGAATATTTTGTGGAGGCAGCAGCCAAAGTGCTCAAGCTCGACCACAACGTGCGCTTCGTTATGGCCGGTTCGGGCGACATGATGGACAAGATGATAACCCTCGCCGCAGAGCGCGGCATCGCCGACCGCTTCCATTTCCCGGGATTCCAGAAAGGGAAACAGGTGTACGAAATGCTCAAGGCCAGCGACGTCTACATCATGCCCTCCGTGTCCGAACCCTTCGGCATCTCGCCGCTCGAGGCCATGCAGATGGGCGTGCCCTCCATCATCTCAAAGCAGAGCGGCTGCGCCGAAATCCTCACCAATGTGATCAAGACCGACTACTGGGACATCGATGCCATGGCCGACGCCATCTATTCCATCATCTCCTACCCGGCCATGTACAACCAGCTGCGCGAGGACGGTCTGGCCGAAGTGAACCAGATCACCTGGGACAAGGCCGGCAAGAAAGTAATAGACATCTACAAAAAGGTTCTAAAACAATAAAAACACGACAACGATATGAAAGCGATTTGCTTCTATTTCCAGATTCACCAGCCGTTCCGCCTGAAACGCTACCGCTTTTTCGACATAGGCAACGACCATTACTATTACGATGATTTTGCCAACGACGACATAATCACCCGGATTGCCCACCGCAGCTACATCCCCGCAGCGCAGAGCCTGCTGAAAATGATCGAGGACACCGACGGCGCATTCCGCTGCGCCATCTCCATCACCGGCGTTGCGCTCGAGCAGTGCGAGCAGTATGTGCCCGAATTTGTGGATATCCTCAAAAAACTGGCCGACACAGGTAAAGTGGAATTCCTGGCCGAGACCTACGACCATTCGCTGGCTTCGCTCATCGACCCCGAGGAGTTCCGCATCCAGGTGAAACTCCATTCCGACAAGATCAAGGAAATTTTCGGCGTGACACCCAAGGTGTTCCGCAACAGCGAGCTTATCTACAGTGACGAGCTTGCCCCGCAGCTTGTCGACATGGGATTCAAGGGCTGCATCACCGAAGGCGCCAAGCACATCCTCGGCTGGAAATCGCCCAACTACGTATATTCCGCAGCCTCGGCTCCCAAGCTGAAACTCCTGCTCAAGAACGACAAACTGTCGGACGATATCACCAACCGCTTCTCCGACACTTCCTGGAGCGAATATCCCCTCACCGCCGACAAATACATCGGCTGGATTGCCGACACCCCACAGGAAGAGCAGATTTTCAACCTCTTCATGAATTTGGAAACCTTCGGTGAATTCCACCACGCCGACAGCGGAATCTTCCAGTTCCTCGAGGCTCTGCCCCGCTTCGCCCGCGACCGTGGCGTACAGTTCATCACCCCCACCGAGGCCGTCAAGACCCTCAAGCCGGTGGCCGAACTCTCCATCGTCCATCCCATCTCCTGGGCCGACGAGGCACGCGACACCTCGGCATGGCTCGGCAACAAGCTGCAGAACGAGGCATTCAACAAACTCTACTCCGTGGCCGAGCGTGTTCGCCTCGCCGACAACCGCCAGCTCAAACAGGACTGGGGACGCCTGCAGGCAAGCGACCATCTGTTCTACATGTCGACAAAGCATTTTGCCGACGGCGCAAGCCACTCGATGTTCTCGCCCTACGAAACCCCGTATCAGGCGTTCACCAACTACATGAATGTGCTTTCCGACTTCATCGTACGCGTCGAGGAGCAATATCCCATGTCGATTGAGAACGAAGAGCTGAATTCACTCCTCACCACCATCCGCAACCAGTCGCGTGAAATCGAGACACTGAACAAGGAGGTCGAGACCCTGCGCCTGAACGAACAGCACCTCAACGAGGAGCACCTGCTGCGCAAAAACGCCGAGGCACCGGCAGCTACCGCCAAAAAGGCACCCGCTAAAAAAGCCGAGAAAAAAGAGCCTGCGAAAAAAGCTGAACCCAAAGCCAAAAAGACCGCCAAGGCACCCAAAGCCTGACGGACACCATAATTGACATCAGAAGGGGGATTGACATCCGAAAGGAATCAATCCCCTTTCACGTAGGGACATCGCTTTGCGACAATGTCACTAAGTTAAGGTTCTTATGCCTGCTGTCATCATAAAGGCCCGGAGGGCCGAAGCCGTACTTATCCCCGTACGCAGCGAAGCGGAGTGCGGGGGAGTCGTACACACCCACTCTGTAAGGCCCGGAGGGCCGGGTCTGTAGAAACAGAATAATAAGGACAGGTTTATCAACTACAGGCTCGGCCCTCCGCGCCTCGTTTTATATTCGCGCACATTGACCACGCGCTACGCTGACGCTCCGCACGCGGATAGGCACAGACCCGACCCTCCGGGTCTCATAAAGAGCCTTCACCCCTCTCTTAACTTAGTGACATTGTCGCTTTGCGATGTGGAGCATGTTGGATGATAATGATAAATCATTCTTTCATGTTCCACATCGCAAAGCGATGTCCCTACAATGTAGTCGTTTGTTTCTAATCCTGTGGAGTGTGCAGGAATCAGGATTTGTCGACGCGGCGGATTATTTGGCCACTGAGGTGTTCTCGCTAATTACAAGAAGCTTGTCACCGGGGTATAGTTTGCGCGTGCCGTTGGGCACAAGATAGCGGTTGCCGCGGCGTATCATCATCACCAGCGAGCCTTCGGGCAGCTTCATGCGGCTCAGCGTGTTGCCATCGGCCAGATGGTTTTCATCAAGCACGATGGTCTGCAGGGTTGTGGGAATTTCGTCCGACAGTTCCACCCCGAAATCGTCCGAATCGTCCCCACTGCCGTCTGCCAGCTTCAGCCGCCGGGCGCAGGATATGACGGTTGTGCCCTGAACGAGCAGCGACAGCAACGTCACGAAAAACACTATATTGAAAATCTGTGCCGCTCCCGGCACCTGTGCCACCACCGGATATGTGGCGAAAATGATGGGAACAGCGCCGCGCAGACCCACCCACGACACAAACAGGCGCGAACGGAAGTTGATGCCGCGTACAGGCGCAAGCGAGAGAAACACGCTCAGCGGACGCCCGAGCACTATGATGAACAACCCTATGAGCAGCGACACCGGCACAACTGAAAGCATCTCGTGCGGATTGACAAGCAGCCCGAGCATCAGGAACACCACAATCTGCGCCAGCCATGTGAGGCTGTCCATGAATTTGCCCACACCGCGGCATCCTGTAAAATTAGAGTTGCCGAGCACTATTCCACACAAATAGACTGCAAGGTAGCCGTTGCCTTCAAGAGCGTTGGTGGCGGCAAACGTAAGGAAAGCCGATCCGATGGTAAGTATGGATATCATCGACACAGCCTGTCCGGAATCCTCCGTGGCCGCTGCGCCTTTGCTTCCTATCCGGCGGTACAGACGTATGAGCATCACAGTGATTTTACCCATCAGCAGACCCATCACACCACCCACGCCGAACTGCAGCAGAAGCTGTGTAAGCAGCGTTGACACCTCCAGATGGCCGCCCAGTGTTATGGCCTCTATAAGGATTATGGTGAGCATATAGGCCATAGGGTCGTTCGAGCCGCTTTCAAGCTCGAGCATGGGGCGCAGATGATGTTTCAGCCCCACTTTCTGGCTGCCGAGAATGCCGAACACCGAAGCTGAATCGGTTGACGACATTGTGGAGGCCAGAAGCAGCGACGGCAGGAATGCGAAATGGATGTTGGTCCACTGCATGCCCGACAGCCACCATATGAACAACCCGGTAAGCAACGCCGTGAGCAGCACACCCACAGTGGACAGCAACAGACCGGGCACAATGACAGGCCGTATGGCCGAAAGCTTCGTCCCCATGCCGCCCGAAAACAGAATCACACACAGGGCAATCATGCCTATGAACTGCGCCGTGTGCATGTCGCTGAACTGTATGCCCAGCCCGTCGGAGCCGAACAGCATCCCTACTATGAGGAAGATAAGCAGCAACGGAAGGCCGATGCGGTAACTTGATTTGCCGATCAGCACCCCGGCAATCAGGAGCACAGATCCGATAAGCAGAATGTTTTCAGAAGTGATATGTTCCATAGATTGTAAAGTTAGCAATTACTGCTGATATTCCATTCATATAGTGCTTTCGCAGGCCGGATTGTTCTGCAGGCACAAAAAAAAATTACTCGTCATCCCGACGAATAATCTTTTACCTTAAATCTAATACCATGAAAAACTGATGCAAATATAGAGCCTTTATGTTTTTTAGCATAATTTTTGAGCAAAAACCTTTCCATGTTTAACCCTATTTAACAATATGCGCCATTTTCGGGGACTTTAGTTGACAAAATGTCAACAATCAATAAAACCATCCCGCCTGTTTTTAACAATCAATGCCATCCTAAAATATGAGCCGGTGCACGGAGTGCCGGGGTTGCGAATCACCGGGATAATTGCTAAATTTGTGGTTCGCGGAGGTACGAGAGTGCACATTGTGACAGTGCATTCTATCTTGATCCGTAAAAAACGCTGATAACAACACAAACAAAACATAAACACCGCTATGGCAGAAAACAAACAGGAGCTCAAAATCGAGCTTACACCCGAAGTGGCCGCTGGCCATTATGCAAACCTCGCCGTGATTTCACACTCGGCAGGCGAATTCTTCATCGACTTCATCAACGTGTCGCCCAACATGCCGCAGGCACGCGTGCAGAGCCGCATCATCATGACTCCCGAAAATGCCAAGAACCTCCTCATGGCCCTGAACGACAATATCCAGAAATATGAGAAGACCTTCGGCACCATCGAGCGCAAGGCTCCCCGCAACGGCAATAACGGCAGCGGCCTGCCCAACCCGTTCCAGGCTTAAACCTGGGCGGCACACCTCCACACACCAACTCTGACAACATCACCTCCGTTTTCCACGATGAACGACAACAATCTGCTGATATATAACTCGCTCACACGCCAGAAGCAGCTGTTCAAACCACTGCACGAAGGCCGCGTGGGCATGTATGTGTGCGGCCCAACAGTCTACGGCGACGGCCATCTGGGTCATGCACGCCCCGCCATCACCTTCGATGTGGTCTACCGCTACCTCACCCACCTCGGCTACAAGGTGCGCTACGTGCGCAACATCACCGATGTGGGGCATCTGGAGCACGATGCCGACGAAGGCGAGGACAAGATTGCAAAAAAGGCACGCCTCGAGCAGCTTGAGCCTATGGAAGTGGTGCAGCACTACCTCAACCGCTACCACGATGCCATGGCCCGGCTCAACGTGCTCCCCCCCTCGATCGAGCCTCACGCCTCCGGCCACATCATCGAGCAGATAGAGTACATCAAGAAAATTCTCGAATCAGGCTACGCCTACGAGAGCAACGGATCGGTGTACTTCGACGTGCCCAAATACAATGCCGACCACCATTACGGCAAACTTTCGGGACGCAACATCGACGAGCTCCTGTCGGAGACACGCACGCTCGACGGCCAGCAGGAGAAGCACAATCCTGCCGACTTCGCCCTGTGGAAAAAGGCTCAGCCCGAGCACATCATGCGCTGGCCCTCGCCATGGAGCGACGGGTTCCCCGGCTGGCATCTGGAATGCTCCACCATGGGCGAGAAATACCTTGGCGAGACCTTCGACATACACGGCGGAGGAATGGACCTCAAATTCCCCCACCATGAATGCGAGATAGCCCAGAGCGTGGCTCACCACGGCCACGACACCGTGCGCTACTGGATGCACAACAACATGATCACCATCAACGGGCAGAAGATGGGCAAATCGCTGGGCAACTTCATCACCCTCGATGAGTTCTTCACAGGTTCTCACCCGCTGCTCACGCAGGCCTACTCGCCCATGACCATAAGGTTCTTCATCCTTCAGGCACAGTACCGCTCCACGGTCGACTTCTCCAACGAAGCGCTCCAGGCCTCCGAAAAGGCATTGGAACGCATGCTCGAGGGCTGGCGCCGTCTGGCCGACATGAAACCGTCCGAGACCTCCGGCATAGCCGCCGAAGTGGAAGGGCTCAAACAGAAATGCTACGATGCCCTCAACGATGACTTCAACACGCCCATCGTCATAGCCCACCTGTTCGAGGCCGTCAGCCTCATCAACAAGGTGCGCGACGGCCATGCCACGGCCACAGCCGCCGACATCGAGGCACTCGGCGCCCTGTTCCAGACGTTCCTGTTCGACATCCTCGGCATGCGCGCCGAAACAGCCGACACCGGCGCCGACGGCAAAGCGCTCGAACCATATAAAGGCGCCGTCGACCTCCTGCTTCAGGTGCGTTCCGAAGCCAAGACAAAGAAGGACTGGGCCACATCCGACCTCATACGTAACCAGCTCACCGCCCTCGGCTTCAACATCAAGGACACTAAGGACGGCGTGGAATGGAGCGTGAAGTGACCGACGACACTCCCCCGCACACACATGACCATCGAGCAGTTCGGAATGGAGGTACTCGACCGCATGCCGGTTGAACCCACCGACCAGCAGATAAAGCTGGTGGCGGCATTGTCGCGCTTCTGCTCCGCAATGACCCTCCACGACTCGGTGTTCGTGCTCAACGGATATGCCGGAACCGGCAAAACCACAGTGATGGGTGCGCTTGTGCGCACCCTTAACTTTGTGGGCATACCCACGGTGCTCCTTGCATCCACCGGACGCGCCGCCAAAATCTTCGCCAACTTCACCGGACTGCCGGCCCACACCATACACCGCAAAATCTACCGCGCCCCGGCCATGTCGGCCGACGGCCGGTTTGTGGCCCGTGTAGCAGCGAATCCGCACGTCAACACTGTCTTTATCGTCGACGAGGCATCGATGATTGGCGACGGAGCCGACGGCAGCGGCACCAACCTGCTGCAGGACCTCATTTTCTACGTCTACTCCGGCATCAACTGCCGCCTCATCCTCCTTGGCGACACCGCCCAGCTCCCGCCCGTGGGGATGGAAATTTCGCCGGCAATGGACCCCGTTCCGCTCAAGGAGATGGGGCTGCACGTAACCATGGCGGTGATGACCAAGACCGTGCGCCAGAAACAGCGCTCGGGCATCCTCTACAACGCCACGATGCTGCGCCGCGCACTCCGCGACGGCAATCTTGGCGAACCGCACCTGAAAGTCTCGCCGTTCTCCGACATCGAGGTGGTGGACCCCACCGACCTGGAGGAGGCGTTCGGCAAATCGTTCGCCCGCTACGGCGAGAACGAGACCATCCTCATCACCCGCTCCAACCGCCGCGCCGTGGATTTCAACCTCGCCATACGGCGGGTGCTCTACGACCGTGAGGAAGCACTGGCGGCCGGTGAACGCCTCATCATATCCAAAAACAACTACTACTGGACACGACGCTCCGTTATAGAGCAGACAGCCGGCACCGACACCGCCGACCACAACGCCGGGCGCACCATGGACTTCGCCGCCAACGGCGAGACCGCCGTGGTAGAGGAAATCTACACCACCGAGCAGCGCGAACTCACCATGTTCGCCGACGTGCGCCTCTACTTCCCCGACCACGATTTCCGGCTCGACGCCAAACTCAACCTCGACACCCTCACCACCGACACGGCCAACATGCCCTTCGACCGCCAGAGGCGCATCACACAGCGCGCCCTCGCCGATGCCGGACTCAACGAGAACTCATCGCCCACAGCCATTCGCAACGCCCTCAAGGCCGACCCCTACTACAACGCCCTGCAGGTGAAATACGCCTACGCTGTCACCTGCCACAAAGCCCAGGGCGGCCAGTGGGCATCGGTGTTTGTCGACATGGGCTACATCCCGCCCGAGGCCTACACCTCACCCGACTTCTACCGCTGGCTCTACACCGCCGTCACCCGCGCCACCACCCGCCTCTGGCTCATCAACCCCTCCGTCGCCATCGACTGATTTCCCACAGTTCATTTTATCCAATCACCCAACACTCATCTATCCGCCCTCGGCACCGTAACGTTTCCGCCAACGAAGTAGTGACGCAAGGTCTTTGCGTCCGTATGCGTCACAGGCACTCGATAAGTAGTTAAAAAACTCATTTAACTACTGTCATCTCGTATTTTCCCGGTTTTATAAGGATTTATTCAAATCTTTTCGCTAATATTGCATTTTCGCCTTAACTCTTTGCAAATTCACACTAAATCATTATCCTATGAAGAAATTAATTTACCTGACTATGATGACCGTGCTGACATGGTTTTCACTCAGCGCGGAACGCATAAGTCCCGACCAGGCCATTTCGGTTGCCAATGCCGAATCGGCGTTGCGCATAAGTCCGCCGCATGGCATGTCCAAAAGCCCAGGTGTACGCTTCTCCAAGATCGCTGCCGAAACCGATGCCTATTATGTGGTGACCACCCCCTCGGAGAAGGGGTTCGCCATCATTGCTTCCGACGATGCCATGCCGAATCTGCTGGCAGGGTATTCACTCGAACGCCAGTTGCCTGCCAATCCCGACGCCATGCCGCCCCAGTTAAAGGCGTGGCTGCACGATTATTCAGCCATAGTGAAGGCCGTGGCCGATGGCAGGCTGACATTAAGGGGTGCCAATCCGGAACTCAAAGGGGAAGCTGTGGCTCCGCTTATGAAAACGAAATGGAACCAGGACACGCCATTCAACAATTTCGCACCCGAATTCGGCTCGAACCGTGCTCCCTCTGGGTGTGTTGCCACGGCTGTGACGCAGGTGATGAAATTCTTCAATTTTCCCAAAAAGGGGAAAGGCGAGGTGACGGCTTATCCCTATTATTCCGATTCGGAGGTAATAGATCTCTCCGCCAGCGCCTACGACTGGGAAAACATGCTCGACGTCTATGAGTTCGACTGGAACTACGAGGCTCAGACATACGTTCCCGCGAATTTCAACGAGACCCAGGCCACTGCCGTAGCCACCCTGATGCGCGACTTCGGATATGCCGTGGAGATGAGTTATCACGCGAATGAATCCGGCGCGCAGTCCTCGTATATACTTCCGGTACTTGTGCGGCACTTCTCCTATTCGCCGGACGCATGCTTCAGTTTCCGCGGCAACCAGAGTGAGGCAGACTGGAACGGCGCAATACGCCGTTCGCTGCTCGCCGGCAGCCCGGTGCTCTATTCCGGCTCGGACGGGAAATCCGGGCATCAGTTCGTTTGCGACGGCATAGATGAAAACGGCTTCCTGCACATCAACTGGGGCTGGGGAGGAATGAGCGACGGATATTTCGACATGAACATCCTTTCGCCCGACAATCTCGGCATCGGTGCCGGAAACGGCGCATATTATCAGGAACAGGACGTTATCCTGAACCTCAAGCCAGGCGACGAGAGCATTGACAACACCGCCTACAATACGCCTCTTTCTCTCAGCAACATGAACTGCTCATACCGCGATGCGGACGGCAAACTGAATGCAAGGACTTCAACCATTTTCACCGCACAATTCTACAATGCATCCGGCTCCCAGATCAATTTGGGCGACCTGAAATACTTCCTGACCCTTACCGACATGAACGGCAAAGTGGTGTATCAGAACCGCGAGCAGGGTCAACACGATATAAATCTCAGACCGTCGTATTATTACGGATCGAAGGCGTTCTACTTTGACGGCGGAATAGCATCGGCCGACATCCCCGACGGAGAATACAAAGTCATTCCCCAGTATGCATATTACGCCGACAAAAGCGCGGGCCAGCTTGGCGAGACACGCGACTTCTCCAAAGACCGCGAATATATCCCCCTCACCGTGAAAAACGGCGATTTCTATCTTGACAAACCTCAGCCTGAGGGCGAACCGACAATTGCTGTGACAGGAGCTTCAGCCGGCCTGATTATTGCCGGGGTAGACATGGATTTCTCCCTCGTGGTCAACGTAAAGAGCATTACGGACACCTACCAGTCGGGGGCCGGATTTTCCTATTGCCTGATTCATGAGAACGACGACACCGGCACCATTCCCTCGGCCGATTCCAACTGCTGGAGATACGGTTCCGCCAAGTTGTATCCCGGGACCACAATCGGAGTCACAGTCAGCGCATATGGTCCTGAGCTGTCAAAAGCCGGACGCTACCGCATGTACTTCCGCCAGGAGGATAACGATATAACCCCGCAGGAACCTGTTTGGGTCACCGTCATGGAGGCTCCCACCGAGGGCTTCATCCTGACCCAGCCGCTCGGCACCGTGTCGCTTCCGCTCTCGGACGGCATGTATGTCGGGGCGGATATAACCCCATATGTACCCGGCACTTTTTACGAAGGTCAGGTGCAATTCTGGGCATATCCTGAAAACGGGGCTCAAGACGAAGCCTTCCTTTTGGGCACCGCCAGAGCATCCTTACGCTCAGGCCGGGAAGCCTGGATAGGCGCTTCGCCGGATGTAATGCTGGAGAAGCCTCTGGGCAAATATGCGCTCTTCCTTAAATATCAGTCGGGCAATGAATGGAAAACAGTGCCTGGCGACACCAACCGTGGCACGCTCGACTTTTTCGACGAAGGGATGGAATCGTATCTGATGATTCTCGCATCCGCTGCGAAAATCGGCGAAAACAATGAAGCCCATCCGGGTGACGCCCTCGATGTTGAATACCGGCTCACCTGCCGCACAGACCTGAATATGGTCAATCCCCAGATTTCTCTGCTTTGCCACGATGTGGAGCACCCGGAGACTTACAATCAATGGATCGGAGATGTCGAGAATCTCACCATCTCCTCAACCAACATTGCCAAAGGTGATGTATTTGTAATCAAAGGGAAACTGAACTTAAGCAGCAGTTTGAATTGCGGCACCGGAAAAACTTATGTTCTTACCCCCGCATTCTATGACCAGAAGGAAGGCAACAATGTGAATTATTCGGCAGTTCGCTCATATCCTTACGGTGAATCGATGAAACTGCGCGTCAACCCGCTCCCGGCCGAACACGTCGACATCACGGTGAACAGTTTCGAGACCACCCAAACGTTCATGCCGGGCGACGAGACAGCCTCCGTTTTCTTCGAAGCGAATATGACCAACAATGCCGAAACCCCGCTGACCCACACCCGCATCAATTTCTATCCGGTGCATGTGAGCATGGAGACAGACAACCCTGACTTCGCGAATCTTCCTCACGGCTCGTTCGTTCCATCGAATTTTGACGCAGGCGAAACGGTGAACGCCTACATAGGTATGAGCGGCGACATGTTCCCGCAATATGGCGTTTACCGCATTTACGTCACCTATGAGGATGCCGGCCGTCAGGTAATCGTCACAGGATTCGACCCCATATACGTGAACATCCCCAACAGCCAGTACGACGTTGTGGTTGAAAGTGCCTCGGATACATACGAGAAGTATCTCGAACCGGAAGTGAATTTCAATATCGACCTGACGCTCAGCTGCGCCACATCCTACTTTGGCCCGCTTGAATTGTGGGCTCGTCCATACTGGGGCGGACAGGAGAAATGTATCCTCCAATGGAACACTTCGGTGGCAGCAGGCACACCAGCGCAGCTGCAGCTCGAAGCGTCGTCCGACGCCTTCCTCAACCTGCCGTTCGGCATATACCAGTGCTACTTCAAGGTTAGGGCCGACGGCAGGATGGTGAAGGCCGACGGCACTAACAACAATCTCATCTATAACCTGGCAGGCATAAAGGACGGCGCTCCGTTGCTTATGCTTACTGACAACGCAGCACTCTCCTCCGGCTCTGTGATACCTCAGGGCGTGGAAACTGAAATCACGCTCAAGGCTTATGCCTATGGCCCGATCTCACTGGATTATTCGCATGCGAGAATCGAGCTTATCGACGAGGAATCAGGCGAGGCCATTAACGCCGAAGGCGGCACTCTTGAAGGCCCGGCATCGATCACCCAGGGAAGCTTTGTCACCCTCAAGGCCAAAGTCAAACTCCCGGTCGATGCTTCGTCCGAAGGCAAAATGGTGCAAATCCTGCCCGTGCTTCCCATGGCCGACTATAGCTTCCTCAATCTGCGCACTTATCCCTATGAAGAATCTCTGCGCGTAAGGCAGACAGCAAGCAGCGGCGTGGGCGAACTCGCTGCCGACGGATGCTCAATCTCACTCGATGGCAAAGTCCTGAGAATCGGCAATACCGAAAACGGCGGCGAAATCAGAGTCCATTCGGCCAACGGCATGCTCTGCCTGCAGCGTGAGGTGGGCGCCGGCCATACCGAAATCGGTCTGCACGCCCTTCCGGCAGGCTTCTACGTCGTCACACTGACCACCGGAGGCAGAACCCTCACATCCAAAATAATCCTGAAATAACAGCAGTACAATCCTGCATCAACATCACATCACACAAACCAAGGAGAGCCGGAACAAAACGTCCGGCTCTCTTTATATAATTCATAATCCTCCATCATTACTCCTTGTGTCCGAATCGGCCTGGTGGTGTCGCTGACACATCGCCCGAGGGGGCTCTTTTTCATGGCAGCGGTGCAGATAGGTGGGGATTGGGTTTCGTTAATTGATAAATTATGAGTAACTTCGCGAAATAATATGCGATCAGGCATGGCGGAAGGCGCATTCAGTGCCAGCCGGCAAGCCTGACATGATGTGTTAATACCGATAAGTTGCTGACAAACAGCGTACAGTCAAAACAAGGATTGAGTGTACAAACTTTTTCAGCCACTTTTGACGTTTAATTTTTATCAGCCACATAACAACAGTTTTTAGCCTTATGATAACGCAAGACCAATTGAAAGAAGCCGTTGAGCGCAAGGACGCGCTCAAACGCTATCTCGACATTGACAACAAAAAGATCCAGATTGAGGAGGAGGAGCTGCGCACGCATGTGCCCGACTTCTGGGAGCATCCCAAGGAGGCACAGGCGCAGATGAAGAAAATCAAGGACCTCCAGGCCTGGGTCAACGGCTATCATGAAGTGGAAGTGGCTGTGGACGAACTGGCAAGCGGATGGGATTTCATCAAGGAGGGCCTCATCGAAGAGACTGAACTCGACGCCATGTATGCCCAGGCCATGAATGCCATCGAGGCCCTGGAGCTCCGCAACATGCTGCGCCGCGAGGAGGACCACATGGGCGTGGTGCTCAAAATCAATTCGGGCGCGGGTGGCACCGAAAGCCAGGACTGGGCGTCGATGCTGATGCGCATGTACCTGCGCTACTGCGAGAAACATGGCTACAAAACCTCTATCGCCAACCTGCTCGAGGGCGATGAGGCCGGCATAAAATCATGCACCATCAACGTGGAGGGCGATTTTGCCTACGGCTATCTCAAGAGCGAGAACGGTGTGCACCGCCTGGTGCGCGTGTCGCCCTATAACGCACAGGGCAAGCGCATGACCTCGTTCGCGTCCGTATTCGTCACCCCGCTGGTCGACGACTCCATTGAGGTGAAGGTGGAACCGGCCCTGATGTCGTGGGACACATTCCGTTCGGGTGGCGCCGGCGGCCAGAACGTGAACAAGGTGGAATCGGGCGTGCGTCTGCGCTACCAGTACACCGACCCCTACACCGGCGAAAAGGAGGAGATCCTCATCGAGAACACCGAGACCCGCGACCAGCCCAAGAACCGCGAGAACGCCCTGCGCCATCTGCGTTCCATCCTCTATGAGAAGGAGATGAACCACCGTCTGGAGGAACAGGCAAAAATCGAGGCCGGCAAAATGAAGATTGAATGGGGCTCGCAGATACGCAGCTACGTGTTCGACGACCGCCGCGTGAAGGACCACCGCACCGGCTTCCAGACCTCCGACGTCAACGCCGTAATGGACGGCGACCTCGACGGCTTCATCAAGGCATACCTGATGGAATTCGCCGGAAACGAGGAGGAGAAATAACTTTTTTCAGAACAAAAACAACTCACACTCACATGAATATACTTGAACTCAGCGAACAGGAAATCGTGCGCCGGCAATCGCTGGAGCAGATGCGTGCCATCGGCATTGACCCCTATCCCGCAGCAGAATATAAGGTTACAGGCCACACAGCCGAAATCAAGGAGAATTTCACAGACATCCCCGTTGACGCCGAGGGCAATCCGCTGCCCGACGCTCCCGCTCCCCGCCGCGTAAGCGTGGCAGGCCGCATCATGGGCCGCCGCATCATGGGCAAGGCCTCGTTCATGGAGCTGCAGGACGCCAACGGCCGCATCCAGGTCTACATCAACCGCGACGAGCTGTGCCCGGGCGAAAACAAGGACCTCTACAACGTTGTGTTCAAGAAACTGCTTGACATCGGCGACTTCGTAGGCGTCGAGGGCTACGTGTTCCGCACACAGACGGGCGAAATCTCCATCCACGCCTCGTCGCTCACCGTGCTCAGCAAGAGCCTCCGTCCGCTCCCCATCGTCAAAGTGAAGGACGGCGTGACCTACGACGGCTTCGAGGATCCCGAGCTGCGCTACCGCCGCCGCTACGTCGACCTCGTGGTCAACGAAGGGGTGAAGGACATCTTCATCAAGCGCACCAAGGTGTTCAACTCCATGCGCAACTACTTCAACGAGCACGGCTACATGGAGGTGGAGACCCCCATTCTGCAGAGCATTCCCGGCGGAGCTTCGGCACGCCCCTTCATAACTCACCACAATGCGCTCGACATCCCCCTGTATCTGCGCATCGCCGACGAACTTTACCTCAAGCGCCTCATCGTGGGCGGCTTCGAAGGCGTCTACGAGTTCTCCAAGAACTTCCGCAACGAGGGTATGGACCGCACTCACAACCCCGAGTTCACCTGCATGGAGATCTACGTCTCCTACAAGGACTACAACTGGATGATGGACTTCACCGAGAAGATGCTCGAACGCATCTGCCTCGAAGTGAACGGCACAACCGAGGTTAAGGTGGGCGACAACGTCATATCGTTCAAGGCACCCTTCCGCCGCGTCACCATGCGCGATGCCATCCTGGAGCACACTGGCTTCGACATCGACGGCAAGGACGAGGAGCAGCTGCGTGCAGCCGCCAGGGAAATGGGCATCGAGGTTGACGAGACAATGGGCAAAGGCAAGCTCATCGACGAGATTTTCGGCGAGAAATGCGAAGGCACCTACATCCAGCCCACATTCATCATCGACTATCCCATTGAGATGTCGCCGCTCACCAAGCGCCACCGCCAAAACCCGCAGCTCACCGAACGCTTCGAGCTGATGGTCAATGGCAAGGAACTGGCCAACGCCTACTCCGAGCTGAACGACCCCATCGACCAATACGAGCGTTTCGTGGAGCAGATGCGCCTCTCCGAGAAAGGCGACGACGAGGCCATGATCATCGACCACGACTTCATCCGCGCCCTTGAATACGGCATGCCCCCCACATCAGGCATGGGCATCGGCATGGACCGCCTCGTGATGCTCATGACCGGCCAGACCACCATTCAGGAGGTGCTCCTGTTCCCGCAGATGCGTCCCGAAAAGGTGGCGCGCCGCGACAAGGAGGAGGCATACGTGGCCGCAGGCGTACCCGCCGAATGGGTGGCACCGCTGCAGAAAGCCGGAGTGCTCACCGTCGAGGCCCTTCACGCCGCCGTGCCGGGCAAACTGCATCAGGAGCTGTGCGGCATCAACAAGAAATTCAAGCTCGGCCTCAAGAACCCCACCATCGACGAAGTGACCGCCTGGACCGGCACCCCCGCCGAATAACGATACCATCAAAAACAGCCTTCAACAAAAAACACTAAGTAACTGGTCGAAATTATTTTGATGTTTATTCGAATGAAATTTTTAGAAGATTTTTCTTGATGAAGAGGGAGTGTAGCGAGCTACACGACTGATGAAGAGAGGAAAAGATTCAA